>JAGBAA010000078.1 GCA_017939795.1 Thermoguttaceae bacterium
ATCATCTTCCCTGCACGCGCAGGGGTGTTTCTATTGAGTTGGGCAACGCACCGGAAGGCGGGGAATCTTCCCTGCACGCGCAGGGGTGTTTCCTCGATCACCGGCGAAAATTGCGTCTTCGCAGGATCTTCCCTGCACGCGCAGGGGTGTTTCCAGACCACTCAAGACCTCCCGCCAAGAAAGGGCATCTTCCCTGCACGCGCAGGGGTGTTTCCTGCCTGTATGTGTCCCAGTGATACTGTGCCGCCATCTTCCTTGCACGCGCAGGGGTGTTTCGAGCATCTCTTTGGACGGATACGATGAGACGGTATCTTCCCTGCACGCGCAGGGGTGTTTCCGGATTTTTTTGCGGGGACGCTCCCCGCTGGAGATCTTCCCTGCACGCGCAGGGGTGTTTCCAAGATGCTGCCGGCCGCCGAGGAGTTCGGAGAATCTTCCCTGCACGCGCAGGGGTGTTTCCCGTCTCCGGTAGGACGATCCGCGTTATATCTGATCTTCCCTGCACGCGCAGGGGGGGTTCCAGGAAAGCGACGCGAGACGCGCCGCCTCCCAAATCTTCCCTGCATGCGCAGGGAGGGGGGGGAATGTTTTGAGGATATGGACGGAATTCTGCGTTTTTTTCAGAAATCCATGATGATGGTCCTTGCGTGTTCGAGGATCCTGCGGTAAAATGTCAGCAGATGCAGCTCGGGAATGTACGGCTGCGGAACCAATTTTTCTTCAGGAGTGGATCATGTTTCCCAATCGTCCCATGTTCAAAAATGCCGCCATTTGCAGTTTTTTGCCGATTTTCTGCCTCTTTTTCGGATTTTTCGGGACCGTTTTTGCGGAACCTGCCGGAAACGGGATCGTTTTCGACGGAAATACAGCCTTTCAGGTCCCGACCAGCGACGTGCCCATGACTCCCGACTCTTTTTCGGTTTCTGTCTGGGTCCGGATGAATGAAGAGAAAGATTCCCAGATCTTCCTGACCTCCGGAACACCGGCACAGGACTGGACGCTTTATGCGTACAAAGGACGGATCCGTTTTCTTGTTCAAACCAACGAAATGAGCAGCTACGGCCACGCGAACATTCCGATCCCGGAAGTGGGAAAGTGGTTCCACCTTGTCGGGACCTGCGATGGGAAAAATGTTCGGCTCTATCTCAACGGCAAAGAAGCCGCAGTTTGGAAAACAGACGTCTGCCGCACCCGATTTACTGCCCGGTACCTGAAGGTCGGAGCCTGTGAGGACCCCATACGGAATCTCAGCGGAGCATTGGAAGACATTCGCCTTTACTCCCGCGCCTTAAGTGCCTCCGAAGCCGCCGAACTGGCCAAAGGACCGTTTTTGGAAATGAACGACGGTCTCCCAACCGCGAAACCGGCCGTCTGGTGGAGTTCCGCACGCATGAAGGATGTAAAGCCCGTCAGCATCGTACCGCCGGAAATACCGCTTCAGGATGCCGTCTATGGAGACGGTCTGCTCCTCAATGCCAAAGACAGCGGGTTCCGAAGCATCTGGTATTTCAATCAGGCAAGCGGCGATGCGTATGGCTACAAATACTCGGGCGGTCTGGGGACCTATCCCGCGAATCACTATCCATTCAGCGTATACCGGCCGGAGGTGAATAAAACGTTCTTCTGCTTCGGCGGCACGGACCTCACGGGCAAAACGCTCCTTCACGAAGTTTCGTTCTTTGACCATGCAAGCGGAAAGGCCGCACGCCCCACGATCATTCTGGATAAACAGACGGAAGACGCACACGACAATCCGGTCATGGCGATCGACGATGCCGGGTATATCTGGATCTTCTCCACCAGCCACGGCACTTCCCGTCCGTCTTACGTCACGCGCAGTATCCGGCCATACGATATTTCAGAGTTTGAGCTGGTGAAAGTACTCAAAATGGAGAATGGAAAAGAAGTCCCCATGACCAACTTCTCCTACGTGCAGGTCTTCAGCATCCGGGGGGAAGGAATGTTCATCTTCTTCACGACGTACGACCGGTCGGTCCTGAACGATCCGGGATCCCGAGCGGAGAGGATCGTCAGTTTCATGAAAAGTAAAGACGGGATCCATTGGAGCGAATGGAAACCGATCGCGGCCATGGAGCACGGACACTATCAGAACGCGGCATTCTGGAAAAAAGACGGAGTCTTTAAACTCGGCACCACCTTCAACTATCATCCGCACGATCCGGCCGCAGGGCGCGTCGGTCTGAACTGGCGGACGAATCTCTACTATGCGGAATCCCCAGACGGCGGCGAGACCTGGCAGACGGTCGACGGGAAACCGCTCAAAACTCCGATGCTCGATAAAAATTGCCCTGCCCTGGTCCATGACTATGAAGCTCAAAAGAAGAACGTCTATATTCTGGATCTGGTTTACGATGCGAACGGATACCCGATCCTTTTCTACATTACGAGCAACGGCTGGCGAAGCGGACCGGAAGCAGGGCCGCGGGAATGGTTTACGTGCGCATGGAACGGCAAAGAATGGGAGATCCGTAAAGTCACGGAGTCGGACAACAATTACGATTTTGGTTCTCTTTACGTCGAAAAAGACGGGACCTGGCGCGTCGTCGCCACGGACGGAGAAGGTCCGCAGAAGTTCAATACGGGCGGGGAAGTGTCCCTCTGGGTCTCTTCCAACCGCGGAGCGAGCTGGAAAAAAGTCCGTCAAATGACGCAGAACAGTCCCCGAAACCACTGCTATCCTCGCCGTCCGATCGACCGGCACGAAGATTTCTTCGCATTTTGGGCGGATGGCCATGGACGAAAACCTTCCGAGGCCGATCTTTACTTCTCGAACATTCACGGCGATGTTTTCAAACTGCCGCGAAAATTCCCCGACGGTGAAGAGACCGCCTCTCCCATTCCGATCCCATGACCGGCAGACCAAGAGATCCCGACTCGCAGTTTACCGGATGAACCCAAAGAAAGAACCCGTTTTCAGGAATTTCATGATGCGCATCTTCATTTTTTGTATTTTCCTGCTTCCGTTTCTGAACTCCTGCTCCCGGTGGGAAGAAACCCGCAGCCAGGTCCGGAAAGACCGGGCCAATCCGCCGAATGTCGGGGTACTGGATGAAAAAAATGGTCCGCACGCTCTTCAGGATCAGCTCGAAACCGGGATCCTGTCGCTCGACACGGATCTTGTTCGTGCGGCACTCGAAGGGGGAGCGAACGCCAACGGCGAGATCGGCGAAGGGGTCACGCCAATTTTTCTGGCGGTCGAAGCCTCACGGTTCTTGCCGGAAAAGTATTCGGAAACCGATTCGGAAACCGATCCGGAAACCGACTCGCAAACCATGGAGAAGAAACTCCGCAAGCTCGTTCGGCTGCTGGTAGAATACGGTGCGGAACTCCAGCATCGGGAAGAAACATTCGGCGAAACTCCGATTTTTTGGGCCGTAAAATGGGGAGACGCACGCATGACGGCGATCCTGCTTGAAAACGGAGCGAAAACAGAAGCTCCGGCCGCAGAAATGCAGACCTCCGGCGGCATGACCCCATTGAGAAAAGCCGTCCAGATGAAACATGGTGCGGTACTGGATGTTCTGCTTCAGGATCCTGCCGTTCAAAAGCAGATCTCAGAGGAGCTGCCGGAACTCCTCTTCACCGCCGCCGAAAAATGCCGGCCTGAAACGCTTCAGATCCTTCTGAAAAATGGGGCGGAACTGCATGAAGAAGATCTCGTAGGTCACCCGCCGATCCTGTACGCCGTGGAGGCCGGCAATCTCGAAAATGTACGATTTTTGAGAAAAATGGGCGCGGAACTTTCGGAAGATCTCCCATTCCTCCATGCAGCCGCACAACACGGAGATCTCCCAATGCTGGAGTTTCTCCTTCAGGAAGGACTGGACGTCAACACTCTGGACGCAGAGGGAAATTCCGCGCTCGGACTTGCGGAAGAGATCTTGGGAAAAGGATCGTCCCTGTGCGTGCGTCTGCGCGAATTCGGCGGCAAGCCGATCCGAGGTCCCCATCCGCACAAAGACGGCCATGGCGCAGAAATTTTGGATCCCGAAATTCAGGTCCAGAAATACGTTCTTTCAACGGAAGAAGAGTTCGGTTCTCGGAAGGAAAAGACCGACTGGAATGAACGTCTGCGGGACGGGATCGAGAACTCCGACATTCACGCGGTCCGTCAGGCTCTGCGATGGGGAGCCGATCCGAACAAACGGGATCCGCTGACGGATCTCAGCGCACTGATGCGCCTCATCGGCAATACGGCAGACCAGCTTCAAAGTCTCGATCCATCTTCTCCGGAAACCGAAGCAGACCGAAACGAAACCGTCTCCCAGACCGAAAAGATCCTGGAACTCCTCATTCAGGCCGGGGCGGATCCCAATGCTCGGGATGCTTCCGGAAATTCTCTTCTTCATCTGGCGGCAGGATCGGGAGAGCTCCAGTTTATGCAGCGGGTCTTTCGCCATTTTTCGGACGTCCATGCCGTGAATCAGCACGGAGAAACGCCGCTCTGGAATGCAGTCCGCTCGGAAAACACGGAATGCGTGCGTTTCCTGCTTGCGCACGGAGCAGATGCCCGCACTCGAAATGACCTGGGAGAGACGTTTTTTTTCGCTGCGCCGTATACGGAAGATCGGGAACTCTGGGAGCTCCTCGTCCAGGCAGGAATGGACCTCAACGCGCCGGGACTTGACGGAAGGACGCCGCTTCTCCATGCGGTCGAGTCTCAGGATCTGGAGATGGTCCAGCTTCTTTTGGAACTCGGAGCCGATCTGAATGCCTCCAAAGGACTTCTTCATCACGCGGCAGCGTCGGGAAATACGGAAACGGCAGAATTTCTTCTCGAAAAAGGGCTGGACATTCACGAAGTCTGCGAGCATGGCAAGTCATTCCGGCTCACTCCTCTGTTCTGCGCCGCGTACCACGACCAGTGGGAGACCGTGAGATTTCTGATCCGGAAAGGGGCCAGGACGGATCTTCGCGACCCGGTTTTCGGAAAAACGCTCCTTCATTGGGCCATTAAGGAACCCGTGCCGAGCCTGAATGCAGATGCGTATTTTCGCGACGCTTCAGAGCCGGATGAAAAACTTCTGGAACTTCTTGCGCAGCTCACGGAATCGGGACCGGACGGCAATGGACTGGACGTCCGCGCGGAAGACAAACGGGGAGAAACTCCGCTTCATGAAGCCGCACGGCGCTGGGGGACGAAGTCCGAAATTTTCCGGTTCCTCGTCGAAAAGGGAGGAGATCCGCAACACAGAAACGCCGACGGCGAGACTCCCGAAGAACTTGGACTTTTTCGGGATGAAGAGCTGGCGGATCAAGAGCTGGCGGATCAAGAGCTTCCAAACACGCCGAAGGACGGCAAAACACCGCCGAAAGTGCTTTGGAAACTCGCGGAAAAAGAGTGGGAGCTTGCGTCTGCCGTCTACCGAAAGATGGCGGAGGAACGGGACGGAAATTTCATTTTCTCGCCGACCGCCGTTTTCTGGACCTGCGCCATGGCTGCGGAAGGGGCGGAGGGAGAGACACGCCGGCAGCTCCTGGAGCTTCTGGGACTCGAAAAGATGGAGACGGAGGAACTACGGGACTTTCTGCATCTGAAAAAACGGCTGGAAAGCGGCACGGGCGGACAGTTTGTGCTTTATTCCGGCGTCTATATTGACCGCGACGTGGACCTGAAGCAAGAATGGAGCCGAACGCACCAGAAATTCTTTGGTTCCATTCCCCAAAATCTCGATTTCGCACAGGATCCGGACGGATCGGTCCAGAAGATACAGCGAGACCTTTCGGTTTCAGAACAAACTGCGATGCCGGAGGAGACCGCTCTTCTGCGTCAATGCGTCCAGCCCCAAACACGGATCCTGATGCTCGCACGGACCAATTTCAGTGCACGGTGGTTTTTCCCGTTCTCCCCTGGAAAAACGGAAGATCTCCCATTCTACTGCGGCTCCCGGGAAAAAGTTCGCCAGGTCCCGACCATGTTCTGCGAGGAAACGCTGGCGGTCTGGCCCGGCGACGGTTTCCGAGTGCTCCATCTTCCATACGAGGAACGGTTCCAGATGTACCTCTTCGTCCCGGATGAACCGGACGGACTCCCGAAACTTGAGAAAAAACTGGCGGCGCAGATCCCCTCAACGCTCCATACGCCCCCTCTTTCCCGCGCCATGCCGAAACTGAAACTCCGGCTTCCGCGTTTCAGGATCCAGGACCAGACCGACTTCCGGAGCATTCTGGGATCTCTGGGAGCCTCGGATCTCTTTGATCCGAAAAAGGCGGATCTTTCGCGGATCTCCGATTCCCGTCCGCTTCATTTTGATTTCGCGCAGGCACACTCGGAGATCTCCGTTGACGAAAAGGGAACGCAGGCCCGTTCGCTCTTCACGATGGGCGGATACCTCGGCGGCGGTCTCATTCCGGAGGAACTTCACGTTGACAGACCGTTCGTCTTCCTGATCCACGACCTGAAGACGGGGCAGATCCTGTTCATGGGCCGAGTGATGGATCCGGAAGAAATTTGAAAAAATTCCATTCAGCGGCTTGACAAAAAACGGCAAATCGTCCATAATGCGGGGAATTTAATGGAGAGATACGAACCTGGATCCACTCAAACGCCCCTAAACCGACCTTCAATTTCAAAAAAAAATGGAGAACATTCCATGAAAAAAGCCCGTTTCTCTTTTCTGGCGGCCATGACGGCACTGGGGATCGCATTTGGCGGACATGCGCTCTGCGCTCAAACTGCACATGACGCCATAGCGGAAGATCAGTCCGACATGTTCCCGTTCGTCATTTCGTACGATGCCCCGAACAACGTTTCCTCCATGGCTCACGTTCTGGCGGCCCCCGCAGGAAAAGATGGATTCATCCGCGCAGACGAAAACGGAAACTTCGTCAATGATGCCGGGATCATCCGTTTCAACGCCACGAACCTCACCGGCCCCGCGAACTTCCCGTCTCATGAAAACGCGGAGAAAATGGCGAAACGCCTCGCACGGCTGGGGATCAACTGCGTTCGTCTGCACTTCATGGACACCTGGTACACCAACTTCATGACGAAACCGACGCAGGGCATTCTCGCGGACGATTCCGTGACCCAGCGCGTTCTCGATCCCAGACAGCTCGAAAAACTCGACTTCATGATCGACCAGTTTCGCCAAAACGGCATCTACGTCAACCTTAATCTTCATGTCGGACGTACTCTCGACCCGCGCGACGGCTTCCCGGCTTCCTCGTGGGCGAACAAAGGCTTCGGGCAGTTCGTCCCCGGAATGATCGAGCTGCAGAAAGAGTACGCGCGCGATCTCCTCACCCACGTCAATCCGTATACCGGGAACGCGTACGTCAACGAACCGACCATCGCGATGATCGAGATCACGAACGAGGACTCTTTTCAGAAAGGCTGGTTCTCCGGAACGTACGCTTTTGCCGACCCGGTCTACCGTGAAGAATTGAATCGCCAATGGAACGCCTGGCTGAAAAAGAAGTACCCCAACGCCGCGGACCTTCGGAATGCATGGAACTGGACCGCGAAAGCAGAGCCGCTCCGTGACGAACAGGTGACCGGCGGCACGTTTGAAGATGATTCCGCACTGAAAGGCAAAACGCTCTACTCCTATCGCGGATCGGGAAAATGTCAGGCAAAGATCGAAAACGGCATCCTGAAATTTTCCGTGACGAAACCGGGAGACGATTTCTCGCCGAAACTCTATCAGAAGATCTCCCTGGAAGAGGGTCAGCTCTACACTTTCCGACTGAAGATCCGCAAAACGGCAGGAAATGACCCATGGGATCTGAGTTTTGCCGCCGTCGATCTCAAAAACGGGTTTCAGACACTTGGACTGGTGGAACAGGTCCGCGTCGGAAAGGAATGGGAAACGATCACCCGGACCTTTCTCGCGACCCAAACGGTAGAAAACGCGCTCTTCCAGCTCACACGATTCAAACCCGGCGAGTACGAGCTGGACGATTTCTCCATCCAAAAAGGCGGATCCATCGCAGACCTGACCGAAAACTATCCGGCGGAACCGATGCCGACCTTCACGCCCGGAATGAGCGTCCCGGCCAACGCTCTGAATGATTTCGGCCAATTCCTCGAAGATACCGAATGTGCCTATTGGGACACGATGTACCAGTACATCAAAAAAGAGCTCGGAGCCAGATCCCTCGTTTACGGCACGCAGATCCGATACTCGGCGGAACACGTTCAGGCAAGAATGGACCTGATCGATACGCACGCCTACTGGCAGCATCCCTCCGGCGGCTGGATCTCTCTCTACGCCAATAAACCGTGGAAGGCCGGAAATGCGGCGATGGTCAATTCGCTCCGAAATATTCTCAACCTCGCTTCGCACCGCGTGACCGGATACCCATTCACCGTCAGCGAGTACAATCATCCGTACCCGAACCAGTACGGTGCCGAAGCACAGCCGATGCTCGCGATTTTCGGACGGCTTCAGAACTGGTCCGGCATCTTCCAGTACACGTACAATCACTACGTCGATTCATGGGAACCGCAGGCTGATCCATGGTGCTTCTTTGACCTGATCGCCCGAACGGACGCACTCGCCCACTTCCCGGCGTGCTGCGGCGCTTTCGTTCGCGGGGACATCGCGCAGGCTCGGAACTCGCTCGACATTCACGCAGACCTTGACGCCTACCGAACGGACCGAATGGCCCAAAAACGGATCACCGTCGGAATGGGACCGTTGGATCTGCAGTATGCCGCGCTCCACCAGATCAGCCTCAACGTCAAAGGGGGCGGACTCACGAAAGAACAGTTCCCGCCCGCGCTGGACAGCCGGAAAGTCTTCGTCAGCGATACGGGTGAGATCACCTGGAATAAAGAGATCCCCGGAAAAGCGTTCCTGACCGCGAACAGTCCCAACACGAAATTCTTCACCGGATTCCCGGAAGGCCGAACGGTTGACTGGGGAATTTTAAAATTGGAGATCGGCCCGACGCGCCTTGGTTGGGCTTCCGTTTCTCTGACGTCGCGTTTTGGAAACGGTCTTGACGGCAAAAACGGGAAAGTTTCCGCACTGCTCGCGGCCACGGGAAACTGCGGAAATGCCGGAAGGACCATGAAAGAAATGGGCCCCGGAGCCATCACGCTCCCCGATCGCGGACACGCACCGGTCATGGCGGAAGGCATCCCGGCAAAACTCACGCTTCAGGTGCCCGCGGAGAAAGTAAAAGTCTTCGCCCTTGACCCAAATGGAGACCGAAAAGCCGAAGTCCCAGTTCAAAACACGGAAAACGGCAGCGTGTTTGAGATCGGCCCGCAGTTCAGGACCGTCTGGTACGAATTGGAAGTAAACGAGTAAAAATCGGAAACCTCCAACCGTTTCATCAACCGAAACTTTCTGAAAATGTCCCCGTTTCGCATCCCGGCCTGGTTCCGAAACGGGGGAGCTGTTTTTAAGATCCGTTCCTCGATCTGTTCCATGCTCTCTCGAACAGGCCGATGCTCTCTCAAACAGGCCGATGCTCTCTCAAACAGGCCGATGCTCTCTCAGACAGGCCGATGCTCTCTCGAACAGGCCGATGCTCTCTCAAACAGGCCGGATCCTGCTCATGGACCGGATGCCGGTACTGAAAGAATTTTGAAAAAAAAGTCCCCCTCCACTTGACAAAAGATGGAAAATCGTTCATAATATGGAAAGTTTAACCAACCTAACCAACCTAAAATTTCAAAATGGAGAAAGATCAATGAAAAAAATTTGGTTCGCTCTGTGCGCTCTCGTTCTCTCGGCTTCCAGCTGCTTCGCGGCGGATTGCTGCTGCCAGCCCCTGTTCGGCAAGAATCTGGAAAAGGCAGACTATGATGCCAGCATCTGGTCCATCAATGAAAACGGCGAACTGTGTGCTGCCCGTGATGCCGCGATCTGGACGAAGGAAAAGATCGGCGACTGCAAGGTCTCGTTTGAATACAAACTGTCCGAACACGCCAACGCCGGTTTCCTGATCAAATGCTCGGACAAACGCAACTGGATCCCGAACACGGTCGAGATCCAGCTTCTGGACGATGCCGGAACCGAACCGAACTATCATGGAAACGGCGCATTCTACGGCTACCAGGCCCCGAAAAAAGTCGTGACGAAACCGGCGGGTGAATGGAACAAAATGGAAGTCATCTGCAAAGGCTCCACCATCAAGATCTGGCTCAACGGCGAGCTGATCAACGAAATGGACATGAGCCAGTGGACCGACAAAAAAGTCAGCCCGAACGGCACGGCGATCGAAGGCAAATTCCAGGGGAAAGCTCTGGCGGACGCGGACACCGTCGGATACATCGGATTCCAGGGTCTCCACGGCAGATCCACGATCCATTACCGCAACATCCGCATCTGCAAATAAGATGCAGAACGGGACAGAGCGTATTCTTTACTGAAAAACCGACCCCGAACGTTCAGGTCTTCCGGCGTTCGGGGTTTTTTCGTTAAGGAAAAATTTTCCGGATGCGGAGTATTCTTTTTTGGGATTTCCTGCATGAAAACGTTCCGGGGCATCTTGACTTTTGTGTGGTCTTGAATTATATTGAAAGCAAAATGTTTCGTGAGCAAAACGGCAGAAAACACGAACAGGACACCTTTGGGAAACGGCCTTTTGGAAAACAGAACTTTCATGGACAGGAAACCGCGAGCACCCCGGAATCGAACGCTGACGCTTTCTTCAGAAGAATACGAAAACTGCAAAAAACGTCTGCTTCTGATCCCGGAAACTCCTTTTTCCCTCAGCGGGATCGAGGACCGCATTCTCCACGGAGATTTTTTTGACTTCATCGGGAAACTTCCTTCCGAATTCGTAGATCTGCTGATCATTGATCCGCCGTACAATCTGGATAAGAATTTTCATGGTTTCCAGTTCTCCAGAAGTTCCGGAAATGCTTATGCCGAATATCTCGAAAGCTGGTTCCCCAAACTTCTCCGGCTTCTGAAACCCCACGCCTCGGTCTATCTGTGCGGCGATTGGAAATGTACGGCCGACCTTTTTTCCGTGATGGAAAAGTACCTGAAAGTCCGAAACCGGATCACCTGGCAGAGAGAAAAAGGGCGCGGTGCCCAGCACAACTGGAAGAACTGCTGCGAGGACATCTGGTTCGGCACGGTCTCGGAAAAATTCCACTTCGACGTCGAAGCCGTAAAAATGAAACGAAAAGTCATCGCTCCCTATCGGCAGAACGGGAAGCCGAAAGACTGGGAGGAAAGCGAGTCGGGAAACTACCGCGTCACGTATCCGTCCAATTTCTGGGACGACATCTCGATCCCCTACTGGTCCATGCCGGAAAATACGGACCACCCGACCCAGAAGCCGGAAAAACTCATCGCCAAACTGATCCTCGCAAGCTCCCGGCCGGGCGACATGGTCTTCGATCCATTCCTCGGAAGCGGAACGACTGCGGTCACGGCAAAAAAACTGGGACGCCGATTCTGCGGGATCGAACAGAACGAAGAGTACTGCTGCTGGACCATTGCCCGACTCGACCGCGCAGAGAAAGACACGAAGATCCAGGGGTACGAAGACGGCGTTTTCTGGGAAAGAAACACCTACGGCGCACAGCATTCCCGTCAAAAAAGATCCCCCGAAAAATAACGTTTCGTTCCATCCTGCCGAAAGGCTCCAGGGACCGGCTTGCCAAAATCCTGAAATCTGGTATACTGGACCTCTGAAAAATATTTCAGACTTGATTTCAGGAGTTTTTCATGGCACAGCTCATTCTTCGGGATTTAAATTACGCACTCGGATATCCGCCGCTGGTGGATCATGCAAACATGACGGTCGAACCGGGTGAAAAAATCGCACTCATCGGCCGAAATGGAGCCGGAAAATCCACGCTCCTGAAACTCCTGAACCAGGAACTCCTTCCCGATTCCGGAGAGATCATCCGCGCCCAGGGACTCCAGACGATGCTCCTGACGCAGCAGGTCCCGGTCGATCTGAAGGGGCGGGTGCTGGACATCATCACGTCGGGACTTCAGAAAGACGGGGAACTTCTCTCCCGTTTCCATGAAGTCACTGCCGGGATCGCACGCGCCTACGAAACGGAGGAGTACGCAAAAGCGGGATCTCTTCAGAAGGAACTGGATCGGCTTCAGCATGAGCTGGAGGTCTCGGGAGCCTGGGAGATCCAGCGCAAAGTGGAGAGTGTCCTTCAAAAGATCGGGATCGACGGAGAAGCCGAGATCTCCACCCTTTCCGCAGGCAAGAAACGCCGTGTTCTGTTTGCCCGGGCGGTCGTTGCGGAACCGGACGTTCTTCTTCTGGACGAACCGACGAACCACCTGGACCTGAATTCCATCCTCTGGCTCGAAGATTTCCTGAAAAAATACAAAAAAACGGTCCTCTTCGTGACGCACGACCGAATGTTTCTGCGCGGCATCGCGACCTCCATTTGGGAACTGGACCGCGGGCATCTCTACCGGTACGACTGCGCATACGATACGTATCTGGAACGTCGCGAACAGCGTCTCCACGCGGAAGAGAAGGAACTGGAGCATTTCCAGAAAAAGCTCGCACAGGAAGAGGTCTGGATCCGCACCGGCATCATGGCCCGGCGGACCCGCAATGAAGGACGAGTCCGTGCGCTGAAACAGATGCGCCGCGATGCCGCTTTGATCCGGAAAGACCCGGGAACCGCAAAACTTCAGATCCAGGAAGGGGTCACGTCCGGCCGGCTCGTCGTCCAGACGAAGGGGCTGAATTTCTCTTTCCGCAGCGAAAACGAAGAATTCCCGATCGTGAAGGACCTCAGTTTCCAGATCATGCGCGGAGACCGGATCGGCATTCTCGGCCCCAACGGAGTCGGGAAGACGACGCTGCTTCGGCTCATTCTCGGCGAAATGGCTCCGGATTCCGGCTCGATCCGGCACGGGACGCAGCTTCAGGTCTCCTATTTCGACCAGCTCCATGCTGCGCTGAATGAAGAAGCGTCCGTCATCGACAACGTGAATGACGGTTCGACGCACGTCATGATCAACGGCACGAAACAGCACGTCCTGGGCTACCTGCGCGATTTCCTCTTCTCGGAAGAACGCGCGAAAATGCCGGTCAAATTCCTTTCCGGAGGAGAGAAAAACCGTCTTCTGCTCGCCAAGCTGTTCACGAAACCGTCGAATATCCTCGTGATGGACGAACCGACGAACGACCTGGACATGGAAACGCTCGAACTTCTGGAAGAAAAGCTCTCGCAGTATCCCGGCACCCTGCTTCTGGTGAGCCATGACCGCGAATTCATCAATAATGTGGTGACGTCCACACTCGTTTTTGAAGGAAACGGCATCGTGAAGGAGTACGTCGGCGGATACGATGACTGGTATTTCCAGAGTCGGCAGGAAGAGCAGGCAGAAGCGGAACGTCAGGCAAAAGCGCAGCAGAAAAAAGCCGCGAAAGCGGAAAATGCCAGGTCTCAGACGAACGCAGCCTCATCCTCCAAACCCGCACCGGCCGGCAAGCACCTGACGTACAAAGAAAAGCTCGAGCTGGAAAAACTGCCCGGTGAGATCGAAAAAATGGAACTTCAGCTGGAAGAGCTGAACGAACGGCTTGCAGATCCCGGATTTTACCAGCGGGATGAAAAAGAGTTCATCCGAACGACTCAGGAAGCTGAAAAAGTCCAGCTCGCTCTTGAGAAACTCTACGAACGCTGGGACGAGCTGGAAGGCTGATATATCGAAAATCGGCTCTTCCGGTAATTGTGTACCAAACCAGATCCAATTTTACCACAGAATCCACAGAAGGACCTCAGAAACACACTGAAAAAAAGGGAAAGATCCCTGACACGAAATTCCCGAAAATGCGGAAAGACACAAATGGATTTTTGAATTCGCAAAATTTGTTTTTAGTGTTTTTTTGTATTAAGTCAGTATTTCTCCGTGGAAGTTTTGTGTCTTCAGTGGTAGAATCGGTACTCCGTTTCCGGCTGAACCTGAAAACAAAAAAAGCCGAAATTTACATTTCGGCTTTTAAATGGGCGATACAGGACTCGAACCTGTGACATCCGCCTTGTAAGGGCGGCGCTCTAACCAACTGAGCCAATCGCCCAGAACGAAAAGATCCGCGCAGGATCTTTTCCATGTGTCTTATTATTGCGGATTTTTTATTTTTGTCAAGCCCCGGCTGGATATTTCCGAAAGATTTTTTGTTTTTTTCCAGAGATCCTGTCGATTTGCAAGCTCCGGCAATCTCTGCGACCTATGGAAGATTTAACGGCTTTTTTCCATAAAGTTTGCCGAAAATCAAATCTTTCTTGGCCCTCCACCTTCCAATTCTCCCGGTTTTGACTATAATTAAAGGGGATCGTCCCGTTTCCGTCAGGGACCGCAGATGCAGGTCCGCAAACCGTCGGGCTGAACCGTCATTTTTTTATTCCATAAAAGGAGTCCCTCCATGAAATCGATGTTTTTGCGTACGTTTTTGGTTTTCAGCGTCCTTTTGGCGATCACTGCCGTTTTCCCAGCCGCACAGGTTTCCACACTGGCGCAGGGAGCCGAGGTTTCCGAAGCACTTCCCGCCGCGGATGCGGAAGGATGGATCTCTCTGTTTAACGGCAAAGACCTTGCCGGCTGGAGACTTCCGGAATTCGGCGGAGAAGGGGAAGTCACGGTAGAAGACGGACTCATGACGATCGGGATGGGTGCGATGGTCAGCGGGATCGCATGGGACAGAGCATTTCCATTCCGCTCGAATTACGAGATCGAAGTGGAAGCGAGCCGAACGATGGGGTTTGACTTTTACGCAGCGATCACGTTCCCGGTAGGAGAGGATGGATACTGCACGTTCATCAACGGAGGCTGGGGAGGCGGCGTCTTCGGTCTTTCCTGCGTGAATGGTTTCGATGCGAGCGAGAATGAAACGATGCAGCTCCTCACGACGAAAAACGATCAGTGGAACACCTTCCGCGTCCGGGTCTATGATGACCGGATCGAAGGATGGATGGATGACAAAAAGGTCGTGGATTGCCCGCGCGCGGAAAATAAATTCAGCACACGTTTTGAAGTGGAATATTCCCAGCCGCTCGGCGTGACGAATTACTGCTGCGAGTCCAGGATCCGTGCGATCCGGGTCCGCGAGCTGAAAGCAGACAAGTAGGAAACCGAACGAAAAGAAGAAAGGAAAGGGGACCGTTTATGGAACGTCCATCCATGCGTAATCTGACGCTTTCGCCGTACATGCCGCCGGAACAGCGTCTTCAGAATGCCGACGGAGAAGAGCAGAAGCCGCAGCATTTTCTTCTGGAAGATCCGGAAGGTTTTGCTCCGCCGCTGGTGCTTCCGATCCCGCTGGCGATCCTGATCTCGATGATGGACGGACACCGGACGATGCAGGAGATCCTTGAGGAGTTCACCCAGACGACGAACGAGCCGATGGAGATGAAGGATCTTGAGGAAATGGTCGCGTATCTGGATCGGCTCCACTATCTGGACGGTCCCAATTTTGAAAAGTTCCTGAGGAATGAGAAAAACTCCTACGCCCGGGAAAAAAACCGGCCTGCGGCCATGGCGGGGGGAGCGTATCCCAAAACGGCAAAGGAACTTCGCAAAATGATCTCCGGGATCCTGGAACTTCCGCGAAAGATCTCAAAAGCCGAGGATCCCGAAAAGCAATTCCAAACGTACTTTCCGGAGAAGATCTGCGGCGCCGTCACGACGCACGTGGAACCGGAACGCGGCGGCCAGTCCTACGGCTGGACGTTTCAGGCGGTCGCGGAGCATTCCGATGCGGACGTGTTTCTGATCCTGGGCACGTCGCACAACCCGATGCAGGAAAAATTCGCGTTTTCGTCAAAGGATTTCGACACACCGCTGGGTGTTCTGCCGACGGATCATGCGTTTCAGAAGCGGGTATCGAAAAAGTTCATGGAAAAATACGCGGAACTGGAAGACCAGGAATCGCGGGAGGCCGTGGATCTTTTCGGCGATGATTTCGTGCACCGCGATGAGCACTCCATCGAATTTCAGGCCATTTTCCTTAAATATCTGGCAGAAACGCAGAAACGCGAGATCCGGATCGTCCCGATCCTGGTAAATTCCTTCCTCCCGTTCTTTGCGGCACGCGATGTTGAATATCCGGACGAAAATGATGTCGTGCGCCTTTTCATCGAATCGCTGGCAGACGTGATCCGGGAAGATGAGACCGCCGGAAAAGCCAAATATTTTGTGATGGCGTCCTCCGATCTCGCGCATCTCGGCCCGATGTACGACACCCCGCAGCCGGTGGATGCCGAACGTCAGGATCAGATCCGCAAGACCGACATGGAAGTCCTCGAGACGGTCGTGAAACCGGACTCCCGCGGCTTCTGGCAGAATATCCTCGGGTCGTTCAACGCCAACAAGATCTGCGGTGTTGCGCCGATCTACTGCACGCTCCGTCTTCTGGAATACCTCGGAAGAGCTGCAGAAGGACAGCTGCTCAGCTACGAACAGACCGTTGACGAAGAAACGCACAGCTGCGTCTCATTTGCGAGCATCGTCATGAAACATCAGGACTGATCCCGCACGTAAGTTCCTTTTTTTGAAACGATTATGGCAGACTACTACAAGATCCTTGGCGTCAGCCGGTCCGCGACCAAAGATGAGATCGGGAAAGCGTATCGAAACCTGGCGAAAAAATATCATCCGGACCTGCACCCAGACGACAAAAACGCGAAAGCAAAATTTCAGGAACTTCAGGAGGCCTTTGAAGTCCTGAACGATGAAAAGAAACGGAAACAGTACGACCAGTTCGGTCCGGACTTCGCAAAATTTCAGGGCGGAGGAGCCGGCGGCGGATACCATCCCGGCGGATTCGGCGGCGGTTTCGGCGGAAACGGCGGAAACGGCGCGGAATGGGAGTTCAATATGGACGACCTTTTCGGCCAGCAGACGCACGGAGGCGGAAGAAGCGGCGGCGGATTCGATCCCAGTGACTTCTTCCGGAGTTTCGGCGGCGGAAGAGCGTCCGGAAGAGGCGGACGCAGCGGGTTCGGAGGCGGATATTCCCGAAATGCTCCCATCCAGGGACAGGATATCCACCACGCGGTCACGATCTCCTTCGAGGAATCCGTCGAAGGGACGGAAGCGGAAGTACGCATTCGAAATCACGCAGGCGAAACCAAAAATATTTCCGCCAAGATCCAGGCAGGGATCGAAGACGGCCAGAAACTGCGTCTTCATGGACTCGGAGGCCGATCTCCCAACGGCGGACCGGACGGCGACCTCGTCCTGACGGTCCACGTGAGACCGCACGCCTGCTTCACGCGGCAGGGAAATGATCTGAATCTGCGCCTTCCCATTTCCGTCTCCGAGGCGGTCCTGGGGGCACGTGTTCCGATCCCGACTCCGAAAGGGGAAGGTTTCCTCAACATTCCGCCGGGAACTTCCAGCGGGAAAAAACTCCGCATCAAAGGAGCCGGTGTTCAGGCAAGATCCGGAGCCGGAGACCTTTTTGTCGAGATCATGGTGCAGGTTCCCCAGAACGTGACGCCGGAAGAAGCGGAAATGTTTCTGAATCTGGAACAGAAACAGCCAAACGATTTACGCGCAGGGATCCAGTGGTGAAAGATACTTTTTCCATCAAAAAAACAGACGAATTCAAGACCGTCTTCGAGCGGAAATGTTCTGCGGGCGACGGTCTTCTGATCGTGTACGGCCTCCCGAACGGCAGGGGGACGTCCCGGATCGGACTCTCCGTTTCCAAACGCTACGGAGGCGCCGTCGTGCGTGTCCGCTGGAAACGTCTCGTCCGGGAAGCGTTTCGGCTCACCGTCGCCCAACTGGAACAGAATGCCGACCTTCCCGAAACCGTTCCGTCCGTCAGCCCGGCCTCGGAAATGGAAACTCCATCCGAAAAAGGTTTCCCTCCCATGGACTTCGTCGTCGTCCCCGGAAAGGCGCGCCGCTCGGATTCCATGGCAGATTTTCAGAAATCTCTGCAAAAATTGCTGCCGTCCGTTGCAAAAAAATGGAAACGTGATATAATCAGGCGAAATATCGACTAGGAGTTTTTTCATGCAGTGGAGATCCTCATTGCGGCACACGGGACGTTTTGTGTGGCACATACCGAGAAACCTGGCGATCTTCCTCGTCCGGATCTACCAGCACACACTCCACTACGTCATCGGACTTCAGTGCCGATTTCACCCGACATGCAGTCAATACTATATTCTGGCGGTCCAGAAATACGGTTTCGTGTACGGTTCGCTGAAAGGCGCGTGGCGGATCCTGCGGTGCAATCCGTTCTGCAAAGGCGGTGAAGATTACCCGTGAAAAACGGCTTCCGCCCGTGAAATTCCGGGAGAAACGCTCCGGAAAAATTCATTTTCGTATTTTTTTATTTTGATCCAATTCCTTTTTTATGGAAAGTTTGAGGTTTTTCCATCATGCCAATGTACAGCTACCAGTGCGGTTCCTGCGGTCACGAATTTGAAGAGATCCAGTCCTTCGACGCTCCGGAAACGATGAAATGCCCCAGCTGCGGCAAGAAAAAAGCCCGGCGTGTTCTGCAGGCGTGTGCTGGTCTTTCGTTTAAGGGAAGCGGTTTCTATCAGACGGACTATAAAGGGAAGTCCGGCGGTTCGGATAAATAAAAACAGCGGCCCAAACTGGAGATCGATCGCAATACGAATCCGGGATCACATTCACACCTGAGGAAATTTCGCATGGGAACTGGCGGTAAAATCATCCTTCGCAAAGTCGCGGTCCACAATTTGAAGAACGTCGATCTGGACATTCCGCATCGAAAACTCGTCGTCATCTGCGGAGTGAGCGGAAGCGGAAAAAGTTCTCTCGCTCTGGATACTCTCTATGCGGAGGGACAGAGACGCTATATCGAAAGTTTTTCGCCATACACGCGCCAGTTTCTCGATCAGCTGGAAAAACCGGAAGCGGAAAATATTGAAGGGATCCCGCCCGCGATCGCAGTCGCCGGCAATATTCCGACGAAATCCAGCCGGTCTACCGTCGGGACCGCCACGGAGACCTACGATTATCTGCGGCTTCTGTACGCCAAGATCGGGACGACATTCTGTCTTTCCTGCGGCCGGGAAGTCCATCGGGACACCTCGGAGACCGTCGCGAAGTTCCTGACTTTTCTCCCGCTGCGCACCCGATTCATCGTCCTTTGGAAACTTACCGAAAAACGGGCTGAGACCTGGGAAGAACAGTTCCGCAATATGCGGGAAGAGGGATTCATCCGGATCCTTCTGGGAGACCAGATGCGGGATCTTTCCCAAAATATTCCGGCAGAAGAAGAAACGCTTCAGGCACTGAACGACGGGTCCCTCTTCTGCGTCGTCGACCGTCTCTCCGCCGGAATGCCGGAAAACCGGATCCGCGAATCGCTGGAAGCCGCATTTCAGCACGGAAACGGAAAATGCTCCCTTCTGATCCAGGCGGCGCCCGAAGAAATGGAAGCCCTGGATTCGGCAGGGATCTGGAAGACCTGGATGCTGGACGGCTCTCCATGGGTATTTCGGAGCTACAGTACCAAACTTTCCTGCGAACACTGCCGGATCGACTATTCCTCCCCGGAACCGCGGCTTTTCAGCTTCAACAGCCCGCTGGGAGCCTGTACGGTCTGCGAGGGATTCGGAAACACGATCGACATCGACATGGACCTGGTCATTCCGGACAAACGGAAAACGCTGGCGGAGGGTGCCGTGGCTCCGTGGAATTCCCAGGCGTACCATTACGAGCTGGAAAAACTGCTGGCGCATGGACCTCAAAACGGCCTGCCGACGAATGTGCCGTACTCGGAGCTGACGGAAGAACAGCGTGCGCTCCTGATGAACGGGATCCCCGAAACGGATTTTGAAGGCCTGAACCACTTTTTTGCCTGGCTTGAACGCCGCAAATACAAAATGCCGATCCGTGTGTTCCTCAGCCGGTGGCGCAGTTACCGTCCCTGCCCGTCCTGCGGAGGAAAGCGTCTCCAGCCGCTGGCACTCGCGACGAAACTTGGACCGCGCCATCATGCAGGATCTCCGGAAGTTTGTGCTCCGGGGCAGATCCGAAATATTGCAGAACTCTGCGAAATGAAAGTTTCCGATCTGAAAGCATTTCTTGAAGATCTGATCCCGCACTTTTCGGACTGGGAGCTTCAGGTCGGGCTTCCGATCCTTCGTCAGGTCCTTTCACGTCTCGAATTTCTCGAAACGGTCGGTCTCGGCTATCTGACGCTCGGAAGAACGCTTCGGTCGCTTTCCGGCGGAGAAATGCGGCGTGTGTCGCTTGCGGCGGCGCTTGGAGCCACACTGGTCAATATGATGTACGTGCTTGATGAACCGTCCATCGGTCTTCATCCGGCCAACTCGCTTCAGCTGCTCAAAGCGATCCAGACGCTCCGCGACCGCGACAATTCCGTCGTCGTCGTCGAACACGATGACGTCATTATCCGCGCTGCCGATCAGGTCATTGAAGTGGGTCCCTATGCTGGTGAACGCGGCGGAGAGATCGTTTTTCAGGGGACTCCGCAGGAAATGCTCCAGTCGGAAGACTCGCTTACCGGCCAGTATCTTTCCGGAGAAAGAGGGCACATTTCCACCCAGCGGCGTGAAACGGATTCCGGCTGGCTTCACCTGACGGGCGCCAATGGAAATAATCTGCAGGATCTGGACGTCGATTTCCCGCTCGGCTGTCTTTGCGTCATTTCAGGAGTCAGCGGAAGCGGAAAAAGTACGCTCATTGAAAAGACGCTCTACCCCGCACTCTGCCAGCGTCTTCATCGGGATCCCCACATGAAGGCACTCCCATTCCGCGAACTGCTCGGAGCCGGCCAGATCGACGACGTGATCCTGGTAGACCAGTCCCCGATCGGACGTTCTCCCCGCAGCAATCCGGTCACGTATCTGAAGGCATTTGACGAGATCCGTGCACTTTTCGCGGATACGAAAGAGGCCAAAAAACGCGGCTATTCTACCGGTCATTTCAGCTTTAATGCAGAAGAAGGACGCTGTCCGCTATGCAGCGGCGACGGGTACATCGCCATCGATATGCAGTTTCTGGCGAACGTCTACATGAAATGCAGTCAGTGTCATGGGACCCGGTACCGCAAAGAGATCCTCGACATCACGTACCGAAACCGAAATATTTCGGAAGTGCTCGAAATGACCGTGGCGGAAGCCTTCACCTTCTTCCGGGGTTCCCGCGGGATCCAGAACAAACTGAAACTCCTGAAGGAAGTCGGTCTGGACTATATCCGGCTCGGTCAGCCGGCGAATACGCTTTCCGGGGGCGAAGCACAGCGTCTGAAACTGGCCTCGTACATGAGTGCCGCCCGAAAAGACCGATGCCTTTTCCTGCTCGATGAACCCACGACCGGTCTGCATTTTTCGGACATCGTCCAGCTGCAGGACTGCTTTAATGCCCTGATTTCCGTCGGGCATTCGCTCATCGTCGTGGAACATAATGTCCAGATGATGTGCGCCGCCGACTACATCATCGACCTTGGCCCAGGCGCAGCGGATCTCGGAGGAAAGATCATCGCGAAAGGAACTCCGGAAGAGATCTGCCGATGCCCGGGATCCATCACCGGCCGATTCCTGAAAGAAGTACTGGAACGGAACTGAACCGACTGCCGATCCGCACAAAACACAAAGCCGCCGACCTCAAAAGATCTGCGGCTTTTATTGATCCCGGCGTGGAATCTCAGGATCCTGCTTCGCTTATCGGGAGACGAACCCCGTATTCTGCGGACCAAACGAAATCGCGAACCATCCATCCTGCAGGACCAGCTGATCCAGTACCAGTTCTGCAAAACGGGGATTTTCAAGAAATTTTTCCGGCAGGATGTTTTTTCCTTCCGTCTTTTTGAAAATTTTGCTGAAGATACCGCGCACGGCAACCTGCTGCCCGATCGGGATCCTTCCGATCAGACGGACCGGTCCATCGCGCTGTACCAGGACCTCTTTTTCTCCCGTTTCGACGAGATAGGGTGCCTCGACCTGGAAATTCTTCCATTGCCGTTTCCCGACCCGCAGATCTTTCACCGCGACCCGGATCAGAAATCTTCCATCCTGAAAATGGACCGTCACGGCATTGGAATCCGCGAACGTGAGGAGAAGTTCTTCTTCCTGAGGGGGAATATTCTCCCCAATTTTCAGGTTGGGAAGCCGCGTGCCGATATGCTCAAACAGCGATTCGATCGTAAAGGTCCGCCCATCCAGCGAAAGCTGATGCAGAAAATTATTGAGCGTGGATTCATGAAGCTGAAGGTTGATCTGACTTTCCTTCGGCGGAACCGGTCTTGGCGTGAAGGCGCCGGGATGCATATCGCCGGCAAGACGGAAACGGATCATCGCTTCATTTTCAGTCGTTCGGGCATCGATCTGATCCAAAGAAAGCTCCAGACGTCCCAAAGTCCCCAAAAGCTGTTCTCTCAGAAACGCATTCGCCTGATCCAGCTTCTCATTCACCTGCGTATCGAGCTGCGTGCAGACTTCCCGGCGGATCTTATTTTCCGTAAACTGATTGACTTCTCCCTTTTTGGATTCTGCCTGATTGCGGGCCACGCCATTGGCAAAAAATCCGATGAGCGGAATGGGATCCAGCGGCGTTTCGAGGTCCCGGATCCGGATCTGATTCTCAACTTCCGCCACAGCTGGAAAGATCTCAAGGCCGTTTTCTGAAAAACGGATCTCTTTAAATGCCGTGTATTGGGCATCCGACCGATTGTACACCGTCACGACATCGGGGGAATAGGTCGAGGAAAACATCGTCCCTTCCACCAAAAAACCAAGCCGGAAACGTTCTTCATCCGGAACCATGCGCACACTGACGGCAGTCTGCGTCGTACTGCGGCCGTAGACTGGACGATTCAGCACACTTTCCCGAATATTTCGTTCCTCGGCTCCTGGCTGAGGAAGGCTCGAATTCAAAAATTCTTTGGAAACTTCCAAACGCATATTTGCGTTCCGGTATACCAATTCGAGAGAACGCAGTTCGGGGGCCAGTTTTTCTCCGCGTTCCATCTCCATTCGGCGAACTTCCATGACGATCCGGTTTCCGCACGCGATATTGCTGCCTGTCTCGTATTCTTCCACATCGCGCATGAGACAGTCTTCGGCAGTCCGCTGTGCACCCAGAATATTCAGAGCATCTTCCAGCTTCCGGAATGGATCCTGTGCCAGAAAAGCTTTCTGGGAAACATCCAGTCCCTCGGAATTCAAACGTCCAAGCACCTGCCATGCGATCTCCCGCTGACGTTCCGGAGCCAGACGGCCGATCTGAAACAGAGTGTTCAGCCGAAGATAGGACCGCCAGGTCGACTCATACGGATGGGCATTCACGAGCTTTTCCGCATTCAGGAGGATCTGGGACCATTCCGCTTCTGAAAATAAAGGCATCGCGGAAACGGTACGGTGATTTTCCGGATCCATGAGCATGGAGCAATAGTTCCAGAGAATGACCCGGCGCTGAAGCGTATAGTTGGTGCGCACCAGAACGACCAGCGGTTCACGGACCTTCAGTTCCTGCTGGAGCGACCTGGCTTCCTGCACTTTTCGGGCCAGCTGATCCAGAAGCGTCTGACGCATTTCTGCGATCCCGGAAGGATCCTGAAGATCCCAATCTTCCAATGCGGTTCCATTCTCTCCGCGCTGACGCATCGCCCGCAGAAGTTTTCCGCCTCCAAGACGGGATCCCGACGGAATCGCCGATCCGGAATAGGGAAAGGTCTTTGAAAGTTCCTGAATGAGCGAACGCACCCCGTCCGACCAGGCTTTCAGTTCCGGAAAATCTCCGACCTCTTCCAGCTCCTGAAGCAGCAGAACAGGCTCATGCCAGCAAATCAGATTCCATTCCTTTTCAAGTGCCGTCTTTGCCCCGTTCTGATCCAGTTCCTGATCCTGTTCCCGATCCTGTTCCTGAACTTCCCGACGCAAAGGAAAAGCTTTCGGCATATCTCCATGCAGAAGCGGAAGCTGCCCCATGATGAATGCAAGCAAAAGAGGCCCTGCCGCTAAAAAGGTTCGCCGTTTATTGAAAGGAATCCCCGATTTCATGTGGAATGGATCTTTAAGGTTAAAATGTGCGGATTTTATCGATATTCCTTAAATTTATCGGCCAACAGCGCCCCGCACAAAAGAAAAAATCCCTAAAACCGGAATTTTCTTCACAAAAATCCGCTCCAAGACTCACATTTCTTTCAAAGTATCTCCTTCCTCAAGGAAAGATGCTCCCGAAATGACGATTTTCTCACCGTCCTTTAATCCATCCAGGATCTCGATCTTCTGGGAATTCAGAAGCCGTCCCGTCTGGATCCGTTTTTTCACGGCTTCCGACCTGGGGCCGACTCCCCAGACGAATTGCCCTTTCGGATCTGCACACACGGCGGAGACCGGAATCATGAGGATCTTCGGCGATTCATATTTCACCCCGTCCACGATCTGGATCGTGAGCATGGCAGTCATTCCGGGAAGGAGGACGATATTGGGGGGATTCTCCATCTCAAAAACGATCTTCCATGCGCGGGTCTGCGGGTTTGCTTCCGCTTCCGCCTCCTTCAGACGCGCTTCGAATCCCTCTCCGGAAATTCCTGGAAACGTGACCGCGCCTTTGATCTCACGATGACGGCTCATCAGAATGTCGCTCTCCGGGATCCAGATCGCCACATTCAGCCGCGAAATATCGATGACCGTAATGACGGGGGTACCGGGACGCACGATCTCAAAATTATTCACGCTCTGAACGGCCACGATCCCGTCAAAAGGCGCTCGCAGGCAGGTGTCGCGCAGAGCAGATCCCGCGATCTCCAGCGCGACTTTCAAACCGGCGATCTCTGCTTCTTTGACGCGGATCTCCTCCTCACGTTCTCCTGCTTCGGCTTTTGCGAGTTCCTGTTCCAGAGAGCGGATCTGGGCATCTGCCGTCCGCAGGTTGCTCTGCATGAGATCCAGCTCGCTCGACGTGATGGCTTTTTTTTCCAAAAGCGGTTTCGCTCGCCGGAATTCTGCCTGCGCGTAGACCTGCTGTGCCCGGGCGGAATCCAGCCGGGCTTTCAGGATCTCGATGTCTTCCGAACGCGCTCCGCTTTTCATCAATTCCAGCTCCGCGAGCGCAGCATCAAGACGAGCCTGGGCAGCATCCACTTCATGCTGAAAATCCCGGGGATCGATACGCATGAGAATATCGCCTTTTTTGACCGAATCTCCCGCACTGGTCCTCACTTCGATCAGCGGCCCGCCGACCGTAAAGGAGAGCGTCGCATTTTTCACGGCAGAAAGGACGGCCGGATAACGCCGAGGCCCGGAACCTTCTCCAAGGGAAACTCTCGCCGTACCCACGAGCCGTTCCCGGGCATCAAGCAGATCAGAAGAAAAAAGAAAAACCGCGAAAAAAAGAAAAAGGGAAAAAATGGTTCTCCTGCGCATGACGCTCTCCTTTCCAAAATCGGGAACAGACTGTTTTTCCATCTCCGATCAATTCTAGAAAAGCAGGCCAGACGGAGATCTCGAAAATAAAAAAAGAGCGAAGCAGAAAACCTCGCTCTCTTTTCTTTTTATTCCGAAGAACTCATCCAGAGATCCTTCCGGACGCTTAATGCTTGCCGTATTTCATCGGTTTCCCGCTGGCGGTCGCCTGAATGTAGGCTTCCATCGCGCGCATTCTCGGGTCGTCGCCGCTCATCGGTTCCGCACGGCAGGGATTCTGGAGGCACCAGTTCATCATGTCGCGAAGCAGAGCCGCACGGCCAAGCTGGACCTGATATTTCGGATAGGTCTCGGCATGCGTGCCTTCACCGTCCGGGTGGCACATATCGCACGAAACGCCGTTCGTGCTTCCGAGGAGTTCCGCACTGTGGAAGATCCGCGATCCTTCCATCACCAGACGGGTCGTTTCCGCCTCCCAGAGACGAAGGTCCGCTTCCGTATAGCGTCCGTAAGCGTGTCCTTCCCGCTGATCTCCGCGCAGGACCGAGCGATTGTTGAAGTGCTCCGGCACCTTGTGCGCAGCCGCTTCTTTTGCGGCCCAATCCGCATCCAGAGAGTCTTTCCACTGATCGTTCGTGCCGGGAAATGCCGGTTCCGGTTTCGCTTCCGGTTTCGTTTCCGCCGGAGTTTCCGCCGGAGCGGCTTCTTCTGCCTTCACGACTTTTTTGATCTCATCCTTCACCGCCGTCTTTACGTCAGCAGCTGCCGCCGCATTCTCTTTCACGGTCTCGACGGCCTCCTTGACGTCCTGAACAGCTGCCGGCATTCTGCGTGCAGGCGCGAAACGCCACTGGGCCGACGTGACGCAGACAGCCGTGAAAAGCACGACTCCCGCGAGAACAAAAGTTGAATATTTCATGGTTTTTTTCCTTTATTTTCAGGTAAAATCAAATCGGATCCAATTCCCTGTCCGCGGATCAATACGCCGGAAGATTCGGACGATCCGGACGTTTGGCTCCTTCTTCCTCATTCAGATAGGCCGCCGGAACGAGCATCGGCTTGCGGTTCCACAGCGCGTAGACTTTATCGACAAGACCGTCGGCATTCACGCGGATCTCGCCGTCTCCGCAGCCGTCTGCCGAGTTGAACGGATCCGAGCGGTTCATCTGGACCGTCCATTCCGGCATTCCTTCCGGCGCGTACGGCCAAGGCCACGCCGTAGAGAGGAGACCGTGGAAGTGGATATTTTCGATCTTGTTCGTCAAAACCTGGTGCGTGTGCCCATGAATGACCGTCACTTTCTGGAAACGCTTCAGGACCGCCTGCACTTTTTCCGCGTCGTCCGTCCAGAAGTTCCAGTTCTTGTACAGCTTGTAGAGCGGCGAGTGCGAGAACACGATGACCGGCTGGTCGTCTTTCCAGTCCGCGAGCGTTTTTTCCAGCCACGCGATCTGTTCATCGCCAACAAAGAAAGGACGCTGCATCTGATTATCCAGCCCCGCGACCGTCTTCATGCGTTCCAACGGACTCATGCCGGCTTCGGTCCAGAAATCTTCTTCGTTCACGCTCATGAGGCAGACGAAACGGACGCCTTTCAGATCAAACGTCCAGCGGGGCGAACCAAACAGCGACTGCCATTTCTCCCCCATGTCGTAGTACCAGTCATGCTCACCGACCATGATCCGCAGCCGGTCGCGATATTTCAGACCGCTGAGGATCTCCGCGCCGAGATCCAGCTCTTCCGGCTGTCCGAGCTGCGCAAGGTCGCCGCCGTAGAAAATGAAATCGGGAGCTTCTTCCATCGCGTTCACGTCTTCGACCGCACGGGCCAGCGCATTGGCAAAACGGTCATTGATGTGCTTCTGGTAAAGATGCGAGTCCGAAAGGTACGCGATCTTGATCGACTGTTCATTCCCCTGCGCATCGGCTCCCAGCGCGATCTTCATCGGCTGGAAAGAACCAAAGCCGGCCATTCCCGCTCCCAAAGCCGCCGTCATGCTGGCGGAAGCGACCTTAAGGAAACTGCGGCGGTCCAGATTCACGAGTCCGGAGAAAAATTCCTTCCGTTCCCGTTCCACGCGGGTCTCAAGATTTTCACGAAGATAGCGGATACTCATTTCGCGTCTCCTTTCTTATTCTGATGGTAGCGCTCAAACGTCAGGGTCTTGCGTTCCGAAAGTTCCTCATCGCGGTGCACACGGGCTTTCTGAGCCTGGGCCTGCTGCTGTTCCATGAATTTCTGATTCTGATCCGCAAAACGGACGTCCGTCAGACTGAAGAGGAACGCGACGAGCTGATCGACCTGTTTGTCCGTAAGATCCAGCGGCTCGATCCCGCCGTCAAGGTAAAGATTCGGTTCACCCCCCTTATTGTAGTGGTCCACGACATCCCAGAGCGTCGCCAGAGAACCGTCGTGCATATACGGTCCGGTGATCCCGATATTCGTGAGCGTCGGAGTACGGAACGCGCCGATGTCCGACTTTTCTTTCGTGACCATGAAACGCCCAAGTTCACTCAGGTCCGTTCCGATCGCGAGTTCATCCAGACGTTCCTCGGAAGCATCCTCTTCCAGAAGGCGTACCGCAGTCTGTGCAAGTTCTTCAAAATTCTGCGCACGGGCTGCGATGCCGATATTATGGAACTTGCTGTCGGAACCATGCGGATTGGAGGGACTGAACGTATGGCACGTCATGCAGCGGCCGCGGCCGTTGAAGATCTTCCAGCCTTCTTTCGCGTCTTCCGAGATCGCATCTTCATCACCGGCCATAAAACGGCGGAACGGCGAATCATAGAAATTCAGCGTGCGCTCAAACGCTCCCAGAGCCAATCCCATGTCCGGATAGTTCACATCGCGGCCATAGGCAGCCTGGAACATTTTCTGATATTCCGGGTCATCCTTGATCTTGCCGGCGATCTTCTCCGCGTCGTTTTCCATTCCCATTTCGATCGGATTGATGATCGGCTGCATCGCCTGATGATCCAGCGACGGCGAACGGCCATCCCAGAACATGCTGTGCAGAAGGGCAGCGTTCAGGTTCGTCGGTGCGTTCCGTTTTCCAAACTGCTTGCGGATACCTTCCGACGTCGGGATCTGATCCGTAAATCCGCGGGTCACGTCATGGCACGTGGCGCAGGAGACCGTCCCGTCTTCCGAGAGCCGGGTGTCGAAATAGAGTTTCCGTCCCAGCGCAACGCGTTCCGGAGTCGTTTCATTTCCTTTCGGGACCATGGCATTCCAAACCTCAGGATCCACACCAGCCGGGATCTCAAGACTCGTCCCCAGCTTCTCAAATTCCTGATCCTGGATCTCTTCCAGAGCCGCTCCGTGCGGGCCTTTCGGAAAATCCGCCTGTGCTGCCGCAGTCCCCAAAAGCATGGCACTGCACGCCGCCGTCCACATCAACTTTCGCATTTTTTTAGCCTCCCCAACCGCCGAAAAAAAATTCCCGGCAGTTGACTAAAGTTTCCAATGGGCACACCTTTCTTTTTGTGATATTTTATACCATTATCGTTTTTATTCAAGGGATGCTTTCCCTTTTTTTAGAATTTTTTAAAATTTTTTAGAATTTTTTAAAAATTTCAAAAAATCAAACTGCTTTATTATAGAAGATGAGGAAAAAACTGAAAGAGAGTACACGCTGAAGATTTCTTCTCAAATTCGATCAGAAAACCATTTTCGCCTCTTGACAAACCGCGGATCAAAGATTAAAATTTAAGTGTTTGGACGTCTCTGGTTTTTGAAAGATCCCCTTCCCTCCATAATAGATCCCTGAACATTTCATGGAGTGTGCTGAAATTTCAAAAATCTTTAAATTTTTGGTTTCAGGAGACCGGCATTTTCCTCTCCGCTCTCCTCCATTCCCCCTCAAAACAAGGAAAAGGAAAACATGAAGATCAAAACCATCCTCCCGATCGCCTGCCTTTTTTTCCTGCTGAGTTCGGTTTCTGCCGTCTTTGCGCAGGATGACTCCTACCGGAATTTCCTCAACAATAAAGAACAGTACATGGTCCCGCTGGCTGACCTGCTCGCGGAAACGGAAAAGGATCTCGGCATTACGATCCAGCAGGGAAAAACACTGGAAGCCGGTTCCGACAAAAAAGTCGTCATGGCACCGTGGAAATTCTGGGACGATCCGGAGATCCGTCTTGCGTACATCCTGGCTCCGTGCGGTCTGACGTTTGAAAAGGTCGGCGAAAAGACCTACCGCATCGTCGAACCGGCCGCTCCGACTGCCGCAGGACCCCGTCCTTTCCTTGAACTGCTCACTGAGATCGAGAAGGAACTCGGCATCACGGTCCAGCACGGGCGCGGTTTGAACCGCTACTTCGACAGGAAGATCTCCGTGACGCAGTGGAATGCACAGAAGGATCCGGAGATCCGTCTCGCCTTCCTTCTGGCTCCGCTGGACCTGACGTTTGAGAAGGTCGGCGAGAAGACTTTCCGCGCCTACGAACCGTGGTACTACATGCGTCCGGAAACGGAAGCGAAAGCTCACCTGGACCGTCTGAGCCGTCAGTATTCCACGAAGGAACTCTGGGAAACACGCAGATCGACGCTGAAAAGCACGATCATGAAGAAATTCCATCTCGATCCGGTCCCGCGTGAGGTCCTGAACGCCAACGTTTCGGAAAAACGAGTCTACGATGGATACTCGGTCCGGAATGTCGCGCTTGAGATCCTCCCGGGCTACTTCGCAAACGGGAATCTTTACGAACCGCTCACGGAAGGCAAACACCCGATCGTCCTCTGCCCCCACGGTCACGGTGCCCTGGGACGTTTCGGAGATGACCAGCAGATCCGTGCAGCCGTTCTTGCCCGAATGGGAGCCGTCACGTTCACGTACAGCATGTTCGCATGGCGTGCCGAAGAATCCCCGCTGCCGACGTCGGCTCATGACGACACGATCTCCGGCATGATGCAGACGCTGCACACGATCCGCTCGCTCGACTGGCTCGTGACGCTTCCGAATGTCGATCCGAATAAGATCGGCATCACCGGTGCTTCCGGAGGCGGTACGCAGACGTTCCTCGGGACGGCAGTCGATCCGCGGATCACCGTTTCCGTCCCCGTCGTGATGGTCTCCTCCCACTTCTTCGGCGGCTGTCCGTGCGAAAGCGGGATCCCCTTCCACGTGCTTCACGGATGCACCTGCAATACGGAAGTCGCGGCAATGGCGGCTCCGCGTCCCATGAAACTCATCGCGGTGACGCAGGACTGGACGAAAAACACTCCGGAAGCGGAATTCCCGTACATTCAGAAGATCTACGATTTCTACGGCGCGAAAGAGAACGTGGAATTTGAGATCTTCAACGAAAAACACGACTACGGCGCGACGAAAAGAAAGGCGATGTATCCGTTCATGGCGAAACACCTTGGACTGGACATGACGCAGGCAGACGAAACGAAAGCTGTGGTCGAACCCATGGACACGATGCTCTACTGGGGACCGAAACACGTGAACTATCCGAAAAATGCCGTCCAGACGCTTGACGACCTGAAGAAAGTCTTCTTCACGAAATAGTTTTCGTCCATTCCATTAAAAAAACGGAAAGAGAAGCAGGATCCTCCATTTTCTCTTTCCGTTTTTCTTTACCGAACAGCCCGTTCAGCATCCAGGGTCACTTACCGGCTTCCTGAGTTTCCAGTTTCTTTTTTCTTCGGACTTTTTCTTCCGCGACCGCAGCCAGAAGCATGAAGAAGACCGCGAATCCTCCGCCGATGCACAGCGCGGTAAATCCGCCGTTCCAGCCGCTTTTATCCACGATGACGCCCATCATCCAGTTCGCCAGGATCGCAGTCCCGAACATGTACCCCCAGAATCCCGTAAATCCGGCAGCCGTTCCGGACGCTTTCTTCGGCGCGATCTCCAGCGCAAGCACGCCCGTAAGCATCACCGGTCCGTAAATGAGGAAACCGATCGCCAGAAGAGCCATGAAGTCGATCCATTTATGTCCCGGCGGATTCCACCAGTAGACCAGAATGAAGACGACCGTCAAAGCGGTAAAGAAGATGGCCGTGAGTGCATGACGCCCGCGGAACAGCAGGTCGCTCATCCATCCGCAAAGGAGCGTCCCGGGGATCGCGGCAAATTCGTAAAGGAAGTACGCTCCGCCAATATCGTGCAGATCGTAGCCTTTGATCTCATTCAGGTAGGTCGGCGCCCAGTCCAAAACACCGTAGCGCAGCATATAGATGAATGCGTTGGCGATCGCGACATACCAGAGGATCCGATTTCCAAACACGTAGCGGAAAAAGATCTCGCGCGTGGAAAGTTCCTGCTCATCCTTTTCGGAATATTCCGGCGGGAAGTCATTTTTGTAGACTTCGACAGGCGGAAGTCCGCACGACTGCGGTGTATCGCGGATCAGGAGCCACGCAATGGCGGCAATGCCGAGAGCAATGATCGCGGGAAGGTAAAAGACACCGTATTCCCAGCGGGATGCACCGAAAATGGCGACCCCCATCATCGTGATCGGTGCGAGAAGTCCGCCGCCGACATTGTGCGCAACATTCCAGAGCGCGACGGTCCTGCCGCGTTCTTTCAGGGAGAACCAGTGCGTCATGACGCGGCCGCACGGAGGCCAGCCGCACCCGCCGAACCATCCGATCAGCAGCTGGATCCCAAACCAGACCAGCAGGATGGCGCGAACGGAAAATTCCGGCAATCCAATGTACCGGGTCTCATTTTCCCAGAGCGTCAGACCGGGGAAACGGATCATCGTTTCGGTCCAGCTCCCCATTCCTTCCGGACGCGCAAACACACCGGCGAGGATCGTGAGGACGGCCGTCAGAAGAAGACCGACACTCAGAAAGTTTCTGGCATTGCTCCGGTCAGAAACAGACCCCATGACGAATTTGCTCAGACCATACGCAATGGCGACCCCGGACATCGCAAAACCAAGCTCGGTTTTGGAGAATCCGCTCTCGACAAGAAACGGTCCGGCAAGCGTAAAGTTCTTGCGCAAAAGATAGTACGCGGCATAGCCAATGAAAATTCCTGAAAAAACCTGCCAGCGGTACCGCTGATACGCCGTCGGGATCTTCTCTTCCGGCAGCTGCGGTGCAGGAGGCGGGGGAGCTAAAAATGAAAACATGAAAGTTCTCCTGAATATTTCTAAAATTTAAAATCCGATCCGGGATCTTTCAGAGGATCCAGGATCCGTTCCTCATTGATCCATTTGCTCTCTATCTGCGTGTCGAGGCGACCCGGCTCAAAAGCTGGACCGACTGAAATCCCTCGGAACGGTACAGATGAAGCGCACGCTCATTGCACGCCGTCACTTCCAGATCCGCACGAGTCAGACCAAAACGCTGGTACCCTTCCAGTGCAAGATGCAGCAGAATGTGCCCGAACCCCTTTCCGCGATGTCTCGGGACCACGCCGACATTCTGGATCGCTCCGCATCCGCCGGCACTCACCAGCCCCTGGATCGTCGCGCAATACTCCGGATAGTACGCCCCCTTCGGCTGGTAAACGATCAGCCAGGTCGCATCTGGAAGAAAATTCGGCTTCGACATGATGCTTTCCATCACACGGCGGCATCCTTTGTAGGTCCGGAAATTCTCAAACAGACGGGCATCGATCTCATCGCGGAAACTCATGTAGTGTGCCGTCGCATGAGCATCCACCAGCGTGGGACTCCATTTTTCAATAAAGTATCCCTCCGGCAGCACCGGCGGTGTGTAGGACCGGCGCCGAAGATCGATCTCCATCCGATACCGCTGAAATGTTTCCATGAACATGACCGCTTACCCGCTTTCTTTCACTCCGCTTCCACAGGAACCGCGTACAGATCATACTCATCGCAGTCCACGATCTCGCAGAGATAAAATTCTCCGATCGTCAGACCGTTTTCTGCCGTCGCGGACTCTTCATCCACCGTCACGTAAACATTTCCGTCGATCTCCGGAGCACCAAACTGCGTGTGTCCGACATACGTCCCCGGCTCGGAAAGTTCCGCGTCGATGAGCACCTCCAGACGCTTTCCGACCTGCTTGCGGGTCCACTCCGCCGAAACGCGCTTCTGGGTCTCGAGCAGCTCATTCGTCCGTTTCAGAGATACCTTGAACGGCACCTGACGCTCCATCTCAGCCGCGGGAGTTCCCTCTTCCGGAGAGAACTGAAATACGGCGGCGTGCTCGAATTTCTGTTTGCGCAGGAATGCCAGAAGCTCTTCAAATTCCGCCTTCGTCTCTCCAGGAAATCCCGCGATAAACGCCGTCCGCACCGCAAGTTCCGGGATCCGTTCCCGAAGCCGGGCAAGGAGCGCGAGCGTCTCTTCACGACCCGCGGAACGCCGCATTTCATGCAGGATCCGGTCATTGATATGCTGGAGCGGCATGTCGATATACGGGACCACTTTCGGAGTCTCGGCAAGTGCGGAGATCAGGTCCTCGCCAAAATTCTGCGGGTAGAGATACTGTACCCGGATCCAGCGGATCCCGTCCACCTCACTCAAAAGCGGAAGCAGATCCGCAAGCGAGTCATTCGTGCGCGATCCGTCCGGATCCCGAAGATCCATTCCGTAAAAGCTCGTGTCCTGCGCGATGAGGATCAGTTCCTTCACTCCGCTTGCGGCAAGCTGACGCGCTTCCTGCACGATCTCCGTCATCGGCTTGCTCGTAAATTTTCCGCGAATGTTTGGAATGGCGCAGAACGCACACCGCCGATTGCATCCTTCCGCGATCTTCAGATACGCAACATGCGGAGGCAAAAGCGGAAAGCGATTCCGGTCCGACGCGATCCCGGGGCACTGCTCAAAATACATTTCTCCAAGCGGTTCCGCTTTTTCTTCCGGAAGTTCACTATCCGCAGAAGGAAAGACTTTCTTTACGGCTTCCAAAACACTGTCGCGTGAGAAAACATCCAGAAACGCATCGACGGAGGGGCACTGCTTCACGAGAGCCTCTTTATCCCGCGAAACAAGACATCCCGCGGCGATCAGACACCGCAGAGCGGAATCCGGATCCTCACGGAGAGCCTCCATCTCATGAATATTTTCCAGTCCCTCTTCACGCGAAGCCGCCAAAAAACCGCACGTGTTGATGATGACGATCTCTGCGTTTTCCACATCATAGCACGGTTCAAATCCATCCTGACGCAAAAGACCGAGCATCTGCTCACTATCGACAAGATTTTTGGGACATCCAAGGGAAATGACGGCACACTTTGGCATGAAAAACTCCGCGAAAGGGAATGAACTGCAAAAAAGCAAACAAAAAAATTCCAATGGGGCGGCAGGATCCATACACGGCACATAAAAGACCCCAATATTTACCCCAATATTAATAGGATACTCCAAAAATAAAAATCGAAAAGGCCCCAGAGGGAAGTTTTTGGCAAATTTTGGCAAAAAGAATAAAAAAGAAACAAAAAATTCCCCGTTCCGATAAAAACCTCATCAAAACGGGGAAAATATCCTTCCGGAAACTCAGAAAATTTCCGCTCCTGCATTTCCGGACTTCACGGCTTCCGCTTTCACCAGTTTCCGACGTTCATCTCTCCAGCTGGAAACCAAAACGCATCACCGACACAAGCACGCCGTAGATACCCGAACACGAATTCTCATACCAGCGCGCGGAACTCCGAAGGATCAGACGGTCCCCTTCCGGAGAGCGTTCACACTGCGCAAGCGTAAACTCATTCTCAAAATCGCGAAGGATCACCGTTTCACCAAGGCCCGCATTCCGCGCTCGGCGTACAAGAAGAAGGTCGCCGCGGCAAAAGGAATACGCGGAATAAAGACTCGAATCCAATACCCGGATCAGGAAAAAATCATCCCCGCTGATCTGGATCTTCTCGTGCACCTCAAGACGTTCCTCCGGGTCACTGTTCTCCACAAGACGCCCATCCAAAAGACTGCTCAAGACCGGAAGACCGCTCAACCCCTTCTCTCCCCGGTCCACGAGCATGATCGAACGCGAAAGATTCG
>JAGBAA010000079.1 GCA_017939795.1 Thermoguttaceae bacterium
CCCGCCTTCGCCAAGTTTCGCTTTCAGACGGTAATTTTTGTATTTTCCGAACAAATACCCGTCATGCAGATCTTCAAACTGTTTTGAATCGTAGTTCACGTCCTCCGGAGGAAGCAGCGTCAAGATAGATTCTTCAAAATTTTGGCTCTCGCTCATTTTTTGCCCTCACATCAATAGACAAATGGAAACAATTTGATTTTACCCGATTTTCAAAAAGATTCAAGGGGGGTGAATGCATATCTCGGAGGCCTTCCTGGATGGTTCTTCTGCGATATTCAGAAACTCCTCCATAAAAAAAGAGATTTCTGCATATATTCACCTTGAAAAATATAAAAAATGTGGTAGAATAGACGAAACAGTTTTTTTAACGTAACTCACGCAAGGATTTCCCCATGGAGAAATTACCGACATTCACGGTCTTTCAGGTGACGGCCGGGATCCAGAATCTTCTGGGTACCGTCTTCTCGCAGGTCCGTGTTTCGGGAGAGATCTCCGACCTGAAACAGTCGGGGATGGGCCACTGCTATTTTTTGCTGAAAGATCCCAGTGCCCAGCTTTCTGCCGTTTTGTGGAACAGCCGCCGTCCGCGCGGACTGGAACTGCACGACGGCATGGAAGTCGTCTGTGAAGGAAAGATCGAAGTTTACCCGCCTCGCGGAAACTACCAGCTCGTGGTCTCTTCCGTCGAAGCGAAAGGCATCGGTCAGCTTGAAAAGGAGTTTCTTGCACTGAAGCAGAAACTGGCGGAAGAGGGACTTTTTGATCCGCAGCATAAAAAGCCGCTGCCGCGAAAGCTCCGCAGGGTCGGCGTCGTGACCAGTCCCTCCGGTGCCGCGATCCACGATTTCCTTCAGGTTTTGAAACGCCGATGGTGCGGAGTGGACGTCTGTATTTTTCCCTCACCGGTCCAGGGAGACGGCGCGGCAGAAAAGCTGGCGGAAGGGATCTCCTTCTTCAATCGGCACGCCGGCCGGCTCGGGATCGACTGTATCGTCCTGACCCGCGGCGGAGGGAGCATGGAGGATCTCTGGGAATTCAACCGCGAAGAACTCGTCCGGGCCGTTTACGATTCGGAACTGCCGATCATTTCCGGAGTCGGACACGAGATCGACGTGACGCTCTGCGACCTTGCGGCAGACCGCCGCGCACTGACTCCGTCGGAAGCTGCTGAGATCATTTCCCCGAACGTTCAGGATCTTGCCGAGCGGCTGAAAAATACGGAGACCCGTCTGTCTCTCGCGATCGAAAACCGGGTGCGCGGGCTTGAAGCGGAAACGGCGCATCTGGCGAACAGTCCGGTGTTTCGTTTCCCATTCCGAAAATTCGACGAATGGACGCAGCGTTTGGATTCGGTTGAAGAAAAGCTGCGGATCCAGGCACAAAATCGGTTCCGGATCCTGGAAACCGAACTTCAGGCGCAGGCATCGCGTCTCGAAACGCTCAGTCCGCTGCACGTGCTGGGCCGCGGTTACTCGGTGACCCAGAAAACGGACGGTACGGTCCTCCGTTCATGCGAAGATCTGAAGGCCGGCGAGCGGATCCGGACCCGGCTGTTTTCCGGAACGGTTGAGAGCATCGTCGCAGAGTGCTCGATCGACGGACAAAAGACCGGGTAAAAGACCATGCGGACCAGACCGGAGGTAAAACTGTCCGCCGAAAAGAAGGTGTTTCCAAACTCCAGCCCCAAACCTGATGGAGATATCCGATGATTTTTTTTGAAACCGTCCTCACACTCAGCAACGTCGCCCGCTACATGGCGACGCTCATTCTTCCGGAAGATTTCCGGAACATGCAGATAGAAGAGATCCATCTGAGCACACGGACTCTCAACAGCAACGGCACCCAGTCGCTGAAGGTGACGTATACGCAGCCGGGAAGGGTTGAAGATTTTGACCTCGATCCGGACATGCATGCGTTTCGCATGATCCAGACATTTCATCCGAAATTTCAGATCGACAAAGTGGAGTTCATGCCTTATTCCTCGAAGTGGCTTTGGAGTCAGGAGCAGGTGCGGATCTACTTCGTGCAGAAAGAAATGGTGACCTCGCCGTCCGGTGAATTTTTTGATACAGAGGAAGCAAATATCTCGCTGTCGCGTCAGCGCATCTTCATTTCCTACGGGATCATTCAGGAGTACCTGCTGCTGATGCTTGCGGAACTGGGGATGGATGCGTCGGGAACCGAGGTCCCGGTCCACTGGGATGAAAACAAAGCCGGGCTGCTTTACCAGCACGGCAATACACTGGTCCTGTGGGTGCTGGAGTGTGAAGAAGAATTTCAGGATCTGATCTATTTTGCCGGGCTGGAACAGTTCTTCCGCAAGACGGATGAGGCTCAAAGAACGTCTATCCGGATGAAATTCGAAGCGACTCGATTCACTGCCCGCGGATTGGAGATCCCGATCGTTTCTGAAGAAATGGGGACGTGGAAATGAACCTGAACAGCTGGCTTTCTCAAATGGCGGAAGATCCGGCCTGGGCGATCGCAGCCATCGCGCTGATGATCTTGTTCCTGACGGCGGGTTTCATCATCGGACGGCAAAAAGCCTGGCTCTTCGCGATCCTGCCATGTCTCGCTGCGGCGGCTGGACTCATCGCGGCAGACTACTGGACCTTCTCCCCGAAAGAACGGGTCCGGGACGCCATCAGACAGTGCGTCGAGGCCGTCAAAACGAATCAGAAAGAGGAACTTTTGAAGCATCTGGCTCCGGAATTGGCCGAGCAGATGAAAACGAAGATCAACTGGGCGTTTTCGCTCGCGGAATTCACGCACGCATACGCCAATGACGTGAAGCTGGAAGAAAATCGGTTCACGTCGCCGCCATGCATCAAAGCGACTTTTTTTGCCGGCGCAAAATTCACGATCCGCTCCGGAAACGCACTGACCGACCGGTATGTATGCGTCATGTCGGTCACGTTCGAGGAATTTGAGGATGGAGAGTGGCTCATCTCATCATTCGACCAGCGCAGCGTTTCCCAAATGTGAGCGGCGGAAACGTGACGGAAACTCAGCTGAGAGGTCCCAGACCATCGCCTTTCAAAATGTACAAAAACCGGTTTTCAAGAAGAAGTTTAGGAAAGATTTCTCCTGAACGCAGTATTTAAAAGAAAAGATCCACAAAATGAACCTTTTGTCAGTCAATGCAGTGCGAAAATACTATGGTCCCGATCCGGTTCTGGACGGTGCCGGATTTGAGATCCATCCCGGAGACAAGATCGGTCTGGTTGGACCGAATGGTGCGGGGAAAAGTACGCTCATGAAGATCATCTCCGGACGTGAGGAACTGGATGCCGGAACGGTCGAATTTCACCCATCTATCCGCGTTGGCTACCTGGAACAGAGGCCGGAACCGTCGGAACGGACGCTCTGGGAGGAAGCGCACCTTGCACTGGCGGATCTCGTGACGCTTCAGAATGAAGCACTCGCCGTCGCGGAACAGATGGCAGAAGAAAAGGACCCGGCACAGCACGAAAAACTGGCGGCCCGGTACGATCATCTTCAGCAGGAACTGCTTCGGACCGACGCATTCAACCTCGACTACAAAGTGGAGCGCGTGCTTCAGGGGCTTGGATTTCTCGAAAAGCAGCACCAGACGCCCGTCTCTTCGCTCAGCGGCGGGGAACAGAACCGGCTCATGCTCGCGAAACTCCTGCTTGCGGAACCGGACCTGATGCTTCTGGACGAACCGTCCAACCACCTGGATCTTGACGCTACCGAGTGGCTCGAAGAGTTCCTCATGGAGTCCAACGCCGCCGTCCTGGTCATTTCGCACGACCGATTCTTCCTGGACCGGGTCACGAACCGGACGCTGGAGCTTTTTGCCGGCACGATCGACTCGTACGCCGGGAATTTCACCGCCTATCTGCGTCAGAAGGAAGAGCGGCTCCTCGTCCAGAAACGGACCTACGAAAAACAGCAGGAAGAGATCGCCAAAGCGGAAGAATTCATTCGCCGCAACCACTACGGCATGAAAGCCGGACAGGCGGAAGACCGACGTAAGAAACTTGAGCGGATCGAGCGGATCGACCCTCCGCGTGAGATCACCGCTCCGCCGATGGGCATGAAGGCAAAAGACCGGTCCGGCGACATCGTGCTTCGCGCAAAGGACCTGAAGAAAGCGTTTGACCGCGTCCTGTTCGAAAAGGTGAATTTCCAGATCGAACGCGGCCAGCGCTGGGGACTCATCGGCCCGAACGGGTGCGGGAAAACCACGATGCTGCGCTGTCTTCAGGGGATCATGGAACCGGATCAGGGAAGCGTGCAGATCGGGACCGGCGTCAAGATCGGCTATTTCGACCAGCAGCTCCAGTCCGTCGAGGGAACGAGCATGGTCGTCGATTCCATCCGCCCGAGCCACAAAGAAATGGACGAACCGGCACGCCGCTCGCTTCTGGCGCGTTTCGGGATCACCGGGGATCAGGTCTTTCAGAAAGTCGACTCCCTCAGCGGAGGGGAACGCTGCCGTGCCGCCATGGCCCGACTCGCGAGCGAAGAGGCGAACTTCCTCATCCTTGACGAACCCACGAACCATCTGGACCTCTGGGCGCGTGAGGCTCTCGAGAAAAACATGGCGGACTTTGAAGGCACGGTCCTCTTCGTGAGCCACGACCGGTACTTCATCAACCAGGTCGCCACGCATCTGCTCGTCGTGGAGCCGGGAAGAGTCCGCGTGATCCCCGGAAACTACGAAGTCTGGCAGAGAATGCAGAAAGATGCCGAAAAGCAGGGAATGCAGATCGGCGGGAAAAACGCACGGAAAGACGATCTCTGGAAACACGGCCTCCAGAAACAGAAAAAAGCCGGTGCACAGACGCCATCCGGAGACGGAAAGGGAGGAAAAAAGGAAAAGGAGCCGGCTGCTTCCAAACCTCAAAGCTCTCCCAAACCCGCGAAAAAGCGCAAGTACCCCTACCGTAAGGTCGTGGATATCGAGGACGAGATCTTCATTCGCGAAACGCGTCTTGAGGAACTTCAGAAAGACCTGATGGATCCGAAAGTCCTCCGCGACGGCGAGCGGGTCAAAGCGACGCAGAAGGAGATCGAGGAAGAACAGGAAGCCCTGAAAAAGCTCTACGAGCACTGGGAAGAAGCCTCCGAGCTGAACTGGTGATCCCGTTGATGATTCATCCGGTACCCCCTAAATTTCAGGCTACCGGATGAACGCCAGTTTTCATGCAAAGGCACCCACGAAAAAACAAAGATTGAGTTGAAGTCCCTGATTCGATGGAGAAAAACGGGGAGGCCCGCAATAAAATTGGGTTTACATCTAAAATTTATCGTGAAAAATATTGTAAGGGTAATTGAATATGGGTTTTCGATTTCGAAAGAGCAAAAATTTAGGTGGAGGATTTCGCCTCAATATCAGCAAATCTGGAATTGGTGGAAGTTGGGGAGTTAAAGGATTTCGCTTTACCCGAAAATGTAATGGTGGTTATAGGGCAACATGTTCAATTCCTGGAACCGGAATTTCATACACTAAGGACATTAAAGTAAAGAACAATACAACGGAAGAAAATAATGGGTGCCAAGGTTGCGCGCTTCTATTGTTTGGAATCCTGTTTGGAGTTATTATGACAATACTAACTCTAAAGGATAGTGAGCAACCACGCCCCTCGTCATCTATCACTTCTCCTACGAATACAACAAAACATTCTACCTCGATTGTAGAATACAAGACATTAAATATAGTACATCCATTTCGTGTATGGAAAGATAAAAATGGACAAAAGGTAAAAGCACAGTTGGTACAAATCGCTGGAGAAAATGTGACGCTTCGAAATGAAAATGAAAGAAAGACTTTTAAATTGAAAAATTTTTCGGAAAAAGATCAGCGCTTTTTACTTGCATTACAAAATTTTGATGACACATCCGTTTCCCGTGATTCTCATTTTGAGATCCGTACATGGAATCCGTGGGGGCTCCCAAAATTCAAAGCTCGATTGATCGATGCGTCACCTGATTGGATTATCCTTGAACGAAAAGGCAAATTGGAAATTTATTCGCGTTCCGACTTTTCAGCTTTAGATTTGAAATATTTTAGAAAAATTGGCTGGCATGATCGAATCAAGTCAAAAAAATAGAAATTGCGATGCACAAACAAGCAAACATCCCTCCGTTCCATTATGAAAGTATTAATGGTATATAGCCGCTAGAAAGGGTACCACAATACAAATTTTTGGACGATGACATTTTCTTTTCGTGTAAAGGATGCTAGAAAAAATCGAAAAGACTTTGCGGATCTCGTGTCAAAAGATCCTCATTCTGTGAGCTTTCAGTGCTCTCAGTCGTAAAAATACGGTCTGCCGTCGAGTCGTCGTTCCCGCTGGCAGACCGTGCAGGATCACTTCGCCATAGGTTTAAACTCTGCCAGCCGCCAGGCTCCGCGTGCGTTGGCCTCGGTGGTAATGAAGGGTTTGCCGTTCACAATGTCGAGCGTCGTGGAATGAACGTGCCCGCAGAGATTGCCAAGCAGATTCGGCGACTCGCACAAAAGGCGGTAAAAGTCGAAGGAGACCTGCGTATGACCGCCTTCACGCCAACGTTCCCGCCGTTCGATCTCCCAGTTTCTGTCGGATCCTGGTTCTCGAAAGATGGCGAGGAAGTACGTTCCCCCAGTCTCTTCAAAATAGAGGCTCCCACTACGAAAAAATGGGACCTCTGACCTCGCTCTAATGAGAAATCGCCATCGCCCGGTGCGGATATTTTGTGGTTTCAGTGGTTGAGATCTTTGGCGCAAGCGGTCCAACGCGCGGCGGCACTCTTCGAGAGCCGTCGCGCTGCCCGTTATGTCATGAACGCTCGTGAGGGAGGAACATTTTGAAAATCGTTCCTCCCTCAGACTCCCTCTTCAAAAACTTTTTGATGTTTTTGTATTTTGATGTTTTGATGTTTGTGTTTTCTTTCGAAAAATTACTTCGCCATGGGCCGAAACTCCACCAGCCGCCAGGCACCGCGTGCATTGGCTTCGGTCGCGACGAACGGTTTCCCATTCACGATGTCGAGCGTCGTGGAATGCACGTGCCCGCAAAATGTACCGAGGAGGTTCGGCGACTCGCACAAAAGACGGTAGAAGTCAAAGGAGGTCTGCGTATGTCCTCCTTCACGCCAACGTTCCCGCCGTTCGATCTCCCAGTTTCTGTCGGATCCTGCCCCCCATGCTGGATGGCCGCAGCCGAAACCAACTCCGCGCCCCGGCGCATACGGCGGAATGTGCATCCAAACGACGCTCGGATCGCCAAACGCCAATTCTTTCTGCAGGAAATCGAGCTGGGCGGGGAGGATCTCGTAAATGGAATCATCGATGAACAAATGCCGCACCCCCTTTACGCAGACCGAGTACGCCAGCGGGTCCGCGTTTTCCGGATAGAGTTTCCCGAGACGTTTCGGGATCCATTCTTCTCGCTTTGCCGCATCACTTCCCGGCCAGCCCTCGTAGTGCCAGTCATGGTTTCCGGAAGTGAAGAAGTACGGGATCCCATCCGCCTTGAGTTTCTCAAGCCGTTCCAGAAGCCAGTCTGCCGCAGCCTCAGATGGAAAACTCAAAATATCGCCGGTCAGTGCGACCGCATCCACTTTCTTTTCCCGCGCAAAACGCAGAGCCGCCTCCAAAGACTCCATCGGCCCGGTCGGTTTCCCCGTCATGTAGTGTGCCGTCTGATGGTATGCCGCCGCCATGCGCGCACTGTACTGAACGAAATCCTTTCCCCGTTCGTCATCGAGAAAAAGATGCGTGTCCGTCACGTGCAGGATCCTGGAATCGGTCGAAAGCCCCGGAATAAAAAATTGCGCGTTCGTTCCGTTCATTCCAAAAGCTGCTCGCTGCGGTAAAACAGATCCTGCGGCAGATAGTGCGGTTGGCTCTGCGGGAAACGCCGAGGGCACAGAAATTGGCAAGGGCACAGAAATTGGCAAGACAGCCCCTGAAAACAAGGTGCCTGCCCCCGAAATGGAGAGTGCGGAAACGGCAGAATGGGTCAAAAATTGACGGCGGGAATGGTCGAAATGCATGAGATCCTCGCAAACTGAAATTTTGGGGAATTGGAATTGGGTTGGGAATTGAGTTGGGAATTGGGTTGGGAATTGGGGAAACCAAAAACGCTCCAAGACTCTCAGTATACCATGCCGCCGAACTCAAAAAAAGGGGGGAGGACTGGTTTTTCGGGAAATTCTGAAAGGAAGTTCCTCTTTCTGTCTGATTTTTTTGACTTTTCATCCTTCGGGTCTTGACTTTTCGAAAGTCTGGGGTAAAATCAGACTCACTGAAAATGGTCGGTAGGAGCCTTGGGAAATTTCAGGGACCGGCGGACCAGTTCCCCGACAAAACGTCCTTTTTGAGGTAAAGTCCAGGATCTAAAATGAAAGTACTGCACGAAGACAATCATCTGCTCGTCGTAGAAAAACCGGCGGGACTGCCGACGATGGGCGTTCGGGAAAATGAAAAATCGCTCCTGACCATCGCAAAAGCGTACATTGCGGAAAAGTACCAGAAACCGGGAAACGTTTTTCTTGGCGTCGTGAGTCGGCTCGATACGCCGACGACTGGAGTCGTGGTCATTGCGCGGACGAGCAAATCGGCCTCTCGCCTGGCGGAACAGTTCCGCGAGCATTCCGTCACGAAGACCTACGTTGCCGTCGTCGACGGGATCGTGCCGAATGATTCCGGGACGCTCCGTAATTTCATGGCAGAAGAGAAACGCCACCGCAAAATGTTCGTGACGCAGGACCCCAGCGGAATTCCTGCCGTGCTGCACTACCGCGTCGTGAAGCGCTTCGCTAATGAAACGATGCTCGAGATCGATCTCGAAACCGGACGCAAACACCAGATCCGCGTTCAGCTCTCCCATCTTGGATTCCCGATCGTCGGCGACTACAAGTACCGCTCGCGCTCAAAATTTCCAGTCGGGATCGCACTTCATGCGCGTCAGATCACGTTTCGCCATCCGACACTCGACACGGAATTGACCTTCACGGCAGATTTTCCCGTGACCTGGAAGCGATTTTTTTCCTGAAGTCTTCCGGAATGGAAACGGGCGTGAAACCGTCGGTCGGCCTGACTGGACCGGATGCGATCAGCAGCTCGCGTGATCCGGAGGTCTTTCCGCAGGGGGATGCTTAAGATTTCGGGAACCTTTTGAAAAACTGCGTTAATTCGGCCGTCGGATCCGGGTAAACTTTCTCCAAACGCCGTGAGATCGGATGAAATGGAAAGATCGGCAGGGTCTTGCGTTTGTGCAGTTCTGAAATATACGCAGGCAGGATCTTCCGGACAGGTTCAGGTCCGTGAAGCAGAAAAGTCACCCACGCCCACGATTCTGCGTAGCGTTCCGCCGTCATTTCGGACATATCGCGCAAGGATTCCAGCTCACTCAGCGGCGGAAGTTCTCCGCGCTCCGCACGTTCACGAATGGGAGGGAACCATTCGGAAGCACGGACCTCTTTCGGAATGGTTTCCGTACGATGAAAAAGCCCGTCTGAAAAGAGTCTGTGCGGTTTCTCTGGATCACTCACCCCCACTTCAAAATATTCCGCCAGTCCCTCATCCAGCCAGATAGGGACTTCTGGAAGGACGGCATGCAGAAAAGCGTGCGTTCCCTCATGGCGCAGATCCCGCGCAAAATTCTCTGAGAAATAGAGAAAAAGCTGACCATGCTGGTTCTGTTTTTTAAGAAAAAGTGCTCGACGGTACGGAATGTTGGGGTATTCGCGTTCCAGAAACGCACGCCATTGCACTTCATCCGCAAAGACGTAAAGCTCGATCCACTCCTGCGAACCCGGCAGATCCAGGCGTTCTTTCAGGACTTCGGAAATACGCGAAAGTTCCTTAAGCGTTTCGTCTGCCGGAGTCAGATCAAATTCCGCCCAGCAGGCAAATGGTCCGTAAACGCGCGTAGAGACCCACTCCTGCGTTTGTGCATTTCGAGGAAAGACGGCAAAAAGCAGCAAAAAAAGCCCGGCAAGCAAAATTCGGCACAATAAAAGATCCTGCCGTTCCTCGTGATTCGCTGAAAAAAACTGCATCGATGCGCTTCCGTCCTGCTGCGGTCCCTGTTCTGTCCATTCATGAAAATTTCATCATTTCTGCTCCGCGAGCCGCAGAACTTTTCCGAACTGCGGCTCAACGGAAAAAATCAGGACCGGGGGAAAGCACCGTCTGGGCAAAACCCGATCCAAAATCGGCTTCAAGATCAGCCTGAGATCAGTTTGAGATCAACTCTGAGATCAGCCGTAGATCTCATTCCACAGACCGTTCAGATCGACGTCGGCAGTCGTGCCGGCGAAAACGACCGTACGGTAGGTGACTTCGCGGGATTCGCCCTTTTTGAAGAGCCACGGACCCGGATTGTAGTTGAACGGCATCGGGGAAATGTTCCCGTAGTCGCGAGTGAACCACGTGCAGTTTTCGAACGTGGGTTCCGCCGGCGTGATGTTCGGCGGGCAGAGAACAGCGACGCCTTCCGTGATGGCCGGGTTGAAGTAGCGTTTTCCGTAGTACGCGCACCATTTCGCGACTTTACCTTCGGTCTCCGCCTGACCTTTCTGTCCGTTGCTGTTGATCAGCACACCGCCGCCGGCCGGAGCCAGATCGTTCGAGACGCGGACGCCAAAGAAACCATGGTTCGTCCGGGTGACGGTCACGTCCACCAGCGGGGTCCATTTGACGTAGAAGTCCACGATATAGTAGTCATCGCAGCGCCAGTCGATCGTGTAGCGGCGCGTGTCTTCCATGATCGGATCCTGATCCGGTTTCTTCCAGATACAGCCGTCCGTCCAGACGATCTTGGATTCGGTCGCTTCTTCGACCTTCAGCTCATTTTTGCTCAGGATCTGACCGTCTTCACGTCTTCCCTGCCAGTAGTTTCCGCCGTTGACGCGGTCCAGACCAAAGAACATCGAACGGTGGTGCGGCCACGGCATTCCCGTTTCAGTCGTGACGGAGACCATCGATTTCGGACCGGCGAGCGGATAAATGTACGGGTACTTCTGGTGCTGACCGCATCGGTACGTCGCCAGCATCTGATTGTCGCGGCGGACCCACAACATTTTGTTTTCGCAGGCGGAAACATAGCCAGTGCAGTGCTCTGCCGGATTTTCGCCCCAGTTTTTCGTGAGCGGAGCGGCTTTCTGACCAGCAAAAATAGGACCGGTGGGAACGTTGGAAACAAGTTCGCCGTTTTCGTTGGCGATCGAAACACTCAAACCGCCGGCCATCGCGGAAGAAGCGACTGCGGCACGTAAAAAATCACGTCTTTTCATGGATCTCATCCTTTTCTGATTGAAGGAAAGTGGAAGGAAATTAAAAATCTACGTTTCAAAACAGTACGCTGAAGCAGATACTTCAGACGTACCGCATTTTTCATTCTACGGCATAAACTGCAGCGGGAAACGGACCAGACGGGTCCGTCCAGCCATTCAGCAGTTTCCGGAGTTCAGCCTGTTTTGCCATTCTGCCGCTGAGGGAAATGGATCTCAGCCGCCCAAAGCCTGGGAAATCTTACGCACGACCCAACCGACGGCCAAAACGGACGCCGTGACTGCGGTGATCTCGAGCCACTGCATGAGCGAAAGCGGCATCGTGCGGAAGAAAATGCCGATCTGCGGCACCTGAACGAGCAGGATCTGGGTCGCGGTAATGAACAGAATGATGCTCAAAAAACCGCGGCACTTCAGCAGTCCGGCAAACGCTGATTCCCGTCCGGAAAGGGAACGGCAGTTGAATTTGTGCCAGAACTGGAACATGACCAGCATCGTGAAGAAGATGGTCAGCTGCTCCAGATCGAAATTTCCGGAAATCGGCAGCAGTTCCGTTTGATTTTCGACGAACCACCCGCCAAACAGCGCAGCGAACAGCATCGCCGTCTGGAACACTCCGACAAACAGAACGTTCAGGAGCATTTCGAGCGAAATAATGCCGGCCTTGCGCGAGATCGGAGGCTGCTCAAGCACTTCCGGACGCGGAGGCTGGGTAGAATACGCAATCGCCGCCAGCGTGTCCATGATGATGTTGATCCAGAGCAGCTGGGTGACGGTGAGCGGAAGCGGCACTCCAACGCATGGGCCAATGACCGCACACAGAAGCGCGACGACGTTCACCGAAAGCTGGAACTGAAGGAAACGCTGGATGTTCTGGAAAAGCGTCCGTCCCCAGGCAACGCCCGTCACGATGTTCGTGAAATTGTCGTCCAGCAGCACGATATCGCTGGCTTCCTTGGCGACTTCCGTCCCGGTCTGGCCCATGGAAAGACCAACGTCCGCGAATTTCAGAGCCGGCGCGTCATTCGTTCCGTCCCCGGTCATGGCGACGACCTCGCCGTCATGGTGGAGCGCCTTGACCAGACGCAGTTTGTCTGCCGGAGTGGAACGGGCCAACACTCGCAGAGCCTTGGCTTTTGCCGGAAGTTCTTCATCCGGGATCTGATTGAACTGCTCGGACGTCAGGACCAGTTCCTCATCCGAACCGGAATAAATACCCGATTCCAGCGCGATCGCACGCGCCGTCGGGAGCGAGTCGCCCGTGACCATCTTCACGACGATGCCGGCCTTACGGCACTGCGTCACTGCAGCGGGAACTTCCGGACGCAGCGGGTCCGCGATGCCGAGGATCCCCGTCAGGATCCCGCTCGGCGAATGTTCCGCATTTTCAAGAAGCGTTTCGTCGGTCCAGTCTTCGTGGGTTTCGCAAAACGCCAGCACGCGGAGTGAATGCGAGGCGGCATCGTCCAACTGCCGGGTCAGGAACGGCATGTGCGGCGCGATCGGTTCGGGTTTGCCGTCGATCAGGATCTGCGCACAGCGGGCAAAGATCCGTTCCGGAGCCCCCTTGGCGTACGTGAGCCGTCCGCCGTCACGCTGGATCGAAACGACCGACATTTTTCGTTGGGAATTATGCTCCAGCTGTCCAAGAGACGGTGACTCGGCACGAAGCTCCGAATAGGTAACTCCCGCCTGATTCAAAAATTTCAGAAATGCGCATTCCGTCGGATTTCCGATCCCGAGGACCTTCTGCGTCCCATCCGATCCCGTCTCGATGTGGAGGTCGGCCGTACTGTTGAGTGCGATCCCGCGGAGAACGGCATCCCAGTTTGGATCCTTCGGCAGGTCGGTGAGCAGGGCATCTTTCTGAAAGATCCGATTTCCAAGAACCGCCCAGACGGGCGTCATGCGGTTTTGCGTGAGCGTTCCCGTTTTGTCTGTGCAGATGACGGTCGCTGAACCAATGGTTTCCGACGCCACCAGTTTGCGGACGAGGCAATTTTCCTTCGCCATCTTCATCATGTTCAGAGCCAGAGAGACCGTCACCATCATGGGAAGGCCTTCCGGGACCGCCACGACGATGATCGTGACCGCGACGATGAAGGAAAGCAGGACCTCATTCAAAAGTTCCAGACCGGCAGAAGTCATTTCACCGCCGAAACACCCGGAGAAACCGCAAAGACCGACCAGCACCGCCAGCGAGACCGCCGTCATGGGGATCCAGCAGAGAAGGCGCAGGAAGACGGATCGCAGTTCCAGTTCCATACTGCGGAAAAAGGGACGGAGAAGAAAACGAACGGACAGAAATCCACAGACGGCCGCTCCGGCAAAAAGTCCCCAGCCCCATTCCGGCTTGAGTTTGAGAGCCTCCATGATCTCCGTCTTCAAAAGTGCCTGAATGCTCATGACGGTGAAGATCAGAAGTGCTCCGGAGACGCCGGCCGCGCTGATCTGACGGGCAAGCTGCCCCAGTTTCGCCGTCAAAGGAGTTTCATTCCGGTAGGGATCGTCGGTCAGAGCGGACGCGATCTTTCCCATCTGCGTCTTATCGCCGACTGCCGTGACGCACAGGATCCCGGAACCGTCCGCGACCATCGTGCCGCGTGCCGCAAAGAACGGATTTCCCAGCTGATTCAGCGACTCAAGCATCTCCGGATCATCCAGCCGAACGAACTCCTTCTCGCAGACGATCTTGCGGGCCGGCATCGATTCACCCGTCATCATCGACTCTTCGACTTTAAGATTGGATGCCTCCAGCAGGATCCCGTCCGCCGGGATCTTGTCGCCGAGCGAAAGTTTCAAAACGTCGCCGACGACCAGTTCCGAGATCGAGATCTCCTCAAGCTGACCGCCGCGGAAGACCTTGACCCGAATATCGTCCTTCACTTTATTGAGGAGCTCAAATTCCTTCGCGCTTTTTCTTTCCGAAAAAAAACCAACGAGCGTCGCCAGCCCCACGGCAATGAAGATCCCGACCGGTTCAAAAAAGCTGGCGTGTTCGTCCCCCATGCGAAACTGAAGTGCCGTGACCGCCAGAGACAGAAACGCGGCAATGAGCAGAATGATGATCGTCGGATCCGCAAATTTGGAAAGAAATTCTTTCCACCACGGCGTTTTTTCCGGCGGGGTCAGTTCATTTCTGCCAAATCGCTCTCTTAAGGTCTGGACCTGCGCAGCATCCAGCCCGTTAGCGGGATCCAGCTTTTTTTCTCCATAAAAAATCTGCGTCATGAAGGGAAACTCCAAATATTTCATCAGCGGATGAAAAACCGAACGGGGCGCACTCTCTCATTCACGGATCTCGGAGAAGGCGCTCCCGGATTTTTTCAAAACTTTCGGCACAAATTCGGCAGAAATTTTGCGAGACACAAAGTCCGCAGCCGCATTCCAGCCTGCACCAAATTCGATTTTAGCCAAAAGCCAAAAAAAATCAAGCCCTTTTTCGGCAAATTAGGATAAATTTCGAAAAAATCCTTTCCTTTTCATGGAAATCTCTTGACTTTAAATAGAGCCAGGATACAATTAATTAGAGTTTTTTTGAATCGAAGAAGTTTCGCTCCCCTGGATCCGATCGGAAGGTGCCCAAAATGAAACTGCTGAAAAAATTGAACATTTCCGTACTTTTGCTTTGCGCTTTCTCCCTTTCGCTCCCCCTGGATGCACAGGGTCCCCGAGGCGGCGGACCGGGAGGACACGGCGGACGACCGGGAGGCGGACACTCCATGAGCCGCCCTTCACGCAGTATGCACTCTGCCCCGGGAAGGAGCCATTCCACGCCGTCACGCCATTCCGTACCCTCGCCATCCGTCCGGCATTCCGCACCTTCCCCCCGGCACTCTGCGCCGTCTTCACGCGGACCTTCTTCGATCCAGAGACGTTCTCCGGTTTCCCAGCGGCCTTCAGCGATGACGCACGGATCGGGACGCGATCCGATCCCGGAACGCAATGTTCGGCGAACCGATGCGCCCAACCTGGGCCGTTCTCCTGAAATGCGTCCGCCCACCCGAACCTCCAACCGCTCGTCTGGACGACCGGCGGCCGTTTCCGGAAGATCTTCCACACCGAACGATCATCCGAACCGCTTCGAAGCCCCCAATCTTGGCCGGGAGCACCGCATCACCGCAGATCCCGACCGACGCTCCGCTCCTTCGTCGTTCAGCCGTCCCTCCGGAAAACCGGGAGCAGACCATCACGCAGGCGGGAGACCGTCCGGACACAGACCGCCGAGTGCGCATCATCCGTCTGCCGGCCGTCCTTCTGGAAAACCGGAAGCAGACCGTCACGCAGGCGGGAGACCGTCCGGACACAGACCGCCAAGTGTGCATCATCCGTCTGCCGGCCGTCCTTCTGGAAAACCGGGAGCAGACCATCACGCAGGCGGGAGACCATCCGGACACAGACCACCGAGTGCGCATCATCCGTCTGCCGGCCGTCCTTCTGGAAAACCGGGAGCAGACCATCACGCAGGCGGGAGACCGTCCGGACACAGACCGCCGAGTGCACATCCGGGACATCCCGTGCATCCTGGGCATTCTGTGTACCCGGGGCGTCCTGTTCATCCGCCGCATCACGTGCATCCGCCGTACCATGCACACCACCACACCCCGCATCCGATGCCCTACCATTGGCATTTCTACGATCCGCTCCCGTACCATACCGGCTGGTATCCGTACCGTCCGGTCTATCCGTGGTGGATCGATGCCGCAGAATTCGGTGCCGGGTATGCGCTCGGCTTTTACGTGGCGAACGGCCGTCAGGTCTTCTACTATTATCCGGAGCCGGCGAATGTTTCGGTCTCCATCGATGCACGATCGGCCGACGACGGCAGTGAGTGCCTCACAGAAGTGCCTGAAGTTCTCGAGCAGATCACGGAAGACGTTCCGCCGGCGGAAGAGGAACTGATCCTCCAGGAAGACGGCTCGATCCAGGCAGACGGCACGCTCACAGACGCTCCGGCCGCAGACATTCCGCTTGAAAGCGTCACGGACGTTCCCGCACCGCCGCAGGAAAATGCCGAGCGGTCTATTCTGGAAGGATCGGAAACGGAACCGGAATTGGAAACCGGACCAGGCTCCGAACTTCCCAGGATCACCCGCTCGGAAGTAGACGCGGCCTGGAAAGAGATCCAGGCGGGCGATTCCGCTTTCGCAAAGGGAGAGATGGCGGATGCCGCAGCAAAATATTCCGGCATCAGCGAGACGCTTCCCTCCATGCCGGATCCCTGGTTCCGCCTTGCGTATACTGAAATGGCGCGCGGAAACTACGAATCAGCGTCCGAATACTGCCTGAAGGGACTGCGTGCCTCCAGACTCTGGCCGGCAAGTCCTTTTTCTCTGGACTACGTCTACCAGGGAAATACGGAACGAAAATCCGAAGCTCTCGCCGCTCTGGAGAAAGCCGCGCGTGCACAGACGGAGAATGCGGAACTGGATCTTTTGTGCGGTTTTGCATTCTACGCAGACGGACAGAACGCGAAAGCGGCTGAATTTTTGAAAAAAGCGGAAAAAATTTCACCAGAACTGGCAGAATTTACCGAACCCGTGTTGAAAAATATTCCATGACGTGCTATACTGTGGCAGAAACCAGACATTTTGGGCACCCATCCTCGCCGTTTGTGCAGAGGGGCCGTTGAATTTAATTTTTTTTGATCCGCAATCAAACATGAAAAGCCGTTTTTGTTCATCCAACCTGCTTTGGGGAATTTTGGTCCTTTACGTCCTGTGCGCAGCCGTACCGTCCGGCGTTTCCGCCGCAGATGCTTCTGCTGGAGATCCGGAGACCTACGGTCCGCAGAATGTGGAATTTCTCTCTCCATCTCCGGAAGAGAAAATGCCCCGAACGACAATGGATGGCATTTCAGACTCCATCATCCTCGGTGAAGAAGCAGGATCGGGCACGCAGTCGGCTCCAGAAACGGCCTCGGACCGCGGCACTTCCAGTATTCCGAAGGTTTTGGAAACCGTCAGTCCGCAGATGGTTCCATCCTCTGAAACCGCATCCGAAAATGCCGCGTCGAGTACACTCCCGGATATGAAGTCGACCGCAGTGTCCGGGACAGATTCCGAAACAAAGTCCAAGCCCGCCTCTGCGCCCTCATGTTTTTCGGCCGTTCTGGACCGCGGGAACCGCAAAAATGCGTTTCATTTTGCCTCTGAGGAAACAGTCACTCCGGTCAACACGCCCTCCCAAACCGCATCAGCAGAAGCTGCAGCTCCAACTGAAACGGCCGCTCCGTCCCCCAAAAAACCGATCTCGCTTTCCGTCTCACTGCTGGAACGTCTCTGTCCGGAAGACCAACAGATCCTGGAGAATGTTCAGGCAGTCGATCTTCAGACGTTCCTCGGCTCTCCCAATCTTCAGTACTCCGAAGACGGGCTGGCTTCCGCACTGCGCCTTTACTGGAGATCCTCGGCGCTTAAAAGCGAAACTGTCTTTCGTCTTCGTCAGGCTGAGGAACTGAGCAAACTGGCAGGATCCGCAGACAAGGCCTCCCAGGCAGTTTACCGTTCTGCCGCGGATGCCGCCAAAACGAAAGCAGACGCCGCGAAACTCGCCCTCCGCGCCAACGCACTTGAACTTGGCCGTGCCGCAGGCTATGCAGAAAGCATGACCGCACAGACGCTCCCGCACGCAGGTTCCTACGAGACGCGATTCCAGCAGTTCGTTCCGGCGTACGGTTCCCGGGCAGCGTACCTCCATGGATTGATCGACTTTCGGCGTCAGCAGCTGATCTCCGCCGCATCTGCGTGTGTTTCGGCCGAAAATCTGCTAAAAATGCAGACGGCAGAGAAAGCGGACGCTGAAAAGATCCTTCAGTCCTGGGAAACGCTCGAGCACCGCAGAAAGCTCTTTTTTGACGTCCTGACGGAGTTTAACGCAGAGATCCTGCAGTACGTTCTCCTGATCAGCCGCCGCAGAGGTCCGGATCTCGTCCCGCTGCTTGTGCGTCCGCAAAACGCATCGTCGGCAGAAAAAACGTTCGCTGACGAAAACCGGCTGGACGCGCCTGCCGTTCCGTATGCCGCGGCTCCTGGGACCTCTGAAGTGCCGATACTTTCTGAAGAAGTAAAGAACAGGCCTCCGATCCTGGCTTCGACCCCGATCCCGGCTGAATCGGAAAGCGATGCGGAAATTCCGAAAAATACGGCACCGAACGGTCCCGGGATCCCAACGTTTGCGGAAGACGCTCATACAGAAACTCCGGTCTACGAAGAAAATGCCGCCATCGACGTCGTTCTTCCGGAAGCAGCGCCGACATCCCAGCCGTACGGTATTCCAGCCGAAGAAACAGCTCCTCCGGGAAGCGATTTTCAGCCGATCGGCGGTCCGAATGGGGTCATTTCGGACCCGACACTCGGCAGTCCAGCCATGCAGGATGGTGCCGCACGTGCTCCTCAGGATCCGCTCCGCCGTTTGTCCTTCCGTTCAGCCTCTCCGTCCGAGACATTCGTTCAGTTCACGGCTAAACCGTCCGTGCTGGTCGAGTCGGCAGACGCGGTCTCCGAAACGGGAAGTACCGGAACGTCCGGGAGTTTCGCGGCATTTCAGGCAGGTCTTTCCCTCCGGAATGTCCTCGAACGGACGGACCATTCCCGGCGTGAGGAAGCGATCCGGAACTATTGGCATTACGTCTTTCTCCAGAAGCAGATCTGCGTTCTGAAATACCAGGAGACGCTCCTTTCCGCAATGACGGACCGTGTTTTTGCAGACAGCGAAAACGCCGGCGCAGGAAAGTTCGGCGTTGCGCTGGAATTTCATTCCCTCGTCCTCCGGACGGAACTTCTCGGAACGGAAGCCGAAGCATGGAAAGTACTTTACCGGATCTCCCAGCTGATGCAGATCCCCCTCACCTGGCCGACCGAATTTCCGGAGGCTCTCACGGAACTGAAGGCGGAGAACTTTCAGCTCTCCACGAGCCGTCTTTCCCCGGGTTCTGCGGAAGAAGCCCGTTTTCTCCCGATCATTCGCCAGCTCTACACCTCGGCCGGTCATCTTCCGGAAGCGTTTCGGAAGGTACAGGCACAGGAATCCCTCATTGCTCCGCCGCTCCGGGACGGTACCGAAGAAAATTCAGTCACTTCGCGCCTGAAAACCGCTGATTATGTTGAGCTGGAAACGCTTCTGGGATCCATGGTATCTGCGCGAAAAGACAGTTTCGAGTACCTGAAATTCCTTTTCCAGACCAATGCCCTCTACAGTACCTGCATTTTGGCGGCGGATCCTTTTGGTCCTGCACCGGAGAAACTGGAACAGACGCTAACGAATTAGACGTCATTTGCGCACCTGCTTTTCCCGGCTCGAAAACAGAGTCGGGAACCCCTCTGATCCTGAAAGGGATCCGTGGGATCTTTCTGTGCAGAGAAAGACAGTCTCCTATGGGACTGCCGGGGCAAGCACGGACACCAGTCCTCGTAGGGGCTCTATTCGCAAAATCCGCATTCACGGACTGGATTTTCGCATGTTGCGGGATAAAATTGCAAAAATTACTGTTTTTTTGCGAAAATTTAGCCGGAAATACCTTGACGGAAATCGAAATTTGGAGTATCATGTAAGGATAGTGTATTTGAAGTTTCAGTGGGGGTTTTTAGATGAATTATGCGACAATTGGTCCAATTTCCGTTTATCTGCCGGAAAAGTGTGAGACGGTCGACGACCTGAAAAAAGAACATCCAGAATGGGAATTGGATGAAATTTGCGCAAAAACTGGGGTTTACGCACGATATATTTCAGCTCCGGATGAATTTGCGTCCGATATGGCGGTCAAAGCTGCTGAAAAACTCCTCAAAGAACATCAGATCCCGCGGGAAAGCATCGATTTCGTCCTTTTGTGTACACAGTCTCCGGATTATCCGATCCCAACGACGGCCTGTCTTGTTCAGCATCGTCTTGGCCTGCGCATCGACTGCGGTGCTCTGGACTTCAACCTCGGCTGCTCCGGTTACGTTTACGGTCTGAGTCTTGCGGACGGTCTCATCCGCTCGGGCGTTGCCCGCCGCGTGCTTTTCATCACCTCGGAAACGTACACGAAATACATCGACGCCGGCGACCGTTCTCTCCGCACGATTTTCGGCGACGCGGCGACCGCCACGCTGCTTGAGGCTTCCGAAACGCAGTCTCTTGGTCCATTCCTTTTCGGTACAGACGGCGAAGGCGCAGACGCACTGATCGCATACGGACGCGGGATCCGGCCGGAATCGCTTTCTCTGAAACCCCGTCACCGCCGCCGCTGGGCGAGCAGCCTCTATATGGACGGTGCGGAACTCATGCGTTTTACCAATTCCAAGATCCCGCCGCTGGTCGCTCTGCTGCTTGAGAAGGCGGGGAGCACCATGGAAGAGATCGACATTTTCCTGATGCATCAGGCAACGCGCAAGATGCTGGAAAGTCTGACCGTCACGCTGGGACTTTCTCCGGAAAAAGTTCCGATCCAGCTGGAACGGTGCGGCAACACAGTCAGTTCCTCGATCCCGATCCTGATCACCAATCTGCGTAATGAAGGCGGGCTGCGGCACAATCAGCGAGCCATGCTCCTTGGATTTGGTGTCGGACTCTCCTGGGGCGGGGCATTGTGGAACGACGTATGGAATCCCAATCGCTGATCTGAAATCAGGCGTAAGGGGCGTAAGGAATGAATATTTTCAAAATCATCCCCAGAACGATTTTTTGGGAATTTTTGCGGATATTTCTTGTCGTACTTATCGGTTTGACCCTGTTCATGATCCTCGTCGGCATCCTCTACGAGGCGAAAGACCAGGTAGGGCAGATCCCTGTCGCGAATATTCCGCGGTTGATCCCCTTCCTTCTTCCCTTTGCTCTTTCGATGACGTGCCAGCTTGTGCTCGCGCTGACCTGCTGTCTTGTTTTTACGAACCTGGTGTACACATTTGAGATCCGCATCCTTGGATTATGCGGCATCTCGCCATGGAGGATCACGTATCCGGTCCTTTTTCTTGCCTTCCTTTTGAGCATCGCCTCCTATTTTCTGGCAGATATACATCGCAAATGGGGAATGGACGGCATGATGAAGGTGGTCGTTTCCTCTGCGGAGACCATCATTTACACATCGCTTGAAAAGGAGAATGCCGCCGCTTTTGAAAATAGCAGCAAGCAGCCAACAGTTCTCTTCACGGCACAGGATGTTCGCGGGAAAAACATTTACGCACTCAGCGGTCTCTCTCTTAATGCAGGACGACGTTACTTTTTCTCCGTCAACAAAGCACGTATTTTCATCGGACCTGCGAATAAGATCATCGGTGCCAATGAAAACTGCATTTACATTTCGCCGATAGCCGGTGTGCCTGAATACAGTCAGCCGGGTACTCCCAATATTTCGGTACTCAAATATAAACCGGACCCCAAAGACAACGACCAGATCCTCAAGATCCAGGGCCAAGGTTTCCGTATTCAGTATGGAAAATTTCATGCAAACTACCAGGGGACCCTCACCGGGATCATTCCCATCAGCCATCTCGATCAGCTCATCAATCAGGGGAATACTCCCAAACCGTCTGATATTCCCAGTGCCGATCTGGAATTTTATGAAAAAGAATACATGTACAAGATCCAGCGGCTGAAGGATGAACTGGTTCTGCGCAGCTTCAATGCTCTGCTGAATAATGAGATGGAGGTTTTCAGCGAAAATTACTGGAATGATAAATACACCGACATTAACTATCTTGAAAGTCTGTGCCGACGTACCCATATGGAGCCGGCGCGGCGCTGTGCAGAGGCGGCAAACTGTCTTTCGTTTACCTGGATATTTATTCCGCTTACCTTTTTGCTGGCAAACCGATACAAGCGGCTGAACATCATCTATATTTGCGTCATTTCGCTGGTGATTTTGATCCTTTTGCTCATAATCTCACACACCATACCGGATATCGCCAAAAAAAATACGCTCCCGGCATGGGTCTTTTTCAGTCCGCACATCCTTTGCTTTTTTCTGGGATGGTGGCTCCGGCACAAAGCATTCGAATATGGATACAAAGGAGACGATTAGTGTACCTGATCCGGCGTTTTTTAGAGCTTATTCGTTTCAGCCATACGATTTTTGCGCTTCCGTTTGCCATCCTGGCCGCCATGATGGCATGGTATGCCAATACGCAAAGCGGATGGTATGCAGAGTCTGGATCCCTGAGCAGTTTCGTACCTCAGGGATTTCGCTGGATGGACGCCGCGGGGATCCTGCTCTGCATGGTCTTTGCACGCAGTACTGCCATGGCATTCAATCGGCTTGCGGACAGGAAGATCGACGCAAAAAATCCGCGGACTGCATCCCGCCACCTTCCCGCAGGAACGCTTTCGGTCATGCAGGTCATCTGCTTCACGCTTACCTGTGCGGCAGGATTCATCGCCTCGACGGCTCTGTTTCTCCCTGCCAATCCTTTGCCTCTCCTGTTTTCCGTCCCAGTCCTCCTGTTCCTCATGGGATACAGTCTGGCAAAACGGTTCACGAACTACGTTCATTTCTGGCTCGGAACGGCACTGATGCTTGCGCCGATCGCTGCGTGGACGGCAATTCGGGGAGAAATGATCCTTCAGATCGTGCAGATCTGGCGCGAAACCGGCACATTCTGCGCAGTCCCTGCCGAATTCTCGGCACTCGTTCTTGCGGCGGCCGTCTGTCTCTGGTCCGCAGGTTTCGACATCATTTACGCGACGATGGATGCCGATTTTGACCGAAACTCCGGCGTCTACAGTATTCCTGGACATTTCGGGATCGCGAACGCACTCCGGATCGCGGCATTTTGCCACATTCTGGTCCCTCTGCCTCTGGCTGCGCTGGCGTTCCTTTTTCCGCCGTTCCAGACCCTCTGGCTGTGCGGCACAGGACTTATTTCTCTTCTGCTCATCTACGAACACTGGATCGTAGATCCAGAAGATCCCATCCGGGTCAATGCGGCATTTTTTAACGTAAACTCGATCATCAGCGTCACGCTTCTGGCCGTCGGCGTCCTGGAAATGGTCCTGCACTGACGTCCGATACGTACCCCCTGCGCACGGTACGCTCTCAGTCCTTTGATGAGTACTCTTGACGCCGGGAAATTCTTAGACCGTCAGAAATATCCCGGCGCCTCATGTCCCTTACCTGCCGAAGAAGAGCCGTACGTTTTTCAGGATCTGATCCGAGAGTTCCGATTCCGGGATCCTGAGGCATTCCGCGGCATTTCGGCAGAGCGTCTCCAGAGAAAGCGCATCCTCTGCCGACTCAGCATCCGTTTCCAAAAGAAGACGTTCACGAGGAATCGCGTGCAGAAGTTCCCGCGATTTGGGACGATCCGGATGAAACCGAAAAGAGGCGATCGAAAAGAATGCGTTCCACTTTTCCTTTTGGAGGATCTGCGACACGATCTGCGGCGACCCGGAAAATGCATGAAAGAGGAGCGGGATCGGCTTTCCGGCAAGGATCGGACGGGCAAGCTCCCAAAGATGATCCCACGCACGTACACAGTGGATCGAAACAGGCCGGTCCAGCTCGACGGCCAACGCAAGCTGACGCTGAAAAAACGTCTTCTGCCGACAGACTGCCGCATCGCTCTGCAATTCCGGCTTCCATGCATCCAGACCGATCTCGCCGACTCCGGCAATGGGCATCCGGCGCAGCAATGCTTCCAAACGTTCTTCCCAGCCCGCCTCGGCAGAAAGGACCGCCCAAGGGTGGATCCCCAGAAATGGAACGACCTGCAGCTCAGCGTTCGGCTTAAAATCTCCACTCCGCAACTCGGCATTTTGCTCGAAATTCCGTCCCAGAGCCTCTGCATTTCGCTCCAGGCACTGCACCGCCCGACAAACAGCCTCCCAGTCTGACTCCGAGACAGCATTCAAAAAACTGACCGTCCTCCGTTGAGCAAAGTCGGAAAATTCCGGAAAAAGATGCACGTGCGCATCGACCGGACCGATCAGTGGACTCTCCGATGGCACAGACGGCAGCTCGGACGAGATCCGGGAGGAAAGCGCGGACGGAGCCTCAAACATCTTTCGGAGCCATGGGGAGTTTCAGCGTGAACATGGTCCCCTTGCCGACGGAACTCTTCACCTGAATACGTCCGCGATGCTCCTCGATGATCTCCCGGCACATCGCCAGTCCCAGGCCGGTCCCGCCTTTCCCACTTTCATCCGGCCCTTTTTTCGTTGAGAAGAACGGCTCGAAAATATGGGGAAGCACATCCGCCGGGATCCCCGTCCCATAGTCGCGCACCGAGAGATCCACCATCCCGTTTGGCGAGTCTGCCTGGATCTTCACGAGCAGATCGCCGCCGTTCGGCATCGCCTGACGCGCGTTGATGAGGAGGTTCAGCAGGACCTGCTGGATCTGATTCCCGCAGACGAGCACTTCCGGTACATCGGCAGCAAATTCCTTCACGACGGAAATGCGGTACTTGTTCATCTCGCGCTCAAGCAGGAAAAGCGCATCCTCCGTCAGTTGGACCAGATCCGTAGACTCTGGTTTCGGCGAACGGTTTCTAGCCATTCCGAGAACACTGCGGGTGATTTTGGCGGCACGGTTTCCCGCATTCAGGATCTTGTCGAACGCATTCTCGCGCGTCGCATCATCCGTATGCCGAAGCCCCATTTTCGCGTAATTCAGGACCGTCATCAGCACATTGTTGAATTCGTGTGTCGTCGTGCTGACCAGTTCCCCCATCGCGATCATCGCAGCCGCCTCACGCAGCTGCTTTTTCAGCGCAAGATTTTCTTCACGCAGTTTTTCAAGTTCAAGCTCACTGGACCGGGATTCCGTTGGATTCATGACGTTCACTTCCTGAAAACACCAAATGGGACTCTTCTGAAAGCGGGCACACTCCCGCCCTCCGTTCTTTTTTTCAAAAATCGGCTTTTCCACTCCTTTTCTACACGAAACCCGCGTTCCTCGGCAAACTTACGCCATTTTCTCCCTTTCCCTCCATCTTGACTCTCTTGACCATCTGTCTCATTTTAGGCAATAAATGCCGTTTGGAAGATGAATACCGAGAATGCGTCAAGACCGGGAAAAGGAAAGATCCGAAAGTGATGCAGATCCCCCCCCCAAGAAGCGATCCTGTGAAACCTGGGAAAATGGAGAAATTTTTCCACCAGAGCAAATTTCTCCGTATTTTCACTTTGTTTACGCCGAAAATTAATTCAGTTAAAATATTTTCAGCGAAAATGTGCCTCGATTTTAGGATTTGACATCATGAGGCTTTCATTTTCTGTTTGCTCGTTTGTTTTTCGGCAGGATGCAGCCCAGGGAAGGGACCATCATGAGAACGACAAAATTTAAACCACTGGAGATCCTGCGTACGCTCATTAGGGCGGCGTTCCTTCTTTTATGGACCGCCATTCCTCTTTTGGCACAGGGACCGCATGCTCCGACGGATGGTTCTGTTCAGCTTTCCCAGGAAGACCTGCGCAGACGCCATCTGGAAGACGAATTTCTTCAGCGTCAGATCCAGGAAAAGCCGGAAATCAGCATCGACGGGCTTCGCGCTCCGGAACTCGGTGAGCATTCCCGAAAAAAAGTCATTCAGCTCAAAGCCGTCGATTTCGAAAATCTTTCTTCCTGCGTGACGGAAAGCGAATTGCGCACCATCATCTCTCCGTACCTTGAGCAAAAGGTCTCGCTTCAGGACCTCTACGAGATCGCGCACCGGATCGACCTCCTCTACGACGAAAAAGGGATCCTCGGCAGAGTCCAGATCCCGCCGCAGGACGTGAAGAATGGAGCAGTCCGAATGCGCTTCATCGAGGGGCACGTCGGCAGGGTCCAGATCCGCCAGGACCGTCCGTTCAAGCGCAGCGGAAACGATGCGGGCAGCGAAAACGGCGATGATGCAGAATTCACGATCTACGATTCCCGTGAAAATACGGACAACTGGCAGGATCGGCGGCTTTTCCAGCCTTTTGTGTACAGACCGCACATGATCGCGCACCAGTTTTCAAGCCGGGAAGGGGACCTGATCCGCTCTAAGCAGATCGAGGAAGAACTTCTCCGCTTCAACATGGTGAATCTTCCCAAAATGCAGCTTGAACTGACGGCAGGTGAGGAAGTCGGCGAAACGGACCTGATCTACCGCCTCAAATCTCCGAAACCGGTCGATCTTTCGGTCTACTGCGACAATTTCGGGCGTCCGACCACCGGAGAGTACCGGATCGGTACGATGATGAACCTGAACAATTTCATGGGACGCGGAGACCGGTGGTTCCTCAACATGATCGCGTCGCCGGATGGAGATCTCGCAGATACGTACGTCGGCGGAAATGTACCGATCTTCTCCAACGGTTTCGCATTCATCGGCTCGTTTGAGTACACGAACTACGCATTGGTCAGCGGCGATTTCAGCGTACTGGAAGTGGACGGCTGGTCCCGCAAAGGGGATTTCGGCTTCTCGCTTCCCGTGTGGGTCTCGCAGGAACGTCTCGTGCGCGTCTACGCGAAAGGGATGAACTACGATTCCCAAAACTACTTCACCGGAGTTCCTCAGCATCATTTCAATGTCCTCTCCGGCATCGTCGGGATGACCTGGGAGCGGTTCGGCACGGATCTCTACCAGATCTTCGATACGTCGATCTCCACAGGACGTGAGATCAACGCAAACGGCGGCCATCACCGCTACACGCTCTGGCGCGGAAACTGGACCGGCGTGCGGAAACTCTCTGAAAACTGGAGCGTCGTCGGACGTCTCGGATTCCAGATCGGCTCGAGCAGGGAACCGTCCATCGAAATGTTCCAGATCGGCGGCATCGCCAGCGTTCGCGGATACACGGAGGGGATCCTGGCCGGGGATTCCGGCTACTTCCTGAATCTGGAACTGCACAGAACGCTCCGGACCTGGCAGTACCGAAGAGCCTTCACTCACGGCGATGAACCGCTCTGCGACAATGCGTCGCTCACCATGTTCACCTTCCTCGATCATGGCGGTGTCTTCCCGTACAAAGGGGCCGGTGAAGGCCAAAGCTCGGACGACTATCTCGTGAGTACCGGATGCGGATGGATCCTGAATGTCGGAAAACACCTCGGAGCCAAAGCGATCGTGAGCCTCCCGCTTTACGAGAATGCTCTGGACTACGACTACTCCGACGTCCGCTTCAATTTCATGACGCAGTACCAGTTTTAAACGCACATCCCACGGTCCTTCCGAGCCATTCCTTCACTTGCGCGAAAAATACGAAAATGAAGTTTGATTTTTAAAAATCACTTCGTGAATTTGGTTTCTTTCGTGAGTTTCGTGTTCCCTTTCAGGTGTTCTGCGCGCCCTCTGTACTCTCAGTGGTTGAGATTTTTGGCGCAAGCGGTCCCACGCGCGGCGGCACTTTTCGAGAGCCGTCGCGCTGCCCGTCATGTCATGGACGCTCGTGAGGGAGGAACATTTTGAAAATCGTTCCTCCCTCAGACTCCCTCTTCAAAAACTTTTTGATGCTTTGATGTTTTGATGCTTTGATGCTTTGATGTTTTGGTGCTTGGTGTTTTTTCGCAAATTTCGCGTAAAAAACCGATTTTCCGACACTTAAACCGCACCATAGACTCCCAGCACTGCCGCAATGCCGTACCGGAGAGCCATTTCATCGTCCGTCTCCACACCGTCAGCCTTGATGGTCCAGTCGCACGCATCAATAAAATCGCGCTTCCATTCCATTTCCATCGTGTCGAGCAAGGCAAGCGCATTCTGAAGTTTCTGATTGGAACACTCCGTCTCCGGCAAAAGTTCTGCGTCCGCGACATTCAGGATCTCCAGACCGATGCGGAACGCCTTTTCCTGCTCCTCCCGCACGCTGCTTCCTGCGTATGCAAGGCGCGAAAGCACCAGGACTGCCGCCCGAAACATCCGGATGGTCATTTTCCCGGTCCCTTTCGACGCTTTACGCAGCCCAAACACCATGTCGAGCTGCCGGCAGACCATGGAGTAGATGATGTACTCGTTCAGATCCACGACATGATCCGCTTCGATCAGAGACCGGATCCCCGCCCGAAGACTCTGGAACTGCGGCAGACTGAGCTGACGCATCGCCGGGATCGCAAGCTGAAGATTCGCCAAACGTTCCGCCTGCTTCATTCCCTGGATCTGACTCAGGATCCGGGCATGATCCTGAACGAAAATGCCGTTCATCAGCCGAGCGACCATTTCTTTCTGCTGCGCACGGATCTGCGCATTGGTCTCGTCCGTCAAAAGCGCAAGAACGTATGCAGAGGCACCCAGGGAACTGCTGATCGTTTCACGCAGGGAGAGCTTCCGAAACGCACCATCTGACGTTTTTCCTGCAGCCGCACGATTTTTGACGTTTTTCTTCCCCTTTCCTTTGCTTTTTCCATGCTGGAGCACCTCGGCAAGCGACCCGCGGGAGTCTACACAGGAACGGGACATCTGCTTCTGAAAAACAGCCCGTCCGGAATGCTTTTTCCTCGGATGCATCTCACGGGAAACCGTTCCAGGAGCGAAACCGGAAACGGTGTTTTCCAGACCGCCTGCCTGCATTTTGACGGCAGAGGCACTTCCGGAACGTTTGACGGAGCGTTCCGTTTTCATCATGCCGGCGATCTGTGCGTTAAAATTCGGGTCCAGACGCCGAATACGCTTTTCGAGCGGCGGATGCGTCGCGAAAAGACTCGCCAAAAAGGAGCTGGAAAAACTCGAGAAAAAAAGATGGCTCGCTTCGGCTGCGGCGCGGGAGTGCATCGTCTGTTCTTTTGCGTCCATGCCTCCGATTTTTTTCAGCGCATTGGCGATCCCCTTCGGATTACGCGTAAACTGGACGGCCGACGCATCTGCGAGGAACTCACGCTGGCGGGAAAGTGCCGCCTTGATGACGTTCCCCATAAAGAGGCCGACGCACCCAATGAGCATGATCCAGAGCGCAACAAAGAAAAGGACCATTTTCCCGGCCGCTTTATTTTCGCCGTCTTCGCGGGAACTTGAGTACGTCGAAGAAGAGGAAAAAAAGGTCGACTGGAGCAGATACCATCCGATGAGGTAAACGACATAAATGCCGAACAAAAGCCCCATGAGCCGAATGTTCAGCCGCATATCGCCGTGCAGAATGTGGCTGAATTCATGGCCGATGACCCCCTGAAGTTCCTCGCGGTTCAGCGATTCGAGCGTTCCGCGCGTCACGGCGACGACGGCATCTTCCGGAGAATTTCCTGCCGCAAATGCGTTGATCGAGCCTTCCTCGTCCATGACGTAGACCGGCGGGACAGGAAGACCGCTCGCGAGTGCCATTTCCTCCACGATATTCAGAAGCTGACGTTCTTTCAGATCTCGCGGAACGTCCACCAGCCGGCCGCCAAGAGCTTCCGCGACCGAACGGCCGCCCCCGGCACGGAGCTGGGCCGCACGAAACCACGATGCGCCAAGGATCAGGAGCAGCGTCCCACCGCCGACTGCCGCAAGCGTGAAGAGCGCCTGGTTTTTGGCCTCAGGAGTCTGCGGATGCCAGAGGTCTTCGTAAACGGCAGCGTAAGCGATCAGATCGACTGCCGCAACAAGGCAGGCCACCCCAAGGGCAAACATAAAAATCATCCAGAAAGAAAGCCGTTTTGCCTTTTCCTGTTCCTGAAAAAAATCCATCTTCCACTCCTTCCAGAGAATTCCTGTTTCCTGAATACGCTCCCGCAGATCCTCACTCCCGGATCTCCCAAAGTCCGCCTTTTGAGAAGATCCTGGCGAGCCACGTTTCCAGACAGTTCATCCGGACGGCAAGATCGAGGATCGTGAAGCGGCGGCGGATATGCTGGGCGCGAATGAAACTGCCGCGGAGACGTTCCCGCGTTACGCCAACATCTTCCGGATCTTTTGGAGCGCCGATGAGCGCAAACTTACGGTAGACTTCCCGACTGGGAACGAGCTGTTTTTCAAGTTTCGCTTTGATTTCCGGCCAATTCTGCTTCAGCATTTCCAGCTGTCTGCGCAGCTCTTCCGGCGTACAGTATTTCGCCGTCACTTCCGTCACGCCGAGATCCGGAAAATCGGTCCCCGCGAACATTTCCGCCGCCGTTTTCTGCTGAGCTTCCAGCGTCGGCCACGCAGAAACGCAGGCATCCACATCCAACCGGGAAACGTCCGTCTCCAAAAGGCATTCATAGAGCGCAAGCGAGCAGAGCGTACCGATCCCGACCTTGGATCCGTGCGAGGGAGAGACTCCGTTGACCTTCAGATGCTCCATGTCCCAAAGGTGGCTGAACTGATGCTCGGCACCGGAGGCCGGACGGCTGCTTTTGCTTGCCTGCATCGCGAAACCGCTCAAAATGAGTCCCTCGACCAGCGGCGCGAATGCCTCCGGATCTTTGGCGGCGAGTCCTTCCGGGTTTGAAAGTGCATCATGCAGGCCATCCTGAACGACGTCCCAGACGTACCCGTCGATCGCCTCGATCCCAAGCGAATCGGCGAGGATCCAGTCTGCACCGGCGGGAACTTTTGCGTACAGATCCGCGTATCCGGAAGCCGTCATGGCCAGATCGGCGGCACCGGCGATCCGCGTATCGACCAAAGCGGCCTGAGGAGCCGGACAGCTGAACGTCTGCTTCTTTCCCTCAAACGTGATCGACGCACCGAACGCAGTGTATCCGTCCATCGATGCCGCCGTCCCGCATACCATGTACCGGCGGTTCTGATGGAAGGCGCACAGCTTGCAGAGGTCATTGATCGTGCCGGAACCGCACGCAACGGGGATCGCATCGTGCGTCTTCAGATTTTCGTCCAGCATTTCAATATACTTCCACTCCGCGTAGAGGCCATCCGCATCAAAAATGAACGGTTTCTCTTGTGCGATCCCGGCCTCTTCCAGGATCTGAAAGACCTTTTCTCCCGCCGCGGCCCACGTATTGGTGTCCGCGACGACGATCGCTTTCCGGTCAGGAAACTGTGTCCTGAAAAGTTCCGCGGTCTGTCCAAGAACGTCGGTCCCGACGATGAGCGCTCGGGTCTCATCCGCACGCTCAAGAGCTTTTTCTACCTGAGGATCCATGATTTCAAGTTCTTTTCAATATTTTAAGTAAAATGAAAAAAAGAAAACGCAGGAAACCGGATGAAGGATGGATCGGCCGCACAGCCCCAGTCTTCTTCATTCGATCCGGTCTTCTTCACCCGGCACATCATGCACAGAGACGGTACATCATGCGCACAAAACGACACAAAACAGCACGAACGGCACCTTCGTCGGCACACGGAAACCGTTTCTCAGCACCCACTCAGAACGAGACGCGGACGGCTTCGCGTTCAGCAGGATCTTCGACCTCAAACAGCGAGGCCTGCTGGAAACCGAACATTCCGGCAAACACGCAGGACGGGAACACTTCCCGGCGCGTATTGTACGCGGTGACCGCATCGTTGAAGGACTGACGCGCAAACGAAACTTTATTTTCCGTCGCCGTCAGTTCCTCCTGCAGCGCGAGCATGTTCGTGTTCGCTTTCAGATCCGGATATGCTTCCACCTGAATATTGAATCCGCGCAAAGCACCCGTCAGCTGCGTTTCAGCACGTCCCAGAGCTTTCAGCGCATTCGGGTCTGCCGGATCCGCCGCGGCCTGAGCACTTGCGCCGGATGCCGCATTACGCGCCTCGACGACCTTTTCGAGAGTCTCCGCCTCGTGTTTCATGTACGCTTTGGCCGTTTCGACCAGGTTCGGGATCAGATCGTATCGGCGTTTCAGCTGGACGTCGACCTGCGCAAACGCATTTTTGTATCGATTCTGCAGCGAGATCAGCCCATTGTACACGCTCATCGCGTAAAGGCCCACGACCGCCAGCACCGCAATTCCAATAATCGTCGGGATCATCGTTCATTCTCCTTCCATTCGTCTCTGAACAGCACTCTTATGTTCCGTTTCTTATTTCCAATTCCGCCATTTCTGGCTCCGATGTGTCCATTATACTCCGGATCCTCAAAAAAATCAAGAGCGTCCCCGCATTTTTTTGCTCGCCCTTCTTAGACGCACCGCCCACTCCGTCTCGCCGCTCAAGTCCCCCCCTGAAAAGAGGGAAATTTAAATTTCCGGAGAGTCCGCCCTCCGTTTCACTGCACAGGACGCCGTTTTCCTCCAAGTGCACACAAATACGCATACGCCGCACACAACGGGACCTACTGCACAGGACGCCGTTTTCCTCCAAGTGCACACAGAACGGCGGCGAATCCGATGAGGAGAAGGCCGAATATCAGCCGGATAGTGAGCGGTTCACCAAAGACTAAAATTCCTAAAAAGACGGCCGTCGCGGGTTCCAGTGCCCCCAAAATCGCCGTCGTGGTCGGCCCGGCAAGCCGGATCGCAGCCGCAGTCGCCGCGAGGGAAATGACGGTTGGGATCAGGCCGAGCGAAAAGACGCACAGCCAGCCTAACGGCTCGGAGATCAGCTGAAGCTCCATACCGAAATCGAGCCGAACGAAAAAGACCGGGAAACCAAACAGGATGGAGTAGAATGTGAGGATCTCCGGCGAAAAAAGTTTCATTCGCGTGACTTTCACCGAAACGAGGTAGACCGCGTAGAAGAGGGAGGACAGAAAAACGAACAGTACGCCCGTCATGTTCAGGACTGCCCCGTCTCCTGTCCTGCACAGAATACCGACGCCGCCGACTGCCAGCAGAATGCTCCCAATGGTCTTCCAGCCGGCCTTCTCATGAAAAAAGAGCGCCATGAAGACGGCCGTGAGGATCGGGTACGTAAAAAGAAGTGTGGACGCGATCCCCGCATCCATTTTCTGGTAGCTGAGGAACAGGAAAAGAGAAGAACACGCCGCAAGGATCCCGCCAAACAAAAGAAGCGGAAGGTCTCGCAAAGGCACGGCAAACGAGATCCTGCGGATCAGCATCCAGAGGCCCAGCACCAGGATCCCGAAACCGTAGCGGTAGAACAGCACACTGTCCGGCTGGATCCCGTCCCGGTAGACAGGTAAAGTAAAGAGCGGGTTCATCCCGTACGTCACGGCCGCCAGGATCCCAAGAAGAATCCCGCGGAAACGGCCTGCTGAAGCAAACTCCGGATCCTGAACGTCTGCACCGGGAAGCTCTGAAACCGGCACTGAATTTTCTGAAAGCGACACTCTTCCTATCCTTTACCTGTTGAAATATACCTGGGGCACGCGTCCTCTTTTCCACGGCACGCAGCCCCGCCAAACTGAGCGTCGATTCTATCCATTTTCCCGATTTAAGCAAGGGGGACCTCTCCCCGCTCCTCTGAAAATTCCCCCAATTTTTCTCCCGAAATTTCCCCAGATCCCAATTGTGCCGGCAGTCTTTGCACTTGACTTTCACGCCGTCTTATGGTAAAATCCAATGAAAACGGTCCGGCACGCGGTCTGCACGGACGAAAAAACCTGCTTTCCCCAACACAAAAGGTTCCCTCATGAAAAAGTCGGCAAAGTTTTTGAGTGCCGGTACCGCGCTGCTTCTGAGTTTCTGTGTCTCACCGATTTACCCGGCAGAAGAGAATGCGCCGAAAGTGCGTCAGCCTGGAGGAAATACGCCGGAAGTGCGTCAGCCTGGAGGAAATGCGCCGGAAGTTCAGCGGGATGCCGACGGCGAGTATCGCGCACCATTTACGGCCCCGGTCCCGGAACGCCCGTTTTTGTGTGAAGGCACTGTCCCGTTTCCTGCTCCGGAACAGTTTGACCGGGAAACTGCCCGAAAAATCATGGACGAATTCGGCATCGAGCGGATCGTTTTCGTAAAGCGCGCGGCCTTCCAGTCCTCGCACTACTATACGGATTTCATCGACGGAAGCCGTTTTTTCGGAACGGACCTCAGTATTCTGGACCTGAGATCGGGAAAAGTCACCGACCTGCTCCCCGACTGGATGAAACGCGGGATCGTGAGCCGATTCGACATTTCGTTCGACGCAAAACGGATCGTCTTTGACTGGAAACCGGACTCCCGAAGCGGTTTCCATCTATGGGAGATCGGCGTTGACGGTTCCGGACTGACGCAGTTGACCTTCCCTCCGAAAGATGAGGCGCAGACCGTCGAAAAATTCCGTCTCTTCACGAATCCAAACCACTGGCTCCGCGACCCTGAGATGTTCCCGGTGAAGTTCGGCATCTACCAGCGATGGAGCGACGACATGCACCCGGCGTACCTCCCGGACGGCGGCATCGTCTTCATCTCGACGCGCTGCCGGCACGGGATCCTCTGCGATGGGAGCGACGTTCTGAGCACGACCGTCCTTTTCCGCCTCGACCGCGAAACAGGAGAAATTGAAAAACTGACCAACTCCTCCGTTTCGGAAGCCAATCCGGTCACGGCTGAAGACGGACGCATCGTCTACACGCGGTGGGAGTACGTCGACAAAGGGGGGTCCTGCGTCAAGTGTCTCTGGTCCATGAATCAGGATGGAACGGGAAGTGCGGAAGTTTTCGGAAACGACATCGCGATGCCGCCCTCCATCATCCATCCGCGTCAGATCCCCGGCAAACCGAATCTTTTCGTCGCGACCGGCGCACCGCACTGTCCGAACACAGGGGTCGGCACGATCCTGAGGATCGATACGCAGAAAAACATCCGAACGCACGAAGCGATGGAGATCCTCACGCCCGAAACCGAGATCCTCGGTGAAGGGGACTACCGCCACCCGCTCACGCAAGACGCCGCACTCACGCAGAACGCCGCACTCACGCAGAACGCCGCACTCACACAGCTGGAAGCGGCTCAAAAAATCGAAAAACTCCACAAACGAGGCCCGTGCTTCTGCGATCCGTACCCGCTCGACGAGACCCGGCTCCTCATGACCGCAATGCTCGACCCGCGTGCATTTTTTTATCGTCCGGACGGCTACGGGATCTACCTTTTCAACGGTCCGTCCGACTACGCGCTCCTCTACCGCAGTGCCGGCACGAGCTGCTGGAATGCGCAGCCTCTGTGTCCGCGTACCGTTCCGCCGGTCCGGGTCTCGCCGCGCGATGAGTCCCTCGCGTCCCAGACCCTTCACGGTCAGCCTTTGGCGCTCTGTGCCGTGATGGACATTTACGCAGGGATGGAAAACGTCCAGCGCGGAGAAGTCCGGTACCTGCGCATCAACGAACAGGTACCGCGTCCGTGGTCCGCCCGCCGGGTGTGGGGAGACGATTTTCGGAATCATCCGGGAGTCGACGATTTCGATCAGCAGCACGCTCCCGTCTCAGGAACGCATCTGGGGCTGAAAGTCCAGTGGGGGATCGTGCCGGTCGAAGAAGACGGCTCCGCATACTTCTACGTACCGGCAGACCGAAACATTTTCTTCCAGGCACTCGACGAAAACTTCCGCGAAATCCAGCGGGAGCGGACCTACGTGAATTACCGGCCCGGCGAGACCCGTGCGTGCATCGGATGCCATGAGACACCGCAAGACGCCGTCCGATTTACCGATCCCCAAAGCAAACGCGTCCTTCCCAAAGCCCTCACGCGTTCCCCTTCCATGCCGGGACCGCAGCCGGGAGAAGAGACCGGAGCGCGCACGATCGATTTCGTTCAGGACATCCAGCCGATCTTGGACGGAAAGTGCATCTCGTGCCATGACGGCGACGAGACCCGCATCGTTGAGGGAAGATCGAACCGCCTCGACCTGCGCGGGTTCCCGACCCCATTCTTCACGCGCTCCTACGAAAATCTGCTCGGCTTCCGGTGTTCGCGAGACCTTTCCTATCCGGTCCTGGAGCGTCCTGCAGAAAGCTCGCTCGTTGGGAAAGTCATTCGCGAGATCCATCCCAAAGTCGGCAACGCGGAATACCTTCCCGCAAAAACGCTCGGATCGACGACCGCTCCGATCGTGAAACGCTTGGAAAACGGGCACTTCGGCGCGAATCTGACGCAGGAAGAAATGGTCCGCCTCACGACCTGGATCGACTCCAACTGCCAATTTTACGGCACGTACTGGGGCGCAAAAAATCTCCGATTCCAAGACCTCCCGAATTTCCGGCCGCGGGTAACTTTCGAGGAAGCCATCCAGCGTGAAGTCCCGGAACGCCTCCGGTACGAAACCCCGGAAGCCGACCAGAAGACCGGTACACCGTGAGTCCAGGATTCCCGGTACACTTTCGCACACGATGTACCGGAAGTCCTGGAAGCCTCACGAGAAAAATATGGAGCCGGTGTGCAGGGTCCATCCAGAGCGGATGAAGTTCAGCGAATAGCGTGCAGCAAATGGTGTTCTCCGGAAAAACGGAGAAAAAATGGAAGAAACGGAGGTAAAAAACAGAAGAAGCGGACGGGAGGATCCGAAAAAATTGGACGAGAGACGGTAATTTGCCGATCCCTGACAGAAACACTCTTTTCTTCAACCTTTTTAAACTGGAAAGCGAGAAAACTGAAAATGGTACGCATAGCAGATCGAATCACGGAACTCATCGGCGGTACGCCCCTGGTGCGGATCCGGAAAATGAACTCCGGGAAAGCTGAGGTTCTGGTGAAACTGGAGTCCTTCAACCCGGGAGGAAGCGCAAAAGACCGCGTCGCGGCGGCGATGATCGAGGCGGCGGAAGCGGCGGGGGAACTGAAGCCCGGTGCGCTGATCATTGAACCGACCAGCGGCAATACAGGGATCGGACTGGCCTTGACGGCGGCCGTGAAAGGGTACCCCCTCATCCTCACCATGCCCGACACGATGAGCATCGAGCGTCGGAAACTCCTCCAGGCCTACGGTGCTCAAATCGTCCTGACGCCGGGAACGGAGGGGATGGAAGGAGCGGTCCGGAAGGCTCTGGAGCTCAAAGACGCCAACCCCGGTGCGTTCATTCCCCAGCAGTTTGAAAATCCGGCCAATCCGGCCATCCACAGCAAAACGACCGCATGGGAGATCTGGGAGGATACGGAAGGGCAAATTGACGCTTTCGTCGCGGCAGTCGGAACCGGCGGAACCGTCACGGGAGTGGGGGAATTCCTCAAAAAGCGCAATTCCAGCATCCGCATCGTCGCGGTCGAACCGAAAGAAAGCCCCCTCCTCTCCGAGGGAAAAGCCGGCCCGCACAAGATCCAGGGGATCGGAGCGAATTTTGTCCCGAAAGTTCTGAATCGCGAGATCCTCGACGAGATCCTGACCGTTTCCTCTGAAGATGCCGGAAAAACGGCCCGGGAAGCCGCACGTACGGAAGGTCTGCTCATCGGGATCTCCTCCGGCGCAGCACTTCGGGCAGCTCTTGACCTTGCGGAACGTCCGGAATTCACGGGGAAACGGATCGTCGCGCTTCTTCCAGACTGCGGCGAACGCTACCTTTCCACGTGGCTCTTTGCGGATCTGGAAAATTAGATCCCGGACAGGAAACCATAAAAAACGGAGACTGTGCCGCAAAAACAGTCCCCGTTTTTTTGGATCCTTTTCAATGTGCCGTTCCGGCAGAGGACTCTGTCCCCGGAACCAGATTCGGAACGGACTCCGTCTCGCCCTGAAATTCCTCAAGGATCCCAGTAAACCTGGTGTACTGAACATTTTCGGGGAACCGTTCCACATCAGAACGTCCCTGGATCGACATGGAAAGTGCACCGGCAGCGAATACGGAAGCCAGCGCAAGACTTCGGATCCTCCAATCTGGCAAAACACCGAGAAATGCCGACACGAGTCCCAAAACAAGCAAACCTGCTGCGGAAACGAGGAGCAGAAACGCCCTCGCCTTCACCCGCACCAGCGTAACGTTTCGGAATTTCTCGGTCTCCTCACGATAATTTTTCTCCAATTCCGGCAAACTGTCGAAAACGACCGGGAGATGTTTCAGAAAGGCGTTCTTCCCAGCCGTTTCCGCCGTGCTCTCCCTGCGGGCCTTCTCCAGGATCCAGGACTGAAGGGCGAGTGCGTCCTCCATCAGACTGCGAAACGTACGCGATGCCGCTCCGGTCTCTTCGCGGTCCGGCTCTTCGATCCCAGAGATGGAAAATGCCAGCGGATCCAGAAAATTCAGCACGGCATGAAATTTCTCAAGCTCAAATGCGGAAAACGCATCTTTTTCGGAAATTTCTTCCGTAAGCGAACTGGCGAGCAGACGGTCGGCGGCTTCCAAAAGATCGAAGAAATTTTCCGGATCCTCTACCCGAAATTTTCCAGTCTGAAGGAGTTCCTCAGCAAGTTTCGGCTCTTCCGGATTTTTCAGATCCATCGGAAGATACGCCAAGGCCTGCTCTTTTTCACGAAACTCCGGAGTGTGCATTCTTTCCGCAAATTCATGAAGTTTTCCAAGCCGCTGGATCTGGATCTCCGCATCGGCGGGAGCAGGACGCCAAACCAGTTCCTTCTGGATCACCTGCGGCGGCGAAACCTCATAGTCCGCGAGCAGGACCGTAAGGGGACCGTAAATATTTTTCGGGAGCTCAAGCGCGACCTTTCGAGCCCGCTTGCCAGCCGCGACTGGCCGACAGGCCAACAGAACGTCACCCTGCCAGACACCAAGAAAAACAGGATGGAATTTTTCCTGCCCGGAAGAAACCGTGACGTCTAAAAGATCCCCTCCCAAAATTCTTTCTTCCACGCTCATCGAAGCGGCCGGTCTCCCGGAAAGCTCCGGCTGCGGGGCCTCATCCCGCAATCGGATCGACGTCAGCGTCTCATCGTGAAACTCCGGCTCAAGATCCGAAAACACTTTCCGCGGATCCCACAAACCGAAACGTTCGGAAACTCCCAATTCCCGAGCACGAAGCATGGCTCTGAATTCCGTCTTTTTGTCTCCGTCGGCCGCTGAGATCCGAAGCTCCATACGTTCCGGAAGATGCATTTTCGGAAACGGAAGCCGAAACGTTCCGTCCGCTCCCGTCTGGTCCGAATAGATCCAGAACGGCGTACCGTTCGGCCTCTGGAGAGTCGCTTCCAAACGCACATTCGGCAGAGCCTTCCCGTAAGGCTGGCGCGTTTCAATATGAAACCGGCAGAAATTCCCATTTTCGCCTAAAGACTTTCCAGAGGCATTCTCCGGCCTGACTTCCGTTTTAGTTTCCGGTCTGGCCTCTGATCCAGCCCCCGTTTCAGCCCCCGTTTCAGCCTCCGGCTCGGAATAAAAAAGGATCTCCTGCGGTCCAAAAAGCTGGAGACGCATGAATTTACTGGACAGTCTGGCGTGTTCCGCCTCGCAGTTCCACCACACCAGTCCGGAAAAGACCAGCAAGATCGCAGACACCAGCCCGACCAGAAACTGGACTCTGAATCTCCAGGACCTGGCTCTCCACCAACGAAGAGAGCAGGACTGGCGCAAAAACGAAACCAAAGGCCCGTTCCAGACAGACAGAAACCAGGCCCGAATTTGGGAAATGCACTCTTGAAATCTCATTTTATGGAAAACCGTTTCCGGTTTGATCTTCTCTATCGAAAATTCCTGGCAGACCAACATTTCCGCCCGACCGGCACCGCGCAGTTTTTGAGAGCCGCTCCAACTGCCGTCCGCCCGAGATCCCAATCGGCCGCCGCATACTGTTCATCATACCATACGCCGAAAATTTGAAAAGGAGGTCCTCAAAAAATTTGACTAAAATTTTTGCTTCAAACCGATTCCGGAAATGCCGCATATCGCCTCATCGGATCTTCCCATCATCCCGCATCGCATTCGATACGCAGATCCAGGCGTCATTCGGAAGGCCGGATCCCCACGTAAAGCGTCGCGATCCCAAACGTCATGGGGAAAAAACGCACCTCAGTAAGTCCAGCATCCTCCATCATGTCAGCCAGGGCCTGACCGCATGGAAATTCTCCGACACTTTCCGGAAGGTAATGGTACGCATCAAACTGATTTTTGGCCGTCATCTGGCCGATCCGGGGAAGAATGTGCCGAAAATAGAAATGGTAGACCCACCGAAACGGAGGGAATGTCGGCGTCGAAAATTCCAGGACCGCGACTTGACCGCCCGGTTCGCAGACGCGCACCATCTCGGAGAGTCCCTTCTCCGTACTTTCGATATTTCGCAGACCAAACGCAACGCTCACGATCTGAAACGATCTCTCCGGAAACGGCAGTGCAGACGCATCCGCCTCCGCAAGCTCGATCTGGTCCGGTGAAATTCCGGCTTTTTCGAGTTTTTTCCGCCCGATCTCAAGCATTTCCGGAGTAAAATCCGACGCGAGGACCGGAACTCGCCAGCGTTTCCAAAACGCAAGCGCCAGATCTCCCGTGCCGGTGCAGACATCAAGAATGCGCGCACTGGAATCCGGATTCGGCTTCACTCGCCGCACGACAGCCCGACGCCACAGAATATCGATCCCTCCTGAGAGAAAATGATTCAGGAAATCGTAGTGTTTCGCGATCTGTCCAAACATTTTCTGAACGCGCGGTCCGGAACGGTCCACCATGAAATGCCTTCTTTCTGACCCGGAATGCGGATCGGGGAAATGGTTGGAAACAAAACGTCCCAACCTGGATTTTTTGGAAATTTTTCGGAAAAATTAAGCTCAAATGAGCTAAAATCGCGGCGCGACCGCTTGAAATTTCATTCAAACCGAGTAAAATGGAAGAAATTTAAGGGATCCTGCCGACCGTTCAGGAGGCTGCCTGCTCCGGCATCGGCAAGATCTGATTTTTCCTGCCTCCAATGAATGAAAGGATAAAAAATGCGTCAAATTCTGTTTCGCTCTGCGTTTTGGACACTGATCCTCATGTTCTGTACCTCTTTCGCCATGGCGGAAGAACTTCTGATCCTCTCGTATAATGTCCGCAACGGCCGCGGTCTGAAAGCTCCGGATGTCGATCTGGAACGGCCGGCCGGAGTCATTCGCGATCTGGCTCCCGACATTGCGGGGATCCAGGAGCTGGATCAGAATTCCGTCCGCAGCGGAAAACGCGACATTCCGCAGGAACTCGGCAAGGCCGTCGGCATGAAGGCGTTTTTCGCGCCTGCGATCGATTTTCAGGGCGGAAAGTACGGCGTCGCGACGCTCGCCAAAACGGAACCGCTCCGCACCTACGGCGTTCCGCTGCCGGGAAAAGAGGAACGCCGTGTGCTTCAGGTCTCCGAATTTGAAACGTTCGTCTTCTTCAACACGCACCTTTCTCTGACGGAAGCCGACCGGATGGAATCTGCGTCGATCATTGAGGCGGAAGCCAGGAAATTCACCAAGCCGGTCTTTCTCTGCGGCGACTTCAACGCAATGCCCGACTCGAAGGTCATGCAGGCGTTCTTCAAAACCTGGGATCGCCTCAGCCCCGAAGCATTCACATTCCCCGCAAATAAGCCGCGGATCCAGATCGACTACATTCTGGTCCCGAAAGGAAACCGCGTCGAAGTATTGGACGCAAAAGTCCTTCACGCTCCGTCGGAATCCGACCACTGCCCGGTTTCCGTGAAGGTTCGTTTCTGATTTTAAACCGGCCCTGATGGGAGATCCGCCAAGGTCAAGCTCTTCCTCTCAAAAGGGGACATATGGAGGTCTGAGTGGGTAGTCGGACGGTCTCTTCCAAACCTCGGTTTCGTTAAAGGGAAACCGCCTGAAGAAGCGAACCGCTCTGGAAGCCGGCCAGATCGAGGCTCACCCACGTGAAGCCGGCTTTTCGAAACTCGGCGAGCATTTCTTCGCGGATCTCCGGACGGGTCAGAAACGGGAACCACTCGGGCGTCGTTTCGATCCGCGCGAGGCCGTTTTCGTGCAGACGCACCCGCAGGGGCGAGACCCCTTTTTCTGCGAGCCATTTCTCTGCAAATTCGATCTGCGCAAGCCGTTCCTGCGTAATTTCCAGCCCATACGCGATCCGAGTCGCCAGACACGGTGTTGAGGGTTTCTCTGCCGTAGAGAGGTTCCAGAAATGCGCCAGCTCACGGACGTTTTTCTTGGTCAGCCCCGCCTCACAGAGCGGACTGCGTACACCATGTTCCTGAACGGCACGGAAACCGGGACGAAAATCGTGAAGATCATCCGCATTTGAGCCTTCCGCGAGCTGTGCAGATCCGGCATTTTGGGCCGTTTCCTTCAGCCGGGCCAGAATGTGCCGTTTGCAGTGGAAGCACCGATCCGTTCCATTAGCGCGATACTCGGCAAGCTGAAGCTCTTCCGTTCGGACAAACTCGTGCGGGATCCCGATCTCCTGCGCGATCTTCCGGATCTCCTCCAGGTCCGCACGGGGCATCGAGGGACTCTCCGCAGTCACTGCGAACGTATTCCAGCCGTTTTTTCGGGCAGACTCGACCGCCGCACGCGCAAGCACGCAGCTGTCCACCCCGCCGGAAAATGCGACCGTGCACGGTCCCAGCTCCGCCATGACCGCGAGAAGGCGTTCCGCCAGTTTTTCTCGACCCGCCGACGAAAGTTCCTGCGTGTTTTGCATCATGAATGACTCCGTGAAATTTGCGTCAGGGGTCGTTCTCTGCGTCCCTGTTCGCTCTTCCCGTTCCACTTTTTCTTTTTTCGTTCCACGCACTCCAAAGCCTACTGCCCGCGCATTCTCAGGCTCGGTTTTTCCATCAGGACCGTCGTGTTGGGGGCAATGGACTGGGTGACCCAGACGCTTGAGCCGATGACGGCATTCTCGCCAATGACGGTCTCGCCGCCCAACACAGTCGCGTTGGCGTAAATGACGACATGATCCCGGATCGTTGGATGGCGTTTCTGTCCGCGCACGAGCTGCCCCGTTTCGTCAGTCGGGAAACTCAATGCGCCGAGCGTCACGCCCTGGTAGAGTTTGACCCATTCACCGATCTCGCACGTCTCGCCGATGACGACGCCCGTTCCGTGGTCGATGAAAAAGTACGGGCCGATCGCCGCGCCGGGGTGAATGTCGATCCCCGTGAGGCTGTGCGCCCACTCGGTCATCATGCGCGGAATGAGCGGCACACCGAGCAGATGGAGTTCATGCGCGATACGAAAGACCGTGACGGCCTTCAGGCCCGGGTAGCAGAAGATCGCTTCTGCATACGAACGGCACGCCGGGTCGCCTGCGTACGCCGCCTGAACGTCCGTCTTCAGGATCGCCCGAATGTCCGGCAGCCGCTCCAGAAACGCAAGCGCTTTCTCCTGACCGCTGCGGACGACTTCGCTTCGGGAACTCAGATCGCATTTTCCAGAACAGTCCTGCGGCTGGCATTCCGTCGTGTGGCAGAGGGAAAGCGTGATCTGGACGGCCAGTTTTTCAAAAACACGGTCCAGGATCTCGCCCATAAAGTACGTGATGTTTCCAAGATGCAGATTATTTCGCCGACCGAAACCTGGGTAAAGGACCTCGAAAAGATCGTCCAGTATCTCCACGACCACACGGTGCGTCGGCATCGGACACGGACCAAGATGCTGGATCTCTTTCAGATCCGCACACGTCTCGGTGAGACGCCGCGTGATCTCCGGAAGATCCTGCTCGATATTCTGAATGGAAAGAAGGCTCATTTTTTACTCCGGATCCCATTTCTATACCGATCCGGCATCCGGCCGTCTTCTACAGTCTGTGCAAAACAGCTGAAGCCGTAAAGATCGGAAACAGGAAAAATGCTGAGACCAAAAAAAAGGTCCGCTTGAAAACGGACCTTGAAGATAGCAGCGGTGGGACTTGAACCCACAACCTTCGGATTATGAATCCGACACTCTAGACCGGTTGAGCCACACTGCCAACATTTTGAAGAGAAACGTCTCTTGAACAGTTCCGTTTCACCCTCAGAACGCATAGAAGTATAGCACATTTCCGTTTTCTGTCAAGAGGGGGAGCGAGAAATTTTCATCTTTTTTCCAAGATCCGCAAACCTTAAACCTCCAGAAAGGCCAAATTCAATCATTTATTCTTAAAAAAAATTAAAATCAACAGAGAATACATTTTCAATTTTCCCAAAAATTTGCATTGAAATTTGATTAGACGCAGTCTTTCCGCGAAAAACACGAACCTTCCGGAAACCTCGAGTCCATAAAATACCGCGAACTCCTTCCGCTGTCTTCGTGGTCCACATTTGAAGGGAAGAGGCCGCGATCCGCGTGCGGGCAGTCAGAGCGGAGTCTGTGCCGTACAGCTCACCAATTCACAAAATATTGCAAAATTTTAAAATTTTCTTCATTCGCTCTTGACAAAAATACGATTTAGTATAAAATATCATTAGTTATTTAATATCAAACTGGCTGTTTCGACCCGCGGCACACGGTTTGATTGCCTGCATTTTCATGGAGCGCAGGGGAACCGTTTCCCTGCTTTCAAGGCGTTTCTCTTCCTCAGAGACGTTTTTGTCCCGGAGATCCATCTGTTCAGGGTCTGTTTTGGAAATGCGACATTTGACCAACGGAGGTTTTCCCATGCCGAAAAGTGACCCCCATTTTCAGTCGTTTCGTAAACTTTGCGCCCAGTATGGTCTGGCGGCAACGATCCAGCGGTTTATCGTCTACCAGACGCTGGCTGAGATGAAAAATCATCCGACGGCGGACATGATCTACGAGCGTCTTCATCCGGAACATCAGACGGTCTCCCGCATGAGCGTTTACCGGATCCTCGATACCTTCTCGCGCCACAGGATCATTCGGCGTCTGAATCATCCCGGTTCGGTAACGCACTACGATGCGTTCATGGAACCGCACCACCATCTGATCTGTGTTCAGTGCGGTGAAGTATGGGACATCAGCCGGATGGAAGGCGAGAATTTCCACATTCCGACAGGCAATATTCCGGATGGTTTCCAGGTGCTGGATCTGACGGTCGATTTTCAGGGCATCTGCCCGAACTGCCTGGCGGAAAGCTGATCCCCGGTTCCTGAACTGTCTGGCGGAAAGCGGACTTAAGGCTCTCCGCCAGTTTCAGGATTTCCCTTTTTCCCCACCTTCAAATTTCAGGAGTAAGATAATGAGAAAACGCACTTGGATGTTCACGCTTCTTTTTTCCGGGCTTCTCTTTACGGCGGCGGAGCTGAATGCGGCAGAAAAAGCCGACGATCTCGCGAAAAACGGCGAGATCCCGCAGACGGTCCGGACACACGACGGCAAAACGCTCCGTCTGGTCTGGAATGATGAATTTGACGGCGAAGGTCTTCCGAACCCGAAAAAATGGGGCTATGAGCACGGTTTCATCCGGAATCATGAAGCGCAGTTCTACACTCGGGAACGCGAAAAAAACGTCTTCCAGAAAGATGGCGTCCTGACGATCCGGAGTTTCCGTGAATCCTACGAAGAGAACGGGCAAAAGGCGGACTACACGTCGGGAAGCATCACGACGGAAGGACGCGCTGGCTGGAAATACGGTCGGATCGAGGTTTCCGCCAAACTTCCGAAAGGACGCGGAGCCTGGCCGGCGATCTGGATGCTCGGGACGAATATTCGCGAGATCGGCTGGCCAAAGTGCGGAGAGATCGACATCATGGAGTACGTGGGTTTTAATCCGACGCAGATCCACGCGACTATCCACGCTCCGTACGAGGGAAAGCACACGTCGAAAGGATCGCACATCCGTCTGGAAGGCGTGGAAGACCGATTCGCAGTTTACGCGCTGGAGTGGTCGGAGGACAAGATGGACTTTTTCGTTGACGGCCAGCTGTACTTCACGTTCAAACGCGGCGACCGACCGGTCGATCCGTGGCCGTTCGACAAACCGCATTACCTGATCCTGAACACGGCGATCGGCGGAGCATGGGGCGGGGCACGCGGCATTGACGACTCCATCTTTCCGTGCGATTTCGTCATTGATTATGTCCGCGTCTACCAGTAGATCCCGCAAAAAAATCAAAAACACAAGAACATCCAAAAGTTTTTGAAGAGGGAGTCCATAGGGAAAAACGATTTCCAAAAAGTTCCTCCCTCACGAGCGTCCATGACATAACGGGCAGCCAGACGGCTTTCGAAGAGTGACGCCGCGCGTGGGACCGCTAACATCAACGCGATACGCCGACCAAAAGAAGCGAAGAGTGCCGCCGTGTGTGGGACCGCTAACATCAACGCGATACGCCGACAAAAAGAAGCGAAGAGTGCCGCCGCGCGTGGGACCGCTTGCGCCAAAAATCTCGCTTTTTGTGTTTTTCGTGTCCAGACACGCACCTGGACTTCCCGTGTTTTTCGTGTCCAGTCACGCACTTGGACTTCCCGTGTTTTTCGTGTCCGGTCACGCACCTGGACTTCCCGTGTTTTTCGTGTCCAGTCACGCACCTGGACTTCCCGTGTTTTTCGTGCGCACTCCGTGCTTCACTCGCATTTTGGCGGAGAATACCGCAACGCGGACCTCCCAATTCCAGATCAAAATTTTAAGAAACTCCGGGACTCCAAACTCCCCGACCAGGGCTTCCGGAAACGGTGAGTCTCTGGTTTCTGGAGTCCCGGTTTCTTTCCATATTCCCAAGATCCATCACGAAATCCTGAAAAGAGGTTTTTTATGAAAAAAACGGCAAATCATTCCATCCTGTATCTTTTGAGCTTTTTCCTGACGGCGTTCGTTTCGTCCGGGACCGTTTGGGGAGAAGGCCCGCTTTACCTTCAGTTCCAGCCGAAGGAGACCTCCCGAGTCCGCGAAAATACGGAATGGAGCAATTTTCGCGCCAATTCAGCGACCAATGAGGATCTTCCGCGCGTGCTTCTCATAGGTGACTCGATCGTCGCGGGGTACCAGGGGAACGTGACGCAGAAACTTCGCGGAAAGATGAACGTCTCGTTCTGGGCATCGTCCAAGTGCGTGACGGACTCACAGTATTTCCAGGAGCTGGATCTCGTTCTGAGTGCCGACAAATACGACGTCATTTCGTTCAATAACGGGCTTCATTCCCTCACGACGGATCGGAAAGAATGGGAGTTCGCCTACACTCAGGCGGTAAAATTCATTCGTGCGAAATGTCCGGACGCCCGGCTTTACCTCACGACCTCCACGCCGCTGAAAGATCCGAAGATGACCGCGCAGGCGCAGGAGCTCAACGCCATGGTCTGGAAGACTGCCGAGGCGGAGAAACTGCCGGTGATCGATCTTTTCTCGCTGATGGATCCGCTGGATCGGAATCAGTACTGGAGCGACACGTACCATTACCGCGCACCGGGCATTGAACTGGAAGCCGCAAAAATTGCCGAAACGGTCGCTCCCGCAGAAAAATAGATCTGGAATTTAAAAAAATCAGCAGGAAGGGACTTGACTTTCCTTTCTCAAAATGGTACAATAAAAGAACTTCAACCCAAATCCAATGAAAGAGATCCGGAACAGGAGAGAAAAAAATGGAACTCAAAGGAAGCAAAACGGAAGCGAATCTGCAGTACGCATTCGCAGGTGAATCGATGGCCCGCAACAAGTATACTTACTTTGCGAGTGCCGCGCGTAAGGAAGGCTACCAGCAGATCGCTGCGATTTTCGAAGAGACTGCCGGAAATGAAAAAGAGCACGCGAAGCTCTGGTTCAAGGCCCTCGGCGGGATCGGCACGACGCTGGAAAATCTTCTTGCTGCCGCTGCCGGCGAAAATGAAGAGTGGACCGACATGTACCGCCGTTTTGCGGAAGATGCCGAAGCGGAAGGCTTCACGCAGCTTGCGTACCAGTTCCGTGCCGTCGCTGCGATCGAAAAGACGCACGAAGAACGCTACCGCAAACTCGCAGCCAACATTGAAAACGGCGAAGTTTTCGAGCGCGTCGGCGAGAACAAATGGTTCTGCCGTAATTGCGGCCACATTCACTACGGAGAAAAAGCTCCGCTGGTCTGCCCGGTCTGCGCGCATCCGCAGGCTTTCTTTGAAGTGAAGGCCGAAAACTATTGATCCGAGCGGATCTGAATAGATTCAGGCAGAAGGTCCGGACACGCAATTCACGGAATGTACGTAAAGAAGGAGACTCAAAACCCCCTCTCTGCGTCCCCTCTGTGCTCTCAGTGGTCGAGATTTTCGGCTAAAGGTCCCACGTGCGGCGGCACACGGCGAGAGCCGCCGCGCTGCTCACGATAAGGCGACGCTCGTGAGAGGGAAACACTCTGAAAATCGTTTCCCTCTCAGACTCTCACTTAAAAACTTTTTGATGTTTTGTGTCTTTTGATTTTTTGTGCTTTTCGTATTCCCCTTCGGTGTGTTTCTGCGCTCCCTCTGTGCTTTCATTAGTTGAGATCTTCGCCTGAAAGTCCCGCTCTAAAATTTCCCATCCGGCGTATGCAGGACCTTTTCGCCGACGGCTTCGATCAAACGGCACATTTTCGCGGAGGAAAAATTCATGTCGTAGATGATCGTGTCGAGCGAGTAGTCGGTCGGATCGAAAAGCGGTCGGTAACGGTTCAGGAGCGTGGAGAGTCCTGAGGAGAGTTTCGCAAACGGACGCATCGTCCAGACGGGAAGCGTCAGCTCGCGGTACGGTTTTTCAGGAAGGAATTCGTCGTGGACCATGCGGTAAAATCCGGACCATGACGTGACTTCCGGGTCCAGCACATGAACGGCTCCGCCCGCCATTTCGGGAAGGACAGCCGCCGCATGAAGCGACGCGGAAATATTCTGCACATGCGCCAATGCACATCGATTCTGGCCGTGCCATTTGCCGAAATGGATCGCCCAGGGAAGAGATTTGAGGAATCCCGCCACACGCGGCGTGATCTGCGTGTCGCCGTTTCCCCACGCAATGAAAGGCCGCACGAACGCGAAACGGTCTTTCGGCAGATGCGTCTCGAGCCATTCCTCGGCAAAGATCTTGAATCGCGGATAGTAGTTTCGCACGAACGGTACGCGAACGGCCTCTTCCTCCGTTTCACCGTGAAAGTCGCGCAGTCCGTAAACGTCGGAGGTCGAGAGGTAAACGAAACGCTCCACGCCGTGCTTCATCGAAAGCCGCGCAAGATGCTTGACCGCCTCAAGATTGGGGACCCGGAAAAGCTCCTTGCGTCCAACGTCGCTGGCACGTGCCGCGATGTGGATGACGTAATCGTACGTCTGGCCGTCAAAAAGCCGGTCGAGCGACTCAAAATCGCGGAGGTCGGCACGGATCGACGGCACGCCGAGCCGGGAAAAACGCTCTTCCACGTTCCTGCGGATCATGCCGGTGACGTGAAATCCGCGGCTCACGAAGTATTCGGCAGCGTTGGAGCCAATGTATCCGCCTGCGCCGGTAATGAGGACTTTTTTCATGGGTGCTCTCCGTATTTTTGAGGAAAAGGAAACCGGATCCGTTCAGGATCTTTTGAAAATTCAGGACAAAAAAGACCAGGGAAAGGACTAAAAGATGGAAATGCGTGTTTTCAGTCACGCGAAAGCGTTTCTGTCGGGCAAAATGTTTCCTGAAAGTACGCCTGCGTGACGGCGAAGTACTCTTCCTGCCGGACGGACCGGTAATCCGGAGGCGCGGTGCGCATCCTCCCGGCCGGCTTGCCGTTTCGGGTAAATCGAACGCCGATCTCCGCAGTTTGGCCGGCATTTCCAGCAGCCTGGATGCGGTCTCCGGGAAAATCGCCGAACCCCACGACGCGTGCATCTTTCGGAAGCGGAACGTTTTCCGGAAGTGCAAAGACGAACTCGTACTCACCGACGCCGCCGATGAGCTGAAATTCCTGCGGGATCTGCGGCAGATCGACGGCGAATGGGATCTTCTCCAGTTCCACGGTCAGCGAAAGCTCCGGGTTGACTCGCCGGAGATTTTCCAGAGCATCGAGAAATCCGCCGCTCGTGTCGGACGCCATCAAGGCCTGGAGAGGAACGGGTTCACGCCATTCAAATTCCGGCTGAGGCCCTCCCAGAAATGCGGCTGCGTTGGCGTCTCCGAGCGTTCCCGTGACGCAGAGCCGAAACGGTTCACGATTCCGCGCTTTCCGCATGACCGGGAGTTCCGAAGACCAGCCAAAGACCGTTCCGGTCCAGTGCCAGTTTGCCGAACTCCCGAGATCGCCTCCGAGGAGCGAAACGCCGAAATGTGCGAGCGTTGACTCGATCCCGCGCGAAACATCGGAGAGCCACTCAGGATCCCGTCCTGCCTCCAATCCCCACGATGAAAGGAGAAACCGCGGAGAGATACCGCAGACCAGCGTGTCTGCAAGCACGCTCCACGCCATGTTTCGCCCGATCCGTTCCGGCGGAGTTTGCGAGAAAAAATCCTCACGCTCCGAGAAACTGTCCGTCGAAAAAAGCAGGAAATGGTCCAGCACCTCCACGATCTCGGCGTCGGACTCCCACGAAGCATTCACCTGCCGGGGACTTCGGGAGTGGATCCCGGAAAAAAGGGAAACGAGCTGATCTTCGGTCATGGACTCCTCCTTGGACTGATGGGGTAAATGGCGGACAGTGATCCTGGGAAACACATGATCCTGGGGATGCATGGATCCAGGAAACACATGGTTCGGAAACACATGGTTCGGGAAAACATGGTTCGGGAAAACATGGTTCGGGAAAACATGGTTCGGGAAAACATGGTTCGGGAAAACATACACGGCGGCGGTCGGCATTCAGGATCTTCGGACGATGAGGTCCAATTTTCGCGGAGCGAGGGCGATTTTGACGGGCAGAAAGCCGTGGGCATCGCCATCATATTCAACGGGCGTTTCCTGCAGAGACTCGATCGTGAGCGGCTCGGTCAGGATGCGGATCTCTCCGACCCGTTCTCCGCGATAGATCCTGGGAATGAGCTGAAGCCAGCCCAGAAATGAAAGTCCGCGCAGGACGCAGAGCGCAAAACGTCCGTCAGCCGGGGTGAGGTCCGCGTCGATTCGGATCCCGCTCGCGATGAACGGCATTTTCGTCACGAGCAGATGATTGCAGTCAGCCCATTTTTCGCCGTTCAGAAAAAACGTGAATCGCCGATTCCTCCAGAGGCTCCGAATGAGTGCCAGGAGCGTCCCCGCCAGATCTCCGACCCACGGACGCAGCCGGTTGGCGGTCTCAGCGACTTCCGCTCCCATTCCCGGATTGCATGAGCAGCAGAAGTACTCTTTTGGGCCGTCAGGACGTTCCAGCTCCATGACGTCGATCGGCTGAACGCAGTTTTGCGCAAGGACCCGGACCGCCTCAGAGATCTGAAGCGGAATGCCGTGAAACTGGCAAAAATCGGGACTCGTTCCTGTGTACACGATGCCGAGCCGAAGCGCAGGATCCGGATTTTTCATCAGACCATGGACCACCGTGTTGATGGTCCCGTCTCCGCCGGACGCGACGACGGCATCGAAACCCGACTCACTGCCGTACGTTTCGCCGGCCCCCGCTGTTCTTGATCGGACCAGACTGACCTTCCGAATGACCTCTTCTGCGGAGGTCCAGAGAAGCGTCTCCCACTCGATCCCGGCGTTTCGCAGCTCGGTGAAGATCTCCTCCCAGCGTTTTTTTGCCTTTCCTCCGCGGGAAAGCGGGTTGAGGACCAAAAGTATTTTCATTTTCTTCATGAGTAGATCCCGATGTCCGAGTAAACTTTCGTCGGTGTGCCCATTTCCCAGTTTTCCGTCAGTTTTTCCGTCAGCTCCCACGGCAGCGGTGCGGTCTGGACGCCGTTTTCGGCGAATGCGCGAGCGATTTCGGACGCTTTTTCGCAGCACGGCCAGTTCTCGCACGGAATGGCGAAGACTTTCCGCATCCTGCCGTAGATCGTCGAAAACGGTTCCCGCGTCAGATTCCCAAACGAAATGTTCAGAAACTCGCACGGCTGGACTTCACCGGAGCTTCCGACGTAGAATCGGTCGATCCCGCCGCACGTGCAGCCGAGCATTTCCGGCGATTCCTCGTAGACCTGCGCCGCGAGGATCGGAGCGTGCCTTTCTCTCGCCGAATTGTATCGTCTCTGCGCCGCGCAGGCGATCTCTTTTGCACGCTCATGCTTTTCTGCCGCAAATTCCTGATCCAGCCACCGTCCGCATGATTTCGGATGGATGAGCTGAATGTAGTCGCACTGCCGTTCCCGCGCAAGGTCCATGACGCGGTCGATCTCCCCGTCGAGGATCTGCTCGTCCGTCAACACCGTGTTGAAGCCCGTGAGAAAACCGGCGTTGCGGCAGTCGCGCAGGAAATCCATCGTCCGCTCCCACGAACCGGGGACTCCCGTGAATGCGTCGTGGCGGAGCGGGTCGGTGAAGTGGACGGAACTCATGATCCCGACGACCTGAGCCGCTTTCATCGCCGCGAGTTTTTCCGGATCCGCTCCCATTCCAGTCGAATTGACCCAGACTTCCGATCCGGAGAGTTCCTGAAGAACGGGAAGCAGGCGGTCGAAGCGCAGAAGCGGGTCTCCTCCCTCCACCGCCCACGCGGTGATGCCGAACTCACGCAGTTCCCGCACGACTTCAAGAAGACGCTCCAGCGGCATTTCCTCCGCGGAGTCTTTCCCCTGGTAGCAGTGCGGGCACCGGTACCGACAGGCGCGCGTCATGGAAAGTACGACGGTCGCAGGACGAGGCGGCACTTCCGCCAGTTTCGTCTCCATCGTCCGGAAAAATGCCTCCGACGGATACGCCGGCAGGTAGAAATCCAGCTTGTGCCGTCCGTCCGGAAGACGAAGCAGTTTGTGGACGTAAAAGATCCGCGTCAGCCGTGCTGCCCGCATCAGGAGCCGGACGTACTTCCGAAACCCGCCGAGTCTGCGGACCTGCGGAAGAAAATGAAGCGCACTCCCCACCGACATTCGCGCATAAAAGAGCGTCTTCGCAAACCCGGTGATGAATCGGGCTGACTGTGCGGGAACGGACTGTGCGGGAACGGACTGTGCGGGAACGGACGGCTTTGGGTCAAGAGGATCACGCATGAAAATCTACTCCTTTTCTCCGTACCAGGCATAGAGGACGCGAATACAGACGCACGCCGTCAGTCCCGCAAGAGATCCGGCGGGAAGGGAAACGTCCGGAAACGAAACTGCCGACGGCAAAAACGCCGAGAGCTGATTCGCAGAAAGGTGGACCGCAGGCCAAAATCCGGAAAGCGGAGCGAGGACGAGCCAGACGCAGTTTTGGCAGTTCAGGCAAGTCGCGGAATAGTAGTCTTCCCGAAGGATCGCCGCGTAAAGGCACAGTGTGAGCCAGAGACTTCCGGCAGTTTCCAGCCAGAGCGAGTACGCAAAAACGCCCGGAAAGGCCAGCATTCCCCAGACAGCCGCAAGAGGGAGAAGACCGAACCAGAGCGAAAATCGGGAGCCGCAGACGACCTGAAGTGTCCGTTTCCCGGCCGCGGCATCGCCCTCACAGTCCTTAAAGTAGCTGAAATGGCACATCGTGAAGTGCGTCAGGAAAACGAGAAGCACAGCAGGAATGAACGGGGAAAAGACGGCAGACGCGGAGGCCGGGGAAAGAGCAGACGCAGAGGCCGGGGAAAGAGCAGGTGAGGAGGCCGGGGAAAGAACGTCCGCTGAAGTCGGGATATTCTGAGATCCTGCGAGCGAAATGCCGTCTGCACACGAGACGGAAATGCAGTCTGCCGCACCGATGAGGAATCCGAAAAGAACGCACTGCGTGATGGAAAGCGAGTAGACGGCACAGCCGACGACCGGAACTCCTTTCGCCCAATTGTACGCCAGATTGAGCAGGACACCGAGCGTCAGCGGAAGGAGCGTCAGCCAGTTCAGAAAGAGAGAAACGGCTCCGAAACCAGCGGTCAGTGCCGCGGAAAGGGCGAGAGCCGGGTAAACGGCGAGTTTCCCCGTCACCATGGGACGCTCCGGCGCGTTGATGCGGTCCTCTGCGAGATTTCCCCAGTCGTTGAAGATCTGGTTGGCTCCCCACGCAAGAAAACCGAGGATCAGAGCCGTCATCCCGCGCCAATCCGGCAGAGGATCTTTCGAGAAACAGACCGAGGCGGCCGCGAGTCCCAAAAATACCGTCGCCCCCGTCACGAAACCATAGTAGAGACGCATGGACCGCAGATAGTAGAAAAGAAACCGCCCCGTCTCTTTTCCAAAGTTGGTTTTCCCCGTGTTTTTCTGCATTTTATCTCATCTCCTGAAATTCGACTCTCTACATTCTACTCTATAGAACGCATGAGTGTGAGAAAAAAACGCCCCGCAAACCAGAAATTTCCAGAATTTTCCAGAAATTTCCAGAATTTTCCAGAATTTTCTGAGATTTTTCAGAATTTTTCCGGCCCTCTGCGAAATCTTTGCGCCTCTGCGTGAAAAGAAAACCGCGTTCCTTCCGATCTCAACACAAAATTCACGAAAAAACGCGGATCTTGCGAAAAATTTTAAAATTCGTTTTCGTGTCTTTTTGCGCTTTTCGTGAATCTCTCATCTTGCCTCGTTTCTCATTTCAGGCGGTTTCGCGCATGATGCACGACGAGCGAGGAGAGGGCGAAGAGTCCCACGACGTTCGGAAGGACCATCAGATTGTTGAACATGTCGGTAAGCTCCCACACCAGCTCGTTCGAGAGGCAGGCACCAAGGAAAATGAACCCCGACGCCAGGATCGAATAGAGCGGGACGGCACGTTTTCCAAAAAGGTAGGTGAAGTTGATCTTCCCAAAGAGATTCCAGCTCAGGATGGTCGAAAAGGCGAAAAAGAAGAGGCAGACCGCCACGAACGATGCGCCGAACGATTCCCCCAGGATGCTGGAAAATGCGAGCTGCGCCATGTTGGATTTCGTGATTCCGGCCTTGGCAGAGTCTGCGAGCGCCGCGCCGTCTGCGAGGATCCCGCCGCTTGCGTAGAGGGTGGAAATGACCACCAGCGCGGTCATGGTCAGGACGATGAACGTATCGACGAACACGCCGATCATCGCGACGACCCCCTGTTCATGCGGGGAACTGACTTTCGCCATGGCGTGTGCGTGCGGCGTAGACCCCATCCCGGCTTCATTTGAGAAAAGCCCGCGTTTGACGCCCTGACTGACTGCGATCTTCAGCGCGGTTCCGAAACTTCCTCCAATGATGGCGTGCGGGAAAAAGGCGTAGTGGAAGATCATGCCGAATGTTTCCGGAAGGTGTTCCAGACGCTGGAAGAGGATGAACAGACAGCCCAAAATATAAAGGAGCGCCATCAAAGGCACGAGTTTCTCCGCGACCGCCGCGACACGCCGTGCGCCGCCGAGGAAAACGAGTGCGGAACAGAACGCGGCCGCCGCACCCACGCTCCAGCCGGGAAAACCGAAAGCCGTCCGGCACGTTTCGGAAATGGCGTTGGACTGGACCATCGCCCCCATGAATCCGAGTGCCAGAACGGCCGCAATGGCGAAAAAACCGGCAAGAAACCGTCCGAATGTTCCGCGGAAAGCCGTCCGAATGTAGAAAACGGGGCCGCCGTGAAACGTCCCGTCGTCGTGGACCTCCCGTGTTTCCTGGGCGAGTACCGCCTCGGCATAGATCGTCGCCATGCCGAAGAAGGCAATGATCCACATCCAGAAGATCGCACCGGGACCGCCGATCAGGATCGCGCCGCACGCACCGACGATATTTCCCGTCCCGACCTGTGCCGCGACCGCAGTGGCGAGTGCCTGGAAGGAACTCAAGCCCCCTTCCTGCTGCTTTCCGTGCAGGGAAATGCTCCCAAAGACCTTCTTCATCCCCTCGCCAAAGCACCGGACCTGAACGAATCGCGTCCGGATCGAGAAGTAGATCCCGATCCCCACGAGGAGAAAAACGAGAACGTAATCGGAAAGGTAAAAATTGATCTTCTGAACGGTTTCAAGTACATTCTGCATGGTAGGACCTTTTGCGTTCCGCAAATTTTTCGGTGGGAATTTCCAGGAAAGTTTTTGGAAAAATCCAGGAAAATACGGAAAAATTCAGGGATCTTTCTGAAAGAAGGGGAACTGAAAGTCAAATCAAAAAACACCAAAGAGAAGAAACTCTGAAAGAAACCGTCAAATCGAGCCGATGCGCACATACACACACCGTTTTTCTTGCGCTCTGTCCTTTTGCCTGAGAGATTCGGCACCATGCGATGCACGGCGCGTTGCCCCTTCGGCACCCGGTCTGATCCGGGATTCTCCAGAGATCCTCCATTTTCAGTCTCTGCTTTCTGCACGCCGCATGAGGCTTTCTGCACACTGCACGCCGCAGCGGAGCCGCAGATCCTGAAAATTTCTTAGGTACACGATACAGTATACTCAAAATCGCCGGAATGTCAAGGGGATTCCCGCCATTTTAGACGATTTCATGGAGAATTTTCCGCCGAGAGGGCGTTTTCGAGAAACCTCGTGTCCCGGAAACATTCGCGATGCTTCCGGGACCAAATTTCACGTTTCATTTTTTCGGCACGCAAACACAGAGCGAAGAACTTCGGAAAGCGGGACGGAATGCTGTTCTGCCGCGGTCTGGCAGTCCGAAAATTCGGGCGAGAACTGGATGTCGGAATCGCCGAAAGTCCCGATCTTGATCCGGATCGGGCCAAACGGAGTCTCGACAGTTTCCCACCGCCGATGGAGCGAGTACCGCGTCACCTGGAATTCCCGGATCCCGAACGTCCCCGTCTCGCGGAAAAAGCACTCAAGGACCGCCTCTCGCTTTTCCGGAGAGATCAGGACGCCGAGCTGGGTCGCGGGACGCTGCTTTTTCATCGTCAGCGGAGTGAACCAGACATCCAGTGCCCCCTGTGCGAAAAGCGACGCCATCGCCGCGCCGAGCTGTTCGCCCGTCACGTCGTCAAGGTTGGCTTCCAGCTGAATGAGCATCTCGGTCAGGTACGGTTTCGGGGTGCGTCCGTCTGCCGATCCTGTACTTTCGGTTCCTTCCGTTTTCTTTGCTCCTGCCGAACCTTTCGCTTCTTCCGTCTTTTCCGATCCGTAAAGGACCGCGCGAAGCACATTCGGCCGAGATGCCATGGCGCGGTGGCCGAAGGAGTTGAACGAATCGAGGATCCGGGCATTTCCCCGGATATCCGCCTTTTTCCAGACCGCAAAAAGTGCCGCGGCGGTCGGGGTCAGCATCTCGCACGGCTCATTGTCCGTGGAGACCGAAAGTCCGTAGGTTTGAAGAAGCTCCTGCGTCGCCGGCGCCGGAAGCGGGTAAACGCCGTGCGCACACCGAACCGTCCCGATCCCCGTCGGAAGCGGAGAGACCGAGATCCCGTCCACTCCCAGAAGCGTCAGAGCCAGGCAGCTCCCCACGATGTCGATGATGGAATCCACCGCGCCGACCTCATGGAAATGCACATCATCGACCGGCTGGCCGTGGACCTTCCCTTCCGCCTTCGCCAGCGCAAGGAAAACCTCAAGCGAAAGCCTCTTCGCCGCCTCCGGAAGGTCGCTGGACTCGATCAGTCGGCGAATATCCGCGTGCGAGCGATGAATGTGGGAGTGTGCATCGCCGTGGGAGTGTGCATCGCCGTGGGAGTGCGTGTGGTCGTGGGAGTGTGCATCGCCGTGGGAGTGCGTATGATCGTGGGAGTGCGTATGATCGTGGGAGTGTGCATCGCCGTGGGAGTGCGTATGGTCGTGGGAGTGCGTATGGTCGTGGGAGTGCGTGTGGTCGTTGGAGTGCGTGTGGTCGTTGGAGTGCGTGTGGTCGTGGGAGTGCGTATGGTCGTGGGAGTGTGCGTGGTCGTGGGAGTGTGCGTGGTCGTGGGAGTGCGTGTGGTCGTGGGAGTGCGTGTGGTCGTGGGAGTGCGCGTGGTCGTGGTGTTCATGAATGTCCACGGTCAGCATTTTGCCGGACATTCCATGGGATCCTTTTTCCGTGCGGCGCAGATGAAAATGTTCGGGAATCAGACGGTGAAGAGGCTCTTCTACGGCACACTGGGGAATTCCCTGCCGTTCGCAGAATTCAAGAAGCGCATTCAGGATCATGTCTCCGGAACCGCCGCCCACACTGTCAAATCGCAAAATCTTCATCTTCTTTACTCCCCGGAACATACTGCCGAAAAGAAACGGCAGCGTGCCCCATCGTTCAGGAACTCTTTTTTCAATTTCTTCTTATTTTACCAGAAAGCGGGAGAATTTCAAGCGTCTCCTGCATCAAAAGGAACGGATTTCTTTAAAAAAGGAGCAGAATGAGGCTCTCCCGATCCTCCCAAACAGCGCGAGGTGCGGTATACGTACCTGAAAAATGCTTCCAAAACGGAATATTTTCGCGGGATTTGAACGAAATGTGGATTTTATGGAAACTTTCATGAGATTTCGACGGGGAGGGGGGCTGGAAATTTTTTCGCTTAAGGGTAAAATAGAAGTCAGTAAGATTATTTCGTTCCAAACTCTTTTTGAGGAAAATTTCAAAATGGAAAAATTCACCACGCACACGGGCCTCGTGATTCCGATGGACCGCTCGAATGTCGATACGGACCAGATCATGCCGAAACAGTTTCTCAAAAGAATCGAACGCTCCGGATTCGGTCAGTTCGTTTTCTTCGACTGGCGCTTTCTTGAGGATGGTTCCGAAAATCCCGATTTTGAACTGAACAAACCGGAATATCGCGGCGGCACGATCCTGTTGACGCGCCGTAATTTTGGGTCTGGTTCCAGCCGTGAACACGCACCGTGGGGACTTGCCGACTACGGATTCAAAGTCCTGCTCGCGCCGAGTTTTGCTGACATTTTCTTCAATAATTCGTTCAAAAACGGAATGCTTCCCATTCGTCTGAGCGAAGAGACGATCGAAGATCTCTTCCAGCGGACGGCTGCGCATCCGGGATACCGTCTCACGGTCGACCTTGAAAATCAGGTCATTTCCGACGAATTCGGTCTGGAACTTCCGTTTGAGGTGGACGCTTTCCGCAAACACTGCCTTCTGAATGCACTGGACGACATTTCGCTCACCCTTCAGCATGAGGAAGCGATCGCGGGCTGGGAAAAGAAAAACGATTGAATCCCTGACCTCTGAAACCTAAGCATCGAAAAAACATCCAGGTTCTTGAAGAGGACGGCAGCGAACCGCGGCGGGCAATGGTGCTTCCGCGCGAGGGCATAGACCCGTTCCCGTTGGGCACTTCGTCAACTCATGAAGTTCATCGGAGCGGCCATCGTGAGCGATCGCGTGACTTTGCGCGGCAGCGCATACCGCCAGCGGCTCGCCGCCTGCCAGACGGTTCTCGCAGGATACCGCTGCGCGTGGGATCTTTAGCCGGAAATCTCAACTACCAGGAGCTCTGCGGGAACGCAGGATCTCGCAGAACGGAGACACGAAATCGCTTTTCGTGGATCTCGTGTCGGGTCTCTGATCTCATTTTTCTTTACGCATCTCTCTTTTTTCGACTTCCGGATCCCGGACCATTTTGAAGAGCGGGCGCCCCAGATGCGGGGGCTGATTGTACCCGGTATTCTGCCAGACGACCGCCATTCGGTACACGTGGTCCGTCAAGAGGCAGTTCACTCGGCAGGAGGTCGGGATCGTGGTCGAAAAAATGTGGATCCGTGCGGGATCCTGCGCATCGGAGAGAATGATTTCTTCCCGCCAGTCGCCAAGAAAATCGGCCTGCAGATTGGGATTCGATTTCGTTCCGTTGATCGCTGCGGCCCCCTTCCTCTTTCCGAAGTCCTCGAGCCTGCCGTTTTTCCAGGATTCCACACACCCGCGGTCAAACAGCTCGTCCTGAAGGTCGCCGTCCCAATAAATGCGGAAATTCTGAGATGGACGGCGGTCGGAAAGTTTTTTTCCGTCGAGCGACCAGACTCCGTTCGAGGCGGAAGACCAGACTTCATGCCCGGGGGAATCCGGGTCAATGTCCGCCGCCATTCCGCGTCCGACGTCAAAGCCCGAACGAATGCCCCAGAGCACCTTTCCCTCTGCAGAACGCACTTCCATGCCGTAGTCCGCCGATTTCATTTCGTGGACGGCGAAAACGCGGAGTTTTTCGTCTTCACCGTCGGCAAACAGATGGAGCGCGTCGCCGTGTCCCAGCCCGGTGCGGTACAGGACGGTCCCGTCGTCGTCCAATGCAGCGGCTCCGAAAACGATCTCATCTTTTCCATCGCCGTCCAGATCTCCGACCGCAAGAGAATGGTTTCCTTCGCCGTAAAGCCCTTCTCCCGGCGTCTCGCTTCTGTGGAACCAGCGGAGTTTCAGCATTTGGCCGTCAAAATCGAACGCCATGACGTACGCCGCGGTATAGTACCCCCGGCAGAAGACCGCCGAGGTCCGTTTCCCGTCCAGAGAGGCGGCGCAGGCGAGAAAACGATCGCACCGGTTTCCGTAATCGTCGCCCCATCCTTCCCGGCTTTTGTCCATCCTGCGGACCGTTCGCGGAGCAGGGTAGTCGACCGTGCAGAGTGCTGCGCCGGTCAGACCGTCAAAAACGGTGAGGAATTCCGGACCGTCAAGAATACGTCCATTTTCTCTCCGGTAGTCCGCCTTGGGATCTCCGAGGATCCGTCCCAGTCCATCGATCGTTCCGTCTGCAGTTTTGCAGAGAAGTTCCGCCCTGCCGTTTCCGTCAAGATCGCAGACAAGAAACGGAGAATAATGCGCACCGGAACGGACATTTACGCCAAGATCGACGCGCCAGAGTTTCTTTCCGTCCAGCGTGTAGGCGTCGAAGATCGTCGTGCCGGTGGATCCGTCGTGCGCATTGTCGTGCGAATTGGACGGATCCCACTTCACGACCAGCTCAAGCCGTCCGTCTCCGTCCAGATCGGCGCAGGTCATGTCGTTGGGACGGTACCGGCAGACGCTCCCGTCCGGCATAGTCTGTTCCTCCGGCAGATCCAGCGTCAGCGTCAGAGAACCGTCCGTCCAGACATTGACCTCCGGACTGACTTCCTCACCGCACCGGACCGAGTAAACGGACTCGCCGTTCCCCTCCGGGTCGAGATAGTTCGTTCCGTGCCGAGCATCCAGAGACGCGATCGGTCTCCCATCGCGCAGGAGCGTAAAGACTGCCTCCGCGTCATCTTTCGGAAGCATTCGCCAGGACGTGAAGACTCCTTCCGGCGTCCGGATCGCGATGAGTCCCCGGTCGAAACGTTCTCCAGCCGGCACCGTTCCTGCCCCGGATGCCGTTTCAGCAGCAGGAACGGAGACCGGCAGGAAAACCAACAGAAAAACCGGGAGAAAAATCCAAACGGGGACTTTGGAAATCATTTTTTGAACGCAGCGTTTCATGAGCGGATCCTTTCTGAATATCATCAACAGATCCTACACGAAATCGCGCTGCGTGTCAAGGTCTCTCTCCCTAAAAATCCAGGACCTGGCGTTCCACGAAGCTCAATCCCTCTTTCATGGCAAAACTCTCAGCGGCCGACCCGCGGCTCCCCACGATCGTGAGGCTCCCGCAATCCAGGAAGGCTTTCTCTCCGATGAGTTCCACCGAATCGGGAAACGTCACGGAACCAAGTCGGAGACAGCCGGCAAACGTTCCATCTCCGACCTTCCGGATCCCATCCGGAAGCATGACGGATCCCAGCTCGCAGCAGCCGGCAAATGCACCGTCTCCAAGATGTCGGATCCCGTCAGAAAACGTGACGGACTCCAGACGCCGGCATCCGGCAAACGCGCCGCCGTCAAGCTGCCGGATCCCCGCAGGAAGCGTAACGGACTCCAGACGCCGACAGTCAGCAAATGCCTTCCCGCCGATCTTCCGCAGTCCCTGAGGCAGCTTCACGGACTCCAGACTCAGGCAGCAGTTGAACGCATCACGCTCCAGCACGCGAAGTCCTTTGGGAAGCACCACGGACTGCAGCCGGACACATCTGGCAAACGCCCCCATGCCGATCTTCCGAAGCCCCTCTGGAAGGTTGACGCTCTGAAGTGCAATACAGTCGCTGAACGCAGAATTTCCAAGTTTCGATACGCCCCTCGAAATCACGGCCTTCCGGAGTGCCAGGCAGAAGGCGAACGCCCCGGCTCCGATCTTCCGGACATTCGCAGGGATCTTGATGGAGCGGATACCAGAGCCGGCAAAAGCCTCTTCTCCGATCTTCTGAAGCCCAGCAGGAAGCGTGACGGACCGGAGGGCCAGGCAATTCCGGAATGCCGTCGGCGCGATCTCCGTGACGCACTCCGGAATCGTGTAGCGGACGATGGGACTCTCTTCAGGAAAACGGAGGAGCGTTCTTCCGTCCGCAGAAAAAAGGATGCCGTCGATGCTCTTAAAATGCGGATTCTCTTCCGAAACGCGGATCATCGAGAGTCCGGAAGCCGCCGACCACTGAACCGAAACCTTTCTGCCGAGCTCTTCGCCGAAATATTTCATTTTCAGCATCCTGAAGTTTCCGAATGCACTCTTTCCAATGAACGTGACGGACGCCGGGATCCTGACGCACCGAAGGCTTCGGCACTGCAGAAATGCTTCCCGTCCGATCCGTTTTACCGAGTCGGGCAGGCGGACCGAACAGAGTGCCGGGCATCCGTAAAATCCCCGCGCCCCAATATCCGCAACAGACTTCGGCAGCTCGATCTCCTGAAGCCGTCTGCAAAGAGCGAACGCTCCCTGATGGATGGCCGTGAGCGTCTCTGGAAACGTCACGCCGGCAAGCGTCTCTCCCATCATGAACGCCTTGGACCGAATGATTTTGACGCCGTCCGGGATCACATAGTGCGCCTCCGGCCAGGCATTCGGAAAACTGACGAGCTCTTTGCCGTCGGCCGTAAAAAGGACACCGTCCCGGCTTTTAAAATGCGCGTTCTTTCCGAAAAGCCGGATCCGTTTCAGCTCACGGCACCCCATCGTCAGACCGTCCCCCAACGTTTCGATCGACTTTGAAAGACCGAGCAGTCCCAGTTTTCGACATTTGGCGAAGACTTTTTCCCCAAGATGGCGGACACTGTCGGGCAGCTTGACGCACCGCAGACCGCACTCCATGAATGCGCCTTTTTCGATCGAGACCAGCGATCTGGAAAAACGGACCTGTGCGAGTTTCCCGCACCCGCCGAATGCGTACTCCCCAATATTCACGACCGAATCGGGAAATTCCACGAATTCCAGAGACTCCGCATCCGTAAACGCCATTTTCCCAATTTCCGTGACTCCATGCGGGATCGCATAGCGCACGAAGGGACTCGCCATCGGGAAACGCAGCAGCTTCCTGCCGTCCAGAGAAAAAAGGATGCCGTCAATGCTCTTAAAATGCGGATTCTTTTCCGAAACCCGGATCATCGCAAGATCTTCGCAGCATGAAAACGCATACCTGTGGATCAACGAGACGGTTTCCGGGATCTGCACGGAACGGATACCCGGCCCGAAAAATGCCATCGGACCGATTTTCGTGACGGGCTTTCCCTGGTATTCGGCAGGAATCACGATGTCCTCCCCGCGGTCAGGCTCTGCGTATGGATCGCGTTTCGCCGGGAATCCCTCTTTCTCCGAAACATCATGGCACTTCATCAGCTCCGCATGGTCACCGTACACCGAGAACACAAATGCTTTCATGCTTTCCCCTTCCTGATTTTATTCCAGATCCATAAACACACCCAGATCCGCACGCTCTTTCATGCACTGCCGGCCTCCAACTGTACCGACACACTTCCCTCAATGTCCCGATCTGAAGATCCTTTGCTCAAAATCACCCTGGAAACAGCTTCAGGGAGATTCCGGCAGGAAACATTCAGGAAACATTCAGGAAACATTCAAACCGCACGGAATACACTCCGGACCGCCCCATACCCCAAAGTACAGCACAGTCCCCTCCGCCTCACGCTGTCTGCAAAACACAGACACGCAAACCGGACCTTCAAAACAAGAGTCCAGAATCACTTTCACGGCCTCCCTGTCTTAAGAAACGGGGAAATGTCGGAAAATGACAAAAAAACAAAAAAAGTCCTCAAACGCTCTCAAGCACAAAAGGTCTTCAGAACAAAAGGATCAAATCGAAACGATGCAGGAACAAAAGTCCTCAAAATAAATAAAGCGAAACCAGTAAAAGTAAAAAATGAAGTCAAAATACACCGGGTCTCCCTGTCGGCATGCTCCTCAAACAGCAGGCAGAGAAATTTCCTTCTACTTTCATTAAAGACAAACAGACGCAGTCCCAAAACCACGTCTGAAAATGGAGAATAGCGGGTTCGAACCGCTGACCTACTGGCTGCCAGCCAGTCGCTCTCCCAACTGAGCTAATTCCCCGGTCAAGATGAAGAGGAGTATACCAGACTGCGGAAATTTTTCAAGGGGGGGCAGTGCAGATTTTTTAAAAATTTTAAAATTTTTCAGAAATGCCCCAAACACTTCAAAATTCTCCAAAATCTGCCCCGATCCGCCGAAATTTCCCGGAAAATTCCGAAAAACCTCAAAATCATGGACCAGCCCTCCTTTTCCAAAACCCCGGTCTATGGTATGATAGACGGACAAAGAAAGATTTTTTGTTTTTTCGACCATCCTTTTACGAATCAGGTGAATCCATGAAAAAGACGTTTTTTGCCGCCAGTCTGGCTGCCGGTCTGCTTTTGCCCCTTTCCATGAATGCACAGGATGCCGCCCCGGTACAGCCTGCCGGATCCGTTCCGGTTCCCGCTGCGGAAGCTCCGGCTCCAGCCGCTCCCGCGGAAGCTGCACCTGCGGAAGCCGCCCCGGCTCCCACTGCCGAAGCAGCCGCTCCGGCGGAAGTCTCTGCTCCGGCCGCTCCGCTGGCTCAGGCCAAACTTTTCGCGATCCTTCCAAAAGAATTCTGCGTCACGCCGGACTGCTTCGTGCACACGCCGTGGGGAGACGGTTCCATGCTCCTCTCCTGCCCGAACTTCGCCGACCCGACGATGCCCCGCATCATTCTGAGCATCTCCAAAGATGACCAGATCCGCCTCTGGGGAATGTTCCCAGGCAACCCGACCTACAAGATCTCGACGGAACCGGGCAAATTCCGTTCCCAGTCCGGCCCGATGGGAATGGATTTCGGTCCGGACGGCAATCTGTATGTCGTGGACAATATTGGATGGTACGGCGACCCCTTTGCCAATGATCCGGAATTCCAGATGGGACGCATCGTCCGCATCATCGTGAAAGACAAACGCCCCGTCGGTGCGGAAGTCGTCGCGTACAATATGAGCCATCCCAATGACGTTAAGGTCCGCGACGGCAAGATCTACGTCTCCCACAGCATGATCGCGAAGGAAGGGGAAGGCGAAAATCAGACCCTCATCTCCGGCGTTTACTGCTTCCCGCTCGATGCCAAAAACGTCAAGGTCAACAATAAACTGGACGACCCGCAGATCATCTGCACGGTACGCACCACTCCGCCGATCCTCTACGGTCTTGACGGGATCTGCTTCGGAAATGACGGCGAAATGTACCTCGGAAACTTCGGCCAGGGAACCATCGAAAAGGTCACGTTTGACGAAAACGGAAAGGTCGCCAAGCAGGAAATTTTCGCGCAGGGACCTGAAATGCTGACGAACGACGGCATGTGGTACGATCAGGAAAACGGCCACATCTACGTCTGCGATTTCTCGCGGAATGCGATTCTGGACATCGACAAAGAAGGCAAGATCCGCGTCCTGGCTCAGAATCCCGACTCCACCGGTGAAGACGGCTCCCTCGACCAGCCGGCGGCGCTCATCCTCCGCGGCAAGAAGCTCATCATCTCCAACTTCGACAACGTGACGGGCGAACCGCACACCAACACCGCGCACGACGAGTTCTGCACGCTGTCGGTCGTCGATCTGGAAGGGATCCTGAAGTAGATTCCTGAGCCGCGATTTCACCCTGCGGGAGAAGCGGATATTCTGTGCTCTCTGTGGTTGAGATCTTCGGCGCAAGCGGTCCCACGCACGACGGCACTCTGCGAGTGCCGTCTGGCTGTCCGTCATGCCATGAACGCTCGTGAGAGGGAAACATTTTGGAAATCGTTTCCCTCTCAGACTCTTCCTTCAAAAACTTTTTGATGCTTTGTTTTTTATCTTTCTGTGTTTTTTGAATATTTTCCACTCCTTCCATGCCTCATGACCATTGAGTTTCCGTACGATTTTGGAGTTTTCAGCGGCAAAAGGGGCAGGCGGACGCCGACGAGACTTTCAAAGCAGTTTTTTTGCGGAAATTTAGAGTAAAGTCAAAAAAAGCTGCGGGATCCGTCTTGAAATTTTCAAATTCCCGCGTATAATAAAAGAAGGAAAGTGAGTGAACAGCTCCGACTTTTTTCATTTCCTCATTTCGTTTTGTTTTCCGATTTCCTTTTTCCCGGACATTTTCCAGCCTCAAACCCATGAACTACTCAAACATTCCCGCGATCGGGATCGACCTCGGCACCACATTTTCCGCCGTCGCCCGTCTTGATGCCTCCGGTACTGTCTCTACGCTTCTGAACGCGGAAGGAGACCGGATCACTCCGAGTGTCGCTCTCTTTGAAGGCGGTCAGGCGATCGTCGGAAAGGAAGCACTGAAAGCGATCTCCACGGAAGCCAACTCCATCGCCCTCTGTGCGAAACGCGACATGGGAAGCAAAGTTTTCCATCAGGCGATCGAAAACAAACAGTATCCGCCGGAAGTGATCGAAGCATTCATTCTGAACAAACTTCGCAGGGATGCCGAAGACCAGGTGGGGCCCGTTTCCAAGGTGGTCATTACGGTCCCCGCCTACTTTGACGAAGTGCGCAGAAAAGCGACGCAGGATGCCGGATACATGGCGGGATTTGAGGTCCTCGACATCATCAACGAGCCGACGGCGGCCGCTCTGGCATTCGGGTACCAGCACGGAATGCTCGGCGAGAATTCCAAACCGGAAAACGTTCTGGTCTACGACCTGGGAGGCGGTACTTTCGACGTCACGATCATGCGCATGTGCGGAAACGAATTCACGACGCTGGCGACGGACGGTGACGTACAGCTTGGCGGTTTCGACTGGGACAATCGGCTGGTCGATCACGTCGCGGATAAATTCGTCTCGGAATTCTACGCAGATCCGCGAGAAGATGTCTGTGCACGCGGAAAACTCTGGCGGGAATGCGAAGATGCAAAACGCACCCTTTCCGCACGCGCCAAAGCGGCCATCACGTGCGACTACCAGGGATTTTCCCGGAGGATCGAAGTCACGCGCGAAGAATTCATCCAAATGACGCAGGACCTCGTGGACCGAACGCGCTTCACGACCGTCCAGACGCTCCATGCTGCGGGCTTGGAGTGGAGCGACATTTCGCGGATCCTTCTGGTCGGCGGCTCCAGCCGGATGCCGATGGTGCGCGATATGCTCCGCCAGGTCTCCGGTCAGGAACCGGACGCAAGTGCCGCAGCGGACGAAGCGGTCGCGATGGGAGCGGCGATCCACGCAGGAAATATCCTCTCGCTCAATGCCGGGAATCCGCCTTCTTTCCAGATCCGGAACGTCAACTCCCATTCTCTGGGCGTCATCGGCATGGATCCGGCAACACGGCTTCCGCGAGTCGGCGTACTGATCCCGCGAAACACGAAACTTCCCGTGCGCATCCGCCGCAAATTCAAGACGCAGAAAGCCAACCAGCGCAGCCTTCTCGTTCAGGTCGTGGAAGGAGAAAGCAGCTCGCCGGACAACTGCACGTTCATCGGAAACTGCAAGATCCCGAATTTCCCGCCGAATCTCCCTGCCGGAACGGAAGTGCACGTCATTTTTCAGTACATGCCGGACGGACGTCTGAAGGTAGACGTTCAGATCCCGGACGCGAATGCGGAAGTCTCGCAGGAATTCAACCGCGAAAACAATCTGTCGAAAACGCTTCTCGACGGATGGCGGCAGTACATTTCCGGCGAAGCTCCGACCGACTACCAGTGATCCAGCGAGGGAAACCGCCTCATGTATCCGCTTGAAGACACCATCACGGCCATTGCGTCTGCCCGGGGACCTCATGGTCTGCGCGGCGTCGTGCGCCTCAGCGGTCCGGGATCCTTTGCCGCACTTGAAGTACTCGGCATCGCATTTCCCGCACAGTCCATTGAAAAAGCGCGTCATTTTGATGCGCAGATCCCCGTCGCTTTTTCCGAGACCGACCGGATCGCCCTCTCCGCCAGGATCTTCTGCTGGCCGAACGGGCGCAGCTACACGGGGCAGGAGGCGGTCGAGATCCACACGCTCGGCATCCTTCCATTTCTTGAAAAACTCGTTGAAAATCTCTGCCGGACCGGCCTTGTTCGGCTCGCTCAGCCGGGAGAGTTCACGCTTCGCGCTTTCCTTTCCGGCCGAATGGATCTGACGCAGGCGGAAGCTGTCCTCGGGACGATCGATGCCCAGGATCCTAAAAAACTGGAAGCGGCACTCCACCAGCTCGCAGGCGGTCTGGCCGTTCCGCTTCAGACACTTCGTGCCGATCTTTTTGAACTGCTTGGCCATCTGGAAGCCGGTTTTGATTTTGCGGACGAAGACATTGAGTTCATTTCCGCATCGGAGATCGCCGCCGGACTGGCACGTTCCGCAGACACGATCCGCGGGATCCTTTCCCAAATGCGTTCCCGCAGTGCCTCCGGGACTTTTCCGAAAGCCGTTCTTTACGGAGCACCGAACATCGGGAAGAGCGCTCTGTTCAACGCACTTCTCGGCAGGGAAGCGTCGCTCGTTTTTGACGTTCCTGGCACGACGCGCGACTACCTGTGTGCCGAACTGTCTCTTGGCGAATTTTCCTGCCGACTGATCGACACGGCCGGGGATTTTCAGGAAGCCGCCTTCGCGATGCCGGAAACCTCCGGAGCAAACACAGTCTCCGGATCGAACGCGAACGCCGAAGGATCCACACTCTTCGACACATCGGCATCTTCGACAGAAAATTTCGATTTTCTTGACGAACGCTCGCAGGAAATTGCCCGGACGCACCGCGATCTGGCCGACATTCCGCTTCTTTGTTTTGATGCGCAGGATCTTGTCCGGACGCGCTCCGGAGCGTGGCGCATTCTGGAAGAACGGGCAAACGGTGACGCACTGATCCTCCTGACGCGCTGCGATCTCCTTCCGGATGCAGAGCGAACGGCATTTCTGAGTTCGCTTCCGCCGTCTCTTTCCAGAAAGATGCTGGAGACCAGCAGTCAGACGGGGCTTGGCCTCGAAACGCTCCGCAAACGCCTGACGCAGATACTCGCGGAGCGGGCAGGGGACGAGTCCGACGTCGTGGCGTCCACGCAGACACGCTGTCGGGAATCGCTCGTCCTTGCGCTGGAATCGCTGGAACGCGCGCAGCTGCTTTGCGGAACGGAATTTCAGGAACTCATCGCGACGGAACTGCGGGTCGCTCTGGAGCAGATCGGTCTGATGGTCGGCGCGGTCTACACAGAGGATCTGCTCGACTCCATTTTCAGCCGATTCTGCGTCGGGAAATGATTTTGGAAAAATGTTCTGAAAAAACAGATCCGGAAAAAAGAGCAGGCATCCGGAAACAGGGTGCCGGTTCGCCAGTGAGTTAAGAACTCCGTTCCCCCCAAATTACCCAAAGGGCAGAAAAATTTTAAAATTCAGCTTTTTCATGGCTTTTTTGCGGCAGAGGGGCTTGACTTTTCCGCAAATTGCCGATAAAATAAATGCGGATTTATTTTGAGACGGCTCAAAGATCCAGCCTGAAATCAGCCGGTTTCGGAAGTACAATGAAAGCATTGATGGAAAAAAAGCAAAAGAGAGCAAAACACAAGGCGCGTCAGGAATGGACCGTTCTGTTCCTGGTCTGGCTTTTGCTTTTTCAGCTCTGCACTCCGACTCTTCTTCCGGCACAGCATTTTGATGCCGAGACTCAGGTCACGTGTGAGATCACGCACCTTGACGAAGCGCTTCCGGCCTCTTTTCTTGTCCGTCCCGTTCCGGTGACCATCGGTCAGGGCGTTCTTCTCCGGAATTCGCACTCTTCGGCACTTTTCAGCTTCACTCATACGATATTTCGGACCTCCTGCTCAACGCTTTTCGCTTCTGCGGCAGAAATGCGTCTTGGGCTTTCCTCTGCGTTTCTGCACGCACAGCTGAATCGGCCTCTTCGGATTTGATCCTTTCTCCTGAAAATCTTTAAATTTACTTTTTTGCTTTTTTTTGAAAATGCGGGGTGCTTTTAAAATTTTTTTCCCAAAAGCACACCCGAGGGAGTTCTTTTTAAAAATTTTTTCAGGAGATCGATCCATGAACGAAGATTTGACCAACAATAGCCAGCAGAATCAGGAAAACAATTCCGCTCAGACGTGGGATTCCAACGACAATCCGATGCGTTCCGGCATCCTGATGGTCGTAGTGTGCCTTGCGGCCTTCATCATCGTTTCCTTCTTTGGAGGCGGGAGCGATTCGAAATCTGACGCCGGTCAGGAAGCCTCCGCCGCGGCCCCGGCCTCTGCTGAACTTTCCCCCGCTGCAGCAGAAGCGGTTCCCTCCGGGGAGGCCGCCAAATGAGTGATTTTCCGACCCGAGTGCGTCTGGGGTGGTCGGACATGAAGCCGGCGGAAACATTTCTCCTTTTTGCCGCCGGGATCACGCTCGGCGTCCTCCTGACCACGGTCTGCATGGTGGATTTTTCCACCTTCAGCAAACAGGAGACCGCCGACGTTCAGACTCCGTCTTCCGAGCACCAGGGTACGCCGACACCAGCAGGCCAGCTCTCTGAAACTACGGAAAACACAGCCGAATCCGACGTCCGGACAGACCTGGCCCTTCAGCTGAAAGAGTGAACGGCATTTTGCCCGTCTCAGGCTAGATATTTTATGTTCGGGAGCACTGCGTTTATCGCGCAGTCTCTCGAATTTTTCTGTCTCTGTGAGTCATCCTAAAGCATCCGGCATCAGATCGTCCATCCATGATCTATCCCCAAAATTCTCCAAAGCCGTCTTCAAACAGAAAATTTTTGCGAAAATCCGCTTTTTTTTCATTTTTTCTCTTCAAAAAGGCTTTCGGGGGGTGGAAAAATTTTCCGAAACGAAATATAATTGAACCATCTGTCGTTTTTTGTTTTTTTGCGAAAATCGGCATCCATAAAATTTCATGCCTAAAAACCAGAATTTTGAGATTTTGCCAAGCATTTACGCAGTTCGGCGAAAGGAGAGCATTTCATGTCCCGTTTTGAATCAGCCTGCGAAATTTACGCGCGTTTGGGAGTCGACGTCCAGGAGGCGTTGGAGAAACTTCAGAAGGTCCGGATCTCCATGCACTGCTGGCAGGGAGACGACGTCAGCGGTTTCGAAAATTCCGGCGATCTGAGCGGCGGGATCGCGGCGACCGGCAACTATCCCGGAAAAGCCCGCAATGCGGAAGAGCTGATGGCCGACATCGACAAAGCGTTTGCGATGATCCCCGGAAAGCACAAGATCAATCTTCACGCCTGCTATGCCGTCACCGACGAGAAACCGGACCGGAACGAGCTGGAACCGCGTCATTTCCAGGCGTGGGTCGATTTTGCGAAGAAGCGGAAACTGGGTCTGGATTTCAATCCGACGTTCTTCTCCCATCCTAAAGCCGCAGACGGTCTGACGCTCTCGCACCCGAAGGCAGAGATCCGGAAATTCTGGGTCGAGCACGGTCAGTGCTGCCGCCGGATCACCGAGTATTTTGGTCGGGAACTCGGCCAGCTGAGCCTGAACAATGTGTGGATCCCCGACGGTCTGAAAGAGATCCCGGCAGACCGACTTGCGCCGCGAGCGCGTCTGAAGGAGTCGCTCGACGCACTCTTCAGCGAGAAACTCGATCCGAATTTCATCATCGACAGTGTGGAATCCAAGGTCTTCGGCATCGGGCTGGAAGCGTATACGGTGGGTTCGCATGAATTTTACCTGAATTATGCCGCGAAAAACGGCGTTTTGTGTCTCCTCGACAATGGGCACTACCATCCGACGGAAAACGTCGCGGACAAGATCCCCTCGCTCCTTCTTTTTGCCGACAAACTGGCGCTTCACGTCACGCGCCCCATGCGCTGGGACAGCGACCACGTCGTCCTGCTGAACGACGACCTGCGCGACATTGCGTCCGAGATCGTCCGCTGCGATGCGCTGGACCGCGTGCTGATCGGACTCGACTTTTTCGATGCGAGCGTCAACAGGATCGCCGCGTGGGTCGTCGGGATGCGCAATATGCAGCGTGCGCTCCTTGAGGCACTCCTCACCCCGCACAAAAAACTGGCGAAACTCCAGCAGGACGGCAAATTCTGGGAGATGATGGCTCTGCGCGAAGAGCTCAAGACCTGCCCGGTCGGCGACATCTGGGACCATTTCTGCGAAACGAACCGCGTCCCGGTCCGCGATGCGTGGATGGCGAAAGTCAAACGCTACGAAAAAGACGTCCTGAGCAAGCGAGTCTGATTTTAGCCGTTAGCTGTTAGCTGTTAGCCGTTAGCCGTTAGCCGTTAGCCGTTAGCCGTTAGCTGTTAGCCGTTAGCCGTTAGCCGTTAGCTGTTAGCCGTTAGCCGTTAGCTGTTAGCTGTTAGCTGTTAGCTGTTAGCCGTTAGCCGTTAGCCGTTAGCCGTTAGCCGTTAGCTGTTAGCCGTTAGCCGTTAGCTGTTAGCTGTTAGCTGTTAGCCGTTAGCCGTTAGCCGTTAGCCGTTAGCTGTTAGCCGTTAGCCGTTAGCTGTTAGCTGTTAGCTGTTAGCCGTTAGCCGTTAGCCGTTAGC
>JAGBAA010000080.1 GCA_017939795.1 Thermoguttaceae bacterium
TCCTTGTACTCGATCATAGGAGCCTCCAATGAGTGAAAACGTTGCTCAAATTGAAATCCAAACCATTGACAATACCGGGAACGGTCTCAGTAGTGTCAGTACCCGTTTTGATAATTTCGGCAAACAGCTTGAAAATCTTGACAAAAATCTGAAACCTGTCAAACAAATTCTTGACAATTGAACTCTAAAAACCCAAACAATGCACAACAACTGACGATTTTTGCAGAATGACCGCACATTCAAACAAACACGAATTGAAATTTAACCTCCGCCCTCCCCTTGACAAAAAATAACAGTTTGGTACAATATATACTACCGAACAAGTAGAGAAGGAGGGAAAACATGAGCATCAAAAAACCGCATCCGGAAACACTTGCGATCCACGCGGGTCAGACACCAGACCCCGCTACGATGTCGCGAGCCGTCCCTGTGTATCGGACGACCGCGTTTAATTTCAGGGACTCTAAGCACGGAGCGGATCTTTTCGCGCTGAAGGAGATGGGAAATATCTATGCGCGTCTGATGAACCCGACAAACGACGTGCTTGAGAAGCGGATCGCGGCTCTCGAAGGCGGAGCGGCTTCCGTAACGTTTTCCAGCGGGACGGCCGCGATTTATTTTGCGGTAACGAACATTCTCCAACAGGGAGACGAACTGGTCTCATCGAGCAGTCTGTACGGCGGCACGTTCACGCAGTTCGATGCGATCCTTCCGCAGCAGGGGATCACGACGAAATTCGCGCCGGTGAATGATTTTCAGAAAACGGAAGAGCTGATCACGGAACAGACCCGGGCACTTTTTGTGGAAACTATCGGAAATCCGTCGCTCGACACCGCGGATCTGGAAGGTTACGCGAACCTTGCGCAAAAGTACCATATTCCACTGATCGTTGACGCCACATTTACGCCGCCGACGCTCCTTCGGCCGATCGAGTACGGCGCCAATGTGGTCATCCACTCCATGTCGAAATGGATAGGAGGCCACGGAACGGGAATCGGCGGCATCGTGACGGACGCGGGGAATTTTGACTGGACGGATCCGAAATTCCGCCTCTTCAACGAACCGGACCGAGGATACCATGGATTGCGCTTCGCCCATGATTTAGGGGACTTGAACCCGCTTGCGTTCGCCCTTCGGCTGCGTATCGTAGGCCTTCGAAACCAGGGACCGACCCTCTCTCCCGACTCAGCATGGCAGTTCCTGCAAGGAGTCGAAACGCTTCCGCTTCGCATGGAACGGCACAGTCAGAATGCGCTGAAGACCGCGAAATTCTTAAGTACACACCCGGCCGTGAAGTGGGTCCGTTACCCAGGACTCGCAGGAGATCCGTCGTTCACGCTTTCGCAAAAGTACCTTTCAAGCGGAGCGGGAGGCATGGTCGTTTTTGGAGTTCACGGCGGCAGTACGGAAGCCAGACAGGTGGTGGACAACACGCCGCTTTTCAGCATCCTGGCCAATGTCGGCGACGCAAAAAGCCTCATCATCCACCCGGCAAGCACAACACATTCCCAGCTCCCGGACGACGCACTCCGGCAGGCTGGCATCGCACCGGAAATGATCCGTCTTTCGATCGGACTGGAACACATCGACGACATCCTCGATGCACTGAATGAAGGCCTTCGCGCCCTCGAAACCGCCGCATGACCAGCGTGAGACCTCACCGGAAAGGAAAATTTCTGACCCGTCATTTCCCGGCGGGTCTTTTCTTTTTCAAAGAGCCTATCCTCTCCGAGATAAAGAGGCCAGGGCCAACCCCTTTTCTGCCTGGATCTCGATCACATGAGACAGAGAATTTCAGCAGGAAACACCAAAACTCTTCTAAAGAGGAGACTGGATGAGTCAAAGCGAGTTTAAGTTCTTTTCGGCAAATGTCGATAACAAGAATATGTATATTTACAGAATTTTGGCAGGTCAGGAAAAAAATGGCGATCGCACTCGAATTAAATCATGTTTGGAAAAAGTTCCATCGCGGTGAGTTTCACGACTCTCTGCGCGATGCGATCCCCGCATTGCTGAAGGGACTCGCAGGATTTGGCCCGCGTCAGGATGAACTTTCAAAAAAGGATTTCTGGGCACTTTCCGACATCGATTTCAAAGTGGAAGAGGGAGAACGTCTCGGGATCATCGGCCATAATGGTGCAGGGAAAAGCACACTTCTGAAAGTTCTCTCCCAAATCATCGCTCCGAATCGCGGCTTCATGAAAGTCAACGGACGCCTTCGCGCACTGATCGAAGTCGGCGCGGGTTTCCACGGTGATCTGACCGGACGGGAAAATATTTACCTCAACGGCGCGATCCTCGGTATGTCCCGGCAGGAGATCGACCGGAATTTCGACTCGATCGTTGATTTTTCCGGAGTGGAAGCCTTCCTCGACACCCCGGTCAAACGCTACTCTTCCGGCATGGCGGCCCGGCTGGGTTTCGCAGTCGCAGCGCATCTGGACCCGGACATCCTAATTGTGGATGAAGTTCTTTCCGTTGGAGACACCCAATTCCAAAAAAAGTGCCTCGGCAAGATGAAAGACGTGGCGAACACTGGCCGAACCGTCCTTTTCGTCTCGCACAACATGGCTGCCGTCCGTCAGCTCTGTTCCCGCGCGATCCTCCTGAAAAAGGGAGAACTCATCGACGACGGCACCCCGGACGACGTGATCGGCCGGTATTTAAACAGTATGAGTACGCAAGCCGACCTGGATCTCGAGGAAAGGACTGACAGACTTGGGTCGGGTGAGACGCGCATCACAAACGTACTGTTGGGGACCTCCCCGAAAATGCTTGGCAAAGCCTGCTATGCGTCCTACGGCGATCCGCTTTATGTCCGAATGTGTTTTAAGACACAGAAACCGCTTGCACATGCTGTTGCCGCGATAGGTTTCCGTAAAGAAGAGGAACATATTCTTTTGATCAACACCGAGATCCGCGGTGAAACACTGCGGAATTTACGTGAGCGAGAGACGATCGATTTCATGATCCCATCCCTTCCGTTCGCTCCGGGCAAATATTCACTGGAAGCGGAAGTTTCTTCCGTAAAAGGCAAATTTTATGATGCGATCTCTCAGGTCGCAAATTTGGAAGTCGATACCTCTGGAGAGTACTTTGACCTCTCCCACGGTTGGCATTCTAAAGTACTGACGCCTTTTTCATGGACACGAATGGATCCCTGAATCAACTCCGGAGAAAATACAATGAACTACCAACTCTTACCGCTTGAGGTCCACGGAGACAAACGGGGCAAACTCGTTTCTCTTGAATCGGAAAAGAATATTCCGTTTGAGATACGGCGGGTCTATTATATTTTTGACACACTGCCGGAGGAATCACGGGGACAGCATGCTCATCGAACGCTGGAACAACTGGTCGTGGCGATCGACGGTTCCTGCCAATTCGTGCTTGACGACGGAAAAGAACGGACTGAGATCTGGCTCAATCGCCCGGATGTCGGACTTTACATTGGGAAAAACATGTGGCGCGAAATGAAACATTTTTCATACGGCTGCAAGCTCATGATCCTGGCGAGTGACTACTACGATGAAAAAGAGTATATCCGTGATTATAATGTGTTTTTAAAGGAGCAGGTTCAATGATCCACTCACTGGCAGATGTGCAATCGCAAAAAATCGGCCCCAATACCAGGATCTGGCAGTTTTGTGTCGTGCTTCCCGAAGCAGAGATCGGTTCAGACTGTAACATCTGCAGCCACTGCTTTATTGAAAACCAAACAAGAATCGGCAATAATGTCACAATAAAAAACGGCGTCCAGATATGGGACGGGATCGAGATCGAGGATAATGTATTCATTGGTCCGAATGTTACTTTCTGCAACGACAAATATCCCCGATCCGGTTTCCGCAAGTTCCAGCTTTTGAAAACGCTCGTGAAAAAAGGGGTTTCAATCGGCGCAAACGCAACGATCCTTCCAGGGATCACGATTGGCGAAAACGCGGTGATCGGAGCCGGAAGTATCATTACACGCAATGTTCTTCCAGGACAGAAAATCGTTGGAAATATGAAAGTCATTGAATAAAATGATCCCATTCCTTTCACTTCATCCCGTCAATGAACGATACCGTGTCGAGATCGATTCCGCAATAAAGCGTGTTCTGGACCACGGATGGTATCTGCTTGGCGAGGAACTCACGAACTTTGAACGGAATTTTGCCGAATACTGCGGCACGAAATTCTGCGTCGGAGTCGCAAATGGTCTGGATGCGCTGGATCTGATCCTGCGTGCGTACGGTTTCGGCCCCGGAGATGAGATCCTCGTGCCGGCAAATACTTTCATCGCGACGTTTCTCGCAATTTCCCGAAACGGCTGTACTCCCGTACCTGTCGAGCCAGACCCGAAAACATTCAATATCGACCCGGCAAAAATCGAGGCAGGCATAACTTCCCGCACCCGCGCGATCATGCCCGTTCATCTTTACGGACAGTCTGCGGAAATGGAGCCGATACGCAATATTGCAGATCAGTTCGGTCTGAAAGTCATCGAAGATGCTGCACAGGCTCACGGGGCATTTTACTTGGGAAAACGGGCAGGAAATCTCGGCGATGCGGCCGGTTTCAGCTTTTATCCCGGAAAAAATCTCGGCTGCCTCGGCGATGGAGGTGCCGTGACTACCAATGATGCCGAACTCGCGGAAAAGATTCGGGCCTTGCGCAATTACGGATCTCTCGAAAAATACGTTCATCTTTATTCCGGCATGAACTCGCGCCTGGATGAGATCCAAGCTGCGATTTTAAACGTCAAACTGAAATATCTGGACGAGGACAATCAAAAGCGTCGCGAAATTGCCCGATTTTACCGTGAAAATATCAAAAATCCCTGTGTGGAGCTTCCAGCGGTAAATGATGAAAAAGGACACGTCTGGCATCTGTTCGTGATCCGTTCCTCCCGGCGTGACGAATTGCGCCGTTACCTCGAGGAACACGGCATTGGAACCCAGATCCATTATCCGATCCCCCCGCACAAACAGGGAGCATACGCAGAATGGAACGGGCACTCCTTCCCCATCGCAGAACGCCTGAGCCGGGAAGTTCTCAGCCTTCCGATGAGCCCTGTTTTGACTATAGAGGAAATTTCCAATGTCACGACTCACATCAATTCCTTTAACTGAAACCAAACCTGGACTGGTTTCGGTCCTGATCCCGGCATTTAACCATGAACAGTATGTGCAGGAGACATTGCGATCCATTATTGCACAAACATATCCTCAAATCGAGTTGCTCGTCATCGATGACGGTTCCAAAGATTCCACATGGAAAAAGATCCATGAATTGAGATCCGCATGTGAAGCCCGTTTTCAGCGTACAGTTTTCCTGACGCAGGAGAATCAGGGGACGACGGGAACATTGAATCGTCTGGTATCCATGGCACACGGAGAGTATGTCTATCTGATCGCCTCGGACGACATTGCTTTTCCGGAAGCGATCCAGACGGAACTGGACTTTCTGACAGCACACCCGGACTACGCACTGGCCGTTGGGGATAATCTGATCATTGATGAAAATGGAAACCCCGCAGCCATTGACAGAAATTGGCAAATTCTGCCGCTGGGAACGGAAAATACCAGTTCTACGTTTGCAGAACATCTGCAAAAATGTTCCGATATCGATTTTCGCACCTGGAAATTCGGAACCTATTCTGTTCTTTTCAGAGGCAATCACATTCCCAATGGCTATTTGATTCGAAAAAGTATTTTTTCAAAAATTCCTGCCTTCTGCAAAGAAGCACCTTTGGAAGATTATTTTTTGATGCTTCAAATCGCGAAACACGCCAAGATAAAATTTCTTGACGTTCCGCTTTTTTACTATCGGCGGCATTCCGGAGGCACGTCCCAAAATCATCTTTTGATGCACGAGATGACCGAAAAAACACGGAATTTTGAAAAATATACTTGGCAGTTTTATTTTCCATTGAGGGGTTTTTTTATTTTCAAATATTACCATCGACAATATCTATGGAACCTTGAAAAACAAAAAGGATTATCTTGGGATCGTCAAAAAATACAGAAAAATTTGTTGATTTATTTTCCATACCTGATCAAATATCTGGTTTTGGGAAAATATTTCCAGCATACACTGCCGCTTATATGTATTTTTTACGATATGACTATTGGTTTAAGAAATACACTGAATCCCCGCAAAACGATTCACGAGTTTTTTCAGATATTTCAAAACCTCACCCAGAAAATCCAACATCATATGTAAAAAATAAACGAAAGAGATCGGACATGAACAAAATCTCCATCGCACTGTGTACATTCAACGGCGAGCGTTTCCTGCAGGAACAGCTGGATTCACTGGCGGCGCAGACCCGCTTGCCGGATGAGGTCGTCGTCGGCGATGACGGTTCCACGGACAGAACGCTGGAGATCCTTGAAGCGTGGGCAAAAACGGTACCGTTTCCGGTACGGATCCAAATCAATGAACGCACTCTCGGACCGGCCAAAAACTTTGAAACCACAATCCTGCGGTGTTCCGGCGATGTTATTTTTATGTGCGATCAGGATGATGTCTGGCTTCCGGAAAAAATCGAACACATGACTAATATATTCGATCTGCATCAGGATACAGATCTGGTCTACTGTAATGCAGATACGATCGATCAAAATGGAAATTCATTAGATATCCCCCGTGTTAAGATCAGTCTTCCGCATTTAATATGCAGCGGCGTGATCTTTCGTGCACCCACCTGGAAAAAAAACTACCACATCATCGGCTGCTGCGGAGCAGTCAGACGCACTCGTCTGAAAGATATATTTCCAATTCCTGGCGATTATGGTCATGACATGACGCTTTATCTTCGTGTCCCTGCTTTCGCGAAGATCCGGACGATCAATAAAAATTTGATCCACTATCGCCTGCATGGAAATAATACGTCGCTTTTGGAGGATTGGCGAACACAAATAAATAAAAATCTGGAAATGGCAAAACAAGCCTATCGTTGGCTTCCAGGCGTTTATTTTTTACTGGAACAGGAGATCCAGGAATTTCTCGACTGGCTCCGCGCTCAGCCGGAATCCAAATACCGCGCTCAATGTATTCGCTATGTGCGTGGAAACCAGCTCCACTACCCCAATCGCCTGCGCATTCAGAGAAACGCGGTCATTTTCTTCCCGCAGTGGCTTCTTGAGCTTTTTTCAGGACGTTATTTTCAGCGTCTTCAGCCCGTTCGCTCCATTTTTTACGATCTGGCCGTCGGGCTTTGGAATGCGGCGAATCCATGGAAAAGCGCACAAGAGATCCGAAATCTGATGCGGAAGATCTTCAGAAAGAAATGACCGGGCCGGATCCGTACACAGTACAGGACCTTCAAAAGACGGTTCGCCCGGCCTGAAGGTTCACTGCGCCTCGAGGCACGCTTCGGCAAATTCCGCTTCGGGGAGCAGGCCGTTTTCTTCGTAGAATTCCTGAAGTTCCGTCCAGCGTTTGCGGAAATTGAATTTCACCGCGTAATGGAGTTTCGCCAGACATACCGGACACATTTCCAGCGGCTGCGTGTCGGACTCTTCGAGCGAGTTGCTCCCGTTCATATTGCATCGGTGACGGATGCAGTGGAGCATTGAGAACATATGGCCCGTCTCGTGAGTCGCCAGACGAAGCGTGCGGCGCAGGACGTCCGTGTACTGCTGTTCGTCCTCCGGATCGCCATTTCTTGCGATCGACCAGACTCCGATCCGGTATCGATACGCCGCGTAGCCGAAACAGAAATTCCAGTCATTTCCGGGCCAGAGGTCCGTAGAGGTGAACATCAGGCAGGCGGCCGCATTTTCCGGGAGGCGCGGATAGAGGACCTTTTCCATCAGGTACATGACGTTGAACTGCACGTGATCGACCGTACCCGGCAGGATCCGTCTCGCTTTTTTCGGCACGATGGAGTCCGAGAGCGGTTTCAGCCGGCGCACTTCCAGACCGTAGAAGATCTCAAGATATTCGCACGTTTTGTCGAGGATCTCCTCCTGCTTTTCGGTGAACTCGCCAAGCGTCTGCACGTAGAGAAACTTCCTCTGTTTCGTTGCCCGGACGGGCTGACTCTGCACATACTGGGAAAAGGACTGGTCCGGCTCGCGCTGCTCAAACTGCCAGTCGCCCGGCTTCGGTTCCGGAAAATCGTCATAGATCCCCGCTGCCTGCACTTTTTTCGCGAACGCCGGCATGACCGCCTTCCTCTGCGCGAATGTGTCCGAAACCAGCCCCAAAACCAGCCCGACCGCCAAAAGAAACCGCAGTGCGGAAAATTTCTCTTTCATTTTTGATCCTCCATTTTCGGAATCGACGAAACCTTCACCCCATTTCGGAACTTAGATCCCGTGCGCCAGCTTGAACCACCAAACTTTCAGCCTGACTATGAATGAACATCCAAAGAACGCGTAATCTCCAATGCTCGTCACGCTGTCAGGGATCGTCACCGACGTGAGGCTCTCGCAGCCCCAGAACGCGGAATATCCAATGCTCGTCACGCTGTTGGGGATCGTCACCGACGTGAGGCTCTCGCACCAGCTGAACGCTTTATTTCCAATGCTCGTCACGCTTTCTGGGATGGTGTATTTGGTGAGGCTTTTGCCTGCGGGAAACTGAATGAGCGTTTTGCCGTCGGCGGTGAACAGGATGCCGTCTACACTCTTGAAATGCGTATTGCCCGCGGAGACACGGATCTCTGTCAGTTTATCGCACCCGGCAAATGGACCGCCGCCAATGCTCGTCACGCTGTTGGGGATCGTCACCGACGTGAGGCTCTCGCAGAAGATGAACGCTTCATTTCCAATGCTCGTCACGCTGTTGGGGATCATCACCGACGTGAGGTTCTTGCAGCCACAGAACGCGGAACCTCCAATGCTCGTCACGCTGTCGGGGATCGTCACCGACGTGAGGCTCTGGCACCAGCGGAACGCTTCATTTCCAATGCTCGTCA
>JAGBAA010000081.1 GCA_017939795.1 Thermoguttaceae bacterium
AAAAGCGGCAAAGGTCACTGCGTTCCCGTATTGCCGCACTCCATATCGGACCACCCCGCCAAGGGAGGGGAAATTTTGCCGGATCGCTCCGCGCTGTGTCGTCTGCTGCGCGGGCGGCTCCGCCTCGCCTCGCGCTGCCGACGCCCCTGCGCTCCGCTTAATTCCCTGGAGCTGGATCTGCCAGAACTATGCGGAAGCCCAGGAAGTTGCCCCGACCGCCCGGAACGACGCAGTTCCGGTTCGCGGAGCGGCAGTCCCCGGCGTCGCCGTCCCAGCCGCCGCCGCGGAAGACCCGGTACGAGCCGCTATTAGGGCCTGTCGGGTCGCTCGTTGGCGACTCAGTGTAGTAGTCTGAGGCATACCAGTCCGAACACCACTCCCAAACGTTACCGTGCATGTCTTTAAGACCCCACTCGTTCGCTTTCTTCTGACCAACCGGGTGAGTTTTACTTCCGCTGTTGCCGTAGTACCAAGCCATCGCGTCAAGGTCCCCTGCATGCGCTCCCGTCGTACCCGCCCGACACGCATACTCCCACTGCGCCTCCGTCGGGAGACTTACCTGAACGCCAAGTTTCGATGAAAGTTGCTCGCAAAATGTCCTGCTCTCTTCCCAATTCACATAGTAAATTGGATACTCGGCTCCTTCGCCATACAGCGACCAGTCTGGATCCGCCTTGTCCCGCTGCTGTCGGACGGTCGTCCCCATCACGCTCTGCCACATCGCCTGCGTCACTTCCGTCTCAAGCATCCAGAAACCACGCGTAAGCGTCACGCTGTGCTGCGTTTCGTCATCGTCCCGGCCCGGCTCGCTGGAAGGACTCCCCATCAGGAACGACCCCGCAGGACACCAGCGGAAAGCGTACTCGATGCCATCCACTGTCTTTACCATGCGGTCGCCGGCTTTGCGGGCCGTCCCGGAATCTTCCGGCTCGAGCTCCGCCGTTTCCCGCGTAATTTTCCCTGACTCATCAATGACGATCTCCGGATAGCTCTGCTCCTGCGCCCCGGCAGTCAGAACAAAAGAAAACAAAAACAGGAACGCAAACAGAATACGCTTCATGAATTTCCTCCTGCTTTTCAATGGATAATAAAATCTGATGGTATGTGCATGATACACCAGAAATAGAATTCTGTCAAGGGATACATAGAGGATGTTTTATTAAAAAACAAAAACAATTCCCAAAAGATAATATTATTTCATCTTTTGACGTCTGTGCCGGTTACAGGCACAGTGTCCATTTCCGTAAGGAAGAATAAAAAAGACCTCACGCTGTTGAGTTTCACAGCATGAGGCCTTTTCCGCATGATCCATAGCCGCGGAGCGCGGCAGAGTCTAAAAACGGACCGGGGTCAGATCTTGAACATCGAGCAGATCATGAAGACGTGGGAGTCAACAGTCCGGACGCCAACGTATTCCGTCTCGAAGTACTGGTACTCAAAGCCGAGGTTGAGCGATTTCGTCAGGTCGCGCGAAATATTCGTGTAGATGAAATGGTTTTTGCCCTTCATTCCCTGACAGAGGGTCGAATTCCACGGATCGTCGATCGAGTAGCCGATCGAGTAGTGCAGTTCCGGCGTGATGTCCCACCCGAACGCGAACCAGCCGCCGGTCGAACCGACATTTTCGCGCGTCTGCGTGTTCAGATCCTGCATGATGCCGGCACAGTTGACCGCGTGAAGCTCCCCGGTGAAGAATTCCCCAAGGAAGAAGAACCGGTCGGTAAACTGGATCTTCGTATCTGCGGTGAATGCCCAGGAAGTCCGATGAAATTCGTCGCCCTGCATGACGTACTCTTTGTCGCCGATCTTCGCTCCGACCGCGAAAAGTGCGCTTTTCCAGAGGTCGTTTTTCGTAAATGTACGCTCAAACCGGAGCTGGAATTCCGGATAGCGTCCCATTTTCCCCTGGTATGCGAGGCCATTTGCGTCGGTGAAATTCGAGGTACTCGAACTCAGTACGCACGTCTGAACGGCAAACCGGCCGTTGTGCTGCTTGAAGTATCGGTCGAAACGGACCATGGGACGCCGAAAACCGAAGTTTCCGCCGCCGGCACCGAATCCCCAGTTCAAAACCGTGGGGTAGAACGGGCTGAGGAGTTCCCAGGTCTGCCCCATCAGGAACATGAATTCGTCGCTCTGAAGCTGAATGTACGCCTTACGCAGCTCCACGTCCGCCTCATTCTCAAAGACGTACGTGTTCTGGAAGTCCATCTCAAAAACGCCCGTCGCCCGGACTCCCGGCATACTCGCGATCTCCGGCGCCGTCACGTTCAGCCCCAGACGGGTCGATTTCATGTCGAAATACGTGTGGCTCCGGTCCTCATTCTTGACCCAGATGGGATAGTCGCCCGGATAGAGCGAGTTCGTCTCGTGCGTCCCCGTCAGCCAGAACCAGACGTAGGGGGTGAACGTGAACGCATCTTTGTTCCACTGCCAGTTTTTGTAGCGCGCCAGTTCCGCCTCAAGGTCATCCTGCGCCATGTTCAGCATGATGGAATCATAGTCGCTCACGACGGAGACCAGCCGATCCTTTTTCTCAAGATCCAGAACCGGCAGGGACGGCAGGTCCTCCGACTCCGCCCCGGTCTTTGCATCAGAAACAGCAGCCGGTGCGTCCGAAGAGACGGCCCCCATGCCCAACGAAAGAGAAGAAGCCCCTCCCTCCGACGCAGAAGTTCCCGAAGAGGTTTCCGTCTGCGCCTCTGCGATCTGCTGACGCAGCGTTTCGTTCTCCCTCTCCATCTGTTCCAGACGCTGGCCAAATTCTTCCGCAGTCATCTGCCCCCAGGAGGAGGAAACGCTGCCGAGTGAGCAAATGCACGCCGACAAAAGGAGAGAACTCCAAATATTCCGATTGAAAAAATGGATCCGTTTCACGGTGAATTCCAATACCGTTTCCTGAAGATCCGGTCCATCTCCAGGCAGCAAACAGGATGCGGGACCGGACATAGATTTGCACCAGAGTCCAGACCTGCATTGAATCAACATTTCACAGAATGGTCTGTCTTTCCGTACCGTAGAAAGAAAACCATCCATTCCCGTTTTCGGTAGAAAGGAAAGTTCCACTTAAAAGAAAGTTCCGGTTTAGACAAAATATTCCGGATCTATGTTTTGAAACGAAACTGCGGGATTTTCTTTCATCTTTTTCCAAAAAAGCAAAAGTTTTCCCATTTTTTTTATTTTACCATTTGCAAATGGCAATTTTGTATGATAGAATAAATTAGGTAAAGATTTCCAGTTGCGGAGAATCCAGAGAATTTTCATTCCTGAAGGTAAAAGGAAGGAGAATTCCCGAGATCCGCCAGAGATCTCTCCCCGCAAAACGAGATTGAAAATGGGTTCGCAACCAAAGCTCCCATCTGAAAAGCTCGAAAATCTGCGAATTTTTATTTTTTGAGGGGATGCAGAAGAGATTTTTGAAGATCTTCATGGATTTTTGTCGTTTTTTTAGAAAAATTTGGAAAAAATTCAGAAAAAAGAACGCAGCATGGAAAACAAGGGGTTGAAGAAAATCTTTGACCTGATAAAATAAGAAAGGATCGGTTTCCTGCTTCGAGTCAGTTCGCGCGCGATCCGGAAGCTGCCGCAAAAGAGAGAATTGCGGCGGTTCATGAAGATGATCTCCGGTTTCCGCATAAAACATTCATTCAGGGAACACAGTTTTTGAGGTATGCCTCCGTTTCGGAAAGGTTTCCACCCGGCGGCGGATCTGAACGCCTCAGGAATGCAGGGACAGGCAGATTATGAAGGGATTGAATTCATTTTTGGCACGGCGCAGCCGAAATGCGGATCTTCGGCTCGGTTTCACGTTTCCGGCGATGATCTTGTCCGCGGTTTTCGCAAATTGCACGGCAATTCCGTATTTTCCGGGTCTTGAGACTGCGGTATATGCGGAAGATCCCCTGGCGGCAGACGCGGAATTCAACGGCAACATGGCACTGACTACCGGCGGCGAATACGAGATCGCCCGTGACGGCTGGGAAGAATTCCTTCGAAAGTACCCGGAAAACAGTCAGCGGGCTTACGCAGAATACTATCTGGCGGTCTGCCAGCAGCAGACGGGAGAATTTGCGAAAGCGGAAAAAACGTTCCAGAAAATTCTTGCGGAAGGTGAATTCCCCAACCAGGATGAGGCCGTTCTTTTCCTTGGAAAGACGTTCCTGAAGCACGCAGTCTCGCTCCCGATCCAGCAGACGGGAAGCCGACGCGGTACCGTCAACACAGTGGCGGACAGAACTTACGCCATCACGCAGGAAGCAGCGGCACTCTGCCGAATGGCGATCCAGCAGTTTCAGACGATCCGTGCGTCTTTCCCGGACAGCAAGTACCGGATGGACGCCTCCTACCAGGAAGCACTGGCGTACATTCAGCTCGGAAATTACGAAAATGCGCTCGGCGATCTGAAACTGGTCGTCGCGACGCAGCATTTTGAAGAGCAGGATCAGGCACTCTATACGCTGAGTGAAGTTTACCTTAACCTTCAGCAGCCGGATGAAAAAAGTGCGATGGTGACGCTCCAGACGCTCATTTCGCGTGATCCGGAGACGGCCCTGAAGCTCAAAGCCCAGCGTCTTCTCGGCGATATTTATTTCCGGCTCGGCGACCATGCGCTGGCGGCGGAACAGTTTGACGAGATCTGGTCCTCGAAAGCATACGCTCCCCTGCTCGATCCGGAGAAGAAAAGCGCTCCGGCGGTGAACCTTGCGTTTTTCTGCTACCGTACTGCCGAAACGTACGTGAAACTGGAACGCTACGAGGAGGCCGTCGGCATGTTCGGACGGATCGTGGAAAAATTCCCGGCCAGTACTGTTCACCTTCATGCGTGCTATCAGAAAGCGCTCACGATGAAGAAGTTCAACGAGAATCTCCCCGAGGGAGCAGAACCGTACGATGCGGAAGAATGCCGCAAACTCTGGGAACGCACTGCCAAAGAAACGGATCCCAAAAAAGACCGGGCACTTCGGAATCATGCAGTTCACCAGCTCGTGCTGCTTCACCTGCGGAACGATTCGGCAAAACTTGCACTGAAAACGCTTGAGCAGGTCCCGGAAAAGCAGTGGACCAAAACGCTGCTTCGCGACCATGCGGACATCCTTGCGGCAAATGGACGCATTGACGAAGCGGTCGCCGTGTACCGGCAGCTTTTCGGACTCTACCAGAAACCGGGGACGCTCATCCTGGGAGCGGATGCCATGCTTCAGGCGGTCCGTCTCCGCGCACTGAAAGAAGATCATGCCGAAGTGATCCACCTTTCGGGTGAAGTGATCCTTTGGGACGCCTTCACTCGGCTTCCGGAACGAATGCAGATCGAATTCCTGGAAGAAAATACGATGGCGTTTTTCCGCTCCGGCGACTATGCGGGAGCACGTGACGGCGGCAAACAGCTTCTGGAAAAATTCCCCGAGTCCGATGAACGCGACAGCTGGAAAGTCCTGACGGCGCACGCCTACCAGAAAGACGGACAGTATCGCGACGGATTCCGGTTCATTCTGGAAAACATGAGATCCGTGTCGAAGGACTCGACGGAAAGTGTGGAACTGCGGCACCTTCTGGGAGTCTGCTATCGCGAGTACGCGCAGTCGAAAAAGAGCGAAAAACTGCGTAAAAAATACTTCGGAAGAGCGCAGACGCACCTGATCAAAGCGAAAAACGCCGCGCGCAGGATGGATTATGCGGCACTCGACGTGCTCTACTATGATCTGTCTCTGGCCTATTTCCAGACGAAAGACTACGAAAAGTGCGTGAAGAACCTTGGATTTGGTCTGAAGCGATTCCCCGACTCCGACATTTCGCCCCAGCTGCTTTTCCTGAAGGGCCGATGCGAGATCGAAATGGAAAAACTCCAGAAAGCCGCGAAGACTTTCGAGTCCTTCACGAAACGTTTCCCGGAAGATCCCAACTGCCCGGAAGCCGGACTTCTGGCCTCGCAGTGCTTCCTGAAGCTGGATCAGACCGAAAAAGCGGTCGAGATCGCCAAAGCGATGGCGAAACGATTCCCCAAATCAGATTACTCGGAACGCGGAGCCAATGTGCAGGCGATCGCCGCGATGGAATCGAAAGACTTTGATTCCGCGATCGAAGCGTGGAACGTGATCCTGGAATCCGACGCAAAAGAATTTCAGACGCTGAAGCCGGAAGCAAAGTACGAGATCGCCTGCTGCCTGTTCGAAAAGGAAGCGTATGCGGATGCGGAAAAAACACTGAGCGAGCTTTTCGAAGAGTATCCGGAATGGGATTCGATGGAACGGGCGTTCAATCAGATGGTGCGTGTCCTCATGGCGCAGAAGAAACTGCAGGAAGCGCAGGATCTTCTGGCAGACATGCATGGAAAATTCCCTGAAAGCGTTCTGCTCCGCTCGCTCTACTTCCAGCTGGGAACGCTCTGGTACTCGGAAGGCAAAATGCCGGAAGCCAATCAGATGTTCCGCCGTGTCCTGAACGAGACGCCGAAAGATCCGGAAGACGAAGGCGATTTCCTGCACAGAAATTCTGAACTGAAGCTCGCGTGGACGATCTTCAACACCGAAGAGTACCAGGAGACCGAATCGTTCATCCGCTCCCTGGAACTGGAACCGAAACTGGATGCGGAGATCTCTGACGAGGAGAAAGCTGAGATCCTCGCGAATCGTGCAGAACTGCGCTACCTGCTGGGAATGACGCACTACTTCCTGCGCAATCCGAGCCAGGCACTCAAGGAACTGCACGAGATCCGCAAAGATGGCGCACTCAAAAAGATCTTCGCAGAAAACGCTCTGGAAATGTGCATCCAGATCTACGAAGAGACCGAAAAATGGGAATCCGTGCTCAAATACGGTGCCGAATTCTGTGAGATCTACCCGCAGTCGGCTGGTGGTCTGCGCACAAATTTCAAGATGGCGAAAGCGTATTTCCGGCTTCAGAACATGGAAGAGGCTCTCGCTAAATGTGAAGCGATCATCGCGGCAAACGATGCCGTCTTCACGCACCAGACGCTTTTCCTGAAAGGAGAGATCCTTTTTGCTCAAAAGCAGTACCAGAAAGCGATCCAGATCTTCTACCAGGTCATCTACGGCGTAGAAGACGAGAAACTGCAGGCCGACGCAATGTTTGAAACTGCACAGTGCTTCGAGGCGCTTGGGAAAAAGGATAAAGCACTGACCCACTACAGGGACCTGCTCCAGAAGTTCCCCAAATATGAAAAAGTGAAGCTGATTCGGCGAAAGATGAAGAAACTTCACGAAGATTGAGTGACGCGGATCAACGGATCATGATGCCGACGACGGAGCACGATCCGTTTCTGTACGCCCGGCCGACGCAGGAAATGGACCTTCATTCCCTGTTCGGCCTGAATTACTGGATGAGTTTAATTTCAAAAATATTTTTTCCTGATTTCAGGTGGAAAAATGAAAAAGAGAAAATTCGTGTTCGCGTTCCTTCTTCTGTTGGTGACGGGATGGAGCTTCCATTTCCTCCTCCAAGAAAATATTTTAGCCGCGGAACAGATCTCGGCTGATGCCGCCGCGGATGCTGAAACCAACGCGGACGCTGAAACCGACGCGGACGCTGAAACCAACGCGGATGCTGAAACCGACGCGGACGCTGAAACCGACGCGGACGCTGAAACCGACGCGGATGCTGAAACCGACGCGGATGCTGAAACCGACGCGGACGCTGAAACCAACGCGGATGCTGAAACCGACGCGGACGCTGAAACCGACGCGGATGCTGAAACCGACGCGGACGCTGAAACCGACGCGGATGCTGAAATGGCCGCAGACACAAAAAACGGACAGGAATCCGCCAATAAGGAAACCAGTCTCGAGAAAAAACTTCTCTCGGCCTGGGAACTGACGGTTCGCGGCGGTGTTCTGATGATCCCGATCGGCTTCATGTCCATTCTGGTCCTCACGGTTGGTCTGGAACGTTTCATTGCGCTTCGCCGGGGGGCGGTCCTTCCCCGAAGACTGCTGCACAATGTGGAGGCACAGGTCATTTCGAAAGCGGATCCTCGTGCCGTTTACGCTCTTTGCTGCCGAAACCGGAGTGCTCTTTCCCGCGTCATGCAGGCTGCACTTTTCAAGAGCGGCCGTCCGATGAGTGAAGTTCAGAGTGCCCTGGAAAGCGCGAAAGAAAACGAAGCCAACCGTCTTTATGGTCCAGTCCGCCTTCTAGTACTCGCGGCCGCGGTGACGCCGCTGATCGGACTCCTCGGAACCGTCGTCGGGATGATCGAAGCATTCATGGCGACCGCATCGAGTGTCGGCATCCACAAAGCGGAAATGCTTTCCCAAGGCATCTACACGGCCCTGGTCACGACATGCGCAGGTCTCGCGGTCGCGATTCCCGCCGCGATTTTGGCGCATTGGTATGAAGGCAAGATCCAGAAACTTTTCTATCGAATGGACCAGAAACTCGTGAATTTCACGGCATACCTGGAGAGTCTGGAAGGCAAGACGCGCCTGACGCCCACTCATTTCCGCAACTACGTCAAACAGAAGAACCAGAAATAGGCAGGTGATCCCATGGCAGTAAAGATCCGAAAAGGAAACGCACTGGCCAGCCTGAGCATTACGCCGCTGATCGATGTCGTGTTTCTGCTTCTCATTTTCTTCCTCGTCGCCACGAAATTCGATGAGGAAGACACAGGACTGGATATTCAGCTTCCGCACGCGGCAGAAGCGGTCCCGATCTGGTCTCAGCCCAAATCGCTGGTCATCAACATCACACGCAGCGGCGAGTACTTCATCGCCGGCGTGAAACGGACGGTCCCGGAAATGGAAGAACTGCTTCAGGGAGCGTGGGAAAATCCGAAAGAGGATTCCTCCGTCGTCATCCGCGGAGACGAACGCGCCCCGTTCGGAGCTGTCGTCGGTGCCGTGGACCTATGCCAAAAACTTGAGCTGAACTACTCAACCATCACGCGGGAAGAGTAAACGCTGCGTCTCTCTCAACCGGGGATCTTCGGAAAGATCCGCGGCAAAAGACCACCGGCAGAAGGATCTCCGGCAGAAGGATCTCCGGCGAAAGTATCCTCAGAAAAATGATCCTGAAGCCAGAGTGCGCCCAATGGAAAACGATCAGGATCCACGAAATGGTCCGGGAGAGATCGGAGCTCTCCCTTCAGAAAAACGTCAGACATCAGGAATCAAAGGAAGTTTTCAAAATGAGGATGATTTTGAAATTCATGCTGAATCTGCTCTCGATATCGGTCGGCCCGGCAATCTTTCTTCTGCTCTGGTCGGTCTGTGGTCTGGCGTGTCTTGGATGGGGGATCCGCGTGGCTCCGGATGCTGCGTTTCCGGAACCGTTTGCGGTTTTCCGCAATCTGTATTGCGCCGCCGGCATCCTGATGCTTACGCTGACGTATCTGTTTTGGCTCGGCTTCATCTACGAACCGGAACGCAGACGCCTCATTTTTTGTGTTTCGCTGAGTCTTTTACTGCATGGCGGCCTTTTCCTTCTAATGAAAGAGGCGATCGTCGGACAGGAATTCGAGCGGGAAGAAGAAGTTGCGCTGAACCTGCGCAATCTGCGTTCCAAAACGCCGATCATCGTGAACGATTTCTACTATGGCGATCTGGAAGGGGATGAGGTCTTCCAGGAAAACTATTCCGAGACGGAAGCAGAAAACGTTGAGCCGCAGACGATGCGTCCCGGACTGGAAAATTCGGAAACGCCGGAAAACACCCCGCTTCCCGTGAAACCGCAGGACCTCGACGAATCCCTCAAGCGTGCCGAGGACGTCCACAAAATGCTGGAGACGGAACAGAAAACGGCAGGATCGGCAAATGGAGAGGATGCCCGAACCAGAGCAGAAGAGATCCAGACCTCGGAAATCGAGGAAGTCCAGCATGAGCTTGAAGTCAGCGACGGTCCGCAGGAAATGTTCGTCAACATGCAGAAGATCGCGGCAGAAGTCGCGATTTCAGGCGTCATCGGCTCAGAAAGCCCGCAATTGGAAAATCTGACGGCAGAAACGAAACTGCACTCGGCAGAATCGGTAGAACGCCGGACCGTGAATCTTCGTAAAGAAGCTCAAAAGAAGAGCGCAAAGAAGACGGGATTTCGCAAAAAACTAAACGAAAATCAGCAAAAAACACTGGCCGGCAAAGAGTCGCGCAAGGGCGAAAATGTCGTTTCCGGCCGTGCAGGCAACTGGGGCGAATCGGCAGTCGATGAAAAAGCGGGCGGTGCCGGTGAGGAACTTGGCGAACTGCGTTCCGGTCTGGGAGAAGCCCGGGAACTTGCGGCGGGAGCTGCGAGTCTGAAAACGGCAAAAAAGAAACCGCGAAAGAAATCTGACCGGACATTGACGGTCTCCGACGCTCCGGCCAATGTCCGGGGCGGCCAGACTCTTGGAGCACGAGCCGGAGACGGCGATGATCTGGCGGCGGTCCTCGCAGGAGCAGTGAACGGCGTTTCGGATGCGGTGCTCGAAGCGACGGCAAAGCCGGAAAAGATCGCGGGTTCCAATATTCTGGATGCGGAGAAGGAACAGATACTCAAAAACATCGTCGTTTTCCGGTTTGAGAGATCCGAGACTCCGGAAATGGGATTCCAGCCCGACATGACGGAGACACTTCCGCAAGACGGAGAGGAAGACGAATGGCTCGCAGAAATCACCGGAGAGGAAGAGAACCTGGATGGACCGGAAGTGGAAGCCGGCTCTTCCGTCGCGGAGATCCTTCAGAATGATCCGGGCCTGCGTTCCCAACCGACCCTTCCATACCGACAGAGAATGCGGCAAGACCATCGAAAACTGATCGAGAAAGCCGGCGGAAATCCCGAAACGGAAGAACTCATTCAGCGCGGCCTTCAGTACCTGAGCCGGACCCAGTTTGAGGATGGGCACTGGTCGCTGAATTTCCTCCCCAATGGTCTTCCGGAAGGAGTGGACCGGGAAGAATACGGTTTCGGCTCCATTCATGCAGACACGGCCGCGACGGGGCTGGCGCTTTTGACGTACCTTGGCGCCGGGTACACGCACCTGGAATCCGACGACAGAAACGAGTACACGGAAACGGTGAACCGTGCCCTTCGCTGGCTGATCCGGAATCAGCAGCCGGACGGCGGTCTGTTTTCCATGAGATCGGACGCACACCGCTACGGTCGGATCTACTCGCATGGAATGGCGGCGATCGCGCTTTGCGAAGCCTACGGGATGACGCACGATGAACGGCTTCGCGAGCCTGCACAAAAAGCAATCGACTTCCTCGTCAAATCCCAGGGACCGCAGGGCGGCTGGCGGTACACGCCGGAAAAGAATGACGGTGTCTGGCGCGGCGAATCGGACACTTCGGTAACCGGCTGGCAGACGATGGCACTGGTCAGCGCGAAGATGGCGGGACTGAACGTACCGGAATCCTGCTTCCGCAAGGTGGAAAACTGGCTCGAAACCGCCGCCGTCAACGGAGGAGAACGCTACTGCTATCTGCCGGTGAAAAAACCGCTCAATGAGGAAATGGAACAGTGGAAGAAACCCTCACACGCCATGACTGCGGAAGGACTTCTGATGGAACTTTACCTCGAGCACGATCCCAAAGCTCCAGAATTCCAAAGTGCGGTCTCCTACCTCATGGGGAACCTCCCGACCGTCACGAAACCACAGCGCGATACCTACTATTGGTACTATGCGACCCAGGTCATGTTCCACCTTCAGGACGAAAACTGGGAAAAATGGCAGTCTCATCTGATCCACGCTCTCCAAAAATCCCAGGAGATGAAAGATCCGTTCCTGAAAGGGAGCTGGAGTCCCTACGGAAAAGCGGCAGACCATTGGGGACAGGTCGCCGGAAGGCACTACGTCACTGCGATGCACCTTCTCATGCTGGAAGTCTACTATCGCCATCTCCCGCTTTTCCGGGAATTGCACGATGAAGAGACGCTGAAGCATCCGTAATCTGCTCAAAACACCAACGCTGGCAATTCCCAGACGGCCTTAATTCGCCGATGCCCGCAAACACGCGATTTTTGAAAAACAGGCGGCGGAAAGGGCACTCGAAAATACTCTGGAGCGAGGAAAAATACGGTTTCCTACTGACGGAAGTTCTCCTTTCCGCCGAGGAAACCGTTTTCCATTCGGAATGATCCGGAATCCCAATGTGGTGCATTTCAAACGGCAGCGCATCCAGGCCCCCCTTTCAGAGTATCGATTGTTTCGTTTTCAATGCGTGTCCCTGAAGCGAAAAAGAAATCGAAAATTCCCCAAACACCGATTTGGTGCCCCTAAGTCAGGGAAATCTTGGAAAAATCTCCTGAAATTTTAAAATTTTCTTTCCATGCTCTTGATTTTCCAGCCGTGTTCGCTATACTTAATAGAATGGAGTTTTGCGTATCGTGCCCCAAAGAAATCATGGCCCGGCATTTAAGGCTGTCCGAAATTTCGTCCCCGAGAATCGCATCAGCCTGAAAAAGTCACTCAGCCTGAAAAAGTCACCCGGCTTATGCAATACTCAACAGGATAGATCCCGAATCGAAAGGCAAAGCGCAAAATGCCTGACTTTCGATCGTCCTCATCCTTTTCGTTTTCCCCAATTTCATCCCTCACGAGATCCCATGAAATCCAACTTACTGATCCGCGCCTCCGCAGGCTCTGGAAAAACCCGTCAACTCAGCCTCCGCTATCTGGAACTGATTGCCCGGGGTGTTCCGATCCCGCGCATCCTGGCTTCGACCTTCACCAAAAAAGCTACGGGAGAGATCCTGAACCGGATCCTGCTCACCGCGGCTCAGGCGTGCCGGGATGATGCTTTACGCAGCGAACTTGCACAGAATGCCGACCGGGAGATCTCCCCGGAAGAAATGCAGGGTATCATGCGTCAGCTCGTCACGGGCCTGAATCTGATCCGAGCCTGCTCGCTGGACAGTTTCTTCCAGAAGATCGCATCCTGCTTCCCATACGAAATTGGTCTAAAATCGGGATGGAAGATCCTGGATGAGGTCGATGATGCACACCTTCACTGGGATGCGATCCAGGAAACCCTATACCAGAACCGGAAAAACACACAGACACTCATTCGCCAACTTTTCAAAGGGGAGAACAAAACAGCACTGGCAGACGACATCTCCAGCCAAATCAAAAATCTTCTCTCACTCAAACGTGAGGCGGATGAAAATGCATGGAAAGCACTCATGGACCCGACGATCTGGGTTCCCGGAGAAAAAAATCCATTCGGATGGTTTCTGAACGAAGCAGAGATCGTGGAGATACTCGACTTTTTGGAAAATGAAGTCGAAAAAATAAACGAAAATCCAAATGGGAAAGTACAGATACGGAATGCCCTCAATAAAATCATTCCGAAGATCCGCGTCAATGACTGGATCGGACTGGCGAATGAAACGCTGATCCAGCATGCATTTCAGGCACGTTCCGGCGGTGCACTTCTATTCAGTGGACGTGAACTTAAAATTGAGGAACTGCGTTCCCCGCTCATCCGTATCGCGTGCCATTCGGCCGCGGTCTACTTCCGGCTCATGCAGGAACAGGTCCTCGCGGTCTACGAACTGATGGACGGATATTCGGCATACTATGACCAGAGCAAACTGGATGCTAACGGCCTGAGCTTCGACGACGTAACGCGATATACTGCGGAATTCATTGAAAAACTGGACGGAAACCTTCAGCCGATTTTCTGGCGCATGAATTCGTCCATTGACCATCTGCTTCTCGATGAATTTCAGGACACCTCCCTCAATCAATGGCGGATCTTTCTCCCATTCGGCAAATACTGTACAGAGGGGAACGGACGGACATTCTTCTGCGTCGGCGACATCAAACAGGCAATCTACCGCTGGCGCAACGGCCGGTCCGAGATTTTCGACGCAATTGAAAATACCTTCCCCAATATCGAGCAGGAAAGCAGCAACACGAGCTGGCGAAGCGCCCCGGAGATCCTGCGCTGTGTGAATCGGCTATTTTACGATGCCGCCAAAAATCCTGCCGACCCGAAACCGGAACCATTTGCCTGCGGCATCGAGGGCGTTCCCTTCCGTTCGCTCCTCGACAGCACCGCCCAGGCCGCATGGGATACCTGGCAATTTGAGGCACATAAAGCCTCTCCCAAGTCGAAAAATTATCCTGGCTACTGGGAATTGCGTACCATGTGTGAGAAAGACAGGAATGATCCGGTTTCGGAAGACGGCGACGATGACCAGCCCACATCAGCAGGAGATGCCCAGCTGAAATGGGTCGCGGATCAGATCGCAGAGATCCACCGGAACGCAGGCAACTGCCATCGCATCGGCGTTCTCTTCCGCCGCAATACGAAAATGCCGCAGCTGGCCCGCTTCCTTCGGGAAAAAGGGATCCCGGTCAGCGAAGAAGGAAACAATCCGCTCACGACCTCGACCGCAGTCCGGCTTTTACTTTCACTTCTGAGCCTCATGGATTTTCCGGACAGCACAATGGACTGGTTCTATGTCGGCAACTCCCCGATTGCAGAATACTACCCGGAACTGGCGTGGAAAAATGTGCGTCTCCTGTCTGCAGAAGAAGCAGCGGAACTTCAAGCTGCCAGATCCCGATGTCTGGCTCAGCTTCGGGAACGATTTCAGGCATTCGGCGTCTGCACATTCCTGGAAGAGCTCGTCCGGTTTCTCGAACCGCTTGGTACCCCAGAAGACAAACGGAAACTTCAGCAATTCCTCAATCTTGCGGCAGGGTTCTCGCAGAATTCCCGTCTGGAACGTATTTCTGATTTCGTTGAGTACATTCAGAAAAGCGTCCGGGAAGATCCTTCGGCAGCTTCCGTTGTTTTGATGACGATCCACAAATCCAAAGGTCTGCAGTTTGATGCCGTGGTCCTTCCGGAAATCGACCATCCTATCGCAGGGAAACATCCGCCCAAATTTGTGCCCGGCTATCTGAATGACGATGTGCTGCAGGACGTCTCGCTCGTGACGCCGGTGCCGAATAAAGACATCAAGGAAGTGTTCTTCTCTGAAAATTCACCGATCTTTCAGGCGATGGAACTCCATAAAAAGGAATGCGTCTGTGAGTCGCTTTCCACGCTTTACGTTGCGATGACGCGGGCAGTCTACGCAATGTATATTTTCGTCGCGCCAAAAGAAAAAAAAGCCTCGAAACCATCCACGAATATGGCCGAGCTTCTGCGGATCAGCTTCACCGGTGAAGAGACCGCTCCGCCGGAAACCCGGCTCGTTTGGGACGGTGATGCGCAATGGTATCTGCGGACCCCGAATACACTGAAAGAAAAAGAAAGAGAAAAAACGCAGATTTTAGAAAACGGGATCCTTCAGAAAAAAGAGATGGAGCTGGAAGAGACTTCGGTACTCCGTCAGGAAGTCCGTTCCGCCAAGACAGCAGCTGCTGATCCTGCTGCATTCATTGAACCGATCCGGTTCGGCTGCGATCCCGCTTCGAGCCGCAATTTGACCCGCAGAGCACCTTCCAACATTGAGGACCGCCGTTTTGTAGATCTCAGCAAAAAAATTGATTTCAGTCAGCAAAATACGGTCAACGGCAGTATTCTGCACAGCTGGTATGAAAAAATCGCGTGGGTCGAAAACAGCCTTCCCTCGGACGAAGAACTCATCGCAGCGGCCCGTCCGTTCGGTTTGGCAAAAGAACGGCTGGAGCGGCTTTTGAAAAGTTTCCATAATTCGCTCAAAGCACCCAAACTTCACCGCGTTCTGCATTGGACAACATACCTTCCTATGCTTCGCGAAAAGGTCCTCAAAGCCGGCATTCTGACCGAAGAGCAGATCCCCTGCACCGTGACCCGCAAGGATCCCGCAGATCCCAACGAGATCCGATGGGAAGTTTACTGCGAAAAAGAACTGGCGATCCGCACGGAAGATGAACTTCTTCTCGGTACTCTGGACCGTCTTATCCTGTTGAGAAACGACTCGGAAATTTTCTGGGCAGACTGCATCGACTACAAAACGACACGAAAAGTCAGCAGTCCGGAAGTTCTGGAAGAAAAGATCCGTTCGCATCAGCAGCAGATGGCCGACTATCGCAAAATGCTTCGCCTTCACTACCGGATCCCGGACTCGCGGATTTCGACGCATCTCGTTTTTTCCATGCTCGGTGTCGTTCGGGAAGTTTAAGTGCCGTTTTCAGAACAGTTTTCCGATAAAAAAGCGGTCTGCGCCATGAAGATATGCGCAGACCGCCAAAATCAAAAAAATGCCAGCGTTTTCGGTTCCGATTTTACTCAATGACGGTCCAAAAACGTCCGGAACGGGTCTGGATCAGCTGAAGGTCCATCCCGAAAGCCTGTTTAAGATTCTCTTCCGTCAGGACCTCTTCGCGCAGGCCGTCCGCCATGATCTGCCCTTCTTTCAGGATCATTCCGTGCGTAAACTGCGGCAGAATGTCTTCGATCCTCTGCGTAATGAAAACGAGAGTCAGCTCCGGACGCGTTTCCGCCAGCTCCCGGATCGTGCGGAGCAGAAATTCACGCCCTGGAACGTCCAGATAGACGTTCGGCTCATCCAGGATCATGAGTTCCGGATCCGTCATGAGTGCCCGCGCAATGAGGACCTTGACCTGCTCACCGGAAGAAAGAACACGGACCTTTTCATGAAGCAGATGCCCGGCATTCAGCATTTCCAGCATCTCGCGGGCTTTTTGCTCATCTTCTTCCGAAATTTCCTGAAAGTATGTCCCAAGCGTCGCATCCCGGCCGGAAAGAACCAGCTCGCAGGCCGTCAAATTGGGATTCTGCGTAAACTGATGCACAAACGGACTCACCCATGCGATGCGTTTTCGAAGTTCCGGAAGATTGATCTTTCCATACTCCTCGCCAAGGATCCGGATCGTCGCTCCAAATCGAGGCCAAAGGTATCCAAGAAGCAGCTTCACGAGCGTCGTCTTGCCCGCACCGTTCGCACCGAGAATAAAGTACCGCTCACCTTTTTCTACCGACCAGGAGATTCGGTCCAAAACCGTTTTCGCGCCAAAAATCACGCTGGCATTTTGAATGTCGATCGTTTTCATTGCTGGAGAATGAGTTCATAAAAAATGAAAAGGAAGTCCCGAAACTTCCTGAGTTTCGTTCCTTCCTTTTTCCGGAAATTCCACATTCAGTGGCCCGCACAGCCCGCACAACCCGCGCCTGCCGGGAAATTCGGATTCTCGATCGAAAAACCGGCGGCCGTGTCCGTCTGCTTGAAGTCAATGACGGTACCATCAAGGAATTCGGCAAATTTCTTGCGCGTAACGATGGCGATGCCGTCCGCTTCAAAACGCGTGTCGGTCAACGGGTCAAACTGATTGTCGAACGCCAGCGCATACTTCAGGCCGGAGCATCCGCCCCCCGCGATTCCGATCCGAAGAAATCGGTCATCCGCAATGTTTTGCGCCTGAATGACGTCCTTAACTTTCTCATTAGCTAATTCTGTGATCGTGATCATTGGGTCTTTCCTGTCTGTACGAAAATTTTCAAAATCGGGCTGCAGGAACGGCGGGGAGGACCGGAACCTGACGAAAATAAACCGAAACAGTATCCAAAAGCTCTAAAAAGAGCGAATTTACGGCTTTTTGCTCACGACGACCTGAGTCGGACGCACGACTCGGTCATGAAGCAGGTAGCCGTCCTGCGCGACAAACAGGACCGTATTTTCCGGCACGTCTGCATTCGGCATCTGGGAGATCGCTTCATGAAAATTCGGATCGAACTGCTGATCCTGCGCTTCAATGCGCGTACAATGGTTCTTCGCAAGCGAATCCGTCATCTGCTGGTAGATCATGCGGACACCTTCCAGAAGCGCGTCATTCGTCCCTTCTGCCGAAGCTGCCGAGGCGGCCTCGATCGCACGCTGCAGATTGTCCATCACCGGAAGGAGAGCGCGAATGACTTCCATTCCCGAATACTTCCGCTCTTCTAAAAGCTCTCTGGAAGCACGGCGGCGGACATTGTCCAGCTCCGCGTAAAGACGCAGGGAACGTTCTTTTTCCTCTTCCAGAGCCTTCTGAAGTTCCGCGACCGGATCTGCGACAGTCTCCTCTTCGGAAACAATGTCTTCCAACCCCTCAACGATCGTTTCGTCTGCGGTATTCTGAACTTCTTCCGTCAGCTCCTCATTCTGTTCGGGAGCGTCCGTCTGCGGGGCATCTTCCGGGGAGGTCTTCTTTTTGAAAATCATGTTTTATCTCCTGCCTTTCTCTTTCCTTACTCGGCTTCTTTTTCTGTTTCTTTCCCGGTTTCCCTGGCGTCCTCTTCACCCAGCGACTGGATGTAGTCTTTGATCCGCTTAAAGAAACCTTTTCTCTGCGGCGAAACATTCACCTGCTCCAGCTCAGCAAGTTTCCGGAGAAGTGTTTCCTGCTCTGCCGTAATTGTACGCGGAACTTCAATGTTCACGACAAGCAGAATATCGCCGCAGTACGTCGGACGCTTTCGGTCCGGCAATCCCTTTCCCTTCAGGGTGAAAATATCGCCGGTCTGGGTTCCGGCTGGGAGTTTGAAATCCTGATGTCCATCCAAAAGCGGAACATCCAGCGTTGCGCCGAGTACCGCCTGTGTGTACGAGATCGGAAATTTGCAGATGAGGTCTTTCCCATCGACCTGGAAAACCGGATGATCCTTGAATCGGACCTGAATGTAGCAGTCGCCCGGTCTTCCACCTGCAGGACTGCGGGATCCTTCTTCCACAAGACGGATCTGGTCGCGTTCTTCGATCCCGGCCGGAATGTGGACCTCAATGTCCTTGATGTCGTCGAAAAGTCCGGAACCGCGACAGACCGTACAAGGCTGGCGGATGACTTTTCCTGCACCATGACAGGACGGACAGGTCGTCTGCATCCGAATGAAACCGGCACCCTGCATCACGACACCACGGCCGCCGCAGTACGTACACGGTTCCGGCACGGTCCCGGGTTTCGCTCCCGTACCATGGCAGGTCGTACAGACCTCTTTTCTACGGACACGCACCAATTTCTTCACACCGGTCGCGACTTCCCGAAGATCCAGTTCTACGATACTCCGCACATCTTCGCCGCGGGGAGCCCGACCGCCTTGAGACGATCTCCGACCACCTCCGCCAAAGATCTCGCTGAAAATGTCGCCGAAACCGCCCATTCCGCTGAACGCTTCAAAAATATCGTTAATGTCGTTAAACTGAGGTCCGCCGCCAGGCATACCGTTGACGCCCTGATGGCCGTAGCGGTCGTAGGCCGCGCGTTTCTCGTCATTGTTCAGAACATCGAAAGCCTCGGACGCTTCCTTGAATTTCTCGACCGCCTCTTCGTTTCCGGGATTGCGGTCCGGATGGTACTTCAGCGCCAGTTTGCGGTATGCCGCCGCAATATCGTGTTTGCTCGCATTTCGGTCAATGCCGAGGACTTCATAGTAGTCGCGTTTACTGTCTGCCATATCTTGCGTTTTTTCCGGCCACTGCTGAAATCAGATGGACCGAAAAAGAAAAAAGGAATTTTAAAATATTGACCGAAACTCTCAGAAACGGGGTCCGGTCTCTGAAAACCGAAATCCACGACCCGAAAAACGGATCGTGGACGGCGGGATCTCCAAATGCAAAGACTCAAAAGCAGGAGAACGAAAACCGGCCTAAAACACCGTTTTCCTCAAGGGATCGGCTGCCGAAACAGGCCGACCCCAAAAAATTCTCCGTGAAACTTCCGCCAAAACGGAAATCTCGCACGGCTTAGCGGACAGCACCTTCCGCAGCCGCCTTTTTCTTGTCTTCCTTATCGAAATCGGTGACCATCGTCTCGGTCATCAGCATCATGCCGGCGATGCTCGCGGCATTCGCCAGGGAGGTACGGACGACTTTCAGAGGATCGATGATCCCGGCTTCGAACATATTGACGTACTCACCCGTCGCAGCATTGTAGCCCATTTCGGGTTCCATTTCGCTCACGATGTCCGCGACGACCGTTCCGTCTTCGCCGCCATTGTTCACGATCTGGACCATCGGCTTGCTCAGGCAGCGCAGGATGATATCGACACCGATCTTTTCATCGCCGCGGGCAGAGGTGCGGGCTTTTTCGATCGCACTGCGGCAATGAAGAAGAGCGACTCCGCCGCCCGGGAGGATGCCTTCTTCAGCGGCAGCGCGCGTTGCGTGAAGGGCGTCTTCGATACGGGCTTTTTTCTGCTTCATTTCCGCTTCGGTGCTCGCGCCGACCTGGATGACCGCGATACCGCCGGAGAGTTTCGCCAGACGTTCCTGGTACTTCTCGCGGTCGTAGTTGCTGTCGGTCTTCTCGATCATGTCGCGAAGCTGGTCGATACGCTTTTTGATGTTTTCTTTCGTCCCGCCGCCGTCAACGATCGTGATGTTGTCTTTCGTGACCGTGACCTGTTTGGCAGAACCAAGCATCGTGAGGTCCACGTTTTCGAGTTTGATGCCGAGATCTTCACTGACGACCTGACCGCCGGTGAGGATCGCGATATCCTGAAGCATCGCCTTACGTCGGTCGCCGAAGCCCGGAGCCTTGACGGCGCAGACGCGCATGCTGCCGCGCAGAGTGTTCACGACCAGAGCGGTGAGTGCTTCGCCTTCGATGTCTTCCGCAACGATGAGCAGCGGTTTGCCCGTCGGGATGACTTTCTCAAGGAGCGGGATCAGCTCGCGCAGATTGTTGATCTTCTTCTCGTGGAGAAGGATGATGGCGTTCTCGAAATAGCAGTCTGCCGTATCGGGACGATTCATGAAATACGGGGAAAGGAAACCTTTGTCGAACTGCATACCTTCGACCACGGTGTAGGTCGTCTCGGCAGTTTTCCCTTCTTCGACCGTGATGACGCCGTCGTTTCCGGCAGCTTCCATCGCGTCGGCGAGAAGATTTCCGATCTCATTGTCGTTGTTTGAGGAAATAGCGCCGACCTGGGCGATCTCTTCCTTCGTCGTGACCTGCTTGGCCATGCCGACCAGAGCATCCACCGCAGCTTCCACCGCAATATCGATCCCGCGGCGGATACCGGCCGGATTGCTTCCGGCGATGATGTTGCGGAGACCTTCGCGGAAAATTTCGCGAGCCAAAACCGTCGCGGTCGTCGTTCCGTCACCAGCGGTACTGGAGGTCTTCTGCGCAACTTCGTTCACGAGCTTCGCGCCCATGTTTTCGAAACGGTCTTCAAGCTCGATCTCCTGAGCCACGGTAGCGCCGTCTTTCGTGACGGCCGGTCCGCCGTAGGCTTTGTTGATGATCACATTACGGCCGCGCGGACCCATGGTCACCGCGACTGCGTCGGCCAGTTTTTCCACTCCGCGAAGCATGCGCTGACGTGCGGAATCGGCAAAAAGTAATTGTTTGGACACGGTAGTGATTCCTTTTCTTTTTCTGTGTTCGGTTGATCAGACGCTGAATGCCGTCCGGATTTACTTCAGGATCTTGGCCAGAACGTCACTTTCACGGAGGATCTTATACTCTTCACCGGCGACTTCGATGTCGCTTCCGGAGTATTTTCCGTAGATGACTTCATCGCCGACCGCGACTGCCATCGTACCGCGCGTACCGTTATCGAGGAGTTTGCCCGGACCGGCCGCCACAACGGTTCCGCGCTGCGGTTTTTCTTTCGCGCTGTCGGGGAGGACGATGCCGCCGGCAGTCATCTGTTCAGCTTCCAGGGGTTTCACGACAATACGGTCATCCAGGGGACGAAGATTTGCGTTCATGTTTGCTTTCCTTTTATTTTAAATTTCGATTTTTTCGTGATTTCAAACCGGCCAGTGGACCGGACTTTCCGGGACGCCCCGCCCGACACGAGCCGTATGGTGAGGCGTCTTCTATTTCCCGTTTTTTCTGCGTTCGGAAACGATTACATCATTCCCATTCCAGGCATACCGCCCATTCCGCCCATGCCGCCCATTCCGGGTGCGCCGCCGGCCGGAGCTTCCGGAGTGTCGACCGGGATGTTCGTAATGACACAGGAGGTCGTCAGAAGCAGACCCGCGACACTCGCCGCATTGGTCAGAGCGGTGCAGACGACTTTCGCCGGATCGATGACTCCAGCTTCCACCAGGTCGCAGTACTTATTCTTGTCGGCATCGTAGCCTTCCGTCGCGCCGGTCATGCGCATGACACGATTCACGACGACAGCTCCGTCGATCCCGGCATTCTTTGCGATCTCGCGGAGCGGGACCTGAAGCGCGCGTTTCACGACGACGGCTCCCAGAGCTTCGTCGCCTTCAAGTTCCAGAGTATCGACAGCCGTACTGCAGCGGATCAGAGCCACGCCGCCGCCCGGGACGATGCCCTTCTCGAGCGCAGCAGCCGTTGCGGCTTTCGCATCATCGAGGAGGTACTTCTTTTCCTTCATTTCGGATTCCGTCGAAGCACCGCAGAGGATCTTCGCAACGCCGCCGGCCAGTTTAGCAAGACGTTCCTGAAGTTTTTCGCGGTCGTAGTCGCTCGTCGTGGTCTCGATCTCAGCACGGATCTGTTCCGCACGGGCCGCGATGGCTTCTTTGGAGCCGGCACCGTCGATGATCGTCGTCGTATCGTTCGAGACGATGATCTTTTTCGCGAAACCGAGCTGTTCCAGTTCCACGGCTTCCAGCTGAATGCCGAGATCCTTGAAGATCGCCGTTCCGCCCGTCAGGACTGCGATATCGCCGAGCATCGCCTTGCGGCGGTCGCCGTAGGCCGGGGCTTTGACGGCACAGACATTCAGGATGCCGCGCAGTTTGTTCACGACCAGCGTCGCGAGAGCTTCACCTTCAATATCTTCCGCGATGATGAGCAGCGGTTTGTTCGCCTGACTGGCCGCCTCAAGGATCGGGACGAGAGACTGGACCTTGGAGATCTTTTCTTCGTAGCAGAGAACGAGGCAGTTCTCCAATTCTACCGTCTGACGGTCGTCGTTCGTCACGAAGTGGGGACTGAGGTAACCGCGGTCAAACTGCATACCTTCGGTGAATTCGACATACGTTTCGGCTCCGCGGCCTTCTTCGACCGTAATGACGCCATTCTTGCCGACTTTCACGAAAGCTTCCGCCAGGACTTTTCCGACTTCCGGGTCATTATTGCCGGCGATGGACGCGACCTGCGCGATCTCTTTGCGGGATTTTTCGTCCACCGGGACCGCCATCTTTTCGATCGCTTCCACGACAGCAGACGCCGCCTTCAGAATACCGCGCTGCAAGGAAACCGGATTCACTCCGCCGGAGGTCACGAAACGAAGACCTTCCGTATAGATGGCTTCCGACAGGACCGTTGCCGTGGTCGTTCCGTCGCCCGCGACATCATTCGTCTTGCTCGCAGCTTCCTTCACGAGAAGCGCACCCATATTCTCGTTCGCATCATCCAGCGTAATGTCTTTCGCGACCGTGACGCCGTCTTTCGTGACTTTCGGAGCGCCCCAGCCTTTATCGAGGACCACATTCCGTCCGCGGGGACCCAGTGTACTGCGGACCGCGCGCGCCAGTTTCTGGACACCTTCCAGAATCGGCTGACGAGCTTCATCTTCAAAAACCATTTGTTTCGCCACTGCGGATTCCTCCTGTTGTTGGCTAAAAAAACTTTCAGGGAAAAATACTGTCGCCCGCGATCCGGCCTCACCGGACTGCCAGACTCAAAAACCTTTCACAGTCTGACAAATTGGGCAGATTACGCACTCACCAACAAAATTGCAAATATCGTGTCAATGACAAAATGACAGACAAAAACCACTGACAGAAACGGAGGGAGAATTTAGTTTAAACTAAAACAAGGCCGCAATTTAAAACCTGGGATAAAATATCATTTCCCATTCTTTCAGGACAAAAAATTGGAAAAATTTCAAAAAAATGAGCATCTTTTTTTATTTTATCGATAAAGTTATATTAAAAGTGCTTGACAGAAAAAATGAATGTGGTATACTGAACATCAAGACAGAGCGTATCGTAGAAGGGCGATGCACACCGTCAGCACACAGTTTTCGTCAGGCATAAAAAATCTGCGGGAAACACTACCCCCATGGAATGAGACGCCGAAACGGTATTGGCCGTAAAGTTTCTTCCCTTCCAACGCTGCAGATATTTCGCCTTGTTTGATTTTTTAGCCATTGGAGTAAAAAATGCAGGAAACGATCGAAAAGACCCAGGAAATGATTGATCATGAAAACGCGATCAAACAGATCCTGGCCAACAACAACAACGACCCGAGCCGTCTGATCCCGATTCTTCAGCAGATCCAGGAGATGGACAAATATCTGTCGAAGGAAGCGATCGAACAGGTCGCGGTAGAGCTGGATGTTCCGGTCTCTCACATCTACGGAGTGGCCACATTCTACGCTCACTTTTCCCTGAATCCGAAAGGCAAGCACATCATTCGTCTGTGCGACGGAACTGCATGCCACGTGAAGAAATCTCACGGCATTCTGAACAAACTTTACAGCAAACTGGGTTTGAGCGATGAAAACCGCACGACCAAAGACCTGCTCTTCACGATCGAGATCGTGAGCTGCCTCGGTGCCTGCGGTCTTGCGCCGGTCATGGTTTTGGACGAGCACGTTCACGGTCAGTGCACCCCCGAAAAGGCGGAAGCGCTCATCGATGAGATCATCGCTAACGAAAAAGCTGCTAACTAAAGGAAAAGGAGCAAAAACGAAATGAGTAATTTGATTCCGCTTGAACAGCTTGCTGAACAGTTCCAGACTTCCACGTCGAAAATCAAACGCCGCATCGTCATCTGCGGCGGTACCGGCTGTATCGCCAACGGTTCGATGCAGGTCCGCGATGCCCTGATCGAAGAACTGAAAAAAGTCGGCGAAGACGTCACTGTCGAAATCGCTGACGGCGATCTTGAGCATCCGTTTGAAGGCACCTACGTCTCCAAGTCCGGCTGCCAGGGTTTCTGCCAGATGGGCCCGCTCATGCGTATTGAGCCGGAAGGAATTTTCTACACGAAAGTGAAGCCGGAAGATGCAGCCGACATCGTTCAGAAAACGCTCCAGAACGGCGAACTTCTCGAACGTCTTGCCTACGTCGATCCCGCAACGAAAAAGGCCTGCATGAAGGAAGATGAGATCGGTTTCTATACCGAACAGTACCGCATCTGCCTGAAAGACTGCACGATCGAACCGGAAAACGTGCGCGAATACGTCGCCTGCGGCGGTTACCTCGGTGCCCGTAAAGCGATCACGACGATGACCCCGGCCGAAATTTGCGAAGAAGTCCTGAAATCCGGTCTTCGCGGACGCGGCGGAGGCGGTTTCCCCACCGGTCTGAAATGGAAGTTCACTCTGAATTCCGCCAACAAAGACCCGAAACGCTACGTCATCTGCAACGGCGACGAAGGCGACCCGGGCGCGTTCATGGACCGTTCCGTCATGGAAGGCAATCCGCACTCCGTGCTTGAAGGCATGATGATCGCCGGTAAAGCGATCGGTGCTGACGAAGGCGTCGTTTACGTCCGTGCGGAATACCCGCTGGCCGTCGCCCGTATGCGCCGTGCGGTAGAAGATGCCGAAAAATTCGGTCTCCTCGGCGACAATCTGTTCGGAACCGACTTCTCCTTCCGTATCCGCATCATGGAAGGTGCCGGCGCGTTCGTCTGCGGTGAAGAAACCGCTCTGATGCGCTCGGTCGAAGGCAACCGCGGTATGCCGATGCCGAAACCGCCGTTCCCGGCAGTCTCCGGTCTCTATGGCAAACCGACCGTCATCAACAACGTGGAAACGCTCGCTTCCGTTCCGTACATTCTCCGCGAAGGTGCTGAAAAATACGCTTCCGTCGGTACGGAAAAATCCCCGGGAACGAAAACGTTCGCTCTCACCGGTCACGTCGCGAATACGGGTCTGATCGAAGTTCCGTGCGGCACGACGCTCCGCCACATCGTCTACGACATCGGCGGCGGTACGATCGACAACGACGGCAAGATCACCGGCGAAGACTTCAAATCCGTCCAGATCGGCGGTCCGTCCGGCGGATGCCTCACTCCTGACATGCTTGACATGCCGCTCGACTTCGACTCTCTGCAGAAAGTCGGCGCGATCGTCGGTTCCGGCGGTCTGGTGGTCATGAATAATCAGACGTGTATGGTCAAAGTCGCCCGTTTCTTCATGCAGTTCACCCAGAACGAATCCTGCGGCAAATGCACGCCGTGCCGTGAAGGAACGAAGCAGATCCTCTCGCTGCTCGACGACATCATCGAAGGCCGCGGCACGCTTGAAACGCTGGATCTCCTTGAAGAAACCGCAAAAGCTGTTCAGCTTGGTTCGCTGTGCGCACTGGGCAAAACGGCTCCGAACCCGGTTCTTTCCACCCTGCGCTACTTCCGCGACGAATATATTTCCCACGTCGTGAACAAGATCTGCCCGACCGGCGAATGCTCGGCACTGGCCCGTCCGGAGATCGATCCTGAAAAATGCAAAGGCTGCACCCTCTGCTCGAAACGCTGCCCGGTCGGTGCGATCACCGGTACGGTTCGCGAACCGCACGTTATTGATGCCGACAAATGCATCAAATGTGGTGCCTGCAAAACGGCCTGCAAGTTCGGCGCAGTCAAAGGTATCTGAGGTTGAAATACCGAAACGGTTTAAGATAAAAGGAGTAAAATCAATATGTCCGATGTGAAAAAATTGACCGTCAACGGTATTGAAATCGAATTCACTACCGAACGCAATATTCTCGAAGTCGCACGCAAAGCCGGCATCAATATCCCGACTTTCTGCTACAAATCCGAACTGAGCATCTACGGTGCCTGCCGTATGTGTGTCTGTGAAGTCGGTATGCCCGGCCCGGACGGAAGCGTCCGCACGATGCTGATGGCAGCCTGCTCCACGGCTCCGGCAAACGGCATGATCGTGAAGACGGATACGAAAGATATCCGCCAGATGCGTAAAGTCGCCGTCGAACTTCTTCTGGCAAACCACACGGTGGACTGCCCGAACTGCATCCGCAGCGCAGACTGCGAGCTTCAGGACGTCGCCCGCCGTCTTGGCGTTAACACGGTGCGCTACACCGCGAAACGCAACATTGAAGAGATCGACGATTCCAGCCCGTCCATCATTCGCGACCCGAACAAATGCATCCTCTGCGGCAACTGTGTCCGCGTGTGCAGTGAGCTTCAGGGCGTTCACGCTATCGATTTCCAGCGCCGCGGCTCCAACGCCAAAGTCGCTCCGGCTTTCGACGGCAAACTTGCTGACAGTGCCTGCGTGAACTGCGGTCAGTGCGCCGCGGTCTGCCCGACCGGCGCCATCACGGTGAAGCAGGACATCCAGAAGGTCTGGGATGCGCTTTACGATTCCACGAAAACGGTCGCCGTCCAGATCGCTCCGTCCGTGCGTATGGCTCTTGGCGAAGAATTCGGTCTCCCGGCCGGAACGAACGTTGAAGGGAAAATGGTCGCGGCTCTGAAGCTCATGGGCTTCAAACACGTCTACGACACGAACTTCACCGCAGACCTGACGATCTGGGAAGAAGCGACGGAATTCAAAAATCGCGTCCTCAACGGCGGTACGCTCCCGATGTTCACCAGCTGCTGCCCGGCCTGGGTCAAATACGCGGAAACGTTCTGCCCGGATATGCTCTCGAATCTTTCGAGCTGCCGTTCTCCGCAGGCAATGTTCGGTTCTGTCGCGAAGAAAATGCTTCCGGCCGAACTGGGCTGCGAGCAGAAAGACCTCTTCCTCGTTTCCATCATGCCGTGCACGGCCAAGAAGATGGAAGCCGGACTGGACAAATTCATGGAAGAAGACGGCACGCCTGAAAACGATGCGGTCATCACGACTTCCGAACTTGCCCGTATGATCAAATCGATGGGTATTGACTTCGCCGCACTGGAACCGGTCGAATTCGACAAACCGCTCGGATTCGGCACTTCTGCGGGTCTCATTTTCGGTACTTCCGGCGGTGTGATGGAAGCTGCTCTTCGTTATGCGTATGAAGACCTGACCGGTACGAAACTGCAGGACCTTAACTTCACGGCCGTCCGCGGTATGGACGATCTGAAGATGGCCTCCGTCACGCTGAATGTCGGCGGCAATGACGTCACGATCAACGTTGCTGTCGTCTACGGTCTGAAGAAAGCCGGCGAACTCGTCCAGAAGATCAAGGCTGGCGAGATCGACGTTCAGTTCGTCGAAGTCATGGCCTGCCCGGGCGGATGTATCTCCGGTGCTGGTCAGCCGATGGGCGCGACGCACGCGAAACGTGTTGCCCGTCAGGATGGGACCTATGCTTCTGACGATGCTGCTGCCGTTCGGAAGTCCCAGGACAACCAGACGGTTGCCGACTGCTACGAATCGCTGCTCGGCGGCGCTCCGAACTCTCACGAAGCACACCACATGCTGCACACGGTCTACCAGATCCGCGACATCGTGAAGTAAGGATGTCTGAAAAAACGGTTCGGCACACAATGTGCTGAGACCTGAGAAACATCAAGAAGGAAGTATCGCGAGGTGCTTCCTTCTTTTTTTGTATCTGGAGCGCATCTGAGAAAAACACGGAATCACCAGCAGAAAGCAAGTCCCCCCTGTCCGAGATGAAGCGTTTCGCGTTCGTTGACCATCGCGACATAGCCGCTCCAGATCCGAAAGTTCCCGATCGTCCACTCTAACGTCGGCGCAATAACGAGCCAGTCTCGGCCGAAGTCCTGCGCGGAGACAGTATCCGTTCCTCCGAGATCGTTCATTGAAAGAAATTCGTGGAACCAGAATGCCGTGCAATGGGCACGCAGTGAATGGACATCGTTCTGCCAAAACGCTCCCGACAGTCTGGCTCCGACGACATTCTGCAAGGAGTTGGTGTCGAGAGCCGGAAGAGGCAGAATTGCCGGATCTGCCGGATCGCCAGGTTCCGAACCGCTGGAGGCATAGTAGTACTGAAGTCCCCAAAACGGCTGAAATGAAACGGAACCGAATCGGAATTCTGTGCCAAGTTCACCATATGCGTAAGCTCTCCATGCATTCGCTTCTCCCATTGCCTCCAGTGTCGAATTTTCAGAAAACGTTTTCTGTCTCAGATTTCCATGCCCAATAGCCCCCGTCCCCATGAAGTAAACACAGTCCCATTCTTTTCGTCCGTAGAGTCCCCAGAGGTAGTGGTCCACATTGGCCTTCTCGGAATCAGGAGCATTTTTGACCGTAGCCGAATTGTACGCAAAAAAAGCCCCCAAACGGGACGCTGCACCGAAATTGAGATCCGTTCCAGTCAGGATCCCGCCGAAGGAAGGATCAAAACGGGTTGGAGAAGTACCTGCGGGAGTCTGTACATTTCCGCGCGAAACTCCGCCCATTCCATAGCCGACGGCCCAGGAATTGCGTCCGATACAGGGACGGTCCGTGTCGCGAAGATTCTGAAGAAGCATGATGTTTTCGAGCGTCGCGCTCTGCAGTCCGACCTGTGGAACAGAAGGGTAGAGCGTCTGCGCGTCAACCTGTGCGAGGCCGGAAAAAAAGGAACCGGGCAGGAAGCCGAAATAAAAAAGCAGACTGAAAAGGGAACCACAGAAGCGTTTCCAAAAAACGCAGCAGAAGAGCATTTTTCCAGGCAAAAATCCATCGACCAATGGTTCGTCAGAGCAATATGGGGAAAGTTCCTGTTCCAAGGTGGAAAGGCCGGGATCTGTGTCTGAGAGTGCGTCTGAATGTCCCCTCAAACGGTCAAATATTCCGACGAAACCTCCATACGGAAATCTACGGCAATACGATTTGGCTCGAGATTTCATTTTGATCTCCTTTCCTGATCTGGATCGAAAAGGCGCAAGTCGGCATCCGGCATGGGTTGGCAGAATGAGATCCGGAAAACCAAAATGCGCCAAAATGCGCGAAAGCTGGCCAACCATTGACGTTAAGCGTTTTACCCGGAAATAGAAAAAAGGAAAAGCTGGTCTTTTTTTCATCTTCGCCTCCGAAACGATAAACCGGAGTTCACTCAGAAGGTGTGTTCGGCATCATTTTTTACGCTGGAAGAGAAATGAAAGAAGGAACTGGAAAAAATTTTCTTCTTTCAAAAAAAACTGAAAAAAACGCCCAGTCTCTCCAAACTTTCGGAAAATTTACCGAATTCACTTTTTCTTTTCAGAATTTGCTCTTCCCTGAAAATCCAAAATCGACTATACTTGCTCTGATCGAGCGTTCCGTACGCTTCGATCTTCTCCTTGATTTTTGCTGCATTCCCGGCGTTTTCAGAGGATCCCTGAACCATGTTCACCGTCAAACTCGATTTATTTCGCGGTCCGCTGGACCTCCTTCTCTTTCTGATCAAGCGGAAAGAGCTGGATATTCTCAGCGTAAAAGTAAGCGAGATCATCGATCAGTTCAACGAATATCTCGACATCATCCAGTTCATCGACTGCGATCTTGCGGGCGAATTCGTCTCGATGGCGAGCTGGCTTCTTGAGATGAAGGTAATGGAAGCACTTCCGGGCGAATCGGAGCCGGTCATCGAGGAGGAAGATCCGCACGAAGATTTTGTCCGTCAGCTTCTCGACTACAAAAAATACCGTGATGCCGCATGCCTTCTGGAAGAACGGGGCCGGCGATGGCAGCAAAATTACGCACGTCTCGCGAATGACTGTCCGCGCAAGACCCGCGACCTTGCCGAAGAGCCGATTTTGGACGTGGATCTGTGGGATCTGGTGAGCGCATTCGGACGAATCATTAAAGAACCAAATGGTCCTGTGCCGACGAATATCGTGTACGAGGAGACTCCGATCGAAGCACACATGGCCCGGATCCAGGACCGGCTTGCAGAGAACGGCATGACTTCCTTCTCGGAACTTTTCAAACCGGGAATGCACAAAACGACGCTCGTCGCGATCTTCCTGGCCTCGCTGGAGCTGGTGCGAAACTATTGTGTCGAGGTCGAACAGTACCAGCTTTTTGGCGAGATCTGGCTTCATCCGGGAGAAGGATGGACCCGTGAGATCAACAGTGCGGGAGTCACGTCTGCGTAAGATCGTGCTGCGATACAAAATCCCGCAAGATCCATTGAGTACCCGGCGGACTCCCGATCCGGAGCAATTGAAGCCCCGCAGGAATTTGCAGAGGCACACTGGATCAGTGTCTTTATGCGAGCGGTGTTTCCTGTGCGCCGTCCACAGGCAGCGTTTCCGTAAAATTCCGTACCGACCGGGATCGGCAGTGCATTTCGACGTTTTTTTGACGAAAATACTATGCGCGATATTTCATACAGAACGTTCAAATTCAAGGATTATTCGATCGAAGGTTTTTCAAGAGCCGCGATCCAGACATTCTGGCACATTCCGGAATTCCATCTGGGATTTGATCTGGGAGCGCAGCCGTGGGAGTTCATGGGGACGCCGAACTGGTTCATTTCTCACACGCACCTGGACCATCTTGCGATGCTCCCGAGCTACGTCGCACGGCGCAGAATGATGAAGATGCCGCCGCCGGTCATTTACCTTCCTGAAGGCTTCGTGAATCTGACGGCAAAACTTCTGAAAGTCTGGTCCCATCTGGATTGCGGGAAATTTCCGTGCGAGCTGGTGGGTTTGAAGCCGGGAGATACCGTAGAACTTTCCCGCGAAATCGTCGTGGAAGCATTCAAGACCTCGCATCGGATCGAATCGCTTGGATACGTCGTCTACCATCGCCGAAAGAAGCTGAAGCCGGAATATCTGACGCTCAGCGGGGAGGAGATCCGCCGCCTGAAAGAAGAAGGTGCAGACATTACCTACGAGATCAAACTCCCCAAAATCGCGTATCTGGGAGACTCCAATGCAGCCGGACTCGACAAAAACCCGATCTTCTACGAAGCGGAAACGCTCATCATGGAAATGACGTTCGTCGAAAAGAGGCACCGCAGCTCCAAGATCCACAAATTTGGGCACATTCACCTGGATGATGTCGTGGATCGACAGGAAAATTTCAGGAACGAACTGATCATCGCGTCGCATTTCACGGCCCGAAGCATCACGGAAGCCGTTTACCGTTCCGTTCAGGAAAAATTTCCGGACATGATGGACGGACGGCTTAAACTCTGGATCTAGCGGACGGGCAGATCCAGGAAACTCCGAAAACATTGAAAGCCCAAGAAACTCTAAATGTTCTGAAAGACAGAAAGAGTGAAAGAACGCAAAAACAAAAAAGCAAAAAAGCAAAAAAATGAAATGAAAGACCGGCCTGCAGTAAGTACCGCAGACCGGTTTTTTTGTGTGAAAAATAAAAAGGCAGAAGCCGTGCGAAACCGCTTCTGCCGAATGGGTCAGCGTTCCCCAAAACGAAGTTCAACGGGTCCGAGCAGACCGGAAGTACGGTTTCCGCGATAGCGGTTCGGGATCGAATGGTAGTGATTCGAGAGCGTGTTGAAGACCTCGATCTCGATCGTATTTTCGCCTTCTTTCAGGAAACCGGCAACGTCGGTCTTCCACGGAGCCGCGACAAGCGTACGGACGGGTTTTCCGTTGATCCGGATCTCCGCGGTCGCGGAAACCATGCCGAGATCCAGAATCGCGCTTTTTGCCGAGGCTTCCTCTTTTGAGAGCGTGAACGATTTCGAGTAAACGGCACCGCCGGAGTAGAGTTCAAGGACCGTTCCGTCCCGGCTCCAGTCTCCAAGCTGCGGGATCTCGCCTTCGCCGGTTTCCAGACGGATCGGCTCGGCAAAATACGCTCCGCCTTCCAGAGAATCGGCAAGCCGGGCGGCAATGGCGACTTTTGCGGGACGGCAGGAGGTTTCCGGAAGTGAAACGACCAAACGGCGCGTGCGCGGCTGGACGCTCGGAGTCTCTTCCAAATTGCGGATCTGCTGTCCATCCACGAAAACTGCCGGAATGCCGACGGCTTTTTCGTCGAGCGTCAGGACCATTTTCTGAAGTCCAGCAGGCGCGGTGAAACGGTAGACGCCAACGCGGTCCGAAACGGCTTTTCCTTCTTTTGCGAATGGCTCAAACGGCACGCAGTCCGTGCGGAACCACGTCATCGAAAGCGGCATTCCGGCCAGTTTTTCTCCGGTCTGCTTCCGCGTCAAAAATTCATCTTCGCCTTCTTTCGGAATAAGTCGGCCTGCGGTATTGAACGCACGGAATTCGCTCGGCGGAACGTCCGCTTCTTCCGGCTGAGCGGTTCTTGCCGGCGGGTTTCCTTTTTCCAGGACCCAAAATCCGCGGCCTGCTTTTGCGTACTCAAGCACAAGTTCCTGAACGGAACCGTCAAGCGTGAGTGTTTCTGTCTCCGGCGCGATCTCTTTTCCGTCGAGCGTCACGCGGACGGGGAGATTCCCGCCTTTCTGGATCCGGACCGTTCCGGAGTAACGCACAAACGTGGAGAGACGATAGTTCTGCGGTACATCTTCTTCGACGTAAAGCGTTTCATTGTGGCCGCCTTTTCCTTTTCCCAGCGCAATAAAATGGTCCGAGATGTTCTTTTTCGTACCGTGCCAGCCCTGATGTCCAGGATTCCCTTTCACGCCGACACGCCAAGAGAAGGCGTACGGTGAAGCATTTGACGCAGCATCCGCGGCAGAAGGCATTCCTTTTGCCCGGGCACATTTCGTTAGGAAGAACTGCGTGCCGAAGCCGTAGGCACACATCGGCCACGAGGATTCGTTCGTATCGAGAGAAACAAGCGGACGAAGGGATTCCGGCATCGTACCATTCGGAGCATCCAGGAATGCCGCGGCGGCGGCATCATCGATCTCCGCGTAATGGAAACGGCGGGCTTCCGCACCGATGAACAGATTGTCCGGCGTAACGGGAAGGCGGAAATCTCCCCACTGATTATCCATCGTGGGAACGAGACGGAAACGCCACGCGCCGTCGAGTTTCAGAGCCGAAACAGTATCCTGCGCCTCTGCGGAAACGGAGACGGTCTCCGTCTTTTCGTTAAGTTCCGCGGTCTGGGATGCATCCGGCTGGAAGACGATCAGGGCAGCTTCCACTTCCGTGACCGGCATTTTGAGGACCGTGCGCATCTCGCCGTCGACCGGGAATCGCGCAATGACTTCCAGCGTTTTCCGTTCCCCCGTCATGGTGTCCCAAAGCTCCGGACGTCCAACAGAACGGAACGTCAGGCGCGTATCTTTCGGAATGCCCGTCAGGAAGTAAACGTTCTGCTCCCCGATCTGACGATGAAGGAACTTAGCAGAACCGGACGTCTGCGCGGACTGAAGATCTTGCGGGAATTTCTCCGCGATGAGCTGCGCAAACTCTGGTCCGTTCCGATTCGGGATGAAGATGCCGGGGGCGTTTTCGTCCGTGAAGAGCCGGGCGACGAGTGCGTTCAGTTCCGGGTCATTTGCGCCGACGCGGTCCGAAACATCCGGGAGACGGTCCAGACAGACGAGGATCCCGCCCGCGTTGGCGAACGCTTCCAGTTTCTTCAGGACGTCCCAGCGGATCGCCTTGACTCCAGGAAGAACGTAAACGCGGAATTCCATCCCGCTGACGCAGAGTTTCCCATCCCGGATCTCGGCACGAAGGACCGACTGATCGTCCATGAACGTCACGTCGCGCTGAGCTGCGTAGATCTTGCGGGCCGCGTCAAACGCACAGCCGGTCGCAGCTCTCTGCTCATTTCCAAAACCCGCCATTCCCGGCGAGGTCGGATACGTGACGGCGATCTCGCTCTTCCAGATGCCCTGCGAAAGAACGTAGCTCAAACGCTCGAAATTCTTGAGGAAAACAGGCAGATGCTTCCAGTACGGCATCCGGAAATGGTAGCACGGCGGTGCCCACTCCCACATACTTCCGTGCGTCGTATAGTAGAGTCCGTGAAGATTCAGCAGCGTGCAGCCGTACGCAAAGTTTTCGTTCGTCGCGGTCATGAGCGTCTGCGGCGATGCCCCCCAACCGAGCGAATGGTAACCTTCCAGCCAGACACGCGGACGGCGGTAAAGCGCAGCGATGGAGCTGGAGACCTTTCCCTTGATGAAGTCCGCCCGGCCTCCCGGAGTATCGTGTCCCGGCGCGGAGTACCAGCGGGTCGCGCGGAAATAGTCGCCGTACGCACGGGGATTCGTTCCGCGTCCGAGATTGTCGCAGCCAAAAACGAGGCCCTGATCGTAGTGCCAGGAATAGATCGGTTTAAAGTACCGCACCTCGGTCAGATGGAGCTGAACGTCTTCCCAATCCATCCGTACTTTCCCGGTTTCCGGACCGACTTCCATGAAAAGCGCCGGCAGTTTGTCGAAGAAACCGTAGCCCTTGAATTTCGCGAACTGCTCCGGAAGATCTTCCGTCCACCAACACTGTCCCGGCACGCCGAGAAACAGTTCATCGTTGAAGAACCAGTTCAGTCCTTTGGCGTCTTTCGTCGGATTATGATCCACGAACGGCTGGAAAAATTTCTCGATCACGCGGGCTCCAGACTGTGGATGGATCGGATCGAGCGTCCCGGGATTTCCTTTCCAGAAGACCTCCCAAATGCGGACGGAATCAAAGTCGGCATTCCCGGCATTCGCCAGCATTTCTCGCACATTTTCGGAAGCCGTCTGCGCCGGATCTTCCGTCGAAAGTTGGATCCCTTTTCCCGTCAGCACATTTCCGCGGAACGGGTAGGCCCAGAAACCGATCGAATTCTCCGACGGCGTGAAATTTCCGTCCGTGACCTCCCGCAGATGAAGCGTCCGCGTGTGGAATGCCGGGTCCTCGTAGATGATCCGATTGAAGAGATTTTCCGTCCCGGTCCAGTCCAGCGTATAGGTGGAGAGACCGATCCCCATACCATATTTTCCGCATTCTTCAGCCGCGAATGCCCAGAAATCCCACCATTCCGGCGTGAAGATCTCCGGAGAGTTCGGGAACGTGGGCCAATGAGGCTGACTCGTGTCTTTGTGCGCATAGTTGACCTGCATTCCGGTCACGCCTTTTTCGTGAAGCTCGCGGATCTGCCATGCGAGGCGGTCTTTATCCAGTTTATCGCCGCTCCACCACCAGAAAGGCACCTCACCGAAACCTTCCGGCGGAGTCTGAAACGCATCCGGCGTCAGCGTCATTTTCGGGTCAGGATACCCGGCCGGGACCGTACCCAAAACCGGGAGTTTGGCCGGATCGGAAAGCGAAAGTACGGAGTCATTCTGCGCAGCACCAGAAGACGGAGCAGCCAGAAACGCAGAGGCGAGAAAAACGGCAGCACACCCGGAAAGAGCGGCCGACGAGGGCAGGAGCCTCCGAAATAAAAATGAAATCTTCATGAGCAAATTCCTGAAAAAGGTAGGACTAAAGGACAAAAAACAAAATATCTCCCAATCATTTTAGCACAGATCTTCCAAAAAGCAAGACGCTGGGGAAAAAATCCTGCCGACTCAACAAAAAAAGTCAAAATTTCGAGTCTCTAAAATGATTTTGTACCGGCACTTGACTTCTTCCAGATTTTCCAGTAGAATAATCTGAAAGAATGCGAAAACATTCCGAACCGCAACGATAGCCGATCCATTTCAGCAGCGTGACCTGCCCAAAAGATCCGCTAACGAATCAACCCGCCCTCTTTTCCTCACCTGTTTTCAGGAGCTGAAAATGAACCATTTTATCCCATTATTTTTCATTTGCGGAATTTTATCTTTCACAGCCGTCCAGCAAGCGGTTTCCCTGACGCCAGCAGAACAAAACGTTCCCGTACCTGCCGACTCTGTTCCGTCTGTTTCAGACGCAGTTTTCGACACAGAACGCCATTCTCTCATGCCGGAAGAAAACTCCAGCTGGAAAAACTCCTGGAATTCAAAGAAAAACGTCAAACTCGAGCGAAACCGCGTGCCGAATCTGCTTTCCGCAGAGATCGATCCATCGGAGTTCAACTTTGGCTGGTTTCAGCGCAGGATGCCGGACGGCGATCTCACGCAGTACTGTGGGATCTATGGACGTTTTCGAGTCCCGCCGGGAAATTTCGGCAAAAAGATCCACGCAATGATGGTCCTCGCAGCCCCAGGAAAACCGTCAGAATACTACTCGCAGGAGATTGGGCGGTGTGCAGACAGTGCAGGAAACTGGGTCGAATTTTTTCTGCCGTTTTCCCAGTTCATTCCAAGCCGCAATGCTTCTGCCAGCTCCTTTGGTCCCCATCTTCTAAAACCGGGCGACGCACTCGAGATCTCGATCAGCGTCGGAACAACTCCCATGAAGATCGAGTTTGACTCACTCCGCTTCGTGCTCAAAGAGGAAGAGACCGCCTTGGGACGACGGGTCGCCAGAATGCGTTTCATGCGCCTTCTGAAACCGGAATCGGAAATCGACGGAAACGTTCACCCGAGACTTCTTCTTCATGGGAAACGGCTTGAGCGCATTCGTGCAAAAGCATCGGAAGGCGGGATACAGCAAGCCGGATTTGAGCGTCTGATGGAACTGGCCGAAGACGCCATACGGAAAATCGACGCAGAAGCCCCGCTAAACCGCGCGTTTGCCTACGAATTGAATCCGGAAATGAACTCACATCAGAACCGCGGACGCTTTGAAGGGACGCTTACCCCGTTGGTCATCCCGCTGGAAACTCTCGCAGCGGCGGCCGTCATTTCCGGCAATGAACGCTACGGCAAACACGCGGCACGCGCATTGGTGAACATGGCGCGCACGCTGGATGTTCACTCACCTGAGATCAGTCAGGGATTCTACTACACACGGACATTTTACGTACGGGCACTCGCCTTCGGATACGATTGGCTCTACCATTGGATGACGCCGGAAGAAAGAATGGAGGTCAAAGTGACTCTCCTCGGCTTCATCGATGACATTTACGCCCGCTCATGGGAGGGAAGCTGGGGACACCATCCTCTGGACCGGATCTGGAACTGGGATCCTGGACTGGTTTCATGCGCAGGTCTCGGCATTTTGGCAATGGAAGGAGAGACCCTCGCGGCAGAAGACGCCATGCTTTTTCAATTCCGCCGCCATCTGCGTGACTATCTGACGCTCGGTATCGATTTTGACGGCTGCGGTCACGAAGGTCCTGCCTATCTCAATTACGGGATCGGTGCCGGACCGCATTTTGCGGAATGTCTGCGCGACCGGGGGCTTGGCGATCTTTTTTTGGAGACCAACTGGAAACTGATCCCGATCTGGCTCACAGCCGAACTGCTGCCGAATCGCCGTCAGTGGAACAATCTCTCAGACTGCGGATTCGGTCAGGCTGCCGGCTCTCCGGTCTACGCATACACATGCGGCCGCCTTGCAGAACTGGCCAAAACGGATTCGGTACGCCGCGGCGAAAAGCTCGAAGCTCCGCGGGAAACATTCAGCGGACTCTCCTACCTCGCGCATTTCCAGGAAACTCCAGGACCGCGTCATCTTTCTATGGGAGCTCTTGCGGAACTGATGGGCTGGTGCTGGAACCATGGAAGCGGCGCACGTGCTCCTGAAAACTTCGGAGATGCCGCGGCACTGGCATTCGTGCTCTTCTACGAAGACTGCCCCATCGCAAAAGATCCCGGGATCTACCTGCCGAAACTTCAATTTTTCAGAGGACGCGGACTGGTCGTTGCGCGAGACGGCGGATATGGAAAGAACGCCCTTCATCTTGCGGTTGAAGCTGGTCCTCATGCCGCCGGACACGATCAGAGCGACAAAGGAACGTTCACACTGCGTGCTTTCGGTGCCGATCTGGTCATCGACAGCGGATACGGAAACGATGGAAACCCAAAAGGCAGCGGAAGCAGCTTCGCACACAATGTGGTCCTCATCGACGGTCAGGGCCAGCCCATGAATTGGCACAATTCCAGCGACGGCGAGATCACGGGACTTCGCCACACGGAAACCTTCGACTGGATCCGCACTTCCGCGGTCAATGCATGGAATTTCCGGTACGCCGACAAAGAAAAACTCCCAACGGGGCAGAATGTGGAAAAAGCCGACCGGCACTACCTTCTTGTGCGCAGCACAGGAGACGGGATCCCGCCGTACGTCGTGACGTTTGATGATTTCCGAAAAAAAGACGGTATGAAACATGAATTTACCTGGCAGTGGCACACTCCGCCGGAAAATCAGTTCCAGATCGGCGAAACTTCGTGGACCTCCGCAGCGGCAGGCGGCAGTTTCCGTACACTGACTACGAAACCAGACAAATGCCGCGGCAAAGCCGTCTTTGAACTCACAGCTCCGGAAACAGGGAGATTCTGGATCGCAGGACTCACCCGATGCGCTGGTGCGGATCCTGGAAAATCCGACAGTTTTTGGGTGAAACTCAACGGAGGTCCACGATTCTGCTGGGATCTCGTCATTTCTTTAAACTTCACGTGGAGCCTACTCAAGGACCGCGAAGCCGGCACTCCGCATATCCTGAATCTCACGAAAGGCGAAAAGGTCCGATGCGAGATCTTTGCAAGAGAACCGGAAGCACAGCTTGCATTTCTTGCGCTGACGCCGGCAGACAAAGGACTCCCGCCATTTCCGAATGACGAAACGTCCATTCCGAACGACGGCTCCATGCTCGGAGCCTCCTCCGCTGAAAAAACGGAAGATCCCTTCCTTTTAGAGACCGTGACTCAGGAGACCTCCAAAGCCGTACTGACAGTCTTCCCAGTCAGCACTCCAGCGGGAAATACCTCAACGGAATGGTTCACCACGTCAAAAGAAGGGGCGCATCCTAAACTCCTTCACTCTGTTCAAACAGTGGAACCAAAATTCCTCATGGTCCTCATTCCCCGGAAGGACGATTCTGGGGTACTGCCGACCGTAAAAGCACTCCATCCAACTTCCGACCAAATCGGGACTGAGATCAGATGGACCTGCGGCCGCGTTGACCGGATCGTATTTCGTCCGGGGGAAAACGGCATGGCACCGGAATTCCAAAGGGAAACCGAGCAGAAATAAAAAACGTAAAATATGGAGGCGAATACGAGAAAATGGGGAGATGCTCGACGATCTCCCCCGCCATCCATTTTCCGCGTTCCGACGCTCTCTGCTTTCACTCTCAAACGATCCGGCGAAGTTTTGAAAATAGACCGGCTGGCGTTTGACCGCATCAAACGCCTCTTTCTAAACATTTTGTCTGAAAAATCCTGATTTTGCTCTAGGCGGAAATGGAAAATTTTTCTATACTGTGGTTTTGGGGAGAAGTTGGAGTTTTTCATTTCGAGGTCACTCTCGGTCCCGGCATTTATTTTACTTTTCCAAAATCCGATTTATTTACCCCGGGATCCACTTAAAAAACTCCGCTTCAGACATGAAATTTCGATTTTCCATCAACGAGAGCCAATTTTCGAAGTACGGGGACGAACCGATTTGCGAATGAAAGCCCTTTTTTTCATTTTGCTCTTTTTCGGATACTCAGCTGCCGTTTTTGCGGGCAGTCCGGAGACAGTACGTCTGCGTTTACGCTGGGGAGGCGTCGACAGCCCGGCATTTGGTGAAGTTCAATGCGAAAGCGGTACCCTCAGCGACCTTTCCCCGATCTCCATGGACCCGGAATGTCCCGGCGGCGCGTGGCTCGTCAACGGAAACGTCCAGATCCGGCAGTCTGTCGCCAAAAAGTACAATGGGTTCGACGTGACGGTCCCGTACCGTCCGGACGCCAATCTTCTGGTCCAAATCGGAGCAGAGGCGGACTATTCCTCTGCGGCGCGTTTTGCGATCCCGCTTCGTGAGATCATCCGCAGCGGCAAAACGGCCCCGCTGGCGGAAGGTTCCAAATTTCAGTTTTCGGTCAGCCGCGTTCCCGGGGACGACCTCCGTGTCCAGATGGACCGCGACAATCTGGTCTTCGCACCGCGCGACATGTTCCAGTGCACCGTCACGCCGGCACTTTGCTGGGAACCCCCAGTCCGCCCCGGCCACAAGATCCTTCCAGTCGAAAAACAGGAAACCATTCCTCAGACGAATGAGATCGGCGTACTGGAATTTTCGGTTTTCCGCGGAAGAGAGACTTTCCGTGTCCACAGCGGATCGATCGAAAATGTGCACCTTGACGGCACGATGCCGGCCCAGATCCACTTTCCCGTTCCGGAAAACGAGGGGGTCTACGATGTCGTCCTGAAGCTGCGCAAAGGTCCTGGCGGAAAAAATCTGCTCCACAGCCTGGGAAATACGCTGAGCGGAAGAAGTGCGGATGACGACGTTCTCGCAGAACGCCGCGTTCAGTTTCTTGTTCTGAATGACGGAACCGTCTCTGCCGCAGCCCCCGGCAATTACACTCTGAAACTGGAGATCGACCCATCCGATCCGGAATGGTGGAATCGTCTGGACCGGGAACAGCTCCGTCAGCTTGAATCGTGGGTCCCTAATACAGCTTCGCTCCAGAACGGAACACCGAAAGTCTTTCCCTGTGAAAAACAGAATTTCATGGAATTGCCTCAGGGACCGCTTCCGGCCGTCAATCCATCCTGGAAAGCGTTTCCGCTGCTCGTCGAAAATCCCGGAATGCCGCACGTCCTCGAAGTCGAATATCCTGCGAACATGGAGCAGACGTACAGTTTAAGCATCATGGAACCCAATGCAGCCGGAGCGATCGAGCCGCCGGGGATCGATTCCGGGATCAATGTATCGTCCCAGATCGGCATTTCAAAGCAGGATGCGATCCGTCTGGACAGACACCACATCCTGTTCTGGCCGCAGAGCAAAACGCCGATCCTTCTGATGGTGAACCGTCACGCACAAAAGTCAGCATTCATCGGAAAGATCCGTCTTTACCATGCGGGAAACCATTTTGCCCGCAAAACTCCCGCCGCACTCATGAACGCCTCCGCCTCCGGAATACCCAACGGCACAGTTTCCGCGGCATCGCCCGCAGTTGGCACCGAAACAGGAACAGGAGCAAATACCGGAGCGGCCCACTCAACATCCAGTCTTTCCAAAGCGGAAAAAAAACGTCTTGTTGCGCTTTTGATCGGCAAGCCGATGTTTTCGCAGACCTTTTCCTCCACCGAGATGAACAATGAGGTGACGGGACAGTGCATCTCCGACTGGCTTACGTTTTACGAAGGCGGAAAACGGCTCATTGAATACATGCAGCACGTAGGATTCAACGGTCTGGTACTTTCGGTCTACTCGGATGGAAGTACGATCTACCCGAGCCGGATCCTCACACCCACGCCGCGCTACGATAACGGAACGTATTTTCCGACGGCACAGGACCCCGTGCGCAAAGACATCGCAGAGATGCTTTTCCGACTTTTTGACCGTGAGGACCTGACGCTCATCCCGTCCATGGATTTTTCCTCGCCGATCAGCAACCTGGAAACTGCGGTCTACTTCCCCAATGCGGCTGAAGTGCGCAGTCAGGGAGGGAATTCCGGTCCGCTCCGATGGGTCAATCCGCGCGGTCGGGAACTCGTGACGCAGCGCAAGTCGCTGAAACACGGCGCACCGTACTACAATATCCTGAATCCCAAAGTTCAGGAGACGGTCCTGCGCAGCATCGCGGAAGTCGTGCGCCGCTATGGGCACCATCCGTCTTTCGGCGGTCTTTCGCTCCAGCTGCACTCCGACAGTTTCCTCGTTCTGCCGAATCCGCAGTGGGGCATGGATCCGGACAGCATCGCCAGTTTTATTCAGGACACCGGCATCACGGTCCCTGAGGACTACCTCAGCCGCATTCGTTTTCTGACTTCCGGTCCCGGAGCAAAACGCTGGCTCCAGTGGCGTGCAGCCCGAATGACCGTCTTTTACCGCAGGGCAGCTGCGCTCCTGAGCACGATCCCGAATGCGAAACTTTACCTGAACGGCACGAAGCTCTTCAGTCTAAATTCCCATCCGGAACTGATGCCGCGTCTGGACGGGATCCTTTCCGCGGAAGAAGTCTTCCTCTATTTCGGTCTGGACATGAAGCAGCTGAAACTCGTGCCGAATCTCGTCGTTTCGAGACCGCAGGAGATCATGGCGAATCAGCCGCTCACCAAACTGGCGGGAAATCTCCAATGGCAGCAGACGCCGGGAACCTACCGAATGTTCCAGGACCAAAAGGAACCTGCGTCCCTTTTCTACCATTCGGCAGACATTCTGCGTCTGGAATCCTTCGATTCCGCCAGTCCGTTCAAGCCGACTTTCACGTGGATGGCGACGACCTATGCACAAACGACACCGGAAGCACGCCGTCCGTACGCGGAATCTCTGGCGATGCTTGACGCATTCACCATCATGGATGGGGGGTGGAATCCGGTCTTCGGCAAAGAAGAAGCCCTGCGCGACACGATCTCCATCCTTTCCCAACTTCCGGCCGTCCATTTCAATTCCGCGATGCAGACAACGTCCGATACGCTTCAGTCCGCATCCCGGATCGTGCTGTTCCGCTCCTGTTCCCTCAATGGGACCAACTATGCGTATGCGGCAAACACGACCCCCTTCACTGCCATGGGAAAGGTCTACGTCCAGCAGGCTGCCGATTCGCAGGAAGTGACCGCCTCCTCCATTTCCGCGATGCGACTGCGTGACGGCGGCGCGGAATCACTTCAGCGCGACACACGGGGACTTTACTGGCTGGTCCAGCTCGCTCCGTACCAGATCGAGGCGATCCAGTTCCGCGGTTCCCCGATCATGCTTCTGGATCCCGTATCCAAAACGACTCAGGACACGCGCGAAATATTCCGTCAGGAGTACACGAGACTTCTCGTGTCTCTGGAAAACCTTAAAAAACCGGTTTACTATCTGGGACTGAAAAATGCGGGTTTTGAACAGACGTCAGCCGAAAACGGCGAATTCCCATATTGGACGGTCACCTATCCGCAAAATCAGGATCCAGGACTGGCTCAAAAGGCATTCAGTGCCTCCGGGAGTTCACCAGGCGGGACGTCTTTGAGCGGAACATTTTCTGCTGGAGATCCGCCTGCAGGAATGCTGTCTTCCGGAACAACATCCGCAGATGCTCCAGCAGCCGATTTTTCCGCACAGAGAGACAGCGGGATCGTCCCTGGCGCTTCCCTGCCCTCAGGTCTGCTTTCATCTTCCGTTTCCTCTTCCGGAGCGACGGTCCGCATGGCCGCTCCGACCGGCGGGGCATTCGGAAATTCCGGCGAAACGGAAACCGATCCGGCAAACCGAAATGCATCTGCGGCACTGGACTTTCAAAACACGGTTTTCGGCGCCAGTTCCCTTCGACTCACGAGTGAAGGTTCCCGCGTCCGCATCATGAGCCATCCTTTTGAGCTGAACGTCACGGGCCGTCTGACAGTCTATGTCTGGGTCCGTTCCGACCGGGACGGTGCCTCCATACCGATCCGATTCATCGTACGCGGCGAAGCACCCTCGGGGAAATTTTACCGAACGGCCAACCTCTCGTCCCCCCAGACCGGGATCGGGACCGAATGGAAACGCCTGGATATTCAGGTCAACGATCTGCCGCTTGAAAAGGGGACTCAGGTATGCCTTGGTTTTGAACTGTACGGAGCCGGAAATGTCTGGCTGGACAATATCCAGCTCTCCGACATCAACTTCTCTCCGTCAGAGATCGCCCAGATCCAGGGGATCTTCACGCAGCTCGAGAACCGCATTGCCTGCGGCGACATCGCCCCCTGCGTTAATGCGCTGGAATGCTACTGGCTCCGGTTCCTCAGCGAAAACGTGGAATCCAGCGCGCCTCCGCGTTCTGCGCCGTTTGCCGAGATCGCCATGGAAAACGCTCCTTCAGCGTCTGCCCGAAACGGACTTCCGGACGAACACACGGATGGACACACGGATGGACACACGGACGGCCTTCAGGAAATTCCCTACTCCAGGGCTCCGAAACTCCCGCATTTGGGCCAGCTTCCCCAACTGCCGAAATTTCCGTCCAAAAGTTCCGGAAGTGCCGAAAAGGAACTCGACAAAAAAGTGATCGAGTCCCAGACAGAAAAAAAACCGTCCTATCTGGACAAACTCAAAGGTCTCCTGCCCTGGTAGACCAGTCCAGCCGTCATTTTCCGCAAAATTTTTATTTTTTTCGGAAAGTCAGGGCCTCGACACCTTGAGTTTTTAGCAAAATATGGTAAAATGTTAAAGATATTTTGCCACATAGAAAAAACTGAAAGATGTTTCTGCATCCCCTGTGCCGCAGTTCCCGTTTTTCAGAAAACCGGAGGATCCGGATCCGAAACCGTTTGAAAACCATTCATCCTTTTATGTACCGTTTCCTTTCGGTCGGCGGATTCCTTCACTCGGTTTTCGGTCTCCCGTTTCCGTTTCCGCATTCCACTTCGTTCATTTATTCCGTCAGTCACGATAGATAGTTCAACCTACTCAACCGGGACGAAATCCATGTCAGCACAGCAGCCCATCACTCAAAACATGGTCGAACAGACCAAGCAGCACATCAAGGAGCTGGTCGGAGAGATCACCCAGCTTTCCCGTACAGATATGCCTGCCGAGGAATTCTACGCGCAGTTTCTCCAGCGCATCGTGGAAGCCATTGCGGCGATCGGCGGCGTCGTTTGGAAGATGGGCGATACGGGAACGCTCGCGCTTCAGTGCCAGATCAATCTTCGGGAATCCGGTCTGACCGGCGTCGAAAAAGAGAAAATGGCGGAGCATTCCCGTCTGCTCTACAAAGCGCTTCGGCATCCGGAAGGGCTGAACGTTTCTCCGTATTCCTCATCGGAAGAGGAAGGCGGCGTCAATGGAAATCCGACTGGATGTATCGTGATCCTTCAGCCGCTCATTACGGAAGTGGAGACCGTGGGACTCGTGGAGATCTTCCAGCGTCCGGAAGTTTCCGGAAACACTCTGGCCGGCTACCAGCGATTTTTGCGTCAGATGAGTGAACTGGCGGTCGAATTCATGCGCACGCAGCAGCTCAAGAGCCTCGCGGACCGTCAGCTGCTCTGGAACCGCGTAGAGGAATTCGTCAAGACGATCCATGAATCCCTTGATCCCTACCAGACGGCGTACACGATCGCGAATGAAGGCCGTCGTCTGATCGAGTGCGACCGCGTCAGCGTCGCCATCCGCCGCGGTTCCCGATGCCGGGTGGAGGCCGTCAGCGGGCAGGACCTTTTCGACAAACGGTCCAACATGATCCGCCTTCTGAACAAACTGGCGACGTCCGTCGTTTCGGTCGAAGAACCGCTCTGGTACACTGGGGACACGACGAATCTGGCTCCGCAGGTCGAAAAGATCGTAGATGAGTACGTAGACGAATCGCACAGCAAGGCGGTCGTCGTGATCCCGCTCATCGAGCCGCTGCGCGAAGAAGACAAAGAGGACTTCAAGAAGCGCATGGACAATAAAAAGAAGCCGATCGGCGCATTGATCGTGGAGCAGATCGAGAACAGTGCGCTCCAAACGACGCTGCGCCAGCGTGTGGATCTGGTCGAAAAGCACGCCTGCGTCGCACTGGCCAATTCGCTTGAGCACAACAATCTCTTCCTCATGCCGCTCTGGCGCACGATCGGAAGATGGTCCTGGGTCATGAAAGCGCGAACGCTGCCCAAAACGATTTTGGTCCTCATTCTGCTCGTTTCGCTTTTGGTGGGGCTTTTCGTCTTCCCGTACAAATTCGAGGTCGAATCGGAAGGACGGCTCGTTCCGGTTGAAAAAGCGGAGATCTTCGCACCGATGGACGGCGACATTTCGACGGTAGACGTCATCCACGGCCAGACCGTCACGCCGGGAATGCGTCTTGCGGCACTGCGGAATGTGGATCTTGAGGCGCAGATCACCAAACTTTACGGAGAGATCGTCCGCACCCAGTCGGAACGTTCCAGCAAAACGGCACTTTTGCGTCAGAGCAATGAAAAAATGGAGCAGAGCCGACTTGCTGGAGAGATCGACGAACTGAACGTCGCGCTTCAGTATCAGGCCGAGGAAATGAAGATCCTGCGGGAAAAGGAGCGAAATCTTCAGGTCGTCAGCCAGATCGAGGGCCTCGTCGTGACGTTTGACGTGAAGGAAAAGCTCGAAAATCGCCCGGTCCAGCGCGGTCAGGTCCTCATGGAAGTCGCCGACCCCAAGGGAGAATGGGAAGTAGAGCTCTACATGCCGGAGAAAAGGATCGGTCTGGTGCGCGAGGCACAGAAAGCACTGGCGGACCAATTCCCGAACGGCGACCTGCGCGTGACCTTCATCCTCGCGTCTCAACCGGACCAGAAACTGACCGGACGCATCGTCGAGATCCACAAAACGGCAGAAGTCCGCGAAGAGATGGGAAACACGGTCCTCGTCCGCGTCGCGTTCGATAAAAGCCAGGTCCCCAACCCAAACATGGGGGCGAGCGTCACCGGAAAGATCTACTGCGGCGAACGTTCCATCGGGTACGTCTGGTTCTACGACCTGATCGCATTCATCCAGCAGAAAGTCCTTTTCCGCTGGTTCTGATGTCCGGCAGAAAGTCCTTTTCCGCTGGCTGCTCATGAAGCCCGGCGGTTTTCGCAAAAAACGAACGGCCGGACTTCGATTCCGCCAAAACAAGATTCCCCCTGAAAAAGGTCAAAATATGAAACGTTCATTCCTCATCATTTCCGCGGCGGTCCTTCTGCTCGGAGGCGCAGCAGCCGGTTTCTGGTACTTTCAGAGTACTCTGAAAGATCCTGCGGCACTTCAGTCGGCAGAGGATACCCAAACGGCGGCACAAGAAGCAGACACTTCGGGTGAAGAACCTGAAACGGCTTCTGATCCCGATCCCCTGACGAAATCAGACGGCACGGATCCCTACGCTCTCACTGGAAGCGAATCTGCCGTCGGTACGGAAGAGGATCTTTCTGCCGTACTCGGAGAAGTCCCCGAGACCGCGCAGCTCCAGGCAGAAATTTCAGCACAGAAACCGACAGAAAATTCAGATGAAATTCCGGCTCAGGAATCGGCCGACATTCCGGCGGATCTCTCTTCTTCCGACCTGGATACGGAGAAAAAAACAGACTCCGAAACCGCAGGAACTCCGTCCGAAAAACGCCGGAAGTTCCAGACGGTCAGCGATTTTCAGAAAAACGGCACGGACGTTCCGGTTTCCGGACTCGATCCTCTGGCGAACACGATCCCGGGACTTGGAACGAATTCCGGTCCAGGAAATGTTTCGGGAAGCGGGATGGATGCAGACGGTTCTGTCAGCTCTACCCTGGAAGATCCCTACATGATGCCGCCGTCTGGTTTTCAGCCGAACGCTGCGCGTTCTGAGACCGGCACAGCAGGAGAGACCTCTTCATTTGCCGTTTCAGCATTCCCGGCAGCAGACCGGAATGCATCCACGTCCCGGATCCTCGTGAATTCTGTTCCGCGTGAGGTCGAAAATGGTCTCATCATTCCGATCTACGAAGTGGACGTTCCTGCGGAAGAAGCCGGCGTCATGCGTAAACTCTACGTTCAGGACTTCGCGCAGATCCAGAAAGACGACGTTCTGGTCCAGATCGACGACCGGCAGGCCGTCATGGCGGTGAATGTCGCGGAGGCGAAGAAAGAATCTGCCGAGATCCAGATGAAGAACGACGTGAATGTCCGCTACGCGATCGCGGCACATGCCGTGGCAGACGCTGAGATTAAAAAGGCGGACGAAGCCAACTCAAAGGTCAAGAACACGGTCCCGGTCGTCGAGTACAATCGTCTCGTTCTCTCGCGGACGCAGGCGGAACTCCAGATCGAGCAGGCACAGCAGGAACTGAAAGTCGCGGCGCAGAACTACAATGTGGCGATGGCAGAACTCGATGCCGCGAAACTTGACCAGACGAAATTTGAGATCCACTCTCCGCATGACGGCGTCGTGATGGAACTCTACCGGAAAGAGGGCGAATGGCTCAAACCAGGAGATCCGATCCTTCGGCTCGTGCAGATGAATCCGATCCGATATAGTTTCCGAATCGAGAGCAAAACACCGCCGGAATCGATCTTCAACCGTCCCGTGACCATTTACGTGCCGACTTTGGAGAAAGAATTCAGCGGCAAAGTCACGTTCATCAAGCCGTCGCACGACATCGGCGACATGTACCAGGTGTGGGTCGACATCGAAAACACCTGGCAGGCATTTGAAGATCCGGGAGAGGAAGGCCTTCAGAAAGGCTACTGGATCCTCCAGCCGGGAATGCGTGCCGAAGTAAAGAGCATCGGTACCGTCAAGTAACCGAATGTTCTTCGTGACCATTTTCAGATTTCCCCATGCGGCATACTCGCCGCGATTTGCGGACAGCAGAACAATACAGTGAATTAAGATATGGCGACACTTTCCGACAGTCTGGTTTCCAGCAGTGCCAGGAGGCTTCCGATCCGTGTGCGTCCCGACCTGAGCGCCAAAAAGCAGCGCTATCTCGGGAAAACGTACTGGATCGTGAAAGATCCTGTCGGGCTGAAATACTATCGTTTTCAGGAGGAGGAATTCGCCATCCTTCACATGCTGGACGGCACGCTGTCGCTCGACGAGATCAAAAACCGGTTCCAGAAAGAATTTCCGCCCCAAAAAATCACGCTTGAGGAACTCTCGCAGTTCATCGGCTCTCTGCACCGCAGCGGTCTGATCCTCACCGGAATGCACGACCAGGGGTACCAGCTCTACGAGCGCGCGGTCTCACGCCGCCGAAAAGAACTCCTTGGCGCGATGTCGAACATCCTGAGCATCCGCTTCAAGGGGATCGACCCGGAACGGCTCCTGAATGCGATCTACCCGTTCACGGCCTGGATCTTCCACCCGTTCACGATGTTTCTGTCGCTCGTCATGATGGTCAGTGCTCTGCTGCTCGTCCTGACCAATTTCGATACATTTTATGCAAAACTCCCAGGATTCTACCAGTTCTTCACTCCGGAAAACGGACTTTGGCTCGCCGCGATCCTCGGAATGACGAAAGTCGTGCATGAATTCGGTCACGGACTCACGTGCAAGCATTTCGGCGGGGAGTGCCATGAGATGGGCGTCATGATCCTGGTGCTGACGCCGTGCCTGTACTGCAATGTGTCCGACTCCTGGATGCTGCCGAGTAAATGGCGCCGTGCCGCGATCGGTTTCGCCGGAATTTTCGTAGAAGTCTGGCTCGCCGCGTTCGCGACGTTCCTCTGGTGGTACTCAAATCCGGGACTCCTGAACAACATCTGCCTGAACGTCATGTTCATTTCGTCGGTCAGTACGATCATCTTCAACGCGAATCCCCTGCTCCGGTACGACGGCTACTATGTGTTGTCCGACCTGATGGAGATCCCGAACATGCGCCAGAAGGCGACGAGCATCCTGAGCCGAAAAGCGGGCGAATGGTTTCTGGGGCTGGAGTATCCCGATGATCCTTTCCTTCCGCAGAGAAACCAGGTCCTCTTTGCGATTTACGCCGTCGCGTCCGCGTGCTACAAATGGGTCGTGACGTTTTCCATCACCATGTTCCTTCTTCAGGTCTTCAAACCCTACGGGCTGGAGATCCTCGGAATGATGATCGTCGCGATGTCGCTCGTCGGTCTGGTCGTCATGCCGCTGGTGAAAGTCATTAAGTTTTTTTATGTTCCCGGAAGGCTCGAAAAAGTGAAAAAGCTGCGTTTTTATCTGTCGCTGTGCGTTTTCCTCGGATTCCTCGCATTCCTCTTCTGCGTGAAGCTGCCCTACCGCATTTTCACGCCGGTCGAGATCCAGTACGAGCACGGCGACACCGTCTACGTGCACATTCCCGGAACACTCGGAGAAGTTTTCGTCAAGCAGGGAGATTTCGTCAAAAAGGATCAGGAGATCGCCGTTCTTTTCGACTGGGACCTGGACCTCAACATTCAGAAACTGGACCGGGAAGTGAAACGGCTCGAGACACAGCTTGCGCATCTTCCGGCACTTTCCAAGGAAGATCCGTCAGCGGAAGCGCAGATCCCGGTCGTACAGAAAGCATTGGGAGCAGCACGTGAAGACCTCGCCAAACGGCTTGAAGACCGAAAGCGGCTGGTCATCCGCGCGACACGTGACGGCATCGTCGTTCCGCCTCCGCTCGTGAAGAAAATGGAACGCGACGGAATGCTCCCCAAATGGCACGGCACACCGTTCCAGACACGGAATCTCGGTGCATTCATGAGTACCGGCGAGGCGTTCTGCATCATCGGTGACCCGCAAAAAATGAAGGCGACGCTCGTCGTGACGCAGTCTCAGAAGGATTTTATCCAGCGCGGACAGCGTGTTGAAGTGAATCTCAACGAGTGCCCGTTCCGAGTTTTCGAAGGCGAAACGGTAGACGTCGCGACGGAGGAGATCAAAGCAGTCTCTGCCCGGCTCTCGAACAAAAACAAAGGGGAAGTCTCCACCATCACCGACCAGGACGGGACGGAAAAACCGCAGACTCCGTCGTACAAAGTGGACGTTCCGCTCGACAATTCGGAAGGTCTGATGGAAGTGGGACTCACCGGTCAGGCCAAGATCCACGCGGAACCGCAGACGCTTGCATTCCGCCTCTGGCGTCTGATCGCCGAAACGTTCAACTTCAAGATCTGAAACACAAAAACATCAAAACATCAAAACATCAAAAAGTTTTTGAAGGCCGCGAGCCGCAGCGGGCGGACTGCGCTTCCGTGCACAGGCATGAACCCGTTCCCGCTGGTCACTGGTGCCGAAGATAAAAAAACAATTTCCAAAATGTTTCCCTCTCACGGACACCGCCTCTTCGCGGGCAGCCAGACGGCTCTCGCAGAGTGCCGCCGCGCGTGGGACCTTTAGCCAATTGATCTCACTACAGAGAGCACAGAAGAGCCGCAGAGGTAAAATCAGATCCGGATCGCTGCTTACTTTCCGGAAGAACCATAAAAAGACCGCAAAAGGAACTTTACTCCGTTTCCTTCTGCGGTCTTTCTGTATCCTGACCTGCATAGATCCGATCTGCGCAAGTCCATCTGAGTGAGTCCGTTTTCCTGTCTACTTTTCGGTCTGGCTCTCAGACTCAGCCGGGAACAGGCGGATCCCGAGCGATTCCAGCTCCCCATTATCGTTCACTTCCTCAAATTTAACAGAGACCTGCTTCGAGATCCCGGAGTCCTGCATCGTGACGCCGTAGATCGTGTTGGCCACCGACATGGTCTTACGGGAGTGGGAGATGATGATGAACTGCGTCTGATCCCGGAACTGATTCAGGATCTCCGTCAGACGTACCGTATTCGCCTCGTCAAGAGCCGCATCAACTTCATCGAGAATGCAGAACTGGCTCGGATGGTTCTTGAAAAGCGCGAAAAGGAGCGCGACACAGGTCATGGTCTTCTCGCCGCCGCTCATGAGAGACAGATTGAGTCTCTGTTTCCCCGGCGGCTGTGCGATGATCTCGACCCCGGCATCGAGCGGATCAGGACACTCGGTCAGCTGAAGTTCCGCATGGCCTCCTCCAAACAGATCGCGGAAAATATGGTAGAAGTACTCACCGATCCGCTCAAAGGTGCGCATGAAGAGCTTCCGGCAGTCTTCGTTGATCCTCTCGATCGTGCGCGTCAGTTTCTCTTTCGCCGACGCACATTCCTGGTACTTCGCAAAGATCTCGTCAAAAACGGTCTGCGCCTCATCCAGTTCCTTCAGAGAATCCGCGTTGACGTTCCCCAAATGCTGGATCTTGCTGCGAAGCTGGCTGATCTCGCGATGCAGGTCCTTCTGTTTCGTTTCTTCTCCAGGCATGAAGGAATCGATCCGCTGAAAGAAGTCTTCCTGCTCGATCTCATAGTCCTCGCACAGACGGGCAACGACGTTCTCAGACTCATGCGCGAGCGTTCCCTTTTCCAGCTGGAGCGCATGGATCTTCTCTTCTCTGGAACGGATCTTTTCGCGCAGAAGTCCCGCAGCTTCGGAGATCTGTGAGCGTTCCGCATTGGAAGAATTCTTCTGCTTTCGGAGTTTGAAAAGCTCCAGAGCCGTCTGTTCCTGCGCGCAATAAAAATCCGCAAGACGCGCATTGCTCGCCAATGCCGTCCGTTCCGCCTCGGTAAAAAGTTTCCGATTCTGCTCAAGCTGGGTCTGCTGTTCGTGGATGATCTTGCGCCGCTCCGTCATGTCGGCATCGAGGCGGCGGAGGGAATTTCGCAAACTTTCGACACGTTCCTCGCACTTCGCGAGCTGGACCTTGCATTCCGTGACGAGCAGGTTTTTTTCGCTGCGTAAAGCGTCCGCCTGAAGGATCTCCGTGTCCAGATTTTCCAGTTCACGCTGGATCTCGGCAGCCTGTTCTTCCAAAGCGTTCTTCTCGTCGGACTTTTTCTGATGGTCCATCCGAAGTGTTTCGAGTTTCTGCTGGATCTTCTGCCCGTTTTCCTGAAATTCACGGACTCTGTTCCGCAGCTGATTCTGGCGTTCTCCGGCAGCTTCGATCTCCTTACGGCACTCAAAGAGTTTCTGGAGCGTCTCATCCTGTGCGTCTTCCAGCTCCGCAAGTGCTTTCTGACGATTTTCAAGTTTCTGGTGAGTCTCCTGGACCTCTTCGTCCGCCCGCGTGATCTCATTCAGGAGGATCTGAAGCTGGGAACCAAGTGTTCTGAGTTCACTTCGTCGGGAGATCAGATTACTCGATGCATGCTGCGGTCCGATACACAGGATCCCATCCGAAGAGTAGCGTTCTCCTGCGACCGTCACGAAATGGATCTGCGGCAGGCCCCCCGTCATGGGATCCGGAAGTCTCGCAGAAACTTCTTTTTCCACTCTCCCCGTCCCGGAAAGCTCCAGCAGATCGACCGCCGGGAAAAGCGGGAGCGTCAGTTCCCTCGAATAGATCTGATGGGAGAGTTTCATCGCGGTATTCAGATCCTCCACGATCCACGTTTCTCCCAGAAGATACTTAAAGAGCGGCAGGTAAAGATCCTCGCACTGAATGAATTGATCAGCACGTCCCAAAACTCCCGGCATCTGATCGAGACCATTGGTGATCCGCACATGCGCAAAACGGCTGGCCGCCGCCCGGCGATGCACTTCTGCCGCACGCAATGCGGGAGAAGACGCCGAAAGAGACGCAGAACCTCCCGCCCCCGCAAGCTCTTCCCGGAATTTTCTCTGACCTTCCGGGAGAAAATCATCCATCCAGATGAATCCGACCCGTCCAGGAAATCCCTGGGAATTCTGGCAGAGCGCCTCCAGAAGCGTGGAATTCGGCTCCACGACCAGATACTGTGCACACTCGCCGAGTGCCACTTCGATCAACATCGCGGCATCCACTTCCACCTGGATCAGATCCGCCACCAACCCGGAAATGTCGCGAAAAGGGCCGTCTGCGTGCCGTCTGGCTTCCGTCAAAAGGTAGCGCACACCGGGACTGAGTCCTTCATGGCGTTCCTGCAGTTCCTCAAGCGTCGAAATGCGTCCCAGCATGGCAGAGTGTCGGCGATGAAGTTCCATCAAGTGCGCCTTTGCTTCATTCCAAAGCCGGTCTGCAGCATCCCGCGCACTCTGTGCTTCGCGAATATCGTCCTCGTTCCGCTGCTTCAGCACATTCAGCTCGGCAAGATGTCTTTCCTTTTCTGCCTGTCGTGTCCGGCTCTCTTCGATCTCATCCTCGATCGTCTGGATGTGCGTCCGATTCTGCTCCATCTGCTGAGCAGCGGCGGCTTCCTGAACGGCGAGGGAACTCAATGCGTTTTCTTCTGCAGAGATCCGGCGCATCAGGTCGAAACTGGCGGCAGACTGTGTTTCTTTCTGCGACCTTAGCCGCTCAAGTACTCCAACGGCATCTTCAAGATCCGCTTTTGCGGCCGTCTGATTCTCCGTCACGCTGGCCTTCTGCAGCTGCGCCTGATCCAGATCTTCCTGCGCAGCAAATCGATTTTCATCCAGAGAACGCAGGCGTCGTCCCATTTCCGCGATACGGAGACGTCCGGAATCGATCTCGCCTTCCAGTTCGCTCATCCGCTTATACTGAAACTGCGCCGCCGCTTCCGAGATTCCGATCGAATGGCGCGTTTCAGCCATCCGATCCGCAAAAAGCTGGATCTGGCGGTCAAAATGTCCCGTGGATCGATCAAAGTCCTGAAGACGCACTTCGATCTCCTCCAGCTCGCCCTGAAGCTCCTCCTGTTCGCCAAGCAGGGAAATGATTTTTGATTCCGCCGCGCTGATCTTCGTCTTCATGCCGGAATAGTCCAGCGCAGCCGCCTGAAAGCGCATGTGCTCCAGACGAGAAGAAAGTTCCCGGAATTCCTGTGCCCGTTCCGCCTGAGACTTCACGCGGTTCAGCTGCGCTTCCTTCTCGCCGACCATGTCGGAAAGACGCAAAAGAGCCTGTTCGACACGCTCAAGACGATTGGACGCTTCCTGTTTTTTGACCCGGAACCGACTGACTCCGGAGGCTTCCTCAAAAAGAAATCGACGGTCTCGCGGCGACGACTGAAGCAGACTGTCGACCCTTCCCTGCTCGATGATGCTGTACGCGTGCGTTCCTAGACCGGTCCCCAAAAGCAGGTCGCGAATATCCTTCAGCTTGCACGGCTGCCGATTCAGGAAATACTCGCTTTCCGCACTTCCCTCACCGCTGCGGAATGCACGCCGCGTCACGACGACCTCCGATGCATCAAAATTCAGCTTTTCGTCCGAATTGTCGAACGTGAGGGAGACTTCCACGGAATTCATTGCCTTGCGCGTGCTGGAACCGTTGAAGATCACGTCGCTGGAATCTTTGCCGCGGAGAGATTTCATGCTTTTTTCGCCAAGGACCCACTTGATCGCGTCCACGACATTCGATTTCCCCGAACCATTGGGACCCACGATGACCGTCAGTCCGCTCGAGAACTCAAACCGGCTTCGGTCGGCGAAACTTTTAAAGCCGCTTACTTCGAGTGATCTAAGCATGAGGAGATCAATTCTTCAGCTCTGCTGAAATAAAACGAAACGGATAAAATGAACCATACTGACGACAAAATCAAAACCAACGCCAACCAGACCGGCAGCAGGACCGGACCGCCAGAGGAACCAGACCGGCGGATGTCCCCAATCGGAACGGCTGCGGACAGGAAAAAAATCCGGCAAAGAAAGCCTCTGCGTTTTTTTTGAAAAAAGGGAACAGTTTGACGACCAGACTGTTCCCTGAATCTTCTTCGGACCGTTCATCCAGTCTCCAAGTACCGGATCGGCTGTCCAAACTCAGAGATCGGAGGAAGGCGCAAATTCACCTGAGGTCTGCGGATCTTCTTCAAAAATCTCATTCTCATCCGCGTCCCCGGACGAAACAGTTTCCGCCTCTTCAGCATACTCTGCGTCCGTCCCTCCAGCTGAACTGCCGGTTTTACTCCAGGAATCGACCTCTCCGGAAAGTACTCCGGCATCCGCATCTCCGACACTGGAAGAGAATGGATCCGCTGCGGGACCATTTCCTTCCGCAGTGTTTTCCGCAGTGCTGTTCTCCGCATCATCCGTCTCGCCATTCACTGGATCTTCCGAACTGTCTGCATTTTCCGCATCCAGATCTTCTGCCTCGCCATTTTCTGCCCGAGCCTCCCGTTTCGCTTTGCTCAGAAGGTAGCGTTCGCGGCGTTCCTGCTCGATCCGGTTTTTCTCGATCGGGTCCAAACGTCCGGATTCTGGAAGCGCATCGACGTGGAATGATGTGCTGAGTGATTTTTGCTCGATCGCGCCCTGAATGACCTCCAGTACATCCGGGTAAGTCGCGCCAACTTCCGAAAGCGCGCGAATAACGTCTTCAACACGGCTCGAGACCGTTCGGCGCTGATCCTGCTGATTGACTCCGAAACGGGAAACGACGATCTCATCGTCGGAATTCGATCGCACGATGATGTTGTTCGGTGCCTCAACGACCAGCGGATGACGGAAGTGCTGATCCTCACCAAAGACCGTGATCTCGGCCCGCGTCCGTTTCGTAACGTGAAGCATCGGCTTCCCGGTAGACGGAATGACGCAGAAATGGAACGTTTTTCTTCCGAGAAGCTCACCGGCAACGAGCGGATCCGTCGGACGCATCATGTACAGTGCGCGGAACGCACCGTAGCGGGTCTCTGCAGTTTCGGAACTCATGAGATCTCGCAGAACATCGTACGCATTCAGGTCATCCAGCGCGCTCAGTGCCTTGAGTGCCTGATCCCGATTTACGCGGTCTTCCAGAGCAACACGGCCAAGGACCTCTGCACCATCGCTCACGTCAAGGTATGCCAAAGCCTGTGCCGCATGAAACTGCACATAAAGCTCATTCGACGTCAGACCAAGTTTCAGCGTATCGATCCCCTTGCGTCCGATCGCCTCAAGTTCCAGAGCCGCACGTTTTGCGCTCGTCGGATCCATTAGCCGTTTTTCCAGAAGATTCATCCGGTCAAGCCGCTCCGCTTCCATCTCGAGGATCGGAATACACTGCACGACCTCAACGAATCGGTAAATATTCTGACGATATTCCGGCGGGATCGAGAGGTAGATCATCTTGTCGTCCTTCGCCTTCGCGACTTTATCCGAACTTCCGCTCCCCATCTTAAATCGTGCATTGATGGCCCGCTCGATCTTCATGGTCATGAATTTATCCGGTCTCGCGGAAGTCCGGGAAACGAGAAGATGGATCTGACGGCTGATCGTGGACACTCCGCCCCCAAGCACGATTCCGCGGCACTGCGTCATTTTATCGCGCGGAGTCCCCGTTTTCGGCTCTACGATGATCGGACCGGAACACGTGGCTCTTTTTCGTCCTTCACGAAGCCGGTCAAGCATCTGCATTTCCTTCATCGGCGCGGGAAGCAGGTACCCGCCGCGCAGACTCGTCGTTTCACTGTCCATCGTGACGGTCACTTCGACGTCGAATCGATCCCCTTTCTGCACACCGGGGGGAAGGTGTCCGCTGACGATGACCAGAGAGGTACTCGGATCGGCCAAAACTTTCGCAGGATGCGCAACGTCCCGGCTCGCCATTTCACGAAGAAGCATCGTTCTCTGCACAGACTCCGGCGGATCGCTCCCCGTACCGGCCAGATTTGCGGCAAGACTCACGGCAGAAACTTCAATGGGTTCCGCACCATACGCCATCGTGATGTCGCCCACAAATTTCGGCTGGGAGTACTCTTTTTTCTGATCCAGCTGTCCGCGCTCCACATCTTTTTTCCCGCCGATCGAATCGCATCCGGCGAAAAAAAGGACGCAGACGGCCGCGAAAGCACCGAGGATCTGTGTTTTGAATGAAATTGAATTCCGTTTCATCATTGACCTGCACTACATCGTGAATTTACTGCAATATCCGACAGAATAGACGTTTCCCGTTTTTTTGTCAAGAGAAATTTTGCCTTTTTTTAGACTTTCTGAGACGAATTTCACGAAAGACGCAAAAACTCGCGAAATGTTTTCCAAAAACCTGAAAAGCATTCGCGAGTTCTGTGCAGCTTCGTGAATTTTGTGTTGAAATATTTCGACCGTGTTGGAAAATTTCAGCATCATGCCGATTCCTGACGGCCAGCAGAAAACTACCCCTGGATCGCGCGGACGATGTCGTCCACGTCATTTTCGACCTTGACCGGATTGTTCGCGAAATCGCACGTCGTGACGCCATGCGGTCGGAGGACTTCGTCAAATTTCTGCGGGTCGCCGCAATGATACGCGACGGTCGCGGTCGGATCCTTGAGCTGATGGCCCGTCAGGATGCAGACGACGCGGTCGCTCGGTGCGATGACGCCCTCTTCACGCAGAAGTTTCGTTCCCGCCACGCTCGCAGCACTGGCCGGCTCACAGCCGAACCCGCAGGCCCCGACCTGGGATTTCGCATCGAGGATCTGCTGGTCGGTCACTTTGCGCACGACACCGTCGCACCATTCCAGCGCACGGAGGCATTTCTCAAGGTTGACCGGCCGATTGATCTCGATTGCGCTGGCGATCGTATTCGCACGGCGTCCCTCATCGTTCATCTGCTTGAAGAAAGCATTGATCTTCGCGCGATCGGTATTTCCGCCGTTCCATCGGATATTTTCCTCATTGAAGACGCGGGTCAGCGTATCGGCACCCGCCGCGTTGATGACGGCCAGCCGCGGAATTCGGTCGATCAGTCCCAGTTCGTAGAGTTCATGGAACGCTTTGCCGAACGAGCTGGAGTTTCCAAGGTTTCCGCCCGGAACGACGATCCAGTCCGGAACGTTCCAGCGAAGAGCTTCCAGTACGCGCAGCATGATGGTCTTCTGGCCTTCCAGACGGAACGGATTCACGCTGTTGACCAGATAGATACCGAGTTTTTTCGAGACTTCCTTCACCCGCGCCATCGCATCATCAAAATCGCCATGGATCTGAAGCGTCTGCGCCCCGTAATCAAGAGCCTGGGAAAGTTTCCCGTACGCGATCTTTCCGTCGCCGATGAAAATGACGGCCTTCATCGTCTGGAGGCAGGAACAGTAGAGAGCCAGCGAGGCACTGGTATTTCCCGTGGAGGCACACGCCGCCCGCGTCGCGCCGACCATCCGTGCGTGCGTCGTCGCCGCGCACATCCCATTATCCTTGAACGACCCGGACGGGTTCATCCCCTCATACTGAAGGAAAAGGTTTCCCTCTTTCACGCCGGCATACTTCGCGACTCCCGCGGAATTCTGCAGAATGGTCTGTCCTTCTCCGACCGTCACGCACTTTTCCAGTTCCGTGAACGGAAGGAGGTCATGGAATTTCCAGACGCCGCTGAAACGCTGAGGCACATCGCGCATCGTCCAGTACTTTTCCAGCTCTTTAAGCGACTTCGGAACAGAAAGTTTATCCCAATCATACCGAATGTCCAGCAGATTCCCGCATTTGGGGCACGCAGTCAGGACTTCTTCGACACCGTACGCAGCGCCGCAGTTCGGATCGATACACTTCTGGAAAACATGCTCAGCCATTTTTTCGCCTTCCATGAAACAGATTTTAAAACTCGAAAAACAAACAGGATCTTCCTTTTTGCATTCTACCAGAAAACAAAAAAAGTTCAAGCCCCCCACATCACGGCCATTTTCCGACTGCCGAGTATTCTGAGTCCTTTTTTCATGAAACGACGGCAGGATGGTTCCGCAGAGGGCACAAGGAGATTTGAGAGGGCGTTTTTTTGCGTGCCTGGGGTTCCCGAAAAGCCCCCAACCACCCCGTCAGACCTTTGGTCTGCTCCCCCTTCTGATGGAGGGGCTTTTTGCATACGCATCCATGCCAGTGACCAACAGGAACTGGTTCGCCTGCCATGGCACGATCAGAATTTTCGGAAAAAATTCCTCTTTTTTTCCCAAAAAAGAAAGCGTCCCCCATTGAAAATTTTGGAAATTTCTGGTAAAATACTGATGCACAGATTTGGATTGGACGTTTGTTCAAAATCGGCCATCCAATTCCATGGATCTGCCCGGGCCGTTTTGCTCTTTTCGCGAACGTGCCTGTTTTGCGGGAAGATCTTCCGAGAAAGTGCTCCAGCAAAAAAGCCAATTTATATTTCGTATTTTTAGACTTTGCGGTTCAGAAAATAAAGTAAGTTCATCACTACCAGCCGGGAGACCGGAGATGGCTTGCCTGCAACACCAGAATCGTGACGCCTTAGGGGCGTTGCGTAGTGTTGCGGAGAAATATCGGTCTTCGGACGCTCTTTGGTAGAGAGCAAGGTATTTTTCTTTATTTTCGCGCGATGCTCCTATTTTTATGGAGAATCGCCTCGAAACTGCTGTTTAACCCCATTTTCATGAGAGGTTTTTCATGCGGTGCTTTTATTTCTGGGTCTTTTTCTGTCTGTTTCTTTCCCTCATGATCCTTTTGGGGTACTTTTTTCTGTACAAGCACCACGATCCCTCCCAAACCGCAGATTCACTGGAAAAACGCATATTGCGGGAGCCTGACCCAATGGATCCGATCTATCTCCAAATCCTCATGAACGAATCGCACATGACTTCGTTCTGATCTCATCGCACATTCCTTTCTTTTCCACCCATACACGATCAGTCTGCCGCCAGTGCAATAAAATTCTCCCCCCGTTGCAGTCCCAGAGAAATATGGTATAATGGTCGGGTATTCCTTACGGAAATCTCATAGAATCAATGAAGGAGAGCGATCCATGGCAAAAATCGTTTTGGCGATGTCCGGCGGCGTGGACAGCAGTGTCTGCGCACACATTCTGACACAGGCGGGACATGAAGTGACCGGCGTTTTCATGCAGCATGGGATCCAGACGCACACAGACGGCAGTGCGGAAAACCTCCCCATCCGCCGAAAGCACGGATGCTGCAGTGAAGAAGATGCCGCAGACGCCCGGGTAGTTGCCGACCGATTCGGGATCCCGCTGCACATCATGGATCTTCATGAAGAATTCCAGAAGATCGTCTCGTATTTCATCCGCGAATATTCTACCTGCCGGACGCCGAATCCATGCATCGTCTGCAATGCGGATCTGAAATTCGGAAAGATCTTTGATTTTGCGGACTCGATCGGGGCGGATTTCGTCGCGACAGGACACTATGCGCGTCTGGTGAAGCACGAAACTCCGGACGGCCCGGAATTCTGCATCGCCCGGGGAGCAGATCCGTCGAAGGACCAGTCGTACGTACTGCACCGGATCCCGCGGGAAAAACTTCCCCGACTCCTCTTTCCTCTTGGAGACCGAACCAAGGAAGAGATCCGAACGATGGCGGAGGATGCGGGGATCCACGTTGCGCATAAGCGGGACAGCCAGGAGATCTGCTTCGTTCCGGACGGAGACCACGCGAAATTCGTAAAGGAGCAGATCTTCCGCGAAACGGGTGCGTATCCGGACACGAAAGGGAATTTCTTCACGACGGACGGCAAAGACCTGGGACCGCACGAAGGGATGGAACGCTACACGGTCGGACAGCGAAAGGGGCTGCGTCTGGCGTTTCGCGAGCCTCATTTTGTCGTGCGTCTGGAACCGGAAACCAATCGGGTCATTCTGGGACTTCATGATGAGCTTGCCCGCACGGAACTGCATGCCTCGGAGTCCGTCTGGCAGATCCCGACTCCGACGGAAGCGTTTGAATGCGAAGTCAAGATCCGCTACCGTTCCCCGTCCGTTCCTGCGCGGGTCATTCCGGAAAAGGACGGAAAATTCCGGATCGAACTCCACACGCCGGTCTTCGGCATCGCACCGGGACAGGCGGCCGTCTGCTATGCGGGCGAAACACTTCTCGGCGGAGGCTGGATCGACTGAGAAGAGAGACTGGAACAGAAAAAACGGCAGAAACGATCCTTTTTCGGAAGATGTTTCTGCCGTTCTTTTTCATACCTTGCGGCATTTTCATACCTTGCGGCATTTTCATGCCTCATGCATTTCGCCGGCTCTCACGCTTTCAGCCTGCGGAGCATCCCGGTCATTTCTCCAGAGATCTGCCAATCATTTCTCCAGATATTCTTCACTTCCATTCAGCCAGAGGCGGTTCATTCGGGCAATATTCGCCCGGAGGGATCTCAGGAGCTGAATGTACGTAAAGACGGCAAAAAGCAGGCACGCCGCCAGGACCCACTGAAGCCCGGAAATGACGGTCATGCTGTTTGCGGGATCCTTCAGCACCCACGGAACGAGCGTCACGGCCAGGAAAAGCAGAATGGCATAAAAAACGGATCGGTGGACGGTCCGAAGATGCCTCAGCGCCTCCGGTTCGCCAAGAAACCAGGAAAGACGCAGAAGATTCTGAAGCCATTTCTGCCACGCAAGGAGCAGCAGAAGCGGCAGAAGGAACGAAATGAGCATCCCGAGTACGAGTGCACCGTACCAGACGAAACCGGCCCCCCAGGCCCCTGGAAGAATGTTTCCCGGCACCTTCGCACACCAGGAAGTCCCGACCATATTCAGGATCGTTCCGGTCAGCATGATGAGCATGACCAGCCCGACAGGCTGAACGGCTTCCTCGATCGGAAGTTCGTCTTTCAGCTCCAGGTAAAGTTCCTCGGGAGCAAGCGTCTGAAGATGTGCCAACCGTTCTTCGGTCATGCTTCGCACAAAGTCGGCAAACTTTTCCGAACGTCCGAAAGTTAGAGTCAGGACAGCGATCAGCAGCAAAAAAGCCGCCGTCAGGATCAGATCCGACCAGATGAGCAGCCCCATTCCGCGGCGCACCGGCTCAAGGACCCTGGGATCGCATGGAAAGCGTAGAGAATAGTCTCCAAAATCGCGAACGATCCCATCCTGTTCCGAAGCAGAAGTACCCAAATTGGAAAACGGTGAATTCATGAAAAGCCGTCCTTAAAAAATCTGAAAAAAATCGTACTCTGAAAAGAAAAAATCCGCAGACACACCCGGAAATTCCCAAAATCGGAGACGCACGGCATCCAGTTCCTCCGGTTTTCCAGACGTGTCTGAGGCTTAATTCCCTCTAATTATAGGCAAAATCCGCAAAATGTCAAATGTTTCTGCTTGAAAAAAGAAGAAAAAAACGAAAAAATGCAAAAAAATTTTCCTCCCCCCCTGTGAAAAGTCTGAAATTTCGCTATAATATACTGCATTGGTATTTGTGTTTAATCGTTCATTCCGATTTCATGGAATGATTGGGACTCAAACTTAAACAGGAGATTTACCGTGGGAACAAAAGTATCCGGAAAAGGTCGTCGCAAGATCGGTCGTAAAAAGAGAAAGATGCGTTCGAGAATTCGTCATCGCAAATAATTGCGGTGCAGGATCGGTATTTGGCCGTTCCTGCCTGTTTTGATGTCGTGAGGCGAGTGAGCGATCCAACGTTCCGATCTGGACTGAACGGTTTCGTTCCTGCTCTCTCTGCTTCATCGAATTCGACGCAGTTGAATTTTCCGATCCGGCACAGATATGGAGTTTCGCTCCCGTATGCTTTTGTTTCGTTAAGAAAGCGGAAATTTGACTGATTGGCGTTAAATCCGGTGTGTATCTGGCACTGGATTTTTTTTTGGAAAGGTCCACCATGGCTCCACATCCCGGTTCAGTTAGCGTTCAGCATCAGAAAAAGCGGATCCAGATCATTGGCGCTCGAGTGCACAATTTGAAGGACGTCAGTGTCGATATTCCGCGAAACCGGCTCGTCATCATCACGGGACCGAGCGGTTCGGGGAAGAGTTCGCTGGCGTTCGACACGCTGTACGCAGAAGGTCAGCGGCAGTACATCGAAAGCCTTTCCGTATATTCCCGTCAGTTTTTTCATCAGATGGAACGCCCGGATGTGGACCGGATCGAAGGACTTCAGCCGACCATTTCCATCGACCAGCACTCTGGGATCAGTAATCCGCGCAGTACCGTCGCGACCGTGACGGAGATCTACGATTATCTGCGTCTTCTCTATGCCCGTCTCGGTAAAGCAGTCTGTCCGAAATGTTTCCGTCCTATCCGCCCACAGCTTCCGGAGCAGATCTTCGACACGCTGAGTGCCTATCCGGAAGGGACGCGCATGATGCTCCTGGCACCGATCGTGCGGAAACGAAAGGGCAACTGTCTCGACGTTTTTGAACTGATCCGCAAGGCAGGCTATGTGCGTGCGCGGGTCGACGGCGTCATCATGGAACTGGATCAGGTGAAGGCCCTGGACATCCGCACGCCGCACACTGTCGAAGCGATCGTGGACCGGATCGTGATTCGGGAAGCATCGCGGCCTCGACTGACAGAGAGCGTCAATCTGTCTCTGCGTCACGGCGGCGGACAGATCATCGCGACGATCGAGCACGCGACACCGCAGGGAAATGTCTGGAAAGACCGCATATTCTGCACGAAAAACATGTGCCCGGTCTGCGGGATCAAATTCGACGTTCTGGAACCCCGAATGTTCAGCTTCAACAGTCCGTACGGCATCTGTACGACGTGCGAGGGGTTCGGTTACCTGGAAAAATTCGACCCGGATCTGGTCATCTCGGACCGTTCGCTTTCTCTGGCTTCCGGAGCCGTCGGGATCTGGAAGAATCTTCCGGAACAGACGCTCCGCAGCTTCCGATCCCGGCTTTCTTCATGTCTCGCAGTTCTCGGCATCCGCTGGAACACACCGCTGGATCGGCTGAATGAAACGCAGATGGACTTCCTTCTTTACGGATCCGAAAGTGACCTTTTCGACCTGAACGAGTACCTTGGGACCGTCGCGGCATTGCGCAGTGCTTCGAGTACCGATATTCAGAAGGCTGCCCGTCTGATGGAACGTGCCGGACAGGAAAGTCCTTCAGATCTGGAAGAAAAAGCGGCCATGAAAGGAACTTTCAAGCCGACGATGAAGCAGGAAGACGACGGGATCTCGCTGGCTGCGGTGCGTGCGTTTGACGAAGATGATTCCGAAGACGGTTTCTCTCCATCGACCGCCAAAACACGGTCCGCGAAAGCCTCGAGTGCCAAAACGGCAAGATCCGCAGGAAAAAAAGTCTCCGCCCCAGCCCCGGACGAAAATGCAGCCGATAGCGAAATGGTCGATCTGGATATTTCCGTCCATCAGGGCAAAGATACGGAAAATGGCGCAGACGACTCCATGATCGACTATGGCGCGGACATCAAATCGGACAGTTCCGGCTCCTTCATCGATCTCGCATCCTCTTCGTCCCTTTCTCTGGGCGCAAGCGGTATTGATCTGACGGCAAAAACCACGATCTTCCGCAAACATCCGGAGATCGGAGAAAAAGTCGAGGGGATCTTCGACATTCTGAACGACGAGTACCAGAACGGGACCTCCCTTTCCTTCCGCAGTACGCTGGAATCGTGCCATGGCCGCGTGACCTGCCCGACGTGCAAAGGGGCGCGCCTGCGAAAAGAAGCGCTCAACGTCCGGATCGGCGACCTGAAACGGAAGGATTTCATGCGTCCGCATACGATCCAGGAACTGACCGCCCTGAATATTCTCGATGCACTGAAATTCTTTGAAAATCTGGAATTCGACGCCGAAAATGAACTTCCGATCGCCGAGCCGCTCATCTCGCAGATCGTTCCGCGTCTGAAATTCCTGCAGCAGGTGGGACTCGGCTACCTGACGCTCGATCGGTCTGCGGATACGCTGTCCGGCGGTGAACTTCAGCGTGTGCGTCTTGCCGGCGGTCTCGGTTCCGGGCTGGTCGGAGTCTGCTATGTTCTCGATGAACCGTCGATCGGTCTGCATCCGCGCGACAATCAGAAACTCATCGAAACACTGCGTCAGCTCCAGCGCATGGACAATACGGTCCTGGTCGTTGAACATGACGATGCGATCATGCGTCAGTCCGACTGGATCATCGACGTCGGTCCCGGAGCCGGTGTGCACGGCGGCATGATCGTCGCGGAAGGAACTCCGGAAAGCATTCAGAATCATCCGCGCTCCCTGACCGGCAAATACCTGCGCGAGCATCAAAAGTACGCACTCCGCCGAAAACGCCGTTCTATCAATACGCGTACGCGCTTCGTGACCATCGAAGGGGTCCGGACAAACAATCTGCAGGACGTCACGGCCGTCTTCCCGCTGAAGCGGTTCGTCTGCATCACGGGAGTGAGCGGTTCCGGAAAAAGCTCGCTCGTAAACGAAACACTCGCACCGGCCATCATTCGCCGACTGGGAGGAGTCTCGGCAAAACCGGGACCATTCACCGTACTGAAAGGCGCAAACCGGATCGAAAAAGTCATTCTGGTGAATCAGGCACCGATCGGACGTACTCCACGAAGCAATCCGGCCACTTACCTTGGGATCTTTGATGAAATACGCAAAGTCTTCACCGAAACGCGTGAAGCAAAACAGCGCGGATACAAAATCGGGCGCTTCAGTTTCAATGTGCGCGGCGGACGATGCGAACACTGCCAGGGTCAGGGCGTTCAGAAGATCGAAATGAATTTCCTTCCCAACATGTACGTCCAGTGCCCGGAATGTGAAGGAAAGCGCTTCAACCGCCAGACGCTTGAAATCACGTACAAAGGGAAGTCCATCGCCGACATTCTGAAAATGAAGATCGAAGATGCCGCCGAATTTTTCGAAAACTTCCCAACGATCCACCGTCCGCTTCAGAGTCTGATCTCCGTGGGACTCGGCTACCTGGAACTCGGTCAGCCTTCCACGACACTTTCGGGCGGCGAGGCGCAGCGGATCAAGCTCGCGCTGGAACTCGCGAAAACATCCAGCGGAGACACGCTCTACATTTTGGACGAACCGACGACCGGTCTGCATTTCGCAGACATCGAGCGGCTCCTGAATGTCCTCCATGATCTGGTGGACCGCGGAAATTCGGTCTTCGTCATCGAGCACAATCTGGACGTCATGGCCTCCGCGGACTGGATCATCGATCTGGGACCGGAAGGCGGGAGCGGCGGCGGCCAGATCGTGACGGCCGGAACTCCCGAAGAGGTCGCAGAAACGCCGGAAAGCAGAACGGGCATCTTCCTGAAAGAGCATCTCGCGCGCTGAAAAAAGCATACTATTCGTGGGAAAATATGGGAGATCCACTAAAAAATGATCCATCCGACAACGCCTGCTTCAACCACAGAGAACACAGAAAAGGCGCAGAAGCACACTAAAAAAATATATTGACACAAATTTCACCCAAACACGAAAATACACGAACGATTTCGGGCTTCTGCGTATTTTCACAATTTTTGTGTTTCCTTATATCGAAAACGCTTTTTGAGAATGAAAGCCTCCTTGACTAGTTGAAATACTCAACCGCATTGTGGAAAATCTGGAGTTCCTTGCCATTTGCCGGGAGCAGTTCACCCGCGAAGGAATTTCTCCAGGAATCAAGCCAAGCGAAGGATGTCCCGCCAAAATTCCGTTTCTCAGACCCTCCAGAAGATGGTCTCGAACCGAACGCGAAGGACGGATCGGACATCAGCGAAATGGATCTCATCGAAAATGATGCTTTTCTTGACGCCTTTCCATCGATGTTTTAATTCTGCGTAAGCACTTCCTGTCCCGCTTTGAAACGCTACAGCAAGCAGCAGATGTTAAATTGGGGAAAATGGAAAAGTCTGAACATTCTCAAAAACAGAAATTTTTAAAATTTCAATAAAAACAAGAATTTCCTCCTTGAATATTCTGGCAATTCTGATAAAATGAAAAAAGTGGGTGCTTATTTGCCCGCTCAAAAATTCAATGTGTCGAATCAGGTGAACGGCATTCCTCTTGGAATTGTCCGTTAAAAGGGAATTCGGTGCCGAAAGTTGAAGCTGGATCGTCCGAGTGACGGTTTCGTTCCTTTCCATTCCGAAACGGTCCCCGCCGCTGTGGACAGAGAAAGTTTGCCATTCTTAAAATGGTCATTGCGTTTGCGAAAACGTGAGAAGGCCGGCAAATGACCGCGTTGCGGACTCTGTGAGTCAGAAGACCTGCCTGTTTTTCGAAAATTCACGATCCGCGTGGGAGACGGGTCAGGATTTAGGCGCATTTTTTCCGAAGGACATACGGTTCTCCGAAAGGTCTTCCTGTTCCGAGGGGCTTCTGGAAAATCCTTTGTCGAGCGGATAATGCGCAGAAAGGACGGTTTTCTCATGAAAAAACCGCGTTTTTCCGTATGCTGCCGATTGGTCAGTCTATTTATCTTTGCCAGATTCTGTCAGTTCGCTGCGATTTTTGGGATCTTCCTTGCGTCATGCCTCTTAATGGGTAACGTCCGCGTTCAGGCAGATGCCGTGACTATCGATTTTGAGAATGTCCGTACGGCCCTTTCCGGCTCCAATTACGTCTGGAATGAAACGTCGACCGGATACTATTTCCGCGGCGATGACGGTACGGAAAGCGCGATACTCGGCGATAATCCCTGGATGCCGGAGGGATACGAAGCTCGCTATTTCTCGCTCGGAAACGGCGTTTCGTTCAACAACGTGTTCAACTATTCGGCACTGATGTACGAGTACTGGCATGGTTTTGCCTTCTCGAACAAATCCGGATTCAGCGGGGATCTGAATGGAAACTCCAATTTCTGGCTTGAGGACGGCAACCAGTTCACCTCCTTCTCCGGAGGCGGAGCAAACGGCTCGGAATACTATGCCGTCATTTACGATGGGGACTCCTGCGGCATGAGTCCGGCTCCGACGATCCAATTTGACGAAACCGTTTCCATTCAGAGTTTCGCGCTGAACAACACGCCGTGGCCGGTCTACGGTTCCGTTTTGGGAGACAGTTTTGCCGGCTCTGCCGATCCCGGTTTCTGGTACCGGCTGACGGTCACGGGAAAAAACGCACTGGGTGAAGTTACCGGAATGAAGGATGTCATGCTCATCGACTATCTCGGAGAAGAACTGACTTTCATCGATGACTGGACGACGATCGAATTCACGGACCTCTCTGCCGATGACATTTTTACGGATGATTCCGGCGAATACCTCATGGCTTACGGAAACACGCCGGATGATGTGCTGGAATTCGCGGAACTTCTGCTGGCCGGTGAGGTCGAAAACTCTTTCGAGAACGTCGATTCGCTCGAATTTCGCGTCTCCGGCACCGACGGCGGAATGTGGGGACTGAATATCGCGGCGTATTTCGCGCTGGACGACCTCATTTTCCTGACCAGCGGCGGTATCGGCGGCGGAGATCTTCCCATTTCTTCCGTTCCGGAACCGGGCACCCTCGCGCTTCTTCTGGCAGGTTTGGCTTTCCTGGGAGTCGGATCCCTGCGCCGGAAAGTATCCTCCCGCCTCTTTCAAACCGCTGCGGAGGGGTGAATATGCGGCGAAAAGGCTTTACTCTCGTGGAGCTTCTCGTCGTCATCGCGATCCTCGGTGTCCTCATGGGACTGCTTTTGCCGGCAGTCCAGATGGCTCGCAGCGCGACGAGGAGCCTTCACTGCCAAAATAATCTGCGGCAGATCGGCACCGGTTTTGATTCCTGGTCCGCGGTCCACGATTCCCAGGTCATTCCCGGCGGCGAAGATCACCGAAGCTCCATTTGCCCTCAGGGACGAAGTTACGGCTGGTCCTACTTTCTCCTGCCGCATATCGAAGAGCAGAACCTTTTTGAGCGGATCGACGCGGATTCCAAATTCGACGACGAAGTGAACCGGGAACCAGCCGGTACGGAGATCCCGATCTATGTCTGTCCGGAAACGGCAGGTGAACCCATCCGCGTCAACGGATACGCGCGGACTTCCTACGGCGGGATCTACGGGGCGCGTTTTCCAAGCCGAGACCGCAATGAACCCGTCAACGGACCGCTCATTTACGTCGGAACGTATCCCAAAGCATACCTCGAAAAGGGAAAACGCGGAAAACTGGTCATCGACCCGCTGAAAACGGCAGATATCGGCGACGGACTTTCCTGCACGCTCTTCATCTCGGAAGATTCCCGGCCAAACTCCGACTATGCGTACGGCGACCGGCACTGGATCTGCTCTTCCAATGTTTTCGATGTGGCGTACGGCATCAACCAGGCGCCAAAGACGGACAATGAGATCTGCAGTCAGCACCGGGGCGGCGCGTACGGCGTTTTCGGCGACACTTCCGTCCATTTTCTCTCAAATTCGATGGATACGGAAACTCTCGCGTCGCTCTGTACGCGGGACTGGGGCGATTTCGCAGCCGGATTCCAGTGAAATTTCTCAATATTTCCTGTTCCACAAACAAAACGAGCCTCTTTTTTACCAGAGGCTCGTTTTTTCCAAGTTTCAAATCTGAATTTTGGTTTTGGATTTAGTTGAAGTACTCGACCGCGTTGCGGAACATCTGGAGTCCTTCACCTTCTTCCGGCTGAACATCGCGGCGGGTCCAGCGCGGATGCTGCGTCGGGTCGATATGGCGTTCCGGATGCGGCATCAGACCGAGCACGCGGCCCGTTTCGTCGCCGAGACCCGCGATATTCGCCACGGCACCGTTCGGATTGTCCGGGTACTGGAGAATACCGTTCGCGTCGTATTTCGCAGCTTCCTCAAACTTCGAGAAATCCAGCGGCGCATACTGAAGCGCGATCTGGCCGTTCTCTTCGAATTTCTTCAGCGTTTCCGCATCTTTCACGACAAAACGCCCTTCCGCGTGCGCTGCCGGAATGTAGAGGCGGTCGATCCCCTTGAGGAAAACGTTTTTGCAGTTCGCGTGCGTCTTCAGTTCGACCCATCGGTCCTGGAAACGCTGGCAGTTATTCCACGCAAGCGTCGCGAGCGGCTCACCGTCCACCGGGATGAGGAGACCGGTCTTGATGAGGATCTGGAATCCGTTGCAGATGCCCAGGACGAGTTTACCGGCATCGCGGAATTTCTGCAGCTGGTCCGACAGATTGTGGAGCAGCTGGCTGGAAAGAATGCGTCCGGACGAAATATCGTCGCCGTAGCTGAATCCGCCGGGAAAGCAGAGGATCTGAAATTTCTCGAAGAGAGACGGATCTTCGAGAAGACGGTTCACGTGGATCCGTTCCGTCGCCGCGCCTGCTTTTTCAAAGGCGTAAGCGGTTTCCAGATCACAGTTCGTGCCCGGTGCGCGTAAAATCAAAACATTCGGTTTCATGGTCTATTCCTTAAATTCAATTTGTGTGTATTTTCGTCCTGCTCTTCATTTTTCAGACGGGCATTTCAACAAAATCGCGTCTGAAACAAATAGCCCATCCCGCTGCTTCGGTAAAAGAAAGCAGCGGGAAACAGGAATCCCATTAAAGATCGAGCGGTTTGAGCCAGGCAGCTTTCAGGTTGGCGAGTTCCGCGTCGATGACGTTTCCGCCGGCGATGCCTTTCACCGTGAGTTTCGTGCCGGAGTTGACCGAGCCGATCTTCGCAGCGGCGACACCCTCAAGTGCGGCCAGGAATTCGGCTTCCTTCTCCGGAGCGACTTCGACGAGGAAACGCGTGTTGGATTCGGAGAACAGGATGGCCGCATCGGACTTCTGTCCGTCGAACGGAACGGCCGTAAGGTCGAGTTCCACGCCAAGTTCACCGGCGAACGCCATTTCTGCCGCAGCGACTGCGAGACCGCCTTCGGAAAGGTCATGGCAGGAACGGACCGTACCGGCCTGGATCGCGTCGTAGACCGCTTTGAGGGTCTTTTTCGTGACGTCGAAATCGACTTTCGGGCACTCGCCGCCGGAGAGTTTATTCACCAGACCGAAGTGCGAGCCGCCCATTTCCTCTTTCGTCGTTCCGACGGCGTAGAGAGCGGAACCGGCAGATTTCAGGTCCATCGTCACGCATTTGCGCACGTCGTTGACCTGCCCCATCGCGCTGATGAGCAGAGACGGCGGGATGCTGATCGGTTCCTGACCGGCAGGACGGAATTCGTTGTTGAGACTATCTTTACCGCTGACGAACGGCGTGCCGAGCGCGATGGACATATCGCGGCAGGCGATGGCCGAACGGACGAGGGAACCGAGCGTTTCCGGACGGTCCGTGTTGCCCCAGCAGAAGTTGTCGAGGATGGCGATCTTTTCCGGATCGGCACCGACGGCGACGGCGTTGCGGAGAGCTTCGTCGATCGCGCTGGCGGCCATCCAGTACGTATCGCATTCGCCATAGCACGGATTCATGCCGTTAGAGATGACGACGCCCTGCATCGTGTGGAGACGGGGACGGAAGACGGACGCATCGCCCGGGCCGTCATTATTCACGCCGACGAGCGGTTTGACTGCGGAACCGCCCTGGACTTCGTGATCGTACTGGCGGACGACCCAGTGTTTCGACGCCACGTTGTACGAGCCGAGGATCTTCGTGAGGTCTTCCGTGTAGTCCGTGCGGATCGGCAGATTCATCGGGGAGACCGCCGGAGGAGCGTAGACCGCCTCGCGGACGACCGGCGGACGGCCGCCGTGCATGAAGTCCATCGTCAGGTCGGCGACCTGGACTCCGTCGTATTTCAGGACCAGACGTCCGGTCGGAACGTAACGGCCGATGACGGTCGCTTCGACGCCTTCCGATTCGCACAGAGCCTTCATTTCCGGCCATTTGTCATCCGCGACGCTGAAGACCATGCGTTCCTGCGCCTCGGAGATCCACATTTCCTTGTACGAGAGACCTTCATATTTGAGCGGGATCTTTTCGAGCCAGACTTCCGCGCCGATCTCTTCACCCATTTCGCCGACCGCGCTGGAGAAACCGCCTGCGCCGCAGTCCGTCACCGCCGTATAGAGGCCGCGGTCACGAGCTTCGAGAAGGACGTCGAGGACCATTTTTTCGGTGATGGCATTTCCGATCTGGACTGCACCGCCGGAGAGGGATTCGCTTTCGTGCGTCAGTTCTGCCGAGCTGAACGTCGCGCCGTGGATGCCGTCACGCCCGGTCCGTCCGCCGACAGCGACGATCAGGTCGTTCGGGTTGGTCTTTTTGAACGATTTGTCGACCGGGATCAGACCGACGTTTCCGCAGTAAACGAGCGGGTTGCCGAGGTAACGTTCATCGAAGAACACCGCGCCGTTGATGGTCGGGATCCCCATTCGGTTGCCGTAGTCGCGCACGCCGGAAACGACACCGCGCATGACGCGTTTCGGATGCAGAACGCCCTGGGGAAGGTCTTCCAGCGGGATCTCCGGCGGAGCGAAGCAGAAAACGTCGGTATTCGCCACCGGTTTTGCTCCCATACCGGTCCCCATCGGGTCGCGGATGACGCCGCCGATGCCCGTGTTCGCGCCGCCGTAGGGTTCCAGCGCGGACGGATGGTTGTGCGTCTCGACCTTGAAGCAGATATTGTATTCGTCGTCAAACGTCACGACGCCCGCGTTGTCCTTGAAGACGCTCACGCACCAGTCGTTTTCTCCGAGATTTTTGCGAATTTCCTGCGTCGCGGCGAAGATCGTTTCTTTCAGCATGTTCTGGAAAACGATCTCACGCTCATCGTCGCGGTAGGAAATACGGCCCGCCAGCGTCTTGTGCGAGCAGTGTTCGCTCCACGTCTGTGCGATGGTTTCCAGCTCGACGTCCGTCGGGTCGCGGTCCAGATCCTGAAAATGCTTCTGGATCGTCTGCATTTCGACCAGCGAAAGATAAAGCTGCCCTTTGATCGCCAGCGTTTTGAGTTCCTCGTCATTCATGCCGCGGATCGGAACGATCGTCAGCTCGAAATGGTACGGACTGCCGACTTCCAGATGCTCGAACGTGAACGGACCTTTGACGACCTGTTCGATGGCGTCGTTGGCGAGGATCTTCCAGCAGAGTTTATCGATGTTTTCCGTATCGAAACCGGAAATGAAGAACTTGCGGAACGTGCGGACCGCTTCGACGGGGAGATCCATGTCCTTAATGGCTTTCAGCGCACTGTTGGCGACCGGGTCCATGACGCCGGGTTTGGGAAGGACGTTGACGAGCGTTTCGCCGTTTTCAGCATCTTTCGCTTCCGAAACGGGGAAAACGACCGGTTCTTCCACCACACAGTCCGCCAGCAGCTCGCGCGCGATCTTCTCCGCCTGTTCACGGTCCAAGGCACCTTGAAGCAGGTAGCCGTGGCAGGAACGGACTTTCATGGAATCGGTGCCCAGTCCGAGGGCCTGCGATTCGGTTACGGTTTCATTCGCCAGTGCATCGACCTGACTGGCTTTCGGATAAATATCAATTTCCCAAAGCATCTGGTTTCTCGAAATAAAAAAAGTTTCATTTTGCTCGGTGCGCGTCAAAATCGTTCCAAACGGAACTTTTCGCCATTTCGCGCCCCCCTGAATCAAGCCGCCCGCCATGATACAGACGGGTCAGTACCCACATTATACACAAAATCAGACACAATGCAAGGTACGGGGACAAAATTTTCAGAACTTTTCAGAATTTCCCGACTTTTCGGCAGATCACATTCGATGAAACTGTGTTAAACCTCCCTAAAAGGGGAGACGGCGCGTCTCGCGTCGCTTTTGGGAGGCGGCACGTCTCGCGTCGATTTTGGGAGGCGGTGCGTCTCGCATTGCTTTTGGGAGGCGGCGCGTCTCGCGTCGCTTTGGGGAGACGGCGCATCTCGCGTCGCTTTTGGGAGACGGCGCATCTCGCGTCGATTTTGGGAGGCGGCACGTCTCGCGTCGCTTTGGGGAGACGGCGCGTCTCGTGTTGCTTTTGGGAGGCGGCGCATCTCGCGTCGCTTTGGGGAGGCCACCGGCTTCGCCGGCCATGGCGGCGGCGAGGTCAATGCGCTCCGTGCCCTGAAGGGCCTTA
>JAGBAA010000082.1 GCA_017939795.1 Thermoguttaceae bacterium
CTGATGGCATTTGCCGCAGTTGCGGTCAAGCACCGGCTGGACAAAACGTGCGAAGCTGATGCTTTCTTTGCCCCACGGGGTCGGCGTCAGTTCGACTGCCGGTTTACGCAGAGCCGTTCCCATCTGGCCGCTGCCCATCATCTTGTTCGAGCGCGTACTCATGTTCGATTCATGGCACCCGAAGCACCCGCGGTTTTCGCCCGGCATCACGTACGTGAAGGAGCGCATCACGTGGATCGCCTGACCTTTTTCGTCAAGCATCTGGAAGAAGATCGCTTCTCCCGGCGGGACCTGGAAGTTCACAGAACCGTCCGCTTCGATCGGGACCGTGCCGAGGATGCGCTTCACGCCGTCCGCCTGGAAAACGGAGACCGCCGGACCGTCGTGCTGCACCGTTTTGTGCCACGTCGTGTAGGTTTTCGGGTCCATCTGGATGACGCGCAGGTACTTGCCCTTTTCTTTCAGGATCGGGTCAGCGCCTTCAAACACGTTGTTGCTGTAGAGCATACCGTTCGCCGGTTTTTCACCGGAACCGATCTTCGGCCACTGCACGAGGTCCGGTTTTTCAAGCGGAACTTCGCGGGTACGGACCGGGGAAGCATAGTAGGCGTTGAAGTCGCCTTCGTAAACGAGTTCTTTGTTTCCGTAAACGTCCTGGAAATAGAGGTTGAAGAACCACTCATTATCCGGGCCGCTGTAGAGGTGACCGCCGTCACGCGCGGAGACGAGCATATATTCCTCGGAGAGCGGATACGGCGTTTTGTATGCGTAGTATTTGCCTGCGGCATGGTAGTCGTAGTCCGACTTGACCGGGGTGGGACCGTCGCCGACTTCCGGCCAGGCGACTTCCTGAGTGATCTTCTGGAGACCATCCGGGTAGTTCAGACCGCCGTCCGGATTGATGTAGCCGATGGAGCCGTTAAACCATGCATGGTGACCAACGGCGGTGAAGACGACTTTCTTGCTTCCCGGGATCTGGCGGGCTTCCGTCAGAACGTCCGGCCAAACGGACTGGTTGCCCCAGAACGTCTGCGGGTTGGTTCCGTCCGGGTTGATGGTCCAGAGGGACTGAACGCGCCAGAGCGCTTTGTCCGTGTACTCCCAGCGCGTGAAGATCACGCGGCCGTCCTGCATCATGGAGGGCATATATTCCGGTTCGCCGTTCGCGGAGATGACGTAGATATTCTTTCCATCCGCATCGCAGCGGGCCATGGCGAAAGCGTGCGTCATCGGCATGCAGCGGACGTAGGAGTGCTGACGGCTCGTGCAGAACACGATGTGCCCGTCCGGCGTGTAGATCGGATCGAGGTCGTCGTAGTCGCCGAAGGTCAGCTGTTTCAGATCAGTTCCATCGTAGTTCATCTCAAAGAGATGGAAGGATTTTTCGCCCTTCAGACGGTGGGAGAGGAGGATTTTCTTCGCATCGAAGGAGAGGTCCGGACGCCAGAAGGAACCGCCGTCATCGAGAACCACGCGCTTCAGATCGCCGGGATTCAAACCGCAGACGATGAGTTTACCGCCGTCGGTCGCCATGAATCCATTACGATGACGGGCTTCGTGGCCCCATTCGTCCGTCGCGTCGCCCTTGACGCCGTGCGGGTACGGATTGTCGATGAGCAGGATCTCATTAAAATTGATCAGCGGGTTGCGCATCACGATCTCACGCTTCGCAGCACGCACGGCAAGGTAAAGTTCCTCGGCCAGTTCTTCCGTTTCGGTCGAAGCATTGATCTTCTTTTCAAGTTCATCAAGAGCGGCAAGCTGCGCTTTGAGGTCCGGCGCACCTTCCAGCTTCGCGATCCGTTCGGCAGCCTGGCGGGCGTAACCGATCTCAGCTTTCGCTTTTTCAAACGTCGGTTCGTAATTGCACTGGAAGAGGTAGTCCTCCTTCAGCTGCTCTTTCCCCTTTTCGGTGGTGGGCTGGTACTGGGCCAAGGCTGCGGACGTCAAAACGCACGCAAGCGCAATACCCAGCATAAAACTGAATACTTTACGCACTGTACTCTCCTTTTAAGGTTGGAAAATAAATCGATTTGTGTTTTCCGGGCTCACTGTCCGCTCAGATCCTGACCAGAACACGCCGACAGACTCCCATGGTATTTATTTTACTCCAAATTTCGCATTTTACCAGAGGGAGGCAGGCAAAATTTTAAGATTTTTCATAAAAAAAGACAAAAATTAAAACTCCGATAAACGTACATATTCGCAGATACTAAAATCACTGAAAAGGCACGGAGGCACATTAAAAGGACGCATCTGGACACGAAATTCGCACATTCCGTGAATTTTACGTCAGGGATCTCCTCCTTTTTTTCAGTGTGATCCTGATCTTCTGTGCTTTCAGCGGTTAAGATCTTCGGCTAAAGGTCCCACGCGCGACGGCACACCCCGAGAACTGTCTGGCTGCCCGCAATGAGGCTGCGGCCGTGAGAGGGAAACATTTTGGAAATCGTTTCCCTGCTTTCGGCACCAGTGACCAACGGGAACGGATCCATCCCTTGCACGGAAGCAGAAGTGCCATCACCCGCCGCAGCTCGCAGCCTTCAAAAACTTTTTAATATTTTTTGTGTTTTTTGAATGTTTTTGTGTTTTTCGTGTTTCCTTTCCGCGTGTTTCAGAGTCTCCCGCGTTTATTCTTCGTTCTTTTTCGGAGAATCATTCAGCGCATGGTAGCGTTTGATGTACTCCCATGCCTGCGCAGGGGTTTCTGCGACGTAGAAAAGATCGAGATCCTCTTCCGCGATCACCCCCGCCTCAACCATCCACTCCAGATTGAGGATATTGTCCCAGAAATCACGTTTTCCGAACAAAATGATCGGAATGTGCTGCATTTTTCCGGTCTGTCGGAGCGTCAGAGCCTCAAAAAGTTCGTCCAGTGTCCCCAATCCGCCCGGGAAGGCGACCAAAGCCTTGGCGCGGATCAGGAAATTCATCTTTCGGATCGCAAAATAGTTGAAATGGAAGCAGAATTCCGGCGAAATGTACGGATTTGGTTCCTGCTCGGCCGGCAGGTCGATATTCAGTCCGATAGACGATGCTCCTGCATCAAAAGCCCCTCGGTTCGCGGCTTCCATGATCCCCGGTCCGCCGCCGGTGATGATGACGTACTTTTTCCGAAGGTCTTTTTTGCATTCATCGGAAACCAGCCGGGCAAACTCTCGCGCCATGACGTAGTATTTGCTCAGCTCAAGCAATTTTTCCATCCGCTTGACGCGCTTTTGACGCCGAACATCATCCGGCTGTTCCTCCAAAAGCATCTGCGCCGCTTCCAGTTTCTGTTTCGCCTTTTCGGGATCCGTGATCCGGGCACTGCCGAACACAACGATCGTAGAGTCGATATTTTCACGGTCCAGCGCCATTTCAGGCTTCAGAGCCTCCATCATCAAACGGACCGGACGCAATTCGGGCTGATCCATCAATTCAGTGTCGCGATACGCCAGCGTGTAGCTGGAACTGCATTTCAGATCCAGAATATCCGGAGTCTTCGAAGATTTCGCTTTCATTTCAGGTTTCCTTTACTCAATGGTCTTTAGTTTTGGAAAAGCTGGGAAACTCTTAGGAAAATACAAAGAAACGCATTTCCATCTTCCCTCTGAAGTTTTATTTTATGCGAAATCTCAAAAAATGCAAACAAATTCCAGTGAAAAAAATATTTTTTAACAAAATTTTGAAGAATTTACTCTAAAAACACTGAAAATGAAGAAAATTTGAAGACTCTTCCGGAAAATGCGTACCGATCCAGACTGATCCTGCCACGGAGGACACAGAAGAACCGCAGGAACACACTGAAAAGAAAAGGACTGGCTGGGAACTGACACAAAATTCACGGAATGTGCAAAAAACACGAAAATAAATTTTGATTTTAAAAATCGCTTCGTGAATTTGGGGTTCTCTCTAAATATTTCTGCGGATATTCCGTGCTCTTAGTGGTCGAGATCACGGATCCATGCACTTGCGTGGAAGTACCATCACCTGCCGCAGCTCGCGGCCTTCAAAATCTTTTTGATGTTGATGTTTTGATCTTTTTGTGTTTTTTATTTTGGTTCAATCGTCAGGCATAAGAAGCTGGCGTTTCTCATTCGGAAGGTCCTGACGCCAGATCCCAAGCTGCATATTCTCCAAAATCGCAAGCTGTTCCAGTGCCTCATTTTTGCGCTTTTGCCGTTTCAGAACCGAAATCAGGAAAAATCGGGCCGGAACATCCTCTGGAAAACGAGCCAGGCGTTCACGCAGAAGGCGTTCGGATTCATAGAAATTCTGTCTTAAAAATTCAGTTTGTGCCAAAGGCAGAGTGTCCTCCGCTACAGCATTCTTTTTGTGCTGGATCTGTGCTTCCTGAAATGCTTTTTCAAACCGGTGCGAAACACAGATCCCGAGGATCCACGTGGCGCCAAAAAGGAGCTGAAGCGGAAACTGCGACCGTGCGGGAAGTACATTTTCCCAAATGACCGTTCCGCACAGGACCGCCATCGCGAAAATTGCATAGAACATCGCGGCAAGCCACGCTCGAAATGAGCCGTGACGCACAAGATATTCAAGTCCTGGCCATAGTTTTAGGAGTTTCATGGAACGGATACATCAAATAAAAAAGTGGGGATCATCTGCCTGAAAAACCGGGAGGGTCGTGAAAGCCTGGATCTTTTCTGCCTCACATTGGGACGAATGTTTTTCGTATTCGGGGACTTTCGGAACGACTGCGAGGAAATCGATCCCCGTGAGGAGGAATTTCCGCGCATCATCCGCACTTTGGATGCAGACTCCAATGAGTTTTTCCAGACCGACCCGGTTTCGGATCTCATGAATGTCTTCCGGATCCGCCGAATTTAGAAGGATCCCGCCGCATTCCGGCTCTTCGATCCATTCCAAAGTCTGGACCACACAAAGGCAGTCTTCCGGAAATTCAGAAGATCGGGCAAAAGGGGAAACGGTTTCTGCCTGCGATCCCGTTTCTGCAGCCGAAATTTTCGGAAGGACACAGAGCACGCCGCGCGGGAATGGGGTTGAGCTGGAAATTTCAAATTCGGAGAGAAATTCGATCTTCCGGAGCTTTCGGAGCGTTTTGCGTCTGGGCGTCTCGGCCAGGAACGTGAAGAAGACGGCCCGCTGTACCGTGTAGGAGGCGTAGCGGATCTGCTCAAATTCATGTGCGGACTCCGGCTGCGTCAGCTTGCTGAATTCCTCCAGCGAGCGCAATGCTTCCTGAAGCCGGGAAAAATTCGCGTCGAGGACCGACTCCAGCGACGCACGGTGAAACTCCGTCTGCGTCGAGATCCGGGTTCCGACGTCCGCCAGCGTTTCGCGGTAAGCCAGACGCTCGGGGAGCGAAAACATGAGGACATTCTGGACCAGCCGGTGACGCAGAGTCTTGAGCGTTTCCGTCAAAAAAGGGTCATTCTGCACGAACCGGACGAAATCTTCGATCACCCGGAGTGCCTCGCAGGCCCGGTTTGCCGAGGCATCAATGACACGCAGATAGACCCGCGAGGGATCTTGCGGCATGTTTTTCTGTTTGGTATCCATGGCGGTTCAGCTGTCCTTCCGAATGCGGACGGCGCACAGAACGTAGCCAAGTCCGGACTGAAGCGTCGAGAGGATCGTGACCCAGATCGAAACAACGAGCAGCCAGTAGAGCCACGCGGGGGCGTTGACCGTCACTGGATCCGCAGAACTTGCCGGATCCGCAGAGGCATAGGAAAGGTAGAGGCATCCAGCCGCACACGCAAGGCACTGGAATCCCATCTTGATCTTCCCGGACCATTTCGCCGCGAAATTAACGCCGTGCTGTTCCATGTACCCGCGGATCGCCGTCACGAGCATCTCGCGCCCCATGATGACCACCGCCATCCATGGCTGGAAGAGTTTCCAGTCCGCCTGCATTTCCGGCCGGGCTGCGAGAAAGATCACAGTGCCGCAGATCAGGATCTTGTCCGCGAACGGATCGAGAATGCGTCCCAGCTGTGTGCATTGGTTAAACTTCCGTGCCCACCAGCCGTCTACGAAATCGGTGAGGGCGGTGATGCAGAACAGAACGAGAGCCGCGATCATGAACTGAGGCCCAAGCGCGATCATGACGAAAAGTGCTGCGGAAAGGACCAGACGCAGCATCGACAAAACATTCGGAACGTTCCAAACCTGAGAAGCCATGGAAATTTCATCCTTCTGCCAAAAATTTAAGCATTCGCGGTCCCCGGCGGGAAACCGTCTGCTTTCATTATACGAAAACGGTCGGAAATTTCAAGTCATTCCGTGAAAAAAACGGAAATTTTCACCAAATTCCCGTTTTCTCATCTTCATTCCGCCGATTTCGGCCATACTTCGGGATATTTCAGCCCCAAAGGTCTCTATTTTTTGACGATCTCATTTTTCTCGTTCACGTGCACGACGATCGGTTTGTGCGCACGCGCTTCTTCATCCGTCATCGTCGCGTACGTGATCAGGACCACGGTGTCTCCGGGGTATCCCAGACGCGCGGCTGGGCCGTTCAGCATGACCGTTCCAGAACCGGCAGGAGCCTCGATCAGATACGTGACGAGACGCTCCCCATTATTCACGTTCAGCACATGGACTTCTTCGCCCGGAAGCATATCCGCAGCTTCAAGCAGATTTTTATCGACCGCGATACTCCCCTCGTAATCCAGCTTCGTAGCGGTAAGCGTGGCACGATGGATCTTCGACCGGAACATATGGCGCAGCATTTTATTTTCTCCTGATTCCAAAGATCCCTTCCCGGATCTCTTGCAGAACCCCCGTCAAAAGCAGAGACGGACCGCAAGACAGGAAGGCTCCCATAAACAGTTCCATTATATGAAAATCCCGAAATATTTCAAGCGGGGCACTGCAAAATCAGGGAAAAATTCCCGAATTCCGGCGTTTCCTGGGGAATTCCCCCGCTTTTTAAGAAAATTTTTTTGCGTTTTTATCCCGTAAAATACGGACTCTGAAAAATATTTTCAAAAAAATTCCCAGAAAAAGCGGGGAAGGTACTTGACATTTGAGTTTTGGCCGATTATACTGAATTGTGTTGAGAGAAGAAATCGTTTTTTCGATGTCCGATTGTTGAAAACAGAGAAAGCGGGCGATTCAAAGGATGGTGGTAGTTTCAGCCCGCAAGCCCCTTGAATAAAATTGATGTTATTTTCCTGCCGGTCAGCCGGCCGGCACAAGCAAAGCAATTTTACGCGCATTCGCGCGGTCAAGGAGTGTACCATGTATCACGCTCAGTACGGATTACATATCGTTCGCAGTCCGCGAACTTCGCAGGAACGTCGTGCCAATTCCCCCATTCGTCCGGTGGACCAGCCGCATGACAATGAATACACGGTGAAATTCCGCCGTCGTTCTTTGCCCTCTCAGTATGATGAAACGATCACCGGAAGGCTTCGTTCCCGTTCCTGGAAGGAACAGAAGCGTACGCAGGTCGAAGGTGCTGCTGTTGGAAAAAGAATGAAAAGACGGAAGCCGTGGATGGAGTAATTCGTACGGGTTCCCGAATCGGTTCCTTTTCTAACTCGTCAACTTCTAACGCATGAATGACCTCTGACAGTCGGCCGCACGTTTTTCCGCGTGCGGCCTTTTTTGTGGGACCATCTGAAAGCTGCGTACCAGTTTCACCGATGAAAGCACGAAAAGACGCAAAATGAATTTAAAAAATTTTTAAAACATTTCGTGAGATCCGCGTGTTTTTTTGTGCTTTTCGTGTTTCTTTTCAGTGGTGCTTCTGCGGAGATCCTGTGGATCCAGTGGTGGAGATATTCGGCTAAAGATCCCACGCGCGACGGCACTCTGCGAGAGCCGTCTGGCTGCCCGTGAAGAGAACACGGCCGTGAGGGAGAAACATCTTGAAAGTTGGCTTCTCCCTCAGACTCCCTCTTCAAGAACTTTTTAATATTTTGTTTTTTATGTTTTTATGTTTTTTCGGCTACTTTCTCCGGTTCATCATGTCGATCGCCTGAAGCGCGGTCCCCAACGTTGCCATCGTGGACGCATTGCGAGCTGCCGACGCCGCGCTGGAAGCCGAGGATGCCGCCTCCTGTGCGTGCCGGTTCATCTCATTCATGACCCGCATCTCTTCCTGATGCTCGCGATTCGCCCGATCCTCCGCAACCATGAATCGCATCGCTTCGGGAATCGTTTCCGCAAGCCGATTCTCCAGAATGCCGATCAGACGCGCGAGTGCCGTCGGACGGAAATACTCTTTCCCCGTCGGCGGGTCAGGGCAAAGCTCAAAGTACCGCTCAAAGTCTGCATCTGTGTCAGGATACGGAGGCTGTTCCTCAGGTGCCTGTGGCGGATATGGGATCTTTTTTGATTTCAGACGGTTGACGCTCCAGCATACCCCAATAAGTATTCCAATGCCGGCAATGCCTCCTGTCGTAAAGAGCAAATAACAAAAATCATGAAAATCAGGCTTTCTGAGGCCCCAAAAACACCAGATGAAATATCCAAACCATACCAAAATGGCGATGAGTGCAATACAGCATCCTTGATTGTCTGCCTGATTTTTGAACTCGCTGTACTGCACCAACGCTTTCTGGTATTCCTCCAATTCCTTTTCGTATCGTGTGAAATGTTTTTGGTACTGCGGTTCGTATTCTCTGCATCGTTGCTGAAAATCTATTTTCTGCTGATTTTTGATGAACTCCAGCGCGTTCTGAAGTGCCTTGACGGCATCCTTCCCGACCGGGTAAATGGAAGACGCTTCCGGATCCTCTTCTGCTTCGGTCTCTGCAAGCGGCGTTTCCGGTACCTGTGGAGAAGTGCCCGGCACCGGAGGCGGAGCGGCCGTCACGAATTCGACTTTTTCTTCCGTTTCTTTCTGGATCAATTCCGTCCCGCCGCATTCCCGGCATTTGCCGACGTTGACATCATAGAGAGAAAAACAGTTTTTGCAGATCCAAAACATGGGTGCCTCCTTAAAAATAAGAAAATTGGAAACTCAGGCTGAAAAAATATCCGGAAGGAAAAAACATCCCTCCGGATCACTCATTCTCAAAACACTCCGACCTGCCGAATTACTCAAGCGCGGCCGGTTTGTCCATCGTCTGGGCCTGATAGATCGGCTGGTGACGATAGTAAACTTCCAGCGTCATGATCGAAAGCGCCGTCGCGTAGAGACGTCCTCCGTGATCACTGTGGCTTCCCGCCGGATTCCAGCTTCCCTTGGCGTGGGATTCGTCTTTGATCTGACTGTCGACGAGTCTGTCACGCATTCTCGCGTTCCACTGCGTCCACGGATCACCGCCGTAATGGCGCATGACCTGCGTCGCGTAGTAGTTGAAGTACATGTCGTTGGACGGACCCATCTGGTTCAGCCACTCCACGCCCTTTTTCAGAGCCGGATTGTCCTGCTTCCATCCGTAGTACATACGGCAGAGAAGACCGATGGCAGTACAGGCTGCACCTTTTCCCGGAGTCATATATCCGTAGAAAGCACCGTTTTCCTGCTGGACCGTGTTAAGGAAGTTCATCGCTTTGGCCGTGCAGTTCGGATCGACGGTGAGGTACCCCATGTATCCGCTCTTCAGAGCCATGAGCTGCCAGCCGACGACCGAGGTGTCGCCAGTCTGCCGCGGATTGTATCGCCAGCCGCCGCCCACCGGATCCTGTGCGTACATGACGAACGCGACCGTGGCCTGCGCAGGTTTCTTCAGGTTGCGGTCTTTCGTCATGGCGTACGCTTCGGTCAGACAGATCGTCGCGAGACCGTGGGCGTACATCGTTCCCTGCTTCTGGTGCAGCGAACCGCCTTTTTTCGGGTCCATCTTAATATTGCGGCACAGATAGAGCAGCCCCGCGCCGATGTTCTTTTTGTAGGAGCCTTCCTTGTGCGTCATACCGCACCCGAGGAAGGGGAGGATCCCCATTGCCGTCGCGCCGTTGGTGCACTGGGTCATCGTGCCCGGGTTTTTGCAGTCGCAGTTTCCGACCAGGCAGTGATTGTAGTTCCAGCTTCCATCACGGAGCTGGTGACGCGCGATCCATTCCAGACCGCGTTTCACCGCATTCTGCGAAGCGTGCGTTCCACCGCCGGCCAGAGCCGCGGCGTCCGCGTTTTTACGGCCTTCCAGACCGCGTCCGGAAGTATAGCTGGCCGACATATCCGCAACGGAGGCCTGGGATTTCACGTCCGCAGTGGGCGTGAACTCCACCACTGCCGGCGGCGGTTCGTCGTCCATGGTGTCGGCAACTTCGACTTCGACCGGGACGTCTTCAGGAGTTTCCACGGAGACTTCCGTTTCCACTTCTTCCATTTCTTCGATCTCGACGTCCATATCGAGTTCTTCGACTTCTTCCTCTTCGATGACCTCTTCCTCGATGATCTCTTCATCGGCAGTTGAGGTGATGAACATCGCCTGCTTGCGCTGCGCCTGATCCACCTGGAAGAACATCATCACAATAAGGATACACGTGTGAACGATCATGCTGACGAGCCAGCTTGGGGTTCGTTCGAGGAGGCTTCCTTTATTGTCGATATATTCGACGGCTTCCTGATTTTCATTATCCTGCGACATAACTGAATCCTTTGATAAGAATGACCTTCACTTACTCTGCATCCATCCAGCCTTTGCCGCGGAAGTCTTCCGGCTGTCGGCTTCGGGAAATGCCAAGGTATCATGATACGGCCCCGCCTGCATTTCTACAGACGCAGTCCAAACATATATTTTAACTCATTTTTGCAAAACTGCAAGCAGAAACCGTCTGATTTTGCAAAATTTTCTCAAAAAATCTCAAAAAATCTCAAAAAAACTTTAAAATATACCACAGATCGGACTTTTCCATGATGCAGCTCCGTTTCAAAATGCGCCGGCCTGCAGATCCCCATATTTAAGCACCAAAAGAATACATAAACCCAAAGGCCAAAATTTGCGCGATAGAGCGCGGCGCGCAGGCACGCGGTACCATCGAGTATTTGAGACGTATCTCCGGTATCGACCCCTCTAAAGCCAGCTCTAAATTCAAGCGTCACATTGCCGGAGCCATCGGCGATCTCTCGAAGGAGATCACGTCGGAAGTCAAGAAAGCGGTCGAGGATCTCACCAAACAAGGAAATGTTAAAAACAAAAAAAATAAAAAATTCCTTGAGGAACGTATTGAAATTACAGACGATAATGGTATCATTAATTTGCTGACAAAGCAGCAGCGTATACACGAACGAGCAGACACAATTATTGAAATAGAAAAAGAAAAGAACGGTTTGGAAGCCAGAAAAGCAAAGGCCGAAAAACTGCTTTTGGGGATTTTGGATGGAAGCAGAAAAGTTCCGGTTCCCAGCTTTGAGCGTTGTGTCGGGCTTGATTCCAATGGAGAGGTCGTTTCATTTGACATTGGGGAACAACATCGAGTTTTCGTAAAATCCCCAAACGGAGCATTAAAAAACGGATTTGTTGCTCATACACATCCCTCCGCCTCGCCGCCGTCTCCATCGGATTTGCGTTTGTTTTTCAATGAGGACCTGAAGGAATTTTTAACTGTTGCCAGATACGGAACGATTCGTTTCGTTAGGAAACAGCCAAAACCTCAAAATGTCGCAAGCCTGATTTATGAATATGAACTTTTTGTGGAGCATGGTTTTAAAAAAGCGAAAGAGGAGTTTGAGAAGTTAGATAAATTCCAACAAAGTAAATATAAAATTCGAGCATATTACCACGAAAATATTGAAATAGGAGCGAGATGCGAATTTATTTATGATAAACTTTTATCTCTCTTTGGTGATATAATCGATATTTCATATAGGAGAATTTAAGAATGGAATATTTGTTAGATGACAGCGTGATGGTTTTTGATGAGAAGACCGAAGAAGAGTTGCTTAAAATGTGGAGAGAGGAAACGATGACTCTCTGCAATATTAAAGATCAGTCCATTAGTAATGAAGAACTGAAATTTAAATATGGTTGCTATATAATTGCAAATAAGATGTACGAAGGCGATTTAGAAGACTTGCCGAGTAGTATGAAAAGATGTATTGATTATGTGAAGGAACATCCTGAAGAATTTAGAAAATCTTAAAATACGGCGTGGGCATAAGGCATGATCGATAGAGCTTATGCTGCGCTGCAAGTCGACAGTTCTGTTGAACAAAACATTGCGTTGATTTGGGAATCTGCCATTCGGATGTCTAAAGACTTTGAGGCGGCATGTAAGAAATTGAAAAGAAAACGTCCTCCCCTGGATAGGGAAAGGACGTTTTGAGAAACTTGAGGCTTGCTCAGGGATCAGAAGATGAATCCAAATCCGACGCCGCCGGAGAAACCTTCATCATCATCGCCTTCTTCGACCCAGTCGTAGCGGACTTCCGGACGGACCATGATGTGTTCGGTCGGACGGTAGGTCATCGCGGCGCTCAGGGCGTAGTATTCGGCTTCGTCAAAGTCCGTAGTGTAGAAGGAATCTTCTTCCGCCCACTGATGGAACCATTCGAAACGAGTTCCGATGGTGATCTTGTCAGTCAGGGTGTACGCCAGATAATTCGCGATACCGAACTGACCGTAGAGCATCGCATCGGTCGCTTTGTCGCTCATGCTTCCGTAGTTGGTCACGAAAGTATAGTTGAGCCGGTCGGTGATGTCCCAGCTGGCTGCGATGGTGTGCATGTATTCGTTCACCGCTCCGGTTTCTTCACCGCCGAAAACGTCGAAGTAATCAAATCCCATCGTCGCGCCTTCCGTCACGCGGTTCCACATTCCAGCGTAGGAAACGCTGAAGCGGTCGGTGAACTGGTAGGTCGTTCCAAAAAGAATACCGTAGTCGTCATTCCGGCCTTCAAAACTGTTGTCGTTACCGGTGGTGACGCCAAAGTTGAAGGACAGTTTTTCCGTCACGTCGTACGTGCCGAGGATACCGGTGTGGGTCATCGGTTCGTGTTCGTACATATAAGAGTGGGAGTTGAAGAGTTCTTCGGTCTCATCGAGGCATTCGTAACCGAGGGTGGTTTCGAACTTACCGATGATCATCGAGAAATCATGAACGCCGACTTCCGCGTAGGCCTGGAAAATGGCAGCACCGTAACCGTCGCCGCTCACACCCCATTTGCCGTCAAAACCGCCGTCGCCGTAGCACTGTGCCTCAGCTCCGTCCGTACCGTAGATCGTATCGACACGGAAACCCCAGTCCGCACCGTATTTGTCCGTATCGATCGCGCGTTCCGCAGTAAGCCACGCCTGCGTGATGTTGCCGGCGTTGCCTTCACGGGTGAATCCATCCCACCAGGATCCCCAGATGTGCCCGCTGAAATCAATACGGGATCCATATTCAACGTACTGGACCTGCGGAACCGCTGCTGCCGGAGCGGCTTCGGCGTCTTTTTTTGTTTCCTCAGCTTTTGCCTGGGGTGCTTCTGTCTCGACTGCCGCATCCGCAAGCAGGATCGATTCTGCCGCATTGCTCATCGTGCAGGACATAAGCAGTGCAGCAAGGAATCCGGAAACTCCTAAAAATTCCTTCTTCATTTTTCTCATCCTTGAATTAAAGACAAATTCTCAGATACATTCGCATCTGAACGAATGTATCCACTCTCTCCAGACTGTTATTTCGTCCATGCGTGAACTTATGGTTAGTCAGATTGTGCCGGTTTTAAGGTTTTTTGCAGATATTTTAAGCAGCACGGTGTTATGATCGATACAAGAGAAACAACTTACCCACTCCGCCTATCTTAACTTTCGTTCTATATTCTGCGTTATCTGGCAGCCCAGTCTGTTTTGTGCTGTGCGTGGGGAACAGAAATAAAAAAAGAGAGAACCAGAGGGAGATCTCTTAAAGCCATGGAGCGTGTTTTGAAAGAAAATGGAGAGAAAATCATCTTTTTTTACCCAAATTTCCATTTCGCGGGTCGCCCCCCCTTGCAGAAAGCTGGATTTTGGCTATAATACGAATTCATTTATTATTGGGTTTAAAATTTACATTTACCATAACCAATTTAAGCTGAGGAAAACAATGTACGCGATTATTCGAGATGGTGGTCGTCAGTTCAAAGTCGAAGTGGGAACAGAAATCCAGATCGACTATCGTGAAGGCCTGAATAAAGACGACGAGATCGTTTTCGACGACGTGCTGGCCTGCCGCACGGATGACGAACTGCTTATCGGCCAGCCCACGGTCAACGTGAAAGTCAAGGCGGTCGTTTATGAAGCTCTGACGAAGGGTCCGAAACTGGTCATCCAGAAATTCACCCGTCGCTCCACGTTCCGCAAGCGCACTGGTCACCGTCAGAAGTACGTCACGGTGAAAGTGACCGCGATCGACGTCGTGAAATAAGAGTTTGCCGACTCTCAAAAGCAGGAGATCTTCGGATCTCCTGCTTTTTTTATGTACGTATTGGGATCTTACCGCATAAACATCAAAACATCAAGATCAAAAAGTTTAAGCTGAATTTGTTTTTTTTCGGAAAAAAACGAAAAATATTCCGGGGTGGGCCTTGAAATATTCTGGATTTATGGCATAATATCTCGTAATTGATGAGTGAAGTTTCGCTTCTCTCCATCGGCGGGGCATGGCGCAGTCTGGCTAGCGCGTTTGACTGGGGGTCAAAAGGTCGCAGGTTCAAGTCCTGTTGCCCCGATTTCAGGTTCATGAGTTTCTCATGGGCCTTTTTTTATGGATGGATCTTGGGAAAATCTTGAATGTTGGCCTGCATGAGTGCAGGATGTTCTAAATATGACGATTTTTCACCGCGGTGGAGATTTGAAATCAAAAAAATTGGAAATTTCCCTAAAGATGCACACTTGACGGCACGTAATTGGTATGCTAGAATAAAAAAAGAGACTGTTTCCCAAGGCACTGCCTCCTTTTCGTTCGGAAACAGCAGGATGCAGGGAAAAGGGCATCCGGAAAAATAATGCAAAAGAGGAAAAAGGTGATCTGAAATGATGCGAAATATCGTTTTTCTGTCGATCCCGGCACTTCGCGAGAAGGACCTGGCAAAACTTCCGGCTTTGAACCGGATCATGGCAAAAGGCGCGCAGGCGCAGCTCACGCCGAGTTTTCCGTGCGTCACGTGTCCGGTGCAGGCGAACCTGACGACGGGGCTTCTGCCGAACAAACACGGGATCATCGGCAACGGGATCTGGACGCCGGATACGCAGAAACTCACGATGTGGACTTTCACGAATGAGGCGGTCCAGCAGGCGCAGCTTTGGGATCTGATCTACCATCATCCGGATTCTCCGCGTTCGGCGGTCTGGTTCCCGCTCCAGGCGGTGGAGTGTGAGGCGGAATTCGTCTGCACACACAAACCGATCCATCACCCGGACGGCACGGAAGAGCTCTGGTGCTATACGCGGTGGCCGGATCTTTACCGGGACCTGATGAAGGAATTCGGGCACTTCCCGCTTCAGAATTACTGGGGACCGATGGCGAACGTGACGTCCGCGAACTGGGTCGTAAATACCGCCTCGTGGTTCGCGGGGCAGGAATCTCCGGAATTTTTCTACATTTACCTCGCATATCCGGACTACGCGCCGCAGCGTTTCGGAGTCGATTCTCCGGAGGTGGACCGAATGCTCGGTGAGCTGAATACGCTGCTCGATACGCTCATCACGAAATTCGAGGCGGCATACGACACGCCGATCACGTGGTTCATCGCAGGCGAGTACGCCATGACGGACGTGGATCATACGCTCTTCCCAAACAGGATGCTGCGTGAAGCGGGACTTCTCAAGGTGAAGAAAGGGGACGGCATGACGCCCTGCCCGATCCGTTCCGTGACGCGGGATTACGAGAAATTCGTTGGCGAGCTGCCGGATATGGCGGAGAGCAAGGCGTTCGCGTACTGCGACCACCAGTTCGCGCACATTTACATTCCGGACCACGACTCCGACACGATCCGGAAAGTCGCGCAGCTTTTCGAGGGAAAAGAGGGAGTCGCGGAAGTGCTCGTCGGCGCGGACATCGAAAAGTACGGGCTGAATCATGAACGCTCAGGCGACGTGATCCTGATGTCGACGCCAAACAGCTGGATGGCGTACTTCTGGTGGCTGGATGACGCGGATGCTCCGGATTTTGCACGCCGGGTGGATATTCACCAGAAACCGGGCTACGATCCGTGCGAGCAGTTTATCGATCTCGCGACACGTTCCATTCCGCTGGACGTCACGCGGGTCAAGGCGTCGCACGGCGCGGCGGCGCGTGACCGGTCGCAGAAAACGGTCTTCCTTTGCTCGGATGCGGCACGGCTTCCGGTGAAAGAGGTCCGAGACGTGGACGTTTTCCACCTCATCATGGAATCGACGTGGTATTAAACGGCACAGACAGGCAGAGAGACGGTCTTTTCGGAGTTCTTTTTCAGGGAACTCTGAAAAGATCCGGTCCATGAAAAACAGACTTACGAAACCGCAGAAAATTTCAGGTTGAAGTACAGGAAAGTACGGCAAAACAGAAAGGATCCTTCTCATGAAGAGCAAAACATTTGATTCTTGTCTGACTTGGGGCACAAAGTGCGTTTGGATCATTCTTTTTGTTTTTTTCTCCATGAGCATTCTTGGATTTGATCCGTCCGACCCGGTCAAAAACTATTTCGACAAACAGAACTTCCAGTCATGCAGTGTTTTCCCGGTCGCGCAGCCGGAGGGCTGGCGGGATGGATACGGTACCTTTTGTGCCAGTATTTTCTATTCCTGTTTCGGCTACGGAGTCTTTTTCATGATTTTTGCCGGGGCGATCCAGCTGCTTCGAGTCCTGTTTTCCTGGAAAGTGCGCATCTATCCGGTGCGTTTTATTGGATTCTGTGTTCTGCAGATCGCAGTCAGTTCCTTTTTGACGCTTCTTTTCTGCAATCACCTGCCAAACGGCGTTTCGGATGTCGGCAGACTGCCCTACTCTTCCACCTGGTCGACGCATCTTCTGTTCGGCTACGGCGGCTATGTTGGGGCGACAGGTGCGGGGATCCTGATCCGGCTTGGGATCCTGCCTGCGTACCTTCTGATCCTGCTTGCCGGATTTGCCGGATGCTGCATGTACTCAGATTTTGTCGTTCCGCGTCTTTGGGCACAGGTCCGGGCATACTTTGCCTTAAACTTTCCCAACTGGTATTCCGGGATCGTTCGGAGATTGCAGAGGTGGGGACGGAATACGAAAAAGTTTGCGGTCGGTCTGTGGTCTTTCGTGAAGTCAGGGAAGACCAGTCCTGAGCCTGCGGTGTCGCCAACGGATCTGGAGATCGGCACGCAGTTGGGGACCTCAATGAATGAGGGCATCCCGGAGAATTCCATACCTGGAAATTCCATACCTGGAAATTCCATGCCTGGAAATGGTATACCGGAGCAAAATGCATCTTCGGAAGACTTCGGGATCGCAGACCCGGACACGACGGCGCCTCCGGAATCCGCGTACGGCAATCGGGTACGGAACCGTTTTCGAAGTTCGGAAGAAGAAGTAGACGGCTACGAGATCGGCGATGAGATCCATTCGCCCCGCAAGATCCGCGGGCAGAATGTGTCTGCTTCGGCTCAGAGAGAGGAGGCGTTCACGATCCCCGTGCATCATCCCGAGACCGCTCCGGTAAATCTCACGGCAGATCCGATGGAAAGTGCCGGTTTGGGTCCGGATGCAAAAGGGGACCGTTCGGGAGGGGCAAAAGGTGCCGGAGTCGAGGAACTTCAGCTCAGCGAGCACACGCTGCCGGATGAACCGGAGTATTTCTTTCCGGAGATCGATCTTCTGGATCCTGCCGAAATGGTGGACTATTCCGAGTTCGAGCAGGAAGCAAAAAGCAAGGCGCGGTATCTGGAAGAGATCATTCGCGAGTATGGCTTCAGCGTGCGAGTGCGCGAGATCCAGCTGGGACCGACGCTCACGCAGTACCAGGTGGAGCCGGAGCAGGGGCTGCGTGTGAGCAAGATCGCCAACCTTGCGGATGACCTTGCGGTAAAGCTCGGAGTCGCGAATGTGCGTATCGTTTTTCCGCTTCTCGGCAAACAGAATCTCATCGGCATTGAGATCCCGAACGTAAAAAAACAGGTCGTGCGTCTCCGTGAGGTCATGGAACAGCTGGACGGCACGTACGATAAAATGAGCATTCCGATCTTCCTCGGAAAAGACGTGGCCGGGAAACCGCTGATGGCGGATCTTGCGACGCTGCCGCATCTTCTTATTGCGGGACGTACCGGAACGGGAAAAAGCGTCTGCCTGAACTCGATCATTACGTCGATCATCATGACACGTGCCCCGAAAGACGTCCGGATGCTCATGATCGACCCGAAGATGGTCGAGATGAGCCAGTACGGCACGATTCCGCATCTGATGCACCCCGTCGTCACGGACATGAAGAAAGCGGAAGCGATCCTTGCGTGGGCAGTGGATAAAATGGAGGAGCGGTACCGCTGGCTTGCGCGGGCCGGCGTGAGGCACATCAAGGACTTCAACAAAATGTCTCATGAGTTGAAGCTGAAACGCGTCAAGCCGAAATCTGGCGAAACGATGCCGGAAACGATGCCGTTCATCGTCATCGTCGTGGACGAAATGGCGGATCTGATGATGACGGCACCGAAGGAAGTCGAATCGCACATTATCCGTCTGGCGCAGAAAAGCCGTGCCGTGGGGATCCATCTGATCCTCGCGACACAGAAACCGATCGTGTCCGTCATTACGAGTTTGATCAAATCCAATCTGCCGGCCAGGATCGCTTTTCAGGTCTCGAGCAAGACCGACTCGCGTGTCGTTCTGGATGAAAACGGTGCCGATCGGCTCCTCGGAATGGGCGACATGCTGTTTTTGCTGCCCGGGACGAGCGTTCTGATCCGTGCGCAGGGAACCTACCTGAGCGACGATGAGATCAACCGCGTCGTGGAAAGCATTGCCGTGGAAGATCCCCAATTTGAAGGGGAACTGGAGAAACGGCTTTCGGGCGGAGGAAGCGGAAAACTGGAAGAATGGGCAGCCAGGGACGAGCTCTATACTGCCGCGATCGAGATCATCGTGAACGAGCAGCGCGGTTCCATTACGCTTCTTCAGCGAATGCTTGGGATCGGCTATGGACGTGCCGCGCGTCTCATCGATTTCATGCAGGAAGACGGGATCGTTGGGGAATTCCGCGGGTACAATAAACCGCGTGAAGTGCTTCTCAAGCGGGAAGAATGGAAGGTCATGCTCGAAGAGTGGGATCTTCGTCAGCAGGATGCAGTGCAGGCACAGAGAGCCATGACGGAAATTTCCATGGATGCTGACGAGGATGCTGCATTTGGACAGTTCCGAAATGTCGAGGATGGATTCGGCCGCGAGGATGGATTCGACGAAGAATTCGACGACGAAGAAGATGATGATGGATTCGACGACGATGGATTCGACGACGATGGATTCGACGACGATGAATTTGAGGTCGATGGATTTGAGGTCGATGGATCTGGAGATGGTGGATCCGAAAACGATGAGGAGTACGGTACATATGGAGCCGTCCGGAAAGACGAATTTGCCGGCGAAGATGATTTTGGCCATGAGGATGCGTCTGACCGGGAAGTGCCCTGGAGGGATGAGGATGAAACATCAGACGGAGATTTTGAATTTCCGCAGCACATCCTGCCGGTGAGACAGCCTGTCGAGCGCTCTCAGGGGCGGAGCCGTCGGAGAAAAACGCCGAATTATGAGAAGATCCGGACCCGCCGTCCAGAAACGGAAAACAGAACGGAGAGAGCGGAAGCTTTCGAAATCGGTCAGGAAACGGGAAATGGCCGAAGTCTTGAGAGCGGCAGAGATTCCGGAAGAAGTGGACGCCGGGCGGAAGAAGAGATCCCGGACGCACTGAATACGAAAGAGTCGCGGGCTGTTTTAGACCGCATCGAGCCGAATCAGCCGAAGTCATTTCTGCGGGACGGCGACAGCCGCTACCGGGAGATCCATTAAAAAGCATCAGGAGCATGAAGATGAATTTTCAGAGAATGCGGACCGTTTCCTGTTTCGTCATGATCGCGGGACTGATTTGCGGCGTCTGGGGACATTTAGGGCTTGGGGCGCAGGAAGTTTCGGAAAAACCGTCTGCGGTTTCCGAGGTCTCACCGAAAACGCAGATCCCCTACTGCTCCGTCTGCGGCAAACGCTGCACTGGACGGTATTCCGTCCTCCGAAACGCGAATTTTTGCTCTGCGGAGTGCATTGGAAAGAAATTTTCGTGTGCGTCGTGCGGCGTGACGCTTGGCGTCGGTGAAAATGCGGCATTTTCGACGCTGAAAGACATTCAGGAAAAGGAACTCCTTTTTTGCGGGACCTGCATGGAGAAGCCGGGCTGTACGTTTTGCGGGAGCCGAAAAGAGACGGCACTTCTTCCAGACAAACGGACGGCCTGCGCGACCTGCCGGAGTCTGGCGGTCTTCAAAACGGAGGACGCCCGCCCGATCCTGGAGTCCGTGCAGAAAATGCTTGCCGAGCGGTTCGGTTTCCCTGTGAATCCTTCCATTCCGCTGAAAGTCCTGCCATACGAAGAATTCCATCAGCATCGAAAGGACCACTCATCCCGTTCAGATGCTCTTGCGCTTCATCTGACGGAGATCTCCGGACACACGTGGCTAAGCGACGACGGGAAGACGCTTTACGTTGAAATGAATTCCCTCGATTCCGGAATGCTCGTTCTGGAAGGTGCGCCGGGACCACTGGTTTTCGACGCTATCGCGCATGAGCTGACGCACGAATTCCTTCGCCGGAAATTCTACCATTTTGCAGACGCAAAGATCGAAGAAGGATTTTGCGAATCCATCGCGGCCGCGTGTTCCATTTTCAATGGCCATCCGACACTGGCACTTCGCCGGATCGGAAATCCTGACCCGGTCTACGGAGACGGATTCCGCCTGATTTATCCCATGCTGCAGGATCAGGGATGGGAGGCCGTCATGGAGTTTCTTGGGAAAAACAGTCAGCCGATGAAAGAATACGTCCGCGAGCACATTCACGAAATGCTTGACTCCGAAACGGCAGAATTCATCCGCAAAAACAAACTGAGACCAAAACTGAAATTCGGAAAGATCCCGAAACACTGAAACGCATAAAAGGGGAACACGAAAAACACGAAAAGAAACAAATTCACGGAGTGATTTTAAAATTCATTTTCGTGTTTTTTCGCACATTTCGTGAAATTCGTGTCAGGATGCGTTTTCCGCATACCTCTTTTTCTTTTCAGTTTGTTTCTGCGGCTCTTCTGTGGACTCCGTGGTTAAATCGGCACTGGATCGGTACGCACTTTCCGAAAGAGCCTGTTTTTTTCTTTTCTCTCCGTATGTTCCAGTTTCAATTTTCTTGCGTAAGTGCCTCTTTCAGGAACGCGAGTGCGCGTGCACCGGCAGCGTCAGGATCATCGAGGTACGGGTAAAGTTCGACCGTTACCCAGCCGTCGTAGCCGGTGTCCTGAATGGCGCGGAGAATGGGAGCAAAATCGATCGCTCCGTCACCGGGAACCAGATGATGGTGGACTCTTTCTGCCGAAATGTCCTCGATATGGTAGTGCCGTGTGTGATCAGCAAGCTGCGGGATCCACTTGACCGGATCGTCTCCGACGCAGAAAGCGTGCCCAATATCGAAATTCAGCCCGACGAACGGTGAATCGATACGCTGCATGAATTCGAGATATTGCTCAAAGGTTTCGATCAAAAGCATCGGTTCCGGTTCGATGAGGAGTCCGACGCCGTTTTTTTCAGCTCTTTCGACGCACGGCATGAATTCTTCGTAGAAAAGCGCGGCACCTTCCTTCCAGCTCATTCCATCTTCCAGCGGTCCGCCGGGTTCGGTCTGAATGTTTTTTGCTCCGAGTTCTGCCGCAAGATCCAGACACCGCAGCGTGTGTTCACGGCGCAGCGCACGATACGGCGCATACGATTCGATCCACGACGGGTACCAGAATGCCTGGCGCGTATCTGCGACCGCATTCATCATGAAAGCGTTCACGTTGGAGATCGCCAGCCCGTTTTTTTGAAGAGATCCCTGAATGTGCGCTTTCTGTTCCGGAAGGAGGCTCACCGGCCAGGCGTGAGGAACGTCTGCGAGAAGTTCCAGTCCTTGAAATCCGATCTCTGCGATCCTCCGGCACGTTTCGGAAATGGAAAACTGCCGGTACGCATTCGTGCTGTACGCAAATTTCATGAAAATTTTCCTTTTTTGATTTTGGGTAAAAAGAGTTCGTCTGATTGGAGGATCCTGGGAAATTCATACCCGGGCACGATCCGCATCTGCTTTACGTCTTCAGCGCAGCTTCTGCGCTTCGGCTCATGAAAGAGACGTTCCGGCATTTCACGGATTTCTTTGGGCTGAGGTCATGGATCCCACTGCGTGACGCTGTGCTTCTGCCAGACCATCGTTTGCCAGGTAAAGGCATTCGGTATGTGGCAGAGGGTCGGTTTTTCATCGGGCGGCCAGATGACGGACACGACATCGAATCGTACCGGCCGCTCCATGGGGATCTGTTTTTCCTGAAGCCAGAGACGTGCCGCATGGCAGATCTTCATCTGCTTCCGTCCGGAAATCGACTGCAGCGGCGTTCCAAAACGGTCCCAGTATTGCGATCGGGAACGCACCTCGACAAAAATGACCGGTGAGTTGGGAATCGGAAACTCCATGATCAGATCCAGTTCTCCGGAAATGTTTCCGGAACCGGTCTGACGCCGAGTCCGTACATTTTGTCCGATGCACTTCATGCCGACATGATTTTCCAGGTACCAGCGTGTGATCCTTTCGCAATTCTGGCCAAGCGGCAGACGTTCGCGGAGGACTTCTTCAGGAAATGAAACACAGTTTCCTGAAGAAGTGCGAAAGATCTCTTTCAGCCGATCCCAAAAACGCATTTTCAGCAGTTCCCTTTCCAGTCGTATCCGTACAGTTTCGCGTACATTTTGAACCAGCGGGCCTGCTCTGCACCGTCGGTCAGGAAAAGGATCGGATGCGGACCGCGGTACATCGCGCAGACGTCCTCAAGTTTCTCCATATCCATTCGGAACCGCGTCGTGCAGCCTCCGGCGGAAGTGAATTCGGGAGAACTGATGATCCGGCCGGTATATGCGGACAACATGCCGTCGAAGGTGAACTTTGCGATCAGAGCCTGCGCGTTTTCGGGGAATCGTGCGTCGATCGCTGCGGTCTTGGGAAGCATATGCGCAAACGGACGAATGAAAAACGGAACTTCCGGTTTGTTCTGGTATGCCGGGTACATTTGAAGCGGAGTCGTACAGTGCGAGCCGTAGTATTCGTTCCGTTCGGTATCGAAATCCGGATTGTGCAGGAATCCGGCACGGTCGAGCAGATGATTCCCCAGCATAATCGTGAGGAGCGAATCCGCCTGATCTTCGCATGCGCACGGCGACAGCACGCTGTTGAGAAGCGAAAAACCGATGCACGGCTTGCGTTCCTTGAGCATCAGGCACTTGATGGTCACGGCATCCGCATTGTATCGCTTTTTCAGGGCCTGAAGCGTGAACCAGGAACGGATCCCGTGCTGAATATACACATCGTCCACGTCGAGCACTTTTTGAGCCTTGGCCTTGAATGCCTTCGCCATGTCGAGAAGCTCGGGCGAATCCGCGACGGAATCGAACAGTTGATTGTAGATCTGCGCCGGTACCGCGGCGATCTCGACGTTGAGCCGATCTGCGTTGGAGCAGGAGGGGACCGTGATTTTTTCTTCCGGGTACTCTCCAACGCGGATCATTCGGCTCTGCGAGAGTTTCTTGTGTGCGTTGACCGCCCGAAGTGCTCCCTCGATCGCAGACCAATTTTCAAAAGAGTGGATGAAAAGCAGATCGGGACTGTTCGCCAACGCTGCATTGGGGAGCTGATGACTCGCTCCGACCGGCACATAAACGACGGCGGGAAGCTGCATTTTACTGCACATCTCGGCGACCCAGTTCTGCATCGTGTTCCAGAAGCAGAAAATGAACACAGCGTCCGGTTTCTGCGCCTTCATCTGCTCGACGAACTGCGCGGATGCCGCTTTGGTATAGAACGTTGGATAGAAATCGATCTCCATTCCAAGTTTTGCGTTGATCTCCTCCACCTTCGCCCGAAACTGCTGTTCCCGCTGTGCCGGCTCATAGTACGGCCCCGGATAGGTGGACCATTTGTTGACCGCCCAGGAATCCTCAAACTCCCCCGCCTCCACGACTTCGCGCGGCGGATACATGAACGCGACCGTGACCTTCGCCGGAGATTTCGGCAGCGGCTTGAATTCCTCACTCACGTCCTTCAGCTCGTCTGCGAGTACAGTTTGAGACATCATGGACGCAGCAGCGGCTGCCGCAGCCGTGAGAGACGCAGCCGTTCCGGCTTTGATAAAATCCCGGCGGGATACGTCGAACGCATGATTTTGAGCACAACAGGATTCACACATGATCGGTCTCCTTGCAGAAAGAAAAAGGCAGGCAGTTTGAAATTAGGGAGCATCCGGCATCTTGCACCGGTTCCATCCATCTATTGAAAATAAAAATCCGGCATCCGAACAGGATAAAAAAACCTGCGCAAAAGCAGTTGGAAATCCTCTCCCAGAAACCATTTCTACCGCCATTTTATACTATTTTCGCGGAATTCGCAAGGACTCCCTCCGGGAAATTTCAGGAAAAAACGCCTTGCGCCAGAAAAAATTCTCGTATGTGCTTGACTTTTCAATGGATCGCGCTATAATTAAATGGAAGGGGAATGCATATGGAGCCAAAATCGCGAAAAAAAGTCACGAAAAAGTCGGGAAAAAAGCCGATTTTCGAGCTTCCGCCGACGTCGGACGTCGTGTTTCAGTACCTTTTTTCATCACAGGGGGCTGAAGAGGGGCTTATCGGATTCATTAATGCTGTGAACCAGAGTGCCGGGCGTCCGCTGATCAGGGAGGCGAAGATCAAAAATCCGTTCAATCTCGCGGACTTTTACGGCGACAAAAAAACCGTCGTTGATGTGAAAGTCACCGACGAAAACGGTTCGTTTTACGACATTGAAATGCAGTTGGTGCCCGGCAAGAGTTTCACGAACCGTGTGCTGTACTATTGGAGTCAGATCTACTCAACGCAGATCAATGAAGGCGAACACTACATAAAACTTCGGCCGGTCGTGTCGATCGTATTGACGCGGTTTGCACTGTTTCCGCAGCTTCCGCAGGTGCATAATGTGTTCACGCTGCGCGCGGGTGCCGATCCGTCCGTCCAGTTCACAGATCATGCGCTGATCCATACGCTGGAGCTTACTGATGAGAAGCTGGAGCCTGTATTCTCCGGATTGAAAGAAATTTCCGGGGTAGACGAACCGCTGCGGAACTGGATAGACTATTTACTAAACGCAAATCAAAAAACGGAGGCGGAAATGGACAGATTGCTCACACGCACACCGGGTCTGAAACAGACGCACCGGATCTACTCGCGTTTCACCCGCGACGAGCGCCGCCGTGAATGTGCCCTCGCCCGCGAAAAAGCAATCCGCGACGAAGCCGACCACCTCGAATTCGCGCTGGAAAAAGGCGAGCAGATCGGGCTGGAAAAAGGCGAGCAGATCGGGCTGGAAAAGGGCCGTGCAGAAGGCCGCATTGAAGCGGTTTCGATGCTTCTAAAATCGAAATTTCCGGCAGAATTTACAGACGCGGAATGCAAAAAGATCCAGAAAATCACGGATCTTCAGCTGCTTGACGAGCTGATGCGGAGTTCCATTTCCGCAACGTCGTATTCGGAGCTTGCGTCGTTTTTTTGAGTTTCTTTGCTGAAAAAATCAGGCCGACGAACGTAAATTCAGAATGAACTCACGTTCGCCGGCTTTCTTTTTGCGGATATTTGGCGAAATGCTTCTTTATTTCTATTTTGCGAGCAGCATCGGCAGGTTAGCGATGAGTTTCTGGAACTGACTGCGGCTCATTTCATGCGGAAGTGTCGTGAATGTACTCCCCGCATTCCCCGACGTCGTGTAGACACTCAGGATCGGCGGCAGCTCAGCCGGAAACGTTTCCCGAATATTCTGCGGGATCTCAAATCCGTAGACCCGGCTCGCAAATTCCAGCGTCCGCATCGTTTCTTCCGGACTGAGGACCGAGGCGAAACGGACGTGGTGGCGGCCCGGAAATTCAATGCTTTCGCGGACATTTTGCCAACTTTCATGCCAGCGGGATCCTTCTTCTTGCGGCGGAGTCGGCGGGAGCGACTGGTAGTTCGGCATGTACGGCGGAATATTGCGTCTTGCGGCCAGTTCTTCCGGAGTCTTGGGCTGTGCGGGCGGAAGGTATTTCGCGCGGGTAAAATTCCAGAGGCGTACCGCGTCGAACAGGACGGCATCGTTTCCGGGAACGACGAGAAGATGGTTCGGGTCCAATACGACCATGAAATTCCGGGTCGCGGCAAGCGGAGCATCTTTGCTTCCGTCTGTTCCCGCAAGATTTCCTGCGGTGCCGTTCATTCCGCCGCCCATGAGTTCCTGAAGATCCAGATTCGCTTCCCCGCTGATGATCCCGTCGATCAGTTTGCCGACCATCTGGCCGGGGTCTGCATTCTGGAACATCGCGCTCGCCGGCGGGGCGGTTCCTTCTTCCTGCTGACGGATCAGCTTTTTCAGCTGCGTGAACTGCACGAGGTCGGAAACGTAGAGATCGAAGCCCATGAGGTCCTGCTTTTTGAGGGCTTCTTTCGACGCGACTGCTTTGCCGACCAAACCTCCGATGAGACTTCCGATCGCCTGACCGCGTTCACTGGCTTTTTCCGGATCTGCGTATCTTCGGGGTGGACGGCGGCGGTTCATCTGCCGGTCCAGACGGCGTTCCGCATTCCGCTGGAGTGCTTCGCTTCCGAGTTCGCCGAGTGTATTTGCGCCGAGTTTCGTGCCGATTTCCTCTGCCTGCGGGAGGATCGTTTCGCGAACGAACGCTTCCGCATCATCGACTTCCAGGAAGAAGCACCAGCCTTCGGCAAGACTGCCGTTTTCCGGCGGCGTAGTGAGTGCGTATTCGACATGACGGATCCGGTTGAACGGAGCTTTGAGCCGTTCAGCCGTCGCAGGCGGAAGGTCGACCTGACCGATCAGGGAGGCCGGGTAAGCCGGGGCGACTTTCAGGAAGTTTTCGTTTTCAAGCGACGTGGAGATCTGCGGGAGGAACGGATCCTGGAGCAGACCCGCAAGACGGGTTCCCGCTTTAGGAAGGAAGGCCGTACTCAAAATGCTTTCCGTTTCACCGACCGTCAGATCGATCCGTGCACTCTCGATGTTTGCATCGAGCCAGGAGATCGATTCATTGATCCGGTCGAAATACTGCTGTGCGAGTGCCATCTGCTCGCTGTTCTCCTGCAGTTTCGCCATTTCGGGACCAAAGACCGGCGCGAATTCTTCCAGCCCGATCCGTCCGCGCCGAGTCAGCCACTGGATCAGTGAGTTCGTCAGCTCGATGCTCACCGTCGGATCTTTCACGGCACATGGGGTGAAGGTGCAGGAAGCACTGAACTTTGGACTGCGCTGGACCCATGAGAGGAGCATCGGGTTCGGTGCAAGGACAGCGTGTCCGCAGTACGGTACCGCACACAGCGTCGGCGAGAGCATGGAGACCGTTCCGTCCGGGACCGATTCCGGAAGTTCCGAGACGTCCGCACCAAGCAGTTCCACGAATTTTCGGTAGCGTTTTACCGGAATGAATGCGGCCCACTGAAATGCGCCCTTTACCGGGAAAAGCACCACGCCGATCGGCTGGTCCGGTTCCAGCTGCTTCGCGTACTCGCCTTTGCCGAGTGATTTCAACAGCCGAAGGAAGTTCGTTTCCGTCAGTTTTTCCAAACGGGCATTGAATTCCCGGATCGACGAGATCCGCACAAAGACGGCGGTTTCTGACGGGATCAGGCTTTCCAGAGGATACACGACCGACGGAGTTTTCTCAGCTTCGGTTTCTGCGCTTTCTTCAGACTTGGTGTCGTTCGTCTTTTTTTTGCCGCGAAGCCCTTCGAGTATGCTTTCCGTACTCGTATCCGCATTTTTACCAACTGCGGACGCTTTTTCCTCCTGAGGCGCAGACGTTTCGTCTTTTTTCGGATCTCCGCCATTTCCCCAAAGTACGTTTCCCCATGAGAGACCGTTTCCCGGATCCTTTTTCGGTTTGGATCCCGATGTCTTCTGTTTGCTTTTGGATTTGGAGTCGGATCTTGAATTCGATTTCAGTGCGGGAGTCTCTTCCGGCTCATCGGCGATCTCTTCCTCTTCGCCGCTTTCGTCCAGGTCTCCCAGATCGATCTCTTCCGGCTCATCGGCGATCTCTTCCTCTTCGCCGCTTTCGTCCAGGTCTCCCAGATCGATCTCTTCCGGCTCATCGGCGATCTCTTTC
>JAGBAA010000083.1 GCA_017939795.1 Thermoguttaceae bacterium
AGCGCGTCTCGTGTCGCTCTGGGAGGCGGCACGTCTCGCGTCGATTTTGGGAGACGGCACGTCCCGCGTCGCTTTGAGAGACGGCGCGTCTCGCATCGCTTTTGGGAGGCGGCGCGTCCCGCGTCGCTCTGGGAGGCGGCGCGTCTCGTGTCGCTCTGGGAGGCGGCACGTCTCGCGTTGCTCTGGGAGGCGGCGCGTCTCGCGTCGCTTCCCAAGAAATTCCTCTCCCTCGGAGGGGAATTTTTGAAGATAGTTTTTCCTGCCCCCCACACCAACTCCCGGCGAATGCGCTGTCGCGCTGTATCGCCGAATGAAAAAGCGGCAAAGGTCACTGCGTTCCCGTATTGCCGCACTCCAAATTTCCCTCCTTCGGAGGGGTGGCCCTGGGAGGCGGCGCGTCTCGCGTCGCTTCCCAAGAAATTCCTCTCCCTCGGAGGGGAATTTTTGAAGATCGTTTTTCCTGCCCCCACACCAACTCCCGGCGAATGCGCTGTCGCGCTGTATCGCCGAAAGAAAAAGCGGCAAAGGTCACTGCGTTCCCGTATTGCCGCACTCCATATTTCCCTCCCTCGGAGGGGCGGCTCTGGGACTTCCGCATACGCCGGACCTCTTCCCGGACCTTTTCCCTGGCCTTTTCCCTGGCCTTGTCGTTGAGATCCTCTTCTTTGATCAGCTTGCAGACCACAGTCTGCTGCGTATCACCGGAATACCTGTTCATTTTACCATATTTTCAAAAAATTTTCAAGGGGGAATCAGGAGACCGGGAGGTTTTCAGAAAAAGTTTTGCGGGGCCTTGCATTTATTTTTAAATCCACTATAATGAAGGGGAATATTTCTATACTGGAGAAATATTTTTTGTTTTTTTCGCAATTTTTAAAAGGAGAATTTCCGTGTCCATCAAAAATCAGATGAATCCAGCCCAAACCGCCTCGCCGTCCCAGCCTCTTACGGGTGCGGATGTCGTGGTACTGTCGCTTATCCATCATGAGGTCGACACGGTATTCGCATATCCAGGCGGAGCCGTGATCCCTCTCCATCAGGCCTACTCCCGCTACGAAGATAAACTCCGCATCGTCCTTCCCCGACACGAGCAGGGCGGCGGTTTCGCAGCACAGGGTTACGCAAGGAGTACTGGAAAAGTCGGTGTATGCTCCGCCACTTCCGGTCCCGGCGCGGCCAACCTTCTGACCGCCATCGCGGACGCGAAAATGGACAGCATCCCGCTGGTCGCCATCACGGGACAGGTCGGTTCCAACGTGATCGGAACGGACGCCTTCCAGGAAATGCCCTCGACGGAGGTCTTCCGCAGCATCACGAAGCACCATATGCTCATCATGGACCCGAACGACATCGTGCGCGGGATCAGGGAGGCATTCTACATCGCGAACAGCGGACGCAAAGGTCCGGTGCTCGTCGATATTCCGAAAAACGTTTTCCTCGCACAGGTCGGCCAGCCGTTCCAGAGCGAAAAGGGAGTCACCATTTTCGAGGAACCCGATTTTGACTGCGAACTGAATCTCCCGGGATACGGCGAAAAAGAAATGCCGACGCCGGAAGAAGAAGCCATCGCGCAGTGGGTCGAGCTGATCCGGTCCGCGAAAAAACCGGCGTTCTACATCGGCGGCGGTGCGATCGCGTCGGACGCTTCGGAAGAGATCCTGAAGCTGGTCGAAAAGACCGGGATCCCGGCCGCCAGCACGCTGACGGGTCTGGGAGCTTTCCCGGCGGAGCATCCGCTTGCGCTCGGTCTTTTGGGAATGCATGGTTCCTGCGCCGCGAACAAAATGGTCCACGAATGCGATCTCCTCATGGTGCTCGGTGCGCGTTTCAGCGACCGCGTGACGGGGAATGCGAAACGTTTCGCTCCGAATGCGAAGATCGTCCACGTCGACATCGACCTCTCCGAGATCCGCAAGATCATCGATCCGGCTCTGGCCGTGACCGGGGACCTGCGTGAAGTGCTCGAGAAGCTCAACGCCGCGCTCCTTCCGATCCAGATGCCCGACATTACGCCGTGGGTCGAGCAGGTCATGGAGTGGAAGCAGCGTCTCGGGATCAGCTACCGCAAGGATTCCAAAAACATCCTGCCGCAGCAGGCACTCGAGAAGCTCTACGAAATGACGAAGGATCAGGATCCGATCGTCGCGACGGGCGTGGGTCAGCATCAGATGTGGACGGCGCAGTTCTTCAAGATCAACAGCCCGAAACACTGGCTTTCCAGCTGCGGTGCCGGAACGATGGGCTTCGGTCTCCCGGCAGGTATGGGCGCGAAGATCGCGAATCCGGACAAAATGGTCATCGTCGTGGAAGGGGACGGAAGTCTCCTGATGAACATTCAGGAAATGGGCTGCTGCTTCTGCGAGAAGATCCCGGTGAAGGTCCTGCTTCTGAACAATCAGTACCTCGGCATGGTGTTCCAGTGGGAAGACCGTTTCTGCAGGAAAAATCACGCGCAGACGTTCCTCGGTCCGATCGACGATCCGGAAAAGTACCTCGAAAAGAAGGACTACTGCCCGACGAACCGCTACCCCGATTTCACGGCCATCGCCAAAGGCTTCGGCTGGAATGCCCGGACGGTCATCGACCCGGCAGAGCTGGAATCCGCACTTCAGGAGATGATCGACGCGGAAGGCCCGTACCTTCTCGACGTCGCCATTCCGTACAGCGAGCAGGTCATTCCGATGATCCCCGCCGGCGGTACGTTCTCCGACATGATCCGCGAGTAAAATTCTCCTCCGGCTGAGCACACGAACCTGGAAGCGGCGCATCCCGCGCCGCTAAGCCGGGACTTGGGGACCCGCGGTTTCTTCCGCAGAAAAACCGCACGGTCCGCCGTTGGGAAGCGCACGGAAAAGGAGTTTCCGAAATTCCCGCATTCCGCTGCGTTTTCCGGGTCTTTTTGCGGACACCGCGCTGAAAAACTTCATTTTCTGCGCACTTCTGCGTATTTTCTGTACTTTCCGAGAGGAACTCTTCACTCTCCGCGTACACCGTTTCCGGCTCTTCGCACACCGTTTCCAGCGTTTCGCACGCAGTTTCCGGCTCTTCACACGCAGTTTCCAGCGTTTCACACGCAGTTTCCAGCGTTTCACACGCAGTTTCCAGCGTTTCGCACACCGTTTCCGGCGTTTCACACGCAGTTTCCAGCGTTTCGCACGCAGTTTCCGGCGTTTCGCACACCGTTTCCAGCGTTTCGCACGCAGTTTCATGAGCCGGCGCGGGTGCAGGACCAAGAAGCTCCTGGAGTTCTTTTCGTGCCGAGACCGCCGTCGGGTGGGAGTTTTTTCCCATCGACTCGAAGACCTCGAGCAGGACCTTGAGCATTTCGGCCCGCGTCGCGTTTTTTTCTTTGGGAACTGGGAAAAGTTCCGCATCGATCGGCTTTCCGGCTCCGTTGAGCGCCGCGAGGTAACGGCCGTACGGATCTTCACCGGCGAGGAATCCGTCCCAGAAATCGTACTCGTAGTAGACGGGCAGTCCCGGCTCATTCGTGTCCCAGAGGTTCCCGAAGTAGCCGAGTTTTCTCCAGACGGCGCGGTTCACGCTGACGTCATCCTGAACCGCTTTTTTCAGCTCAGGATACTCCAGTCGAAGCCAGTTTTTTCCGTCTTTTCCGCCTTGGATGCCAAGCTCCAGGACCGCAAGAAGTCCCTCTTCGCCGCAGGTCTGGAACGCGCTGTGCAGAATGTGAAGAGCGTCGGCCATCTGCTCTTCGAGGATCTGCACGTAGCCGGTCCGGATACGGCGTTCGGAGATGTACTTGCGCCATTTTGCGAGCACTTTCGGCGTGCCTGCCGGAAGGGGAAACCGGACTTTTTCGGGCAGGATCCTTCCGGAATTCGGCGACGTGAACCACTCGGGGAGGATCGTCCAGTCCCATTCGCCGGATGGCGTCTGATTTTCCGGAACCGCGTTCTGATGCAGGTCCTGCCGCTGGGAATGATCGAAATTTTCGGCAGAGACAGTGCGTTTGAAGTTCCATGAGCAGTGTGCGCGGTCCATGAAAAAACCTTTCTGAAAGAAACCAGGAATCAGTCTAAATTTTATTTTAAATAAAAATTATATAATTAATTTTTTTATTTTTTGTTTTTTATTTTAAATTAATTAATAATTAATTAATATTTAAATTAATTCATTCCAGGAAAAAAAACGACCAGTGAAAACCGGACCATCAAGCCCCATTTCCAACAGTGAAAAAAAGAAGACCGAAATCCCTTTCTGAAAGCGTCAGATCCTGCTCAACAGGAAGATCCCACTCATTCTTTCCACATTCTCCAATTATATGGCCAGAGGGCATTCTGTCAAGTTTTTTTTTGAAAAAAGATTTTTCCGCCTCAAGAAAACACCGTAAAATACGGGATGAACTCAAAGAAAAAAAATTAAAAAATATTGCAGAAAAGTGAACACGAAAAACACGAAAAAAGGCGCTTCGCGAGGAAACGCCTTTTCATTTTTTATGGAAAGATCCAGAACTTACAGCTGGGCTTTCGGGTTGGAGAAGCGCAGACCCGCACCGTCATGATACGTCGCGGATTCGGTGACGATCGTACCGTTCGGCCCCGCCTGGAGGAAGTGCCATTTTTCGAGGTTTCCGAGGTGACGGATGTCGCCCGGGACGAGCAGTTCGCACTGTTTGCAGACGATGGTGTCCTTCTGGGACGCGGGCGGCGTGCTGATCGCCGGGACCGTTTCTTCGCCTTCGGACCAGTTGTAGACCGTTCCGTAGCGGACGTGCCAGGATTCCATCTTCGCCGGAGCTTCTTCGGTCGGCAGATGACGGTGTTCCGGGATCATCTGTCCCGGGAGGAGGTAAATGTCGTGGCTGAAATAGCGATAGTCACGGCGATTGATGAAGAAGATACCGCCCATACCGACGTTGGCGAAATCACCAAGACCGAAATCAACGAACCAGATGTTCTTTTCGATGAAATCGTTCAGCGGATAATGGTAGGCTTCAAACATTTCATAGAAAGCCTGACGCGCACGTTCCACGAGGAATTTGCCGTCCTTGTCGTAGAAAAATTCGTTGGTATAGCGTTTCACGGAAATCTCTCCTTCCTTAACTTTAGCGGCTGCGGCTGCATCCGCCGTCTGAATCCCCATCGCAGCGGCACCGAGGGTCAGTGCCGACGCCTTGAGCATAGTACGACGATCCATAATGATACCCTGTACTTGATAGAAATTGAAAATGTCCGGCAGACACCTGCCGAACGTTCCAGTCCGATGGCCGGTTCCGATAATCGGTACTCCGTACCATGATTTCTTCCATTATGCACGAATTCGGCAAAAAAATCAAGGGTCGCCCCGGACTTTTTTTCACAATTCGCGAATATTTTTCCGCTCTTCGATCTCCTGAAGCGAAAAATGCCGTCCCCGATTGCATCCCGGACAGGTCCTGGAGATCTTTTCCCACTCCTTTTCCGATTCGAGATTCGACGCCCAGAACGGCCACGTTCGGCACTGGGCGGGCCGGTCACGGTAGATCTTGCAGTTGGTGTGGAATCGGTCATAGAAAACGCAGTCGCCGTTCGGATACTCGATGAGACTCTTCCGTTCTCCGACCTCGCGCACGAATTTCGCCTCGCAATCCTCCACCGAGATGCCGAACCGCTCCGCGATCCGCTGGATCTCCTCTTCCGAAAGCCACACATAGCCGGGCGCGCCGGAGCAGCATCCGCCGCATTCCCTGCACTCAAACTGCAAACCGCCGGCATACCAGAGTTTCTGTTTTGCACACATAAAAAAATCCTGCATTCCAAATAAAAAAATGAACTCTTTCATTTTACCCCAGATCCGTTTTTTTGCAAGACGGTCCACTCCCATTTCGCCAAAAAACAGAAAACTTCCTGAAAATCTTTCCGCCCCGGCTTGCGTTTTTCGCAGGATATTTTATATTTAAAGGCGTTCAATGATTTCCGGGACAAAAGAAGATGGGGTCTTCTGCGTTTCCGGAACGGATCCACCTACCCTTTTTCAGGAGAAGATCATGAAATTCCTGCTCCACCTGTTTCTGCCGGCTGTTCTGTTCGCAACAGCCGCGTTTCAGACGGTCACGCTCACCGCAGCGGAAGTGAAGACCGTCGCCTCGCCGTCCGGGATCGTCAGGATGGACGTTTCGGTCGGCGAGACGCTGACCTGGTCCCTCACGTTCGACGGAAAGACCGTCCTTGCGCCGTCCAGACTCGGACTCACGTTCAAAAACGCTCCGGCTCTTGGCGAAATGAAGATCGCGGACTGTTCCGTAAAGACGATCCATGAGACGTGGTCCAACCCGCTTTCCAAAAAAAGCACGTACGTGGACCATTGCGCGGAAATGACGCTGAAAGTCGCCGAGACAGCCGCTCCGAATCGTGAGCTGATCCTCGTTTTCCGCGCGTACGATGACGGCATCGCCCTGCGCTACATCGTGCCGGACCAGGCGGCTCTTCCCGGCGCATTCGTCCTGACGTCCGACGACACGCAGTTCGCGTTCACCGGCGACTGGACCTGCTGGGCCTCCGACCAGAAACAGTTCAACACGTCGCAGGAAAAAGAATTCCCGCAGATGAAACTCTCCGACATTACGGAAAACGCATTCGCGATCTGCCCGCTGGTCATCTCCGGCGATTTCGGATACTGCGCACTGATGGAATCGGACCTTCTGAAATGGGCGGGTGCCCAATTCGCTGCCGTTCCCGGCGGAAATAAAGCAGGCGGTCCGTGCACACTGGCCGTTCGTCTCACTCCGCGTGCGGACGGCAACGGGTGCGTTCTGCGCGAAACAGGCGCGAGATCCCCGTGGCGTGTCGTGACGCTCGGCAAAAAAGCGGTCGATCTGATCAACAATTCGGGGATCGTCCTGAACTGCGCGACGCCGTGCGTTCTGGAAGACACTTCCTGGATCGAAGCCGGCGCCTCCTCCTGGGACTGGTGGTCCGAGGGAAACAAAGTGCTGAACACCGACACGCTCAAAGCCCGCATCGACCTTGCGGCTGCGAATGGATGGAAATTCACGACGCTTGACGACCCGTGGTACTTCAACTCCAAATTCCAGTACAAGCCGGAATTTCTCACCGACACGGCCAGCGGCTGCGGAACGATCGACCTTCCGGAAGCCTTCGCCTACGCCAGATCCAAAGGCGTTAAAATTTACCTCTGGATGCACTATCAGGACTTCGACTTCTGCGGTCACGAACGGACCTTCACCGCCTACGAAAAATGGGGAGCGGCCGGGATGAAGATCGACTTCATGGACTCGGACAATCAGGAACGGGTCGAGTGGATCGAAGACATCGTGAAAAACGCGGCGAAACACCATCTCATGATCAACTTCCACGGCATGTACAAGCCGACGGGAATGGAACGCACGTACCCGAACCAGATCACGCGTGAAGGGATCCTCGGCAACGAGTACAATAAATTTGGCGAAGTCACGCCGAAACACTGCGCGACGCTTCCGTTCACCCGCTGGCTCTGCGGCCCCGGCGACTTTACCCCTGGAGGTTTCGTGAACCGTCAGCCGGAACACGCCTACCGGCAGAAAAACCTTCAGACGCCGACCTGCTGCGAGCAGGGGACCCGCGCCCACGCTCTGGCGATGTGTCTGATCACGGACTCCCCGTGCCTGACCATCTGCGACAGTCCGTGGAATTACGCGGATCAGCCCGGATTCAGCTTCCTGAAAAACATTCCGGCCGTCTGGGATGAAACGGTCGCGGTGGACGGCGAGATCGGGAAATTCTACCTCCACTACCGACGCAGCGGAGACAAATTCTACGCCGGCGCGATCACGGACGCGGAAGCGCGCAGACTGACGCTCAAGCTCGACTTCCTGAAGCCGGGCAAGACCTACACGGCACAGATCTTCTGCGACACCCCCCAGAGCGGCGGTCCGAACGTGAAAGATGCGGAAAAAATCGCGGAGATCGTGCAGGACGTCACCTCTGCCGACACGCTGACCATTCAGATGGTCCGAAACGGCGGCTGGACGGCGATCTTCACCGAGAAATAGACGTTCTTTTTCATCGGATCTTCCATCGGATGATGCCAAAACGCGCAGGGGATCCTCTCTGCGCGTTCTTTTTGGTTCATCCGGCAGCTAAATACCGATTCTGCCGCGGAAGACACGGAAAGCTCCCGGAAATATCAGGAGGAACACGAAAAATACAAAAAGAAACGAATTTCTCGAAGCGATCTTAAAAATCCACTTTCGTATTTTTTTCGCGCATTTCGTGAATTTCGTGTCTGGGGGACTCTCCCTTCTTTTCTGTGTGTTTCCGCGGTCCT
>JAGBAA010000084.1 GCA_017939795.1 Thermoguttaceae bacterium
GTAGAACTGCGGACGATAACCGCTGAAGAACGGGGTCTGACGACCGCCTTCTTCCTTGGACAGGACGTACACTTCAGCTTTGAAGTGTTTGTGCGGCGTGATGGATTTCGGCTTGGCCAGAACCTGACCGCGGCGGATCTCTTCACGTTTGACACCGCGGAGGAGAAGACCGACGTTATCGCCAGCCTGACCTTCGTCGAGGGTCTTTTTGAACATTTCAACGCCCGTGCAGACAACTTTACGGGTCTCATCGGTGTAACCAATGATCTCAACTTCTTCACCGACGTGGATGACACCGCGTTCGATACGACCGGTAGCCACGGTACCACGACCTTCGATGGAGAACACGTCTTCGATAGCCATCAGGAACGGCTTGTCGTTTTCACGCGGCGGATCCGGGAAGTCGCTGTCGATCGCGTTCATGAGATCGGTGATGCACTGGGCAGCAGCGGGATCATTCGGATTGTCAACGGCCGGTTTGGCGGAACCGCGAACGATGGTCACATCGTCACCGGGGAAGCCATACTTGGAGAGAAGATCGCGAACTTCCATTTCGATCAGGTCGAGAAGTTCTTCGTCGTCGACGAGGTCGCATTTGTTGAGGAACACGACGAGGTTCGGGACGTTGACCTGGCGGGCCAGGAGGATGTGTTCACGAGTCTGGGGCATCGGTCCCGTGTCAGCAGCGACCACGACGATCGCGCCGTCCATCTGGGCAGCACCGGTGATCATGTTTTTGATGAAGTCGGCGTGACCGGGGCAGTCAATGTGAGCGTAGTGACGATTTTCGGTTTCGTACTCGACGTGAGCGACTGCGATGGTAACGGTTTTGGTTGCGTCACGAACCGTACCGCCCTTGGCGATATCGGCGTAGGATTTCACCTGAGCCAGACCTTTGGTGGCCTGAACAGCAAGGATAGCGGACGTCAGCGTGGTCTTGCCATGGTCAATGTGACCAATCGTACCGACGTTGACGTGGGTCTTCGTTCGTTCAAAATTTTCTTTAGCCATTTCTAATCCTCAAGTTCACAAATTGTATATACGGAGACACACACCCAAAGACAGGTATTTTCCTGAAAACCCGCTCTCCCGGTGGTTCCGCTACCAACACGATTGTGTTCTTCAGAATGCCGCCTGTTTTCACAGACGACAACCAATAAAAAAAAGCTACCAATGGGAATCGAACCCATGACCTCATCCTTACCAAGGATGTGCTCTACCGACTGAGCTACAGTAGCGTTCCTTGCCTCTTGCAGCCCGCTTGCGCACGCTGAAAGAAAAAAGAAAAGAGCGGGTGAAGGGAATCGAACCCTCGTAAGTAGCTTGGAAGGCTACGGCTCTACCATTGAGCTACGCCCGCTTTTGAGTGGTGGCACAGGGATTCGAACCCCAGAAAGCATCGCTAGCAGATTTACAGTCTGCCCCCTTTGGCCACTCGGGAATACCACCATCTGTCAGTTTCCTGACGTTAAGCTAGAGGTGGGACTCGAACCCACAACCTGCTGATTACAAATCAGCTGCTCTGCCAATTGAGCTATTCTAGCGGATTTGAGCTTCAAGCCCTCACTTAACAACGAGCATTTTAGCAGAAATTAGAAATCCTTCAAGGGGGGGGACTCTTCTTTTCCGAATTTTTTCTCCACAACTTTTCGACCGCACACGTCAAACCCTTTATTTTACGACACTTAACGCACTTTTCCACCCCAAAAATTTCTTGTTTTTTTCCCATCTCTCTTTCATCTTCTAATTCTCTATCTTTTTTTTCTTTCCTCTCTTGACACCTGAGATCTCTTTATGTATGATGTCTTCGAATGAATCTCACGAAATATTTTCTCCTTTCGAGAGGTCCGTCATGCGGCGTTCTACACCTTTTAACGATATATTCTCATCTTTTCGTTCTGTGTTTTTGCTTTGTGCGTTTTCTCTCTTTTTTTCCTCTGCATGCATCTCTCAGCTTCCAGCTATGAAAAACGGAGCATCAGCCGCCGCCAACGCTCCGGTTCGTTTTTCGGTATCGTTTTGAGCCGTTCTACGCTTTTTTCAGCGCACGCTGGTCAGAAAGCCCATCCGCCATTGCGGAAAATGGCGACTTCCTCTCCAGCCTGTGTCGTTCCGGTGATCGAAAGATCCGGAGCGCCGATCATGAAATCAACGTGGATCATCGAGTCGTTCACGCCGCGCTCACGGCATTCTTCGACGGTCAGGTTTTCAAATCCTTCAAGCAGCATGCTGAATCCCTGCCCCATGGCGAGATGGCACGACGCATTTTCGTCAAACAGCGTATTGAAGAAGAGGATCCCCGTATTGTTGATGGGAGAATCGAACGGAATGAGCGCACACTCACCGAGCATCGCGGCCCCTTCATCCATGGAGATCATTTTCGCCAGGACATCTGCATTTTTTTCGGCTCCCGACTCGACCGCCCGGCCATTTTCGAAACGGATCCAGAAATTCTCGATCAGCGTTCCCTGATACGAAAGCGGTTTTGTCGCGTAAACGATCCCTTCCGCTTTTCCGGCCATCGGGGTCGTGAAGATCTCTTCGGACGGAATGTTTGGATTGAAGAAATTCCCGCCAAGCGTCACTTCCCCGCCGCCGAGAAAGCGTCCGGTATCGATCAGACCGACCGTCAGATCCGTTCCGTTGGCACTCTCGTAGTGAAGCGAACGAAGTTTCAGGGAATTCAGGTGATCATACCGGCGTTTCAGATCCGCGTTGTGTTCCTCCCAGTTTTTCAGGGGTTCGCCTTCCATCGCGCGGGACGTGGAAAGGATCGCGTTCCAAAGCGCCTCGACCGCCTCAGCCTCTTCCAGTTCCGGAAAGACTTTTTTGGCCCACGTTTTTCCCGGGACGGCCGCGATGCACCACTGGTAGCGGTTTTCCATTTTGTCGCGGTACGGCTTTACCAGCGGGTACCAGCCCTGACGCGCTTTCGCGATCTTTTCCTGATCCGCATCGGCCAGTCCGTCCGGATCTTCCGATTCGATGTAGAGCTTGCACGGAAGCGCATCTACCTGCCACTGCCATTTTTCCAACTGCCATTTATCGAGCGTGGAAAGCGTTTCGAGCGACTGGTGATCGTAATGCAGTTTCTGGACTTTCTGGTGCGTCCATTCGACGAGGACCTTCCTCGCACCGGCACGATAGCACTCTTCCACACACATCGTGACGAATTCCGGCTGATCCAGCTCCGCTGCGATCATGACGTCCTGTCCCTCCTGCACATTCAGACCGCAGCGCACAAGAAGTTCCGCATATTTTTGAAGTTTTTCCTGATCCATTTTCGTTTCCTTTTAAAATCAAAAAAAGTTTGCGTTCGGAGTTTTCTCTCTTTTATCGGCAAAAAACAAACGGCAAATAACGTCCCGTTTTGCCTTCATCTTCGTTTTCGGATCCGTATATTCCGCACAAACCTCCTCTTTTTGGAAAAAATTCCCCATTTTACCTATTTATCCAGTTGACATTTTGGAATTTTGGTTTAAAATAAATGTGCAGAGTTGATTTTCTGTTTTTTACTTTCTGCCTGAATGCTGCAGAAAGTTTCTTCAGGAACAGTGAGATCACGCGAAATAAAAAAATGGAAAGGACCCAGAATGAAATACAATCGCCGCAATTTCCTGAAAACAGCCGTCTCTCTCGGTCTGGCGTCGGTCATGCCGTCCTACACGGTCCATGCACAGAACGGCAAAGCCCCGGTTTCAGAACGGATCCGTACAGCCTGCGTGGGTCTTGGTCCTCAGGGGAACGGGAATGCGCATGGATTCAACGGCATTTCCGACATTGCGGCACTCTGCGACGTCGATACGATCTACGGTCTTCAGCGTGCTCTGAACGGAAAGATCGGACGCCGGGAAGGCGATAAATATTTCCAGCCGGACACGTACAAAGACTACCGCCGGATCCTCGAGCGCGACGACATCGACATGGTAAGCATCGGCACGCCGGACCATTGGCACACGAAGATCGCCGTGGAAGCGATGCAGGCAGGCAAGCACGTTTTCTGTGAAAAACCGCTGACGCTGACGCTCGAAGAAAACGAGCTGATCCGCAAAGCCTGCGCGAAGTACGGCAAGGTCTTCCAGGTCGGTACGATGCAGCGTGCCATGAAAAACCAGTTCGCGACCGCAGCTCTGATGGTCCGGAAAGGCATTCTCGGCAAGATCCAGCGCGTCACGTGCATCACGGACGGCGGACGGGAATCCCCGGTCATCGCTCCGGCACCGGTCCCGGAATCTCTCGATTGGGAAATGTGGCAGGGTCAGGCCCCCGCGCAGGAATTCCTCGCCGGCGGAGGCCCCAACCGGTTTGACCCGCTGAAGATCGCTCCGCAGTACAGCCGGCATCATCTCACGTTCCGGTGGTGGTTCGAGTACTCCGGAGGAAAGATCACCGACTGGGGAGCGCATCATGTGGACTGCGCCCTCTGGATCCTCGACCGTCAGACTCCGGATAAAATGCCGATCTCCTACCACCTGGAAGAGGCGGTATTCAACGTCGATTACCGCGGCGGAATGCCGGTCCAGAACAACATCTACAATACGCCGGTGAGATTCCGGGTCTCCATGAAATTCGCCGACGGCCCGGATCTTATCGTCACGAGCCACGCGAAAGACGGAAACGGCATCCTCATCGAAGGGACCAAAGGCCGCATCCACGTCAACCGCGCCCGGATCGCCGGGAAACCGTATGAATCAGGTGAGTGGAAGGACCTCATTACGGAAGACGACTACACGGCCCTCTATCATGGGAAACCGTTTGAGGGGCACAAAAGCAACTTCCTCCGCTGTATCCGCGAAGGAGGGAAACCGGTCTCCAACGCCGTCGAAAATACGTATTCGATGGAGATCTGCCATCTCTGCAATCTGGCCTGCCGCCTGAATCGCGACATTCAGTGGGACACCCGGACCGGACGGATCGTCGGCGATGAACTGGCCGCCTCGTTCTTCAGCCGCGAACAGAGAAAGGGCTACGAGCTTCCGAAAGTGGATTGACCCAGGTTTCACACAGAAACGCTTCACACAGAAACCCGGCCTGCATACCAACACGACCGCTGCGTCAGCTCCCAATGGGGCAAACGCGCGGCCGCTCGGTCATCTTCGTTTACGTTTGATTTCAGCTTAAATTACCCGTTTTCCGTCATTCGATCACGAATTCATGATCTTTCAGATCAAAATGACGTTTCGATCCGTCAGGCATCCTCACATCCACAGAAACCGGCTTCGCGCGGCAATTCACCAGGATCAGAGTTTGCCTGTCGTCCAGCTTCCGAAGATAAGTCACGACATCAGTCTCTGCCGAATTATCAAGCCAGATCAATTCTCCAAAAGTCAGTTCCGGTCGGGAATTGCGCGTTTCGATCAACTGGCGGAGAATGGCTTTACGACGTTTGGCTTCATCAGAATCCGCGTTTGCCCAATCCACCATACAGCCGAATTTCGAACCGAAGATGGAGTGCCGATTTTTATCACAGACTTCCTGACCACAGTAAAGCATCGGTGTCCCATCCAGCGTAAACATCATGGCTAATGCGGCATTCACGCCCTTCTCGCCATACCGTTTCTCTGTGCGATTTTCGTGATCTTCATTACTGATGTCATGATTATCGATGAAATGAATGACTCTGTCCCCGCCGATCGGCCGGGCTTTTCTGAATTTCTCCTTGTAATCACGAATACTTCTCGCAGACGCTCCTCTCACGATCACGTTTCGCGCAGGGCTGCTGAATCGCCATCCATAGCATAGATCAAACGCCTTCAGCTGATTCTCTTTACGGATACCTTCAGCCAAAAAAGCAATATCCGGATCAAGTTTTTCCAAACGTTCCCGTGCCGTTTCCCAGAAGTCAAGCGGGATCCTGTCCGCAACATCCATGCGGAAACCGTCCACACCGTAATCACGGACCCACTGCTCCATATTCTTGAAAAGATATTCTCTCAATTCCGGCGACTCAAAGTTTAAAAGCGGGAACTTCCAAGGTCCGGCAATAATCTTCCCGTCTTTATCTCTCTTGACAAAATTCGGATCCATGTCGATCAAAACAGCGGTTGGACCGCAATGAAAATAAACCATATCAAGCATGACACGGAGACCCAGTTTATGCGCGGTATCCACATACGATCTCAGATCCGCGTCCGTTCCATACTCGGGATCCACATGATAAAAATCCTTCATTCGATAAGGATTCCGCGGATCGTCCATCCCGGATTTTTTCTGACGCGGACTCCAGAATTCTCGATCCATGTCGTCATCCGCCACAAAAACCGGACAAAGATAAACGATGGTGACCCCCAGATCAGCCAATTCTTTCAACTTCGCTTCCGCCGCCTTAAGCGTTCCTTCCGGAGTATATGCGCGAAGATTGATCTGGTACATGACACCGCGGCTGATCCATTCTGGAACTGTTTTGGCCATACGCTGATTCAAGGGAAGAACATCCTCTGCTGAAGTATTCGCTGCCGCATCCGCAGCACAAAGAGGCAATGCCGCACTTCCGGCAAACATAGCCGAACAAAGAGCAAGAGTCGTCAAAAATCGTTTCATATTGGCAGATCCTTTTTGATCAAATTTCAATTTCACAAAAACGAATATGCGGCAGCCTCAAAAAAACAGGTTCATCCGGTGACCGCAGCACACAGAAACGGCCGCTCTTCCGGAACGACCGTTTTTCATTTTTTTATGGATCTATTTCTTTGCGAAAGATGCGGAACATTCAGTCAAACTCGACTTTCTGCACCGTACAGCCAACACTGTTCATGGTTTCTGCCAGACGGCAAAGCGTCGCTTCATCCGGATACGTTCCGATGATCGCGCCGCCGCTTCCCGCGAATTTCGCACTTACTCCACACTTTCTTGCTGTTTCGACCATCTCGATCTGTCCGGGAGCGATCGTGCAGATACTGCGGCGTAAATCGAAATTCGCATCCATCAGCTCTCCCAGCCGGGACCAGTTTTTCTCCTGGATCGCGGTTTTCGCCAGATCGGTCAGTTCTGCAAAACGCTTCATTGCGGCATGGACTTCCGGAACGCCGTCATTCCAGCGGTGGCGCAGGTCATTGTGCACGATCTCCGTCGGTTCGCTGACGTCCGTTTTGAACGCGATGTACAGCGGCGGCAGCTCCTCGGGATCCAGCATGACCGGCTCGTAAAGTCCATACTCCAAACCGTTCTCGACCCGCATCTTCTCACGGGAAAAGTCCATCGCGACCATCCCTTCGTAGACCTGGATGACCCGATCCTGAAGTCCGGCGGTGATCCCCAATTCCCCCCGCTCGACAGAAAGCACGAGCGACGGCTGAAGGTGCTTCGGGATCTCGATCTCGTAGAATTCCATCAGCGCACGCAATGTCGCGACGATGATGGCACTGGACCCTGCCATGCCGACCTGCCGGGGAATGTTCGTCTCGAACCGGACCGAGAAGGTACGCTCATGAAGCGGGATCCCGTACGTTCTGCAGTACTCCGCGAATCGCTTGACCGCAGCCTTCACGAGCCGGACTCCGCCATAGTATCCGTGGAGCCGGACATCCTGGACCAGGGCGTCGATGGAACGAAACCTCGTATTGTTCTCGTTCATCACGATCTCCAGCTCATCCCACTCATAAAGCGTCACCTGCGCAAAATACGGCTTCAAAATGACCGAGATCGTCTTTCCAAAGTACCCGTCCGACGGATTTCCGATCACGCCGGCGCGGGCAAAGGCTTTCTTGCGGATGATCTGCATCGTCATGATCTTCCCTCAATTCGCTGCTTTCTGTTCACGGCGGAACGTCCAGTTTTCCACATCTCCGAGTTCCCGGCCCTTTGCTTAAATAAACTCCCGGATCTTTTTTCGGATCTCTTCTCCGTGATCCGGATCCGCGACGGCAAATTCCAGAAACGCGGCAAAATAGCTCGCATAGTTTCCAATATCGAACCGGTGTTCTTCCGGCGTGACGCGCACACCGTACACTTTCTTACCGTCAGCGATCATCGCCTGGATCGCGTCGGTGAGCTGGATCTCATCGTTTTTCCCTGGTTTCGTGACCTTCAGATACTCAAAGATCTCCGGCTGGAAAACGTAGCGGCTCGCCACGGCAAGATGACTCGGAGCCTCCTCTTTGGACGGTTTTTCCACGATATTCGCCAGCTGGAAAACATTCGGATCCGTCAGATCCACCGGTGCCGCGATCCCGTAACGGTGGACCTCATTCTCCGGAACTTCCTCAAACGCAATGACGGCATCGGCATTCCGCTCCTCAAAAACCTTGATCATGCGCTCGACGACCCGCGCTTTGGCGTTCACTCCGAGGATCGTGTCTCCCAGAGCCACAACGAACGGTTCCCGTCCCACAAAAGATTCCGCACAGAGGATCGCGTGTCCCAGGCCGAGCTGTCTGCGCTGCCGCGTGTAGAAGTACTGCAGATCCGCCTTCTCAAACGCCAGTTCCATCAAAAGATCTTCTTTCCCGGTCTGACGCAGATGATTGATCAGCTCCATGTCCAGGTCAAAATGATTTTCGATCGCCGTTTTGGTCTGCCCGGTAATGAAAAGCAGTTTCTGAAGTCCGCATCGGTTCAGTTCTTCGACGACATACTGCACGACCGGTTTGCGTCCGACGGGGAGCATTTCCTTCGGGAGACTTTTCGTAAGCGGGATCAGACGGGTCCCCTTCCCCGCTACCGGAATGACCGCAAGTTTGACCGACATGATTTTCTTTCCTTCCTGACCGCAGACGGCTTCTTTAAAATTCATTCAAGGACCAAAAAAATTCCATATTTTTCTATCTATAGCAAATTTTTCCGTTTCTGTCAAGCGGGATCCTGAAAACAGACCGTACATTCCCCATCTTTTCTTATTTTTTCTTTTTTTCTGTATTTCCACCCAAAAACATCCGGTTCAGATCCATTTCCAGGAAGGCCCCCTTCTCTTCAAATTACCCATCCTCTCCATTTGCTCACTTTATCTATCCTCCCATCTCTCTCCTTTTCTCCCAAACCATACTTTTTTGCCGTAAAATTCGAAATTTCTAAAAATCTCTTTTTTTTTCATTTGCAAAAAACCGATTCCCAAATATACTGTACATTGTGTTCAAATGGCAAGATGATCCCCCTGCGGTCCCGGACTGCGGGCCAGTATTCACTGAACCATACCCATGAAAAAGACATACTTTAACGCCATGACCCTGTTTCTGTCGGCGGCAGCGGCAGGTACATTTTTCGCAGGCACGCTTTTGGCTCAGTCCGCAGCTCCGGAATCCTCGGCACAGTCCGAGCTTCCCGCACCGGTCCGTGTCCAGGCGCCGGTCCGCACGCTGGCGCCTCATGTATTCCGCAAGATCGATCCGGCACTGGATCAGATCCACATGGTCAATACTTTCAACATGAAAGACGGAACGCAGAAGGATCTTCCCTTCAGCTGGGCCAAAAACCAGCCGTTTTTCAATGACGTGTGGTATTTCGACTTTGAGATCAAGTCGCTGCGCACGATCGCACTTCCCTCGGTCGTGACGGTCGACGGACAGAAGAGACCGGTACTGAAAAAGTACCTCTACCTGATGTACCGCATCAAGAATCCGGCACAGTATTTCACGGTAAAGGAAGTGCAGACGGTCGATGGCGTGAGTGAACTGAAAGGCCGTCAGGAGGAAGTCTACGGAAAATATCAGGAAGACGCGGAAGCTCTCACCGCCGCCGGCGCACCGCTTGCAGAAACGCTTCACGCAACCCAGGGGCTTCCGACCGTCACGAAACTTGACAACGTGGAAGCGATGCCGATGTCGTATGAGTTCATCACGCGCAAAGACAAATCGCTGGAGTTCACGCCCCTGTTTGAACTGCGTATGGAAGACGAACAGTGGATGGATCGGACGGACCGCCGGAAGAAACTGCGTCGGCGCAAGCTGGTGGACGAATACAATCCGTACGTGGTGAAAAAAATCGCCGAAAAGGAGCGTCCGGCAGGAAAACTTTACGGTTCCTGTGATTTTATTGGAAAAAAAATCAAGCCGGGTGAAGAAGTTTGGGGAGTCGCCATCTGGTCCGACCTGAACTACACGGCAGACCGCTTTTCTATCGTAATTAACGGACTCACGAACGTTCGGAAATACGAAGATGAAGAAGGGAAATATTTTTACAAAAATCTAAAATTAAACTATTGGCACCCCGGAGATCTGGATATTTTTCGTTTTGGCCAGCCGGGGGGGCTTGACTTTGAATGGATTTTCGAGTAAAATACTCCCTGCTTGTTAATAAATTCGGAAAAATATTCACAAATAAACTTTTTTTCAGGAGTGGGTACTCATGGCACATAAAAAAGGACAAGGCAGCAGCCGTAACGGTCGTGATTCCAATGCACAGCGCCGCGGTGTGAAACTTTACGCTGGTCAGGAAGCCAAAGCGGGCAACATCATCGTTCGTCAGTGCGGCAACAAATTCGACGCAGGCAAAGGCGTTGGTCAGGGAAAAGATTACACCCTGTTCGCTCTGGTTGACGGTTTCGTTCGTTTCGACCGTAAAGGTTCCCGCGTGAACGTCGTCGCGACTCGTGAAGAAGCCTGCGCTGCTCAGTAGTCCACGCTTTTCATCGAAATAAAAAAAAACGTTCCTCATTTTGGGGAACGTTTTTTTATGCTTTTTCCGGAAAGTGCGGGGCCGATCTAGATTCCGATCTCACCACTGAGAGCGCAGAAGAAACGCAGAAATACACTGAAAAGAAAAAGGAAAAAGGCAGTGAACGCGCCTTGACACGAAATTCACGGAAAACACAAAAAAACACGAAAGGTTTAAAATATTTTAAATAGCCTTTTGGTGTTTTTCGCATCTTTTCGAGTTTTTCGTGTTTCCTTTCTGTGAACTCCTCTGTGTCTTCAGTGGTGAAACGGGTATGCAGTTGCCGGATGGCCCCTAAAGAAATTCTACTGCCGTTTCGGCAAAAAATGCCGGCAAACTGGAATTTACCGGCATCTGTATGAGGACAGGCTCTCTGAGAATTAGAGAAGTCCGTAGCGTTTCAGCGTTTCGATGAGGGACGCTTCCTGTTTTTCATCCAGCGGCGTGAGCGGCAGGCGAAGTTCTCCGGTATCCATGCCGAGAAGTTTCATCGCAGCTTTGACCGGGATCGGATTCGTCGCGAGGCTCAGCATGTCGCGGCAGAGCTGGAACGTCTTGAAATGCCATTTTCGGGCAGTTTCCAGGTCATTGGCGAGCATCGCATTGCAGAGCGCGACCATATCCTGCGGCACGATATTTCCGACGACGGAGATGATCCCCTTCGCTCCGACGGCCATGTGCGGGAGCGTCATGCTGTCGTCGCCGCTCAGGACGGTCAGGTCGGTCTGCGCCAGAATACGGGAAGCCTGATCCATCGCGCCGGTCGCTTCCTTCACCATTTTGATGTTCGGGAGCTCGGCAAGCCGAATGATCGTTTCCGGCTCGATGTTTTTCGCAGCGCGGCCGGGGATATTGTAGACGCAGATCGGAATACTGACGGCTTCCGCGACCGTCTTGAAATGCTGGTAGAAGCCTTCCTGCGTCGGTTTATTGTAGTACGGCGCCACGACAAGAGCCGCATCCGCGCCGGTATCTTCCGCCCAGCGGGTCAAACGCAGTGCTTCATTCGTGCAGTTGGAGCCGGTACCGGGCATGACCTTGCAGCGTCCGGCAGCCGCGCGAACGACCGTGGTGATGACTTTCTCATGTTCTTCATGAGTCAGCGTAGGCGACTCTCCCGTCGTTCCGACCGGAACCAGACACGTGACTCCGGAGCGGATCAGGAACTCGGTATTGCGTTCCAGCGCTTCGTAATCCACTTTGTCATCTTTGAAAGGAGTGACCATTGCGATGGAAAGACCCGCATATTCTTCTGCACGTGTTTTCATAAAAAATTTCCTGTCTGGAATGGGAGGACCTGAACAATAAAATATTTTCCGTTTGCCCACGGATACGGTCTATTATACTCCGTTCATCGATTCTCTCAAGGGGGAGCGCGGGAAAACATTTTGAAATTTCCAGAAAAACTCACCCCGCAAAACCCTCAAACCCGTTGACAGAGCACCGGGATTCTGCTAAAATCGGAGAAATGTGGAAAAAGGCACCCTCGAAAAGGCATTTTTCGAAATTCCTTTTTCATTTTCCTCCCCGCCATCCTTTTAAAAAGAAAGGTCCTTCCATGAAAAAAACGCTCCTTTCGCTCATCCCGGCATTCACGCTGGTATTGACGCTCGGTCTCTTCACACACACGGTCTCCGCACAGGAACGCCAGGCTCCCAAAGCAGTCTGGACACTGGACGGCAAAACGCTCAATGATTTTGAATGTTTCCTCGACGGCGGCGTCAAAAAGGAAGACGTTTTCAAGCTCGAAGACGGCATCCTCAAAGTCGGCGGCACTCCGTTCGGCTGGCTTGCTCCGAAAGATCTGAAGCTCCGCAATTTCGTCCTCACGGCCGAGATCTGCTATCCGACCGACGATCCAAACGTGAACAGCGGCTTCTTCCTCCGCATGACCGACGGGGAAGACCGTCCCACCCCGGCATTCCTTCCGCCGTGCATCGAATGCCAGCTCCAGACGCAGAACATGGGGCATCTTTTCGGCTTCCACGGCCACACGCTCATCGGTGCGGCGGAACGCTACGATTATCGCCCGCGCTCTGTCGACGGTGAAAAAGTCCGTGCGGAACTGCACCGCGTCAAGAACGTCAAAAATGCCCAGAAACCCGGCAAGGAATGGAACAAAATGGTCATCATCTGCCATGAAGATTCCATTTTCGTCCTGCTCAACGGCCAGCCGGTGAACTGGGTCTGCAATGCGTCGAACATTGAAGGCAAATTCGCCTTCCAGTCCGAAGGCGGCGAGATCTGGTTCCGCAACGTCAAGATCTTCACGAAAAAATAACGAGACCTTCTCAAAAATCTGCGGCACAGCCCAAATGCGCGGAGACGTTTTCCCCAAAACGTCTCCATTTTTTAAAAAATGCGCTGAAAACTTCCGAATTTACAAAAAATTTACAAAACGTGAAAAAAGGCTGAATATTCCTGCCGTATACTATGAATGTCAGGTGAGGGAAACCCCGACACCCTGAACGACCCAAAATGAAAATGAAAGAAACCCTTTTCCAACAGGAGAAAATATCATGTCGAAAAAGCTCCTTTCCATCCTCGTTTTGAGTGCCGCCGCCCTCCTGATCTCCGGATCCGGAAATGCCGTCAAAGCGGATTACGAGCCGGCACTGTACCGCGCTGCGAAAAGAGGCGATACCGCGAAAGTCCAGCAGCTCATCAATCAGGGGGCCGACGTCAATGAAGAGACCGACGACGCAGAGACTCCGCTGCACGGTGCTGCGGAACGCGGCCAGCTCGAAACTGCGAAACTCCTCATAGAAAAAGGCGCGAATGTCAATGCGGAAGATGAAGATCACTCCACTCCTCTGCATGAAGCGTGCGACGGACGCAGCCTCGACCTCGTGAAGCTCCTCATCGAGAAAGGCGCAAAGATCAACGCCGCCAACGATGACCGGGAAACTTCGCTGCACATCGCGGCGGAAGATGGAACTCTGGAGATCGTGCAGTACCTGGTCGAAAAAGGAGCCGACATCAACGCAGTGGATGAAGACCGGCAGACTCCGGCTGAAAAGGCACGGGAAGAGCGTCGGAACGACATCGCGGAATACCTTGAAGGAATTCAGAAATAGAGTAAAGACGGCGGGACTCAAGAAATTCAGAGAAATTCCCGGATCCCCAAAGAGCACACAGGATCCCAACGTGTGCTCTTTTTTGGGAGTCCCCCTTTTTTTTCTTCTAAATTTTGCTATATTTCCGTTTAGAATCAAAACGATCTCCGCTTTCCCCATTTCGGAGACCGCTGGCATGGAAATGGTTTTCGAAAAAATCAATTACAAAAAAAGATCAGAGGATATTCTCTAAATAAAAAATGAAAATATCGATCATTACGGCCAGTTTTAATTACGAACAGTTCATCGGAGAAACGATCGAAAGTGTTCAGGCGCAGACTTTCACGGATTGGGAAATGATCATCGTCGATGATGGTTCATCCGATCGTTCTGTGGAGATCATCCAGAAATATGCCGCCCAGGATCCGAGGATCCGTTTTTTTACGCATCCCGACGGGAAAAATCATGGTCTGGCAGCAACGATCCAGCTTGGGCTTCAAAAAGCAGAGGCTCCGTGGGTCGCATTTTTGGAATGTGATGATATTTTCATGCCGGCTTCCATTGAAGAAAAAATCCAGGCCGCGGAAACACATCCTCAAGCCGCCCTGATCTTCACGGACCTGGAAACATTTGGAGAACCGGATGAAGGTAAAGAAAAGTACCTTAAAACGCTTCGTTCTCTCTTAAAAAATTTCGTATTCCCGACATCCTTACTCACGCAATTCTTTAAACAGAATGTCATCCCGACTTTTTCCGTCGTGATGGTACGAAAAGACCTCCTTCAACAATGTGATTTCGCACCGCTTCATGCCCCATGGCTCGACTATTGGCTTTGGGTCCAGCTGGCACATTATCCGTTTTTTTTCATCGACAAGCCGCTCACGAAATGGAGAGTCCATTCGGCCAGCTATTTAAATCGGGAAACTTTAACCCAGGAACTTTTTCAAAAACAAATGCTTATGTTTGAGAAAAAACTCATGAGAAAAGTTTCATGGAGTTTTTGGGTGCATTCCTGGATAAAAAAAGTTCCCCAAAAGCTGCGTAATTTCAGGCGATCCGTCATTTCCATCAATCCAGGACGGCGAAGAGTCATTTTTTTAACCAAAGAATGGAAATGGTGATCCATCAGTAAACAAAGAGTTTGATCATGAGCGCAGAACGAATTTTGATCATTGAAGACGATCCGTCGATCCGTGAAGTCCTGGAAATGCTTCTTCAGGCACGCGGATTCCAGACCATCGCGGCAGAAAACGGCGAAACCGGCCTGAAACGCATCGAAGAAAAGGACCCGGATCTCGTTCTTCTGGACCTGACCCTTCCGGGAATGGATGGACTGGAAGTCTGCCGCAGGATCCGGGAAATTCCGGGAAAAGCGAAACTCCCCGTCATTATGCTCACCGCGCGGAGTGAAGAATCGGACGTCGTCGTGGGTCTGGAAATGGGAGCGGTCGATTACGTCACGAAACCGTTCAACAATCAGATGCTCATTGCACGTATTCGGGCACAGCTGCGGAGAACGAAGGAACTTGAAACGGCCTCCCAGCCCGAAAAGATCTTTCTCGCAGAAGACGCAAACGAACCGGAACCTGAAGAAGAGATCCTCTCCCAGCACGGCGTGACGCTGAATCTGACGCAGCGGACAGCCGCATTCCACGAGGCTCCGCTCGATCTGACGTTCACCGAATTCGAGCTTCTGGCCATCCTCATCCGTCGGCCGGGCCGCGTCTGGTCCAGGACCGACATCGCGTTCAAACTGCGCGGAGACGACTACCTTTCCATGGATCGATCGATCGACGTTCAGGTCGCGAATCTGCGAAAGAAACTCGGCGAAGCGGGCAAATTCATCGAAACGGTCCGCGGGGTCGGATACCGCTGGAAATACTGAGCCTGCGAAAATGCCAGACTGAAAAAACCGGAAGGGAAAATTGAAAACCTGAAGGAAAACCTGAAAACCTGAAAACCTGAAAGACCCGGGAGTCCTGTTCATGAAAGTCAAACAGCGCAATGTTCTGCTTCTTCTGCTTCCCATACTTTTGGCGGGACTTCTGGGATTGACGGGATTTCTTCTCTGGAAACAGCGGGAGAATTTCGAGAAAGTCTACCTTGAAGAATCCCGAAAAGAGATCCATCAGGAAGTGGACGTCATCCTCCATTTCATTCTTCCGCGCCTGGAAGCGAGTGACTGGGAACTCCTTGACGAATTCTGCGACACCTTTGCCGTGGGCGGCCGATCCATCGCGTTTTTCAATGAACGCGGCGACGCCGTCATCGCATCAGGAACCGCAGATCTTCGGGCCGTGGATAAAAGACTGCCGGAAATTGTCGAGGCTGAAAAAGACGGTTTGGGGATCCATGTCCGAAAAGATGAGCAGTCAGAAAACTGGTGCGTCTTTGCGGCCGCCATCGCAAAAGTGAAGGAGGATATACCGGGAACGGCGGAGACCAAAGAACGGAACATGATATTCCACCTCTCGATCCCCAACACTTCCGTCTCCGGTGTTCTGCGCCGGGCAAATCTTCTGATCGCCCTGGTTTTGGGAGGCGGTGCGCTCTTCGTCGGCCTGTTCTCATGGCATATTTTCCGAACAGTTTACCGACCTCTGAATCTCCTTCAGCAATCCGCGGAAAAGATCGCCGAAGGAATGCTTGAGACCCAGGTCCCCATCCCGCAGAAAGGGGCAGTCCGCGACCTGGCGCTGAGTATTTCAAGCATGGCAGAACAGCTTCGGCAGGAGATCGATCGTGTGCAGCAGCAGGAGAAGCTCCGAAGGGAATTCATCGCGAACGTCTCGCACGAGATCAAGACGCCCCTGACCGGGATCATGGCCGTCCTGCAGCTTCTGGAAGAAGACGGCTGGGAAGATGAGGCTCAGCTTGCACGATGCAGGGAGATCCTTTCCCGCCAGACCCGCCGGATGAGCCAGCTCGTTGGTGATGTCCTGAAGGTCACCCGTCTGGAAAAACTCCAGGAACCCGACCAGGAAATGACCCGGAATTTTCAGCCGGTCGATCTCTGCCAGGTCGTTCAGGCGGCAGTCGATCTCTCGCAGGACACGGCACAACAGGCCGGTATGGCATTGACGCTGACCAATTCCTTCCCGCCGGGAATTTCATCAACGATCTCCGGAGACCGGACTCTTCTGGAACAGGCCGTCAAAAATCTCATCCTCAATGCCGTCAAATACAGCGGGAGCGCTTCTGTCGACGTTTCCCTCGCCTGCCGCGAAAATCAGGCCGTCATCGCAGTACGAGACTATGGGATCGGTATCCCGCAGGAACTTTCAGAGCGCATTTTTGAACGTTTCTTCCGGATCCGCCGCCTGGACGACACTCCCAATCCGGAAGGTTCCGGTCTCGGACTGGCCATCGTTCGGCAAACGGTCCTCGCGCATGGCGGAAAGGTCTCCCTCATTCCCGCTGACGGCCCCGGATGCTGTTTCGAGATCCGTTTCCCAATGAAAAACGAAACATGAGCTCCCGCATCCCGCCCGGCAGGACTCACTCCCGTCCCGGAAGGGCACGATAAAAATTTTCCGGATCCAGGAAAAAGATCTCCGTCCCGTCTTCAAGATAGTAGTGTTTTTTTCGGCCTCGGCGTTCGATGAGGATGATGGAGCGTGCTTTTTCCGTGTATCGCCGAATGTACCCTTTCGCCTCGAGCGTCTGAAGATGCCGCAGCACTCCGTTCGGGGACGAAACCCCGATCCCCAGCGCGATCTCACGA
>JAGBAA010000085.1 GCA_017939795.1 Thermoguttaceae bacterium
AATTTTGAAGAATCTATCTTGACGCTGCTTCCTCCGGAGGACGTGAACTACGATTCAAAACAGTTTGAAGATCTGCATGACGGGTATTTGTTCGGAAAATACAAAAATTACCGTCTGAAAGCGAAACTTGGCGAAGGCGGGATGGGGCAGACGTGGCTGGCAGAGGAACTCGTGGAAAACGAGGTGAGCCAGCGTGTCGTGCTGAAGATCCTGACGCGGGAACTGCGCGGAAACGAGGACGCGCTGAAAGAAGTTCGGCGCGTATTCGACCTCACAAAAAACCTGAATCATTCGAGCATCTGCCCGCTTCTGGGACGGTACGTCGACCCGAATTTCGGCGACTTTCTCGTCATGAAGTACGCCGACGGCGGGACGCTCGCCGATTGGTTCAATGCCCAGCCGGGACACGAAAACGGACTCCCGCTCGAGACGCTCCTTCCGATCTTCCGCCCGCTTGCCGAGGCGCTGGATCTTGCGCACCGAAACGGGATCCTTCACCGCGACGTGAAGCCGCAGAACATCATGTTCATGGGCAAAACGCCGGTCCTGATCGACTTCGGCATCGCCGCGCGCATTCGGCCGGAAAACGTGACGTCCAACACGCAGTCATTCAGCCGGACCGATACGATGGCCCACTCCTCCTCCGGCACGCCGCAGTACATGGCCCCGGAGCAGATGGAAGGTTCCCGCCAAAACGCCCGCACGGACCAGTACGCGCTGGCGATGGTGCTCTACGAAATGCTCAACGGCTCGCTTCCATTTTCGGGGAACATCATGGGGATCTACGCTCAAAAGTCGCGTTTCACACCGAAACTCCCATTCCAGCCCGCTCACGTCAGTACGGCGTTTACCCGTGCTCTTTCCGCTGATTGGAACGCCCGTTTTATGACGTGCTCTGAGTTCATGACCGCCTTGACGACTCCGGCCAGACCGAAATTCTTGTTTTGGAGTGTCGCGCTGCTCCTTATCGCCGCACTTCTTGCCGGTCTGATGTGCTTCGGTAAAAATGGCACAATACCGGATGAACCTCCAATCCAGCCCACGGAAGTTTTTTTGATGGAAGAACAGCTCCGCGAAGCCGAAGCTGCCCGTCTGAAAGCGGAAGCGGACGCTGAAGCCAGCCGTAAAGCGGAAGCCGATGCTCTCGCGAAAGCCGAGAAAGAAGCTCAGGCAAAGGTGGAAGCTGAAAAGAAAGCACAAGCAGAAGCCGAAGCCAAACAGAAAGCATTGGAAGCTCAAAAACAGGCGGAAGCGAAGGCCGAGAAGGAAGCGCAGGCAAAGGCGGAGGCCGAAAAACGGGCAAAAGCAGAAACCGAAGCCAAACAGAAAGCTCTGGAAGCCCAAAAGGCGGCGGAAGCCAAAGCTGCACAGGAAGCGCGGGAAAAGTCGGAAGCGGAAAAGAGAGCGAAAGAGGAAGCTGAAGCCAGGCAGAAAGCACTGGAAGCTCAAAAGACGGCGGAAGCGAAAGCGGAACAGGAAGCGCAGGAGAAAGCGGAGGCTGAAAAGAGAGCGAAAGAGGCGGAAGAAGCTAAAATTTTGGCGGAAAGCAAGCCTGAATTTTCCGAGCCAGCTCCGGTTTTAGAACAAGTCTCTCCAGGCCGCACCGCCGGTGAGCGCATGGTGAAGACGGTTGACGGCATCGAATACGCCTTCCGCTGGTGCCCTGCGGGGTCGTTCACGATGGGGAGTACTAAAAACGACGATGAGAAACCGCACAGCGTGACGCTGACGAAGGGTTACTGGATGCTTGAGACGGAAGTGACGCAGGGGATGTGGAAGAGCCTGAAAGTGCAGAAACGCGACTCGAGCAGTTTTACGGGGGATGATCTTCCGGTGGAGACAGTGAGTTGGCATGAATGCAGGGAATTCTGCAAGGCACTGTCCAGCAAACTTAATATGAAAGTGGATCTCCCGACGGAGGCGCAGTGGGAGTATGCGTGTCGGGCGGGTACGACGGGAGCGTATGCAGGGGACCTTGACGCGATGGCTTGGTACTACAGCAACAGCGGAAGTAAAACTCACCCGGTTGGTCAGAAGAAAGCAAACGAGTGGGGACTTTACGACATGCACGGGAATGTATGGGAGTGGTGCTTGGACGTGTACGAGGAAGACTTTTACGTCAGGTCGCCATCGAGCGACCCGTGCAACTGGAAAGATGAAAATAGCGGCTCGGACCGAGTCTTCCGCGGCGGCGGCTGGAGCACGTACGCCGGGAGCTGCCGCTCCGCGCGCCGGTACTACTACGTTCCGGGCCTTCGGGACTACTACCTGGGCTTCCGCATAGTTCTGGCAGAATCGGACAAGTAAGCGTAGCGTACGCAGTCCGCAGAATTCCCCTCCCTTGGAGGGGTGCCCCGCAGGGGCGGGGTGGTCTGAATCGCCGAGTCACTCGAACCACCCCGTCTCGCTTCGCTCGCCGCCCCTCCGAAGGAGAGGAATTTCTTGAGAAGCGACGCGAGACGCGCCGCCTTCCAGAGCCACTCCTCCGAGGGAGGGAAATCTGGAGTGCGGCAATTCAGTCACTTTAGTGACTTTTGCCGCTTTGTTGTTCGGCGATACAGCGCGACAGCGCATTCGCCGGGAGTTGGTGCCGGGTTTAGGAAAAGCGGCCTTTAAAAAAGTTCCCGCACACCCACCCTGTCAGCCCTTCGGTCTGCCGCCCCTCCTGAGAGGATGAGGGGCTTCTTGCGTTATCGTGCTTCGGCATCTTTCGGTACGAAACGGATCGCCTGGCCGCCTGCGGGGCCGAGAGAAGCGTTGAGGACCGTTGTGGAATCGACCGTCATCTTGCGGAGGCCCACGTGCGTTTTGGTCGGAACGTTGGGGTCATCGAACCAGATCTGGGCTTCATATTCTCGTCCCTCTTCCAGAAAATCCAGCGGGATCTTCAGCTCACGTGCCGAGTCGTTCGTGATGGCACCCAGGAACCAGTCGGAATCCTTTCGGCGCGCGATGACGGTGAACTCTCCGATCTCGCCGTCAAGTACTTTCGTGTCGTCCCAGACCGTCGGCACGCGGTCGAAAAACTCCAGTTCCGGCTCATTTCCGCACGATTCCGGGCGATCGTACCAGTAGACGAACTGAAGCGGACTGAAACAGATGACCGAGAGCGCCAGCTGATGTGCCGAGGTGGTCTGAAGACCGCGGCGTTTGGGGTCGGCTTTCTTCTCTTCCGGCGTCACTTTTGGAAAATAGTAGCAGATCGTGTAGTCGCCCGGTCCAGCGACGAAACGGGTAAACGGAAGATGCGTATTCTGCGTTGCCGAGGGCATTTCCTCATTTCCGCGGATCCCTTCCTGCGTCAGGAAGTTTGGGTACGTGCGGCTGAATCCGGTCGGACGGTACTCGTCGTGGACATCGACCAGAAGATGGTGCTCGGCACATTTCCGGATCGCGTCGTGCATCCAGCTCGTCCAGTAAAACGAGCCGACGTGCACGAATCCGAATTTGATCCCCTTCAGCCCCCATTTTTCGTAGAGCGGAAGCAGTTCGTCCAGCTGACGGTGAAGCGCGCGCTGATTCACGTAAACGAAGACGCCGATCCCTTTCTCTTTCGCGTATCTCAGGACTTCCTGAAGGTCCAGATCGCCGCGCGGATTGCGTCTCGGATCAACGGTGACGGTCGAGGCATCCGAGGCCATGGAGTACTCGTAGCCGTACCATCCGGCGTCAAAGTGTATGTATTGAATATTGTGCTCGACGGCGAAATCGACGAGTTTTTTGCCTCCTGCGGTGGAAAGCGTCGTTTCGCGCATGATCCGGCCCGGTCTGATCCATGACGTGTCCCCGAGCGCACAGGGCGGATTCAGATTCAAAATCAGGTCATTGTTCGCAAGAAACTCCTTCGAACGTTCCGCTGCCATGATGATGTGCCATGGCGTGCAGAACGGCGTCGTGAGCTGGACATCCTGGTACATTCGGCACGTCACCGTGTTCGGTTTTTCCGGATGAAGCGTGAATTTCGTCCGAACATAATCGACGACCTGCGCCTCCATCAGGCAGACGTGCGTTCCGTCCGGCTCGCGAAGCACCAGCGGACGTTCCGCTTCCGCCGGCCAGTTTTCCAGCGGAAGAAGGGAGTAGGTCCCCTGTGCGTGTGCTGCGAACCACGCCTGCGTTCCTTCCGGAAAAACGTATTCGGTCAGGTCCTGCCGAATGATCAGGTCATTGCCGGAACCATCGGGCCGCTCCAGAAAATGGTACCGGAACGCGATCCCCTCATCGTACGCGCGGACCTCAAGGTCCATCGGGATCCCGCGTCGGGTCAGGTGGATCGTTTTTCCGTGGAAGCAGTCCCGCACGACAGCGCGTTCTCCAAACGGATTCTTCCACGTCTCATCTCTCGAAACGTCCGTGGTCCCCGCTGCCGTGAAACCGGAATCGAAGCCGGAAATACCGAGTTTCGAGGGAAGCACGACATCTTTTCCTTGAAATGAAACCGCGTAACCGAGCGTCTGATCCGCGCGGATCTCAAACCGAAACGTTAATTTTCCGTTTGGCGACGTGACCGAGAACGGCGTTTTATCAACCGTTTCCGCAAAGGCGTTTCCCGCCAAGAGCACTGTTGAATGGATCAAAAAGATAAAAATGACGGCAAGCAGGAACCTGCGTGAAATAAAGGCGGGACGAAATGTCTGATTCATGAAAACCTCGTATCGTTGGGAAAATGCTGTGCGGAAGAACGGAGATCCGCTTTCATGAAATGGTTTTTGGGGATGATGCAGGCCCTTCAGGAAAAGGAAACGGAAAGGCCTGTCTGGTCGTCGAGCCGGTAATTTATTCTGCTTTCTGGTTTCGGTCCATCAGGCAGAACCAGTCGTAGAGGCTTTGAAGCCATGTGCCGCGGTGGTTGGAGCGATAGTCCACGACGAACGTGTGCGGCGTTTTGGCGTAAATGTGCAGCTCCGCGGGAATATTCATCGTGCGGAGTTTGCGGTAAAGCGCGAGTGCGCCCGTCGGCGTGCAGGTCGTGTCCGCGTCGCCGTGGAAAATACAGAACGGCGGCGTTTTTTCGTCAAAGTACAGATTGTCCGCGAGTTCCATCGACTGCGAGCCGGACTTTACGGAGTACTTTTCTTCCGGCACGATATACGCGGGGTACATCGGGGCGGCGTAGTTCAGATGGCACGGAAATTCGTCGATCTCGTCGATCGGCTCGTACGCGCGGTGCTGGGAATTCACGGCACATACGACCGTCAGATGTCCGCCTGCCGAGCCTCCCATCGCACCGATCTCCTCCGGATCGATCCCCCATTCCCTGGCTTTGGAACGCACGAGACGGATCGCACGCTGCGCGTCCTGCCAGGCTGCATGATGGCGGTCTTTTCCCTCCCATTTTCGGACGGGGACACGGTACTGAAGCACGCAGCAGACGAAACCGCGTTCCCGGAAGAACTCGGCCGTATGGTAAAACGCGCCCGGGTAGACCGAGAGAAATTCGTAGCCTCCGCCGGGGAAGATCATGAGGCACTTCCCGCATGCTTTTTCCTTTTCAGGCAGGAAAACGTCGATCATCGGGCAGGTCGTGTTCCGCGTCGCTTTGATCTTTTCTTCGCTGACCGTTTCTCCGGGAGCCAGTCCCGGCCAAAGGCGAAGATGGAGATCTTGCGCGAGTGCAGCGGAAGCCTGGAAACAGAAACCGGCTGCGAAAATGGCGGAAAAAAGGAACGAAACCGCGAGCTGGCGGAATGCGGGAAAATGGCAGGAACGGCAGAAACGGGATTTCATGAAAGTTCTCCTGAAAATGAAATGAGATGCGGGCAGGATAAAAAGGGGAACCTGACCCCGGCGGGAGGTTCCCCGTGAATTTGGCGAAGAGGGAGCACTCTGAAAATTTAGAGGTACTGCTGGAGCGGGCGAATGTCCACTTCACGAGCCAGGATCCCTTTTGCCGCAGCTTCGGCAGCTGCTGTACCGGCTCCGGCTCCGATCCCCATGCCGATCTGCTGGACCCGCAGCGAGGAGTGCGCCACGTGGCTCGCACTGATGCAGCGTCCGGCCAAAAGCAGACCGTCGACCGTCTTCGGAAGCAGGCAGCGGTACGGAATATCGTACGGACGGTCGCGCTCGGCTTCGCCCTGAAGGTGCTGATTGTGTCCGACGGCCTGACCGCTCCCGGACGGATTGTGAATGTCGAGGCAGAACGACGCGCCGAAAACGGCCGCATCTTCAAATTTGCGTCCGACGACGCAGTCTTCTTTCTCAAGACGGGCGCACCCTTCAAATCTGCGGGTCTCGCGCACGCCAATGACCGCCGGCATCGCGTCAATGTACGCATTTTCGTAGCCGGGCAGGTGTTTGCGCACAAAGTCGAGGATCGCGTAAGCCTGTTTGCGTCCGTCGATCTCGGCTTTCGTCATGTCGCGCGGGCAGAGACCGCTGACGCCGTTGACCTGCGTCGCGTTGACGACGTTCCGGTTCGGCTGCACGCCGTAGTAGAGGCGGATGACGCCCACCGTCGGCGGAAGCTCACCGCTTTCCTGACCTTCCGTGACCCACTGCGCCCAGCTTTTTCCATTCACCTGCCGATGGCGGGCTTCTCCTTCAGAACCGCAATGGAAACGTTTTGCCGGATCGATTCCAGAAATCGTGTACATGATGCTCATCGGCTGAACGAGACCGTCCTCTTCACGGCCGCACTCAAACGGAACGTTCGCCATGAACGCCACATCACCGTCCCCAGTCGCGTCGATGACCGTTTTACCGAAAAATTCCAGATCGCCGCTTTTCGTGTAAACGCGCACACCGCGGAGGCGGTTTCCGTCCATAATGACGCCGACGATCGGAGCGTGAAGCCAGACTTCCACGCCGACTTCCGTGAGAAGGTCAAAGTACTGGAGGTCGAGTTTCATGTAGTCGATGCGCGGGCCGCCGATCTTGTTGAGGATCTCCGACTTGATCTTACTCTGGCAGCGTCCCATCAGCGGACCGACCATCGCCTGGACCGCCATACCGCCAAGACGTCCAAAACGCTCAAGGAGAATGACTTTTGCTCCGCGTTTCGCCGCCGCGTACGCCGCCGCGATACCGGCCGGACCGCCGCCGCAAACCAGAACGTCTGCCGAGCCGCCGTGTTTCGCAGGAAGGCTGGAGGCGGTCGGAATTACAGGAGCATCTGCGCCGAAAACGACGGCACCGCCGATTCCGAGTGCAGCAGAACCAAGACCAAGCTGTTTGATGATTTCTCGACGGGTAATTTTCATTTTTTTACCTTTCTGTAAAGGGTATTTTTCGGCTTAAATTTTATGAAGACGGCGTATTCAGGTCAATGCGCAGCATACCCGCCGTGTTCAATATCTGGTTGGTCGAGATAGAGGGCATCTGAAAGATTTCAGAACCTCACAGAATCCATTTTATTCTTTTTTCAGAAATATGCAAGAGGAAAGAAGATCAAAATCAGGAAAATTTTTTAAAAAAACGGAAGCCATGCGCTAAAACACGACTTCCGATCTCATGAAACGTTTCATTTCAGGAACAGACGCATCCAGATCTTTTGCCGACCGTCTGCGTCTGATTGCTGAAGATTTGAAATTGGGAAAGAACTACTTGACTTCCCACTCGTAGATGCCGCCGGCCCATTCTTTCTGGGACTGGATCTCGATGCGGAGGCCCTTCGTCTTCACGGCGTCAAACGTCGTTTCGTTGAATTTGAAGAATTCCACGCCGAAGCCGCTCGGATTGCTGACCGGCTGCCATTTGCCGGCGTCGTCCAGATAGAAGAGCTTCCACGATTCCGGAACACGGCAGTGGCCGTAGTCGCGGTCATCGAACCAGAAGATCTTTGTGCTGCTGAGCGTCACGGCTTCCGGGAAACGGTACTCGACCCAGAGACTGGCCCCCGTCTTCGGCCACCAGTGCATACGCGGAAATTGGGTGTCTTTGACGTCCGTCGGAACTTTTCCGTCACACATGAAGTGGGCGTCCTTCACGAAATTGGAGGCTTTGATCTCCGCCCCGGAAAGGAACGTCAGCGGTTTCACGGCCGACATTTCGCGTGCGAGCCAGACCGTCATCTGACGCGGTTCACGATGTGCCCACGCATAGTACGGGATCATGCGGATCGACGTTTTACGGGGCGTAATGCCGGAATCAGAGTTCATTTTCGTGAATTCCGTCACCGGAACATTCAGCGTCAGGATGCCGCCGAGTTCTTCGCCTTCCCATTTCTCGGTGATCGGGGCATCGTCGGAGACCTGAAGCGCAAAGAGCGATTTCGTGTCGGTGTCCTGCTGCTCAACACAGAAGACGATCGGGCCGCGCTGGAAGGCGACCTTGCCGCGGTCGGCTTCAACGCGTTCATCAGCGAGCACACGGCGGACCGGCATCGGGAAGTCCAGCGTGACGGCGTCGCCCGCTTTCCAGTCGCGGGTCAGCGTCAGGAATCCGTCCACGATCTCCGTTTTTTCGAGCGCGGCACCGTTCAGACTCGCGGTCCAGGCCGGAGTTTCTTTTTCAATGAAAGAGTAAAGCTGCTCTTCGCCCGGCGTCACGACCCCCTGCGTCCAGCCCGGGATGCGGACTTTCAGCGTGTAGCGTCCGGAAGTCTTCGTCGAAATGGAGATCTTGCCGTCCCACGGATAGTTCGTCTTCTGCTCAAGCGCGACCTTGGCGGTCTCGCCGTTCACTTTCGCGTCGAGTTCCGTTTTGGAATCGGTGAAGAGGTTCACGTAGACCACATCGTCTTTCACGGCATAGACGTAACCCGGCATGGAGGCCAGGAAACGGCAGAGGTTGCTCGGACAGCAGGAGCAGCCGAACCACGGACTGCGTTCGCGTCGGACGGGGACTTCGAGGACGTTCGGATAGAAGAAACGGTTTCCTTCGAGGTTGATCCCGGAAATGAGCGCGTTGTAGAGGATCTTTTCGAGAACATCATAGTATTCCGCTTTTCCGGAGTCGAGGAACATGCGGTGTGCCCAGAAGACACCGGCGATCTGAGCGCAGGTCTCGCAATACGCCGTGTCGTTCGGGAGATAGTACGCCGGACCAAATGCTTCACCGCGGGGCTGTGCGCCGATACCGCCGGTAATGTAGAGTTTGCGTTCCACGACGTCTTTCCAGATCGTCAGGATCGCATCGGTGTACGCTTTATCGCCGGTCAGAGCCGCGACGTCCGCCATTCCGCAGTACATATAGCACGCGCGGACCGCGTGTCCGACCGCTTCCTTCTGCTCCACGACCGGAAGATGGTCCTGGCTGTACTCACCGTAGATCGGATACGTACGGCCTTCTTTCTGACCGCGGATGTCGAGGAAGTATTTCGCGGTATCGAGATACTTCTGTTCGCCGGTCAGACGGTAGAGTTTCGCCAGACCAATTTCGATCTCCTGATGTCCCGGCGGCCAGTTCTGGAATTTGCCGACACCGAACGTATCGCAGATCAGGTTCGCGGATCGCAGCGCGATGTCGAGCAGATTCCGTTTCCCGGTCGCGAGATAGTGTGCGTACGCGGCTTCGTAAAGGTGACCGACACAGTAAAGTTCGTGTCCTCCGGTATTCGACCAGCGTTCAGGACCTCCCGGCGGGACGTACTGTCCTTTTTTGTCTTTCGCCTTCTGGTAGATCGTGCGGGAAGTGTACAGGTAGCCGTCGTCTTCCTGTGCAGCCGCGATCTTCGCGATGATCTCGTCAAGGTAAGCGTCGAGTTTCTCGTCTTTCTGGAGAGCAAGAACGTACGCAGCCCCTTCGATCACTTTGTAGAGGTCGGAATCATCAAAATAGATCCCCTGGAATCTACCTTCCATCAGGCCGCCGGCTTTGGCAAAATTGCTGATTCGGCCGGTCTCTTCACATTTTTTGAAAGAGAACGGGATCGTTTCCTCGCGGACCGCATCGAGACGCGGACGCCAGAATCCATTCGGGACTTCCACCTGCGTGAAGGGTACCGGAGAAATATTGTACTCATGGGAGGCCGGTTCTGCGAAAACAGCCCCGGTACACGCCAGCAAAAGGGCGCTTAGTGAAAAAAACCATTTTTTCATGAAAAACTCCATAAATAAATTTGAGGAACTTCAAAAAACAATTCCTGATGTGTTTCGGAATACCAAATAAACAAAAATCAAAACAGTGCGATAAATACTGTACCGGGATGGTTTCCTACCGGATCTCCCATTCATAGATGCCGCCGGCCCATTCTTTCTGGGACTGGATCTCGATGCGGAGGCCCTTCGTCTTTACCGCGTCAAATTTTGTTTCATTGATCGAGTGAAATTCCGTGCCGAAACCGCTCGGATCGCTGACTGGCTGCCATTTGCCCGCGTCGTCCAGATAGAAGAGCTTCCACGATTCCGGAACGCGGCAGTGACCTGTTCCACGGTCATCGAACCAGAATATCTTCGTGCTGCTAAGTGTAAGAGCTTCCGGAAGAATGTACTCCACCCAAACACTCGCTCCGTTTTTCGGCCACCAATGCATGTGCGGGAAGAACCGATCCGGAACTTTGGATGGAACTTTTCCGTCACGCATGAAGTGGGCGTCCTTCACGAAATTGGAGGCTTTGATCTCCGCTCCGGAAAGGAACGTCAGCGGCTTCACGGCCGATATTTCACGCGCGAGCCAGACCGTCATCTGACGCGGTTCACGGTGTGCCCACGCATAGTACGGGATCATACGGATCGTGGTTTCACGGGAAGTTATGTCGGAATCCATGTGCTTTTGGGTGAATTCCGTTACCGGCACGTTCAGCGTCAGGATGCCGCCGAGTTCTTCGCCTTCCCATTTCTCGGTGATCTGCGCGTCGTCGGAGACCTGAAGCGCAAAGAGCGATTTCGTATCGGTGTCCTGCTGCTCAACACAGAAGACGATCGGGCCGCGCTGGAAGGCGACCTTGCCGCGGTCGGCTTCAACGCGTTCATCCGCGAGCACACGGCGGACCGGCATCGGGAAGTCCAGCGTGACGGCGTCGCCCGCTTTCCAGTCGCGGGTCAGCGTCAGGAATCCGTCCACGATCTCCGGTTTCTCGATCGCGGTACCGTTCAGGCAGGCGGACCAGCCGGAAATTTCTTTTTCGATGAAGGTGTAGAGCTTTTCTTCACCCGGCGTCACGATACCCTGCGTCCAGCCCGGGATGCGGACTTTCAGCGTGTAGCGTCCGGCAGTCTGCGTCGTGAGGGCGATTTTTCCATCCCACGGATAGTTCGTCTTCTGCTCAAGCGCGACCCTGGCGGTCTCGCCGTTTACTTTGGCTTCAAGTTCCGTCTTTGAATTAGTGAAGAGGTTCACGTAGACCGCGTCGTCTTTCACCGCGTACACGTAACCGGGCATGGAGGCGAGGAAACGGCAGAGGTTGCTCGGACAGCAGGAGCAGCCAAACCACGGACTGCGTTCGCGGCGGACGGGGACTTCGAGAACGTTCGGGTAGAAGAAACGGTTTCCTTCCAGGTTGATCCCGGAAATGAGCGCATTGTAGAGGATCTTCTCCAGGACGTCATAGTATTCCGCCTTTCCGGAATCGAGGAACATGCGGTGCGCCCAGAAAACGCCGGCGATCTGAGCGCAGGTCTCACAGTATGCGGTGTCGTTCGGGAGATAGTACGCCGGACCGAAAGCCTCACCGCGGGGCTGTGCGCCGATTCCTCCGGTAATGTAGAGTTTGCGTTCCACGACATCTTTCCAGATCGTCAGGATGGCGTCCATGTATGCCTTGTCGCCGGTCAGTGCGGCAATATCTGCCATTCCGCAGTACATGTAGCACGCGCGGACAGCGTGTCCGACCGCTTCCTTCTGATCGAGGATCGGGAGGTGGTCCTGAAGAAACAGGCCGAAACTCGGATATGTCCTTCCTTCCTTTTGTCCGCGCATATCGAGGAAGTACTTCGCAGTGTCGAGGTACTTCCGTTCGCCGGTCAGACGGTAGAGTTTCGCCAGCCCGATCTCGATCTCCTGATGCTCCGGCGGCCAGTTCTGAGATTTGCTGATGCCGAACGTGTCGCAGATGAGGTTCGCGGACTTCAGCGCGATGTCGAGCAGATTCCGTTTTCCGGTCGCGAGATAGTGCGCGTACGCTGCTTCGTAAAGGTGACCGATACAGTAAAGTTCGTTTCCTACGGGAGCACTCCAGCGTTCAAGACCTCCCGGCGGAACGTAATGCCCTTTTTTGTCTTTCGCCTTCTGGTAGATCGTGCGGGAAGTGTACAGGTAGCCGTCGTCTTCCTGTGCGGCCGCGATTTTCGCGATGATCTCGTCAAGGTATGCGTCGAGTTTCTCGTCCTTCTGGAGAGCCAGAACGTATGCGGCCCCCTCGATCACTTTGTAGAGATCGGAATCATCAAAATAGATCCCCTGGAACTTACCGTCCATCAGGCCGCCGGCTTTGGCGAAATTGCTGATCCGGCCGGTCTCTTCGCATTTTTTGAAAGAGAACGGGATCGTTTCCTCGCGGACCGCATCCAGACGCGGACGCCAGAAACCGCCCGGAACTTCCACCTGCGTGAAGGGGACCGGGGAGATGTTGTACTCGTGGGAGGCCGGTTCTGCGAAAACAGCCCCGGTACACGCCAGCAAAAGGGCGCTCAGTGAAAAAAACCATTTTTTCATAGGTTGGTCTTCAATTTCCAGTAAAACATCAAACCCAGTAAAATAAGGAAACGCATGACAGTACCCACCGCGTCCTGTACAGTGCGGCCGTCATGCGAAATATGAAAGCAGAGCACTTAAATTTCGTCCTCTTTTTTGATCTGTTCGGTTCCCGCGGCAGTACTTAATGCCTGCCAGACGAACGCGCTGATGTCGTCGGAGTAGAACGAGACCGCTCCGTCGCATCGGGATGCATTCACGCCGCCGGGATGGTGACTTCGGGCCGTGAAGATCTGGTTCAGATGCCCGCTGACCTTTTTCGGCGTGGGGATGCCGTTGGAAGCACAGATCGCAGCTGACGGATGCTGAATGACCGAGTCTCCATCCTCGGAGTTCGGCGTACGGAAACCGTTGAAGGTCTGACCGCCGACGGAGACGGAAACTTCGCTGATCGGACCGCCCCACGCGGAGCCGGTGTGCGGAAGAACGAGCGTTTCGGACATCATCAGCGTATTGCTCAGACCGTCTTTGATCCTTTGCATCGGATTGTTGCGCTTGGGAACGAACGGCGCGCCGCGGAAACGCTGATTGTTCGGATCGTAGCCTTCCCCGTCGAGGTCTTCATCCGTGCCGGGAGAGCCAATGTTCGTCTGCGCGTAATTCGTATTGCCCCAGTTGCAGACGTAGTTGGAGCGCAGTTTCGCCCAGTTTTTGTGGTTCCACTCGTTTTCGACTTGTCCAATGTCGGACGGACAGGAAAAATTCGGGCATTTGGTCGTTCGTGCTTCGTAATTTTTGACGTGCGACATCATGTAGTCGAAATCGATCATCTGGTGGATCGCCGTCTGGTCGATGTAGGCCATGACGTAAGAGTACCAGTTGTGGTCCTCGTACCAGCGTTTGGTGGAACCGTCCCAGCGTGCGGGATCGCAGTCGTCTGCCCAGGAATAGCATCCGTACGGGAAGCCTTTGTGGGCTGACTCGTAATTGTGGATCCCGAGCGAAAGCTGCTTCAGCTTGTTTGCACACTGCATTCTTCGTGCTGATTCACGTGCCTGCTGGATCGCCGGGAGCAGAAGAGCGACGAGCATCCCGATGATCGCGATGACTACCAGCAGTTCGACCAAAGTAAATCCGCGTTTCATTTTTTTCCTATTCTATTTCAAAGTTTTTATTGGTTTCGTCACCGTTTGCTGTTTCGGTGAGCGGTTTGAATTTTCTCGGCATGAGGTTCTTCACGTCCGTCATTCCACGGGCAGCGTCTTCCGGGTTTTTCGCGGGAGTTTCCTGCACGATGTTGAACTGAACGAGGACTTCTCCCTGCGGGACGTTTTCCAGAACGTATTTGCCGTCCACGATCGGTGCGGAGACCGAACGGGAAGCCGTTTTCGCATCCGTTGAAGAAACGGTAATGGTCGCCGTCGCGCTGGACGGGACCGGCTCGCCTTTCAGGTTGACCGAACCTTCCCATGTGCAGACCGGATATCCGGGGCCGCCGCAGCCGGTCAGGACACAGGAGAGTGCGAGAGCGGGAAGGACGGCAGTCTTCTTTTTCCGCCAGAAGAGGATGCCGCAGCCGAGCACCAGCAGGACCCAGGCCGCAGGTTCCGGGACGCCGTCGCCGGGCTGTTCGCCAAAGCGGGCGGTCACGACGTAATTGTAGCCCTCCAGAAGATTCGGATTTTCCGCAACGGTCAGGACGATGCCGTTCACCGCATTTTCGAATGCCCACGCTTCCGCGGAGCCGTATTCGTTGGACTGGATCGGATTTTTGGACGCAAGGATCAGGTACTCATCGTCTGTATTCAGCGTGTCGATGATGTCGAGCACCAGCAGGGAATCAAGAGTCAGCGTGCCGTCGACCGCGAGAATATCGCTGCTGTCGGTGAAGTCTGCCTGAAGTTTGCCGATAGTGACTTCAAACGCGCTGTCGCCGCCGAGCGTGATGTCGCCCGTCACGTGCGTCATGGCGATCTGGCCTTTTCCGCCGGGGGAGAGGAGACCGCCGGTGATCTGGAGATTCTCGTTCGTGGATCCGATGATCGACGGAGTGTTGAGCCGTCCGCCGGTCATGATATAGCTGCCGCCTTCGCCGAGGGTGATGTTTGTGCCTGACCCGATGTTGACCGACCCGCCTTCCTGCGTGAAGGTCGAGCTCCATGTTCCGCTGCCGGACTGTTTTCCGATGTAGAGTCCCTTGCCGCTGACGTTCAGCGTGCCGCCGGTGATCTTTGAGGAGCTTTCATTGTGCGAGCCGATATTCAGCGCGCCTTTCGTCGCGCTGCTGGTTCCGCTGGCGTTGAAGGTCCCGCCGTTGATGATCAGGTCGCCCTTGCCGCCGCGAGAAACGATGACGGCCGTGTTGCCCTGTGCGGTGATGGTGCCGTCATTCAGCGTGACCGTGCTTTTCGCGTTAGGCTGCGAGCCGTCGATTTCACCGAATGCCAGCCAGCCGGTCGTGACTGTTCCGCCGTTGACGGTGAGGCTGCCTTCGGTGCCTTCGTTGCCGACGCGGAGTTCATTAACTTCGATCTTTCCGGAATTCAGGACCGTATCGGTACCGTGTCCGGTGAAGAAACGGCCATTTTTGACCGTTCCGCCGTCGATGACGAAATCAGTACCATTGAGGAGCGTGTTGTTGTGAAGCGTGACTACGCCGCCTTCTCCTACGTAAACTTTTCCGATATTGTTCGTGAACGTGCCGGCGGGGTAAGCCATCGTCGCGCTGCTGAGGTAAACTTCACCGGCCTGTGCGTTGGTCTTCATGTTCACCTGACCGCTCGCGATGATGACGCGGGAGTCTTTTCCGGGGACCGTCTCGACGTACGCGCCGTTCTGGACCCAGTTCGTGTTGGCCTGATCGTAGTTCCCGGTTCCGCCGCCCCAGACGTAGGTGCCGTCAGTGAGCATTTCCTGAGAGTAGGCAGACGGCGCGATGACGGAGGCGTTTCCGTTCTTCGTGACGGTGTAGTATTTCGAATCAAGGACCCCGCCGGTGAGTTCGCCGTTGACGGTCATGGACGTGATCGCGCCGGGAATGGCGTTGACGGCCGCATTGCCCGTGACGGT
>JAGBAA010000086.1 GCA_017939795.1 Thermoguttaceae bacterium
AATGCACATCACGCTGTCGGGGATCGTCACGGACGTGAGGCTGGAGCAGCTGGAGAACGCTTCATCTCCAATGCACATCACGCTGTCGGGGATCGTCACGGACGTGAGGCTCTTGCAATAGTAGAACGCGAAATTTCCAATGTTCGTCACGCTGTCGGGGATGGTGTATTCGGTGAGGCTTTTGCCTGCCGGGACCTGAATGAGCGTTTTGCCGTCGGCGGTGAACAGGATCCCGTCCTCGCTCTTGAAATGCGTATTGCCCGCGGAGACTTGGATCTCGGTCAGGTTGTCACAGTTGGAGAACGTGGAATCTCCGATGCTCGTCACGCTTTTGGGGATCGTCACGGACGTGAGGTGCCGGCAGTAGGAGAACGCGTGATCTCCAATGTTCGTTACGCTGTCGGAGATCGTCACGGACGTGAGACTATCGCACTCGGAGAACGCGTGATCTCCAATGTTCGTTACGCTGTCGGGAATCGTCACGGAGGCGAGGCTGGAACACATAATGAACGTTCTTTCTCCAATGCTCGTCACGTTTTTGGGGATCGTCACGGACGTGAGGCTGGAGCAGTAGGAGAACGCTCTTTCTCCAATGTTCGTTACGCTTTGGGAGATCGTCACGGACGTAAGGCTGGAACAGTCGGAGAACGCCTCATCTCCAATGCACGTCACACTGTTAGGGATGGTATATTCAGTGTGGTCCTTACCTGCCGGGACCTGAATGAGTGTTTTGCCGTCGGCGGTGAACAGGATCCCGTCCACGCTCTTGAAATGCGTATTGCCCGCAGAAACTTGGATCTCAGTCAGTTTGTCGCAGTATGTAAATGCGCCGCTTCCAATGCTTGTGACGCTGTCGGGGATCGTCACGGACTCGAGGCTCCAGCAGTTTTCGAACGCGTGTTTTCCAATGCTGGTCACGCTGTCGGGAATCGTTACGGACTCGAGGCTGTCGCAGGAGGAGAATGCTTTTTCTCCAATATTCGTCACGCTTTTGGGGATCGTCACGGACTTGAGGCTGGAGCAGTAGGAGAACGCTCTTTCTCCAATGTTCGTTACGCTTTGGGAGATCGTCACGGACGTAAGGCTGGAACAGTCGGAGAACGCCTCATCTCCAATGCACGTCACGCTATCGGGGATGGTGTATTCGGTGAGGCCTTTGCCTGCCGGGACCTGAATGAGCGTTTTTCCATCGGCGGTGAACAGGATGCCGTCCACGCTCTTGAAATGCGTATTGCCCGCAGAGACATGGATCTCGAACAGGTTCCAGCACCCGGCAAATGGACGGCTGCCAATGCACGTCACGCTGTCGGGGATCGTCACGGACGTGAGGCTGCTGCACCAGTAGAATGCGAAATCTCCAATGCACGTCACATTGTTGGAAATCGTCACGGACCTGAGGTGGAAACAGTCATCAAACGCGGAAATTCCAATACTTGTGACGCTGTCGGGGATCGTCACGGATGTGAGGCTCTTGCAGCCGGCAAACGCGTTGTCTTCAATGCTCGTTATGCTGTTGGGGATCGTCACGGACTCGAGGCTCCAGCAGCCGATGAACGCGGAATTTCCAATACTGGTCACGCTGTCAGGGATGGTGTATTCGGTGAGTTCCTTGCCTGCCGGGACTTTAATGAGCGTTTTGCCGTCGACGGTAAACAGGATGCCGTCCACGTTCTTAAAATGTGTATTGCCCGCGGAAACATGGATCTCGGTCAGTTTTCTGCACCAGGCAAAAGAACTGCCGTCAATGCTCGTCACGCTGTCGGGAATCGTCACGGATGTGAGGTTCTCGCTGTCGGTGAATGCGGAATCTCCAATGCTGGTGACGGGGAGTCCGTCGATGGTCGATGGAATGGTGACGTCGGATCGGCAGCCGATGTATTTGGTGATCTCAATGTGGTCGTTGTGTCTGGTGTATTGGAAGTCTGTCATGATGCGGCCTTTCTGTATGTGAAAAATGTCTAAATTTGAGAAAATTTTCGCTGGAATTTGAAAAAACGGGCAAAAACGCTCTGTTTCTGCCCGTTTTCATGATGGTTTCAGGTCCGGCTCAAAAATCCGGCTGCGGCATCCTGCGCCGCCAGTTGAGCATCGCACAGGCGATATTGCGCATCGTGACCTGCGGAGAGATCTGGCACTCTGCGATGATCTTCTGCTCGCTGAATGCGGTACGCCAGGCCAGGATCTTTGCGGAGATCTCCTCTTCCGTATTGTTTTCAATGAAGGACGGTTTCAGGATCGGCTGGAACGCAATGCGCTGGCCGTATCGCTGGACGAGTGTCTCGGCATCCATCATTTCCGCGTCGAATCGGATCACATCCACACCGGCATAGATCAGACCGGGGATCAGTTCTTCAAAATTTCCAGTTCCGGTAAAGTAGACGAATTTGTCTGCGTTACGGATCTTCTGGCAGAATTCGTGCAGCATCGGCACAAAGATCTCGTTCCAGCGGGCCGTGGAAATACGGATCCCGTGTTCGTCTGCGAGATCATCTTCCAGACCGATGCCGTCAACTCCCGTTCTGCACCAGGCGTCGACCTGACGGAAATAGTATTCAAAGAAACGCTGCATGATCTCTTTCAGTGCACGCGGTTTGCGCTGGATGAGATTCTGAGCACTTTCCAGTCCGCCGAGCGCACAGAGTCTGCGAAACGGATGGATCCGCGTCTGCGCCAGCACAAAATGGGACGTGCCGTCGCACTGAATATCGGCAAATTCGCGCATATCGTCCGTAACGGGAGATTTGGGAAAACGGATCCCTTCCAGCTCCAGAATGTCATCGTACCGCGGTGTTTCAGAAAACGACCATGTGCCGTCTGTGTTTTTGTCCCACAGGCAGCCCCATTCGTCCTTTACCTGTTTGGAAGCGGCTGCAGAAGCATCGGCTTCAAGGCAGGCGGTCGGAATACTGAAATCCAGCATTTCCAGATCATTCTGGAAACGGGAACGAAGCTGCGTGCAAAATTCCGAGCGCTCCCGCTCCAGTGCCTGCGGAATTCGCAAAAGCATGGGAACTGGTGCGGTAAGCTGATTGCATAAGGTATTGATTACTCGGTCTCTGGAAGTCATAGGGTTGACGGGGGTTCTGGTTTTTATTGGGGTGACTTGCAGTCTGCCGAAAGTTCCGTCATAAAATGTTTCACGAATTTCGCAGATGAGCCTTGGGCAAAATCGGAAACGGGACACGGAAATATCAGGTCTGCCGTCTGACTAAAAAATCTAAAACATTCTTCAATCTGCATATTATGGAAATCTCGCAAAAAAATGCAAGAGCATTTCCCTAAAAATATGGCAAAATTTTTACTTATTTTGTGAAAATTTAACGATAATGAAAAATGTTTGAATCCTAGCTGTACAGTTCACGGCTCAAAACTGCCGCAGCCAGGGCCACCGCCGCGATTTGGAACCATGCTCCGACCGCCGGCGGAAAACCATAGTGGACGATCAGTGAGTTGCCGATCACTCCCATGGCATAGTAAAACAGGAGGGCGAAGCACTGATATAATCCGATCAGCAGTTTGTGAGGAATACGGCTGGAAAGGATGATCGGAAGTATGCAAAAAATGAATGCGCATTCCCGCACGGGTCTCAGGATCCGAAAATGAAACTCGGTGTACAGCGCGCTCTGGGGTTTGACCTGTGCCGAAACGCTCAGTTCCCGGATGATCGTCATCAGAGACATCGGCATGTTTTTTTTCTTCAGGTCCACAAGATTTCTCGGCGGGATCGTTGAGATGATGAAGATCTCACCTTTTGCCAGCCAGTACAGCTCATTCTCTGTGTAGAAAATCGGCATTTTTCGTGTCTTGTCCGGAAATTTCAGCTCGAATTGATACTGAAGAGCATTGGGAAGCCAGGTTTTCGACTTCAGCTCCCGGATATTTCGCAGAATATACCCTGCAGGAAAGTTTTCCGGGGCAAGATGTTCCCGGGATCCTGTCTGCACGGCAGCTCCGGACGCAGTATCGATTTCCGTTTCGGACTCGGATCCTGGGATGGTTTTCCAAGCCGGTTTCCACTGTACTTTGCCGGCTTCCAGAACATCCGGAAGAGAGCGGGTCAGTTCACTGGTGAGAATGAACCTTCCGTTTTCGAACGTTCCGTTCTCAAGATCCACATTATTTCCGTAAAAGTTGATGGTCGTGATGTCATCATATTGGGGAATATTTTTCTTGACCCGGGTGTCGCTGATCTCCGTGAATTTTCTGGAATCGGCACCCGGCCAGTTTTGGCAGTTGGCGTAGAATACTTCTTCCGCGAGGCACAGGCAGAGTGTGACGGTGATCGAAATGATAAAAAACGGTCTGGCGACCCTGTGGCGGGGAAGTCCGCCGGCAAGCAGCGGAAAGATGGGCGAGATCCTGTTGGATTCGGCCATGAGATTTTTGTCCATTACACAGAATACGCCCATGAGCGTGGCGGTCGTGATGAGGTACTGTAATTCAAGCAGGTACTGCGTGACGATGACTATGTGGTACTGAAAGTAGATCTTCAGAGCTTCGAGCAGATCATGCTCTCCTCCCCCGAAAAGCTGTTTCACATCTTCCTGCTGCTGGGTAAGATTCCCGATGATCGAGACAAGAAGCAGAAACAGATGCACTGCGATCGCTGTGTTCAGGTAGATTTTCATGAAATGAAGATCAATTCTTTTAATGAATGGAATTTTCATTTTGAAGCACCGTTTGAAAGTTTGGATCAAGGATCGCCTGAATTGCCGCAGGAACCGGACTGCTGTTTCGTTCGGCACGGAAACATGACCTGCTCGGTATGGAAATGCGGACCAGATCAGCTTGGAAATATGAGGAACTTTTGTCTCTCACTTTGTTCGTTCCCCCCATTCTACACTTTTTTTTAATTTTTGACCAGTGGGATTCCCAAAATTTATTTTTTTTGCTATACTGGGGGTGTTTTATGTTGAAAATGGACTAAAAACACTGTTTTTCAGGCCGTTTCGGGATGTTTTGAGGAAATTTTACGAAATTTTGTGAAATTTTGACGATGTGCGCTTCGTTTTTTTTCAATTTTTGCTATGTGTTCCTTTTGGTGATCTTTTCCCCGTACCTGATTTTTTCCGCGATTTTTCGGGGAAAGTACCGGGAAGGATCTTCGGAAAAGTTTTGGGGACACGTACCGAAATGTGCCTCGCTCTCCGGCACTTCCTCCCGGCGTGTCTGGATCCATGCCGTGAGTGTCGGCGAAGTGAATCTGGCAGCGTCGATCCTTCGGGAGTTCGAGCGGCGGCATCCGGATTTTGAATTCGTCATTTCTTCCACGTCGCGTACCGGTCTGGAGCTTGCCAGGAAGAAATTTGCCGGGAAAACAGTCTTTTATGCGCCGTTGGATCTCTCCTGGGCGGTGAAACGGGCGTTTTCCCGTCTTCAGCCGGATTTTCTGGTTCTTGTGGAACTGGAGATCTGGCCCAACCTTCTTCTGGAAGCTGAGCGTCGCGGAGTACCTGTTTTCGTCATGAACGGCAGACTGGGAGAGAAAAGTTTTCGAAACTATCGGCGTGTCCGGCCCATTTTTGCGCGGCTGATGCGGACACTTGCTTTCGTGACGGCGCAGGATGAAGCGGGAGCGGAACGTTTTCGGCTCCTCGGCGTGCCGGAAGACCGGGTCGTGAACGTCGGATCCATCAAATACGACGGTGTACAGTCGGACCGCGGAAATGAAAAAACCCGGAAACTCGCGGCACTTTGGGATATTCGGGATCCTGACCGGATCTTTCTTGCGGGAAGTACGCAGGACCCGGAGGAAGCGATGGCCTTGGAGGTTTTTCGGCGTCTGAAACCCACACATCCGGAACTCCGTCTCATTCTTGTTCCGCGCCATGCCGAAAGATTCGGCGAGGTCGGAAAAATGCTGGAAAAGGAAGGCGCAGATTTTCAGCGGCGTTCGGAATTGCCGGAAGTTTCTGAAGTTTCCAATGAAAGCCGGAATGAAAAACCGAGGAAAGATATTCTTCTGGTCGATACGATCGGTGAGCTTGGCGGATGGTGGGGGACTTCGTTTGCCGGATTCGTCGGCGGGAGTATGGGATCGCGCGGCGGGCAGAATATGCTCGAGCCGGCAGCGTTCGGCACTGCCGTTTCGTTTGGCCCAAATACGTGGAATTTCCGCGATATCGTGAACGCACTGCTTGCATCTTCCGCGGCCGTCGTTGTGCACGATACGGACGAAATGACCGATTTTGTGCGCAAAACGCTGGAAGACGCAGACTTCGCGCAAACGCTTGGCCGAAACGCTGCCGCACTGGTTGCTTCCCAACAGGGGGCACTGAAAAAAACGCTTGATTTTTTTGATGCCGGGATCGAGGCCCGTTTCTAAACCGGAAAGCCAGACGAACCGGTCTGAGTTTGCTGATATTTTGAGGCAGATCGTCCTTTTGGTTTCCTTTTTATTTTTTTTGATCAAAAAAAGCAGATTTTTTAAAATTTTTTCCCGAAATCGAAAACGCTTGAGCGTTCTATAGGATGAAAGGAGAATTTTTATGAGATCATGCTACGAGGAATCCCTGCTGCGGTCTTTCATTCAATGCGAACTGGATGAAGACGAATGTGCGCAGATCGAAGCGCACATCAGTGAGTGCACGAAGTGCCGTGAACTTCTTGAACGTCTGGAATGTGAGGCGGAACCGATGTTTCGGATCGCCAATAGTGCGGACCTTGAGGATAGTATGCCGGCAGGATTTTCCCAATTTTGGGACGAATTCTCCCGGTATGCCGAATCAGAAGAACAGCTGGAGCTGCCGCAGTCGATCGGTCTGTACGAGCTGCAGTCGGTGCTTGGAAAAGGGGGAATGGGGATCGTCTATCAGGCGGAGCACAAGATGCTTCACCGAAAAGTTGCCGTGAAATTTATCCGCCACAAGAAAATTATTTCGCCGGAAATTACGGAACGTTTTCATCAGGAGATCATCTCGGCCGGCAGACTTTTCCATCCGAATGTCGTCACGACGATGGACGCGGGAAATTTCAATGGGAAACCGTATCTTGTGATGGAACTGCTTGAAGGAGAGAATCTTGCGCAGCGTATTCAGCGAGACGGGCCGCTCCCCATGACGGAAGCCGTCAGTATCCTCCTTCAGGCGTGCCGCGGGATCCAGCATGCGCATAGTTTCGGATTGCTTCACTGCGACGTAAAACCCTCCAATCTCTGGCTTCAGCCGGATGGAAACGTGAAAGTGCTGGATCTCGGCATGACGCAGCTGCGCTCGGCACTGAATGATTCCGTACACTATGGCGGGACGCCGCATTTCATGTCGACGGAACAGAGAAAGCAGCTTCCGATCGATGAACGGACCGATATTTATTCGCTCGGCTGTACGCTTTACTTTATGCTCACGGGGAAGCTGCCGAAAGAGGATGGGACTGACCGGCTGGATGTCTCACAGTTCGGGATCCGGATCCCGCGTTCTCTTCAGAAGGTCATTCAGAAAATGGCGCATCCTGAAAAAGAGCAGCGTTTCAAATTCATTTCGGACGTCAAAAAAGCACTTTTGCCGTTTTCTACGGAACACAGCACAAAACTTCTCATTTCGACGGCGTACATTTCCATGCTTCTGTCGCTTTTGATCCTGCCTCCTTTTTTCGGCATCATCGCTTTTGTGCTGGGGTTTGTCAACAAGAAAAAGGGAAGCACTTTCCACGGAAAAATGCAGATCTGGATGGCTCCGGTCTGCATGGGGGTCGGCATGGCCGTGGGGATGGCGGTTTGGCACACGACGCTCATGGAAGAGTATCTGCTCGAGGAATTTGAGCGGATCGAAAACCGTCGAAAAGCCCCGCAGGCTGGCCCGGCTGTTCCTGAGACCTTTCTTGTTCCCCCTCTGCTTTTGGAAAATACGGAAATGGAGAATGGATCGGACGCCGGAGCGAGTCAGGAAACCGGAACGAGTCAGGAAACCGGAGCGAGTCAGGAATCCGGAGCGAGTCAGGAAACCGGAGCGAATCAGGAAACCGGAGCGAATCAGGAAACCGGAGCGAATCAGGAAACCGGAGCGAATCAGGAAACCGGAGCGAGTCAGGAAACCGGAGCGAGTCAGGAAACCGGAAGAGATCCGGTGCCGTGCCCTGAAAACACGGCACCGTGAGCGTCGTTAGAGAATGTCGAACCAGACGCGAATACGGCATTGCGGCGGGATCGGTTCCGGAGTATTTTCCAAAATCGCGGTACTTTCTGATGCTGGAACGACGGCGACTGCGGAGAGCTGAAAGGCTTTTTCATGTCCGTAGATCACGAAACGGGCTTCTCCGCAGTTCGGGTCCCAGTTCGGAGTGAACGGAAGATGCTGCTCCGTGTCGATAAAATCTCCGTTTGTCGAGCGGACTTTCTGCCAAAGAAACCGTTCCGGAGGAAAGAGACGCTCCAGTTCCGCGAACGTGCTGGTGAATTCCCCGGAAATGTGCTCATCGCGAAAGGAGTGCCTCCACGAGAAATCGTGCCATTCGAGCGTTTCGGGAATTTCCAGGCGGCATCTTTTTTCGAGCATGGTCTTCGTTTTTTCGGACCACGTGTCGTGATTCAGAAGCATCGGCTTGAGAAAAAAAGTCGGGAGGAACAGAGCCTGCAGCGCAAGATACGCGCAGCAGCCCCAATACATGATTCTGGAAAGGAGCGCAAAGAACAGGGAAAGGATCCCCGGTCTGCACGGTTCCGAAAAAAGGTTTTCGCTCATGGCGTTTCCTTACTTTATTCTGCCTGGTGTGCGTCCAGCTTTCGGCAAACGAAGACTGCGTAGCACAAAATCATGAAAAACGCGAACGCCGGGACTGCGTATGCCAGCGCAATGGAGCCGGAAGCGTCGGAGATCGTCCCCTGAAGCTGCGTCAGGATCGCGCCCCCGCAGAGCATCGTGACCATTCCCGCGCCGGCCATTTTCGTGTCGTCTCCCAGTCCGCGCGTTCCGTAACTGAAGATGGTCGGGAACATCAGCGACATGAAACCCGAAGCGCAGACCAGCGCGTAAACTCCGAGCAGATTCGGGCTGGCCGTCACGATGCAGCAGCAGGTCAGCGCACCAAGCGCGAAGAACATCAAAAGCGTCGAGGGACGCACGCGGCTCATGAGTCCCGTGCAGGAAAAACGTCCGCCGATGAACAGTATCTGCGAGAAAATGTAGAAGGTCGCGCCGCACTGTTCCGCCGTCTTCGGAATGAATCCGGTGAGTCCGGCCATCTCGCAAAAATCGTAAAAAATACGGCTCACCGGCTCAATGTTTCGGAGCATTTCCGGCGTATTCCGCGCGATTTCTTCCAGATCCAGCGCCGCCATGGAGTATCGGACCGTGAAGGACCAGCATGCGATGTGCGAGCCGACCACAAAGAAGAGCGCGGCGACCGCCAGAACGTAGTTTCGATTGCGCAGAAGACGTTTCCAGGTCCCGAAAAAGTCGATCTTCGTTTTCTGATCCTGCTTCTCCCGAATATTCGGCATCCGCGTGAAGAAAATCGCCAGCCATGTCGCCAAAAGCACGAGTCCGATCATCGCGTACGTCGCCGAGACTGCCGAAAGCTCCGACTGCTGGATCTGCGCCAGTTCCGCCGCCGGAAGCAGACTCCGGTCCTCTGCCGTCAGCGGACTGAGCTGGGAGAGGATGAAGACCTGACTGAGCACGATCCCGACGAGCGACCCGAACGGATTGAACGACTGCGCGAGATTCAGCCGCCGGACGGCCGTTTCCGGTTCTCCCATGGCGCAGACGTACCCATTGCACGCGGTCTCAAGAATGGCGAGGCCGCCGAAGGTGACGAGAATGGCACTGAGGTAGATCAGATAGCACGCGGAGGGGGACTGGTACGCAAACTGTGCAGGAAAAAACGCAAGCGTGCCGGCGACGAACATTCCGAGGCCAAGCAGAACGCCCGCTTTGTACGTGAAGCGTTTCATGAAGATCGCGCCGGGAATGGCAAAACACCCGTAGCCCAGAGCGTAGCAGACGACCTGGATCCAGGCAGTCGTTCCGTCGTTGAAGCTCATGATCCGCTTGAAAGCGGGAAGCAGCGTGTCCGTCATGTTGTTCGCCAGTCCCCACCATGCGAAAAGTGTCGTCAGGAGAATGAACGGCCAAAGTACGGAACGGGAAACCAGGGGAGTGTGTCGTGTGTCCATAAAATCGCGGAGGGCTGGAGGAAGGAACTTTAAAAACGATCGACTTCCATTGATTCTACCTGCGTCCCTCAAAAAAGTCAAGGGGGGGAACGGTCTTTCTTCTTCGGAAGACGCGGAAATGCGTTTTTTCAGGAGCTTCCGCATTTCTGTCCCCCCTCCTTTCCAAGATGCGTGTTTTGTGCTAAAATGAAAAGAAAGCAGATTCCATTTTCTCAGGAGGACTCAAAATGAAAAAAATCATGCACTCGGATCAGATTCCCGCAAACGCAGTTGAACAGCCCGGCGCAAAGGGGGCGAAAATGCGTCTCCTCATCGGCGCAAATGACGGAGCTCCCGTCTTCGCCATGCGTCAGTTCGAGCTGGAACCCGGAGGATGCACGCCGGATCATGAGCATCCGTGGGAGCATGAAATGTACTTTCTGCAGGGGTCTGCGACGGTTTTGTGCAGCGGCGAGGAGCACCCTGTCCGTCCCGGTTCCTTTGCCTTCGTGCCGCCGAATGAACCGCACCAGGTCAAAAACACGGGGCACATCACGCTGAAATTTCTCTGTCTGATCCCGGCGAATCAGAACTGCGGCTGTCCGATCAAATAGAAATTCCTCTCTCCATTTTGAAAGGGATCCGACCATGAAAAAATCAAGCGCATTCGTGTTTCGCCTTTCGCAAACGACAGCCTGTCTGCTGTTCGGGTGCGTTTGGGTGGTCTGCGGGACGATCTGCACGGCATCGTTCGGCTGGACGCCCCCTGAAACGATCCCTTCCGATGCGATCCTTCTTTTTGGACAGGCGGATGACGGAACGCTGGTGAATCGTTTTCTTTCGAAGGAAGGAACTCCGGCCGACTGGCGTGTTGAGGATGGGACGCTGATCTCCACGTCTCGCCGTCCGGTGAGCGAGCAGGATCCGGTCCGCTCGAGCCACATTTTTTCGGAGGAACTTTTTCGCGATGCGGAGATCCACGCAGAATTCATGGTCTCGTCGGAAAATTCCGGAAACAGCGGACTGTACATTCACGGAAACTACGAGCTTCAGATCATGGACAGTCACGGGAAGCCGGAAATTGATTCCAAAAACACAGCGGGGGCCGTTTATGGGATCCAGGCGCCTAAGGTCAATGCCGCGCGTCCTGCGGGGGTATGGCAGACCCTCGACATCCTCTACATCGCCCCGCGTCGGGATACTGCCGGGAAAATCATCCAGAACGGCCGGATCACGGCTTGGCTTAATGGTCAGCTGATCCACGAATTTACCGAATTTGACGAGCCGGTCTCGCACTACCATCCATTCCGCTACGGCGCGACAGATCATCTGCGCTCGCTCTGGCAGAAACAGATCGAAACGGGGTTCGGCCCGCTTTTCCTTCAGGATCACGATAGTCCCGTCCGATTTCGAAATGTCTGGATCCGGAAAATCGGAGAATGAACCGCTTCAGAGAGGGATCCGTCTCATGAAAAAATTAGAATCCGAAACAGAAAGCCGCACCATCGAATCGCTTCTTGCGCAACTGACGGATCGTCCGCGGGACGGACACAAAGGGACGTTCGGCACCGTGCTGGTCATCGGCGGGTCGCTCGGCATGTCGGGGGCCGCGGCACTTTGTGCGATGGCGGCTCTTCGAACGGGAGCTGGTCTGGTGAAAGCGGCCGTCCCGGAGCGTATCGTTCCGATCGTTTCGACGCTTGGTCTGGAATTCACGACGGTTCCTCTGGCAGAAGCCCCTGACGGCCGGATCTCGGAAGCGGCCGAAGAAATGCTCTTTGCGCTTGCGCAGAATGCCGACATTGCGGCGATCGGGCCGGGATTGGGACGCTCTAAGGAACTGGACCGGCTGATGGTGCGTCTCTGGGAACGTTTGCCGATTCCGGCGGTCTTTGATGCGGACGCTCTGAATGCGCTTTCAGAGATCTCGTCCCGAAAGAACGGGAAACTCCCGCCGCATTCCGAGGTGCGCATCGCGACGCCGCATCCTGGAGAATTTGCGCGGCTCTGTCCGGATGCTCCTGCACGGGATCCGAAACTTCAGCGGGAACGCGCGCTCCAGTTTGCGAAAGAAAACGAGACGGTCATGGTACTGAAGGGGCCTGGAACGCTGATCTCAGACGGAATGCGTTCTTTTCGAAATTCGACCGGGAATCCGGGAATGGCGACCGGCGGGAGCGGTGATGTATTGACCGGGATCCTTGCGGCAGTCTGTGCACAGCAGTTTCGGCTCGGTATTTCTCCGTTGGATGCCGTCCGTCTGGGAGTCTGGATCCACGGAAAAGCCGGTGATTTTGCGGCCGCAGAATTGGGGGAATGTTCTATGATCGCGTCTGATATGATTTTCCGTATTTCTCAGGTTTTACGCTCAGAAAGTACGGCCCTTCAGAACGAATTTCCGTCCTGAAACTGTTCCGATTCGGTAAAATATCCAGCTCAAAGATTTGAAAAAATGGAATTTTTGTCTTTTTTTATGGATGGGGGTCTGTACATTTGGGAAAAATATGGTAAAATATGCAGGAATGTTCACGAGTTAGAGATTTTCGTCAAAGCTGCTCTTTCTCCATTCCATTCCGTTCTCTGTCGGTTTGCGTATGGATGGGGGACTGCCGGAGACGGTTCCAGGATTTGAAAACTCAGAATAAAATAAATTCGGAAACAGACCCATGAAGATCCCTTTGTTTCTTTTTCCCGGACTTGCCTGCAATGAACGTCTTTTTGCGACTCAAAGAGACGGCCTGAACAATATTTTGAACGTCATCATTCCGGAGTGGGTCCGTCCAACCAGCAAAGATCAGGTCGAAAGTTTTGCGCTTCGCTGGGCGGAATCTGTCTGGGAAACGTACTATTCCGAAAATGCATGTTCTGAGAATCGTCAGGATCCGGCTCTCGGCTGCTATGTTGGCGGACATAGTTTTGGGGGGATCTGTGCTCCGATCGTGGGAGAATTTCTTGAGAAAAAAGGGGTCAAGGTCCACGCCTGCTTCCGTTTTGCTTCCGCAGATAAACCCGAAGATATTTCGTGGAAATGGCTGATCCTCGGCCGTTTACTGAATATTTTCCCTGATGGTGCCTGGTTGACTATCAAAACGTTTTGCTTTCTTCGTCTGCGTTTTACTCCGGAAAATGCAATTTCTGACGCCAAAAAGGAAATGTATCGGCAGATCGTCGAGACGCCGGTCCGTCGCAGTTTCCATGTCGTCCGTATGATGTACAGCTGGAAACGGAACAAAGAGCGTAAATTTCAGTTTCCGATGTTTTGCATTCGCGGCAAAAAGGACTCAGTCGTTCCTCCGCAAAAACGGGAAAGCGAGGTCATCCTCCCGCATGCCGGTCACGGAATGTGCTTGACACAGGGGGCCAAGCTGAACGATTTTATTCGAAAATTCGTCATGAACACGTGAGTATGCGTCATTTTTCTGTACTGCAGAATGTGCGCAGGATCAGAATGTGTGTCGGTTTATTCATCCTTCACATAGTATTTCGTGATGTCGAGGCCGCCGTGCAGTTCATCTTCCAAAATCTTCACGCGGGCCTGAAGGTGGTCGACGACTCTTTGGAGCTTCACCAGCTGCGCTTCATCGGATTCTTCATGGATCGGACGCGGCACGACCGGATAGTTCAGGTGACGCTGGAGCGCAAGAAAAAGGTACGTCGGATCTTTTCGCCGATTTGCCAGTGCGATGCGCCCTTCCTTTTCGCCGAACAGGATCGGCTTGCCGTGTGTTTCACCGTGCACGACGGCATAGTATTCGCTGCGCACGAAAATCATTTCCGCAAAATCAAGTAGTCCCAGCTGTCTTCGAAGAAGCAGGATCCACTCCGACCATGTGTCGTCGAAAACCGGGTCACGCGCTACCGCAGTCAGACCGTCTTCATACTTCAGGCGATTTCGGCTCAGTGCCTCAAACTGGTAGAGGAACATTCCCTGCGGCACCATTCCTTCCGCACGGCAATGTGCTTCTTTTTCCAGGATCTGAAGCGCGATCAGGTAGTCGAATTTCCCGTCTTCCCGTTCGGCTTCCCGCATGATGAATGTCTGAAACGGCGTGAAGTAGTGGTTCATCGTCTCCATGGCTTCCGCGATGCTGCCGGTATGTTTGAGCGACGACTCCATGAACTCCAGGGCCATTGGCAGTTTTGTCGTCGCGAGGATCTCGTGGCGCAGTGTCCGGAGAAGTTCCTGTGTTGCTGTAGAATTCATCCGTTCGCGAAGCATCTTGAAAAGGTACTCCTGCTCCACGTATTCTTCACGGACCAGAACGGAACTGCGCGGTGACTGAACGGCCATGGCTCCCTTTTCTCCTATTGTTTCCTTTATTCTGAAATCTCCACATGAGCCGGTACACGGTTCTGGCTGCTATCCGGAAACTGAACGGCACAGACGGCCATGGAGTGTGCATCGGCAAACTGGAGCACCTCTTCCCGGTCCACGAGAATGGAGCGTTTCGCTTCGATCGCAATGACCCGGCCCCCGGCTTTCGCAAATGTTTCGAGCGTCTGCATTCCGACCGTCGGAACGTCGAACCGCATATCCTGATTCGGTTTTGCGGTCTTCACGAGCACTAGACCGCCTTTCGGACAGAGTGTTCCCGCACGTTCCAGACATCGGTCCGTTCCTTCGATCGCTTCCAGTGCGATGACCGCTCCATTCACCACGACGACGGATTGCCCGACGTCAAAACGTCCCAGCTCCCGCGCGACCTCCATTCCGTACCGAATGTCCCGCCACTGCGCTTCTGTGGGCTGCGTCCTGGTCAGGATCCCCTCTTCTGCGAGAAGTTCCGGCACATAATCTGTCGGAGAGCCCATTTTCAGACCGAATTTTTCAAAAAGTCGAACCATTGCGAGCATTAGTGAGTCATCCTTGCAGTCGTTCCGTTGTGTAATGAAGTAGGACGCAAAAGCCTGAAAGGTCGTCCAATCAGGCAGATGCACCAGAAAGGAAGTCGGCCGAAAAAGCCTCCATTTGAAGTATTTTCCGAGCGCAATGAAATCACGGATCCCATGCCGCCTCATGTGGAAAATGATCTTTCCAAGCCGGCACATTCCGACCGGCCGGTAAACGTCGCAGACAGCTGAAAGAGCTTTTTTGTCCGCGTGTCCAACGACACCGAAGCAGTGGACCTCAAATCCCTGCGTCTTCAATGCCTGCGCAACATAGACCGGATACCGTCCCCACCCGGCGACCATGCAGATTTTTTTGACTTTTCCTGGATCTGTCATTTTGCTCCGCGTCTGCTTCTCATTTTTTCTGTTTGCCTCATTTCTTGGGCAAAAAACGTTTCTTTCTTCCATTTTATCCAATCTTTACCAAATCCGCAAGTACGCTTTCGCAAAAATGCTCCATTTTTTTCAGAAATACCGGACCAGGTCCTTGAAAATTTCCGAGAAAACCAGTAGAATTGATTTTGGGCTCTGTTTTTACCCCAGTCCACTCTCATTTTATGCCTTCAGGCACACGCATCTTTTTAAAATTCCCGACTCGTATGTCGGGCAAACACGAAAAGAAGGAGGTACACTATGTTTGGTGCGATCATTGGAGACATTGTCGGATCCTGCTATGAGAACATAAACTGCAAAAGTACAGATTTCGAATTTCTGGATCGGCGCAGTCGATTTACTGACGATTCGACCCTGACCATCGCGACGGCTGACGCCATTTTAAACGGCCTGTCGTTTGCTGACGCCTACTGGGAGTGGGGAAACCGCTACCCATACGCCGGTTACGGAGGCCGTTTTTTCGAATGGCTCCATTCTACGGAGAAAAAACCATACTTCAGCTTTGGAAACGGTTCCGCAATGCGGGTCTCTCCTGTCGGCTGGGCATTTGAGACGCTCGAAGAAACGATCGAGGCGGCATGCCGTTCCGCCTCCGTTACGCACGATCACCCGCATGGGATCGAAGGTGCCGAATCCGCAGCCGCGGCGATCTGGATGGCCCGTAACGGGAAAACGAAAGAAGAGATCGGAGAGTTCATTGAAAATCATTTTTTCTACGACCTCTCCCGCTCGCTCGATGAGATCCGTCCGGACTATGAGTTTGACGTCACGTGTATGGGAACGATGCCGGTCGCATTTCGGGCGTTTCTGGAGTCGGAGGATTACGTGAGTGCCGTACGTCTGGCCGTTTCTGTCGGCGGAGACAGCGACACGATAGCGTGCATTACCGGAGGCATCGCAGATGCGTTTTACCGAGAGATCCCGAAAGAAGTCCATTCTTTCATGCGAGCCAAGCTGCCGCAGGAAATGCTGGAGATCATCGATCAGTTTGAAGAAAAATACGTGATGCGAAAACTGACCTGAACTCGATGCAGAAACGCCCTGAACTCGGTCTGAACCACGATCCGAAAGCACGAAAAACAAAAAAACCCTTCACCGAACGGCCGACACAATGGATACGCCAGTCGGGAAAGGGCTTTTTTATTTTCGTCTCCGCTTTATTTTCGTTTCCGCGTCAGACGTACGTCGGGAACTGTTCGTTGAAGCGCACGTCGCCGGCGTTCAGCAGACGAATGTCCGGAATGCCGAATTTCATCATCGCCAGACGGGTCAACCCCGCACCGAACGCGAACCCGCTGTAGACCGTGGGATCCACACCGGCACATTCGAGAACTTTCGGATGGATCAGACCGCACGGGATCAGCTCGATCCAGCCGGTGCCGTGGCATGTGGAGCAGCCTTCGCCCTCGCACAGGAGGCAGCGGAGGTCCAGTTCAAAACCTGGTTCCACGAACGGGAAGAAGCCCGGTCGAAGACGCACGGTAACGTCGCGGTGGAAGATCTCGCTCAGAAGCGTCTTCATGACGGCGATCAGGTTCGCGACCGAGATATTTTTATCGACGACCAGCCCCTCGCACTGGTAGAACGTGTTCTCGTGGCTCGGGTCGACCGCTTCGTTACGGAAGCACCGTCCCGGGAAGATCGCGCGAAGCGGAACGCCGAGACGCTGCATCGTACGGACCTGGTTCGCAGAAGTGTGCGTACGCATGAGCATCTGGTTCTTCAGCCAGTAAGTATCCTGCATCTCACGTGCGGGATGGTCCGACGGAATGTTCACGGCGTCAAAATTGTAGAACTCCAGTTCGCATTCCGGCGACGGGACCACGGTGAATCCCATTCCCTGAAAGATCGATTCCAGTTCCATCTGAATCAAAGAGATCGGATGGAGAGATCCAAGCGTCCGGCCCGTTCCCGGCAGGGTGAGGTCCAGACCGGTGCTTTTTTTCGCAGGCGCGGCATTCGCGGCGGTTTCCTTCGCGGCGGCAAGAGCTTCTTCGGCATAGTTCTTCAGCTCGTTGAGCCGGGAACCAAACGAACGTTTTTCTTCCGCAGAAAGACTCCGGAAGTCCGTATTTTTAGCCAGAGTAGTGATGCTTCCCTTTTTGCCCAGATACTTGATGCGCACCTGTTCGACAGCTTCTGCAGTCTTTGCGGCCGCCAGATCCGCAGCGAATTGTTCTTTGATCGTCTGCATTTTTGAAACCTCTGAAATCGTGAAACACGCTCCGGTCCAGTTTCTGTCCCGGAGTCAAATAAATTCCAGCCTATTATACTACGAAAACGCATTTCCGAAAAGCCCCCCCGACGGTGAATTTTTCGGATTTTGGCAAAAAAGACGAGAAAAGAAAAGTAAAGTTTCAAAAAGTTCCCAAAGTCTTAAAAGTTTCGAAAGTCTCAAAAAGTTCCGGACTGCGGGGGTGTCGGGCAGGCGGACTGCGGAGACGGTCTCTAGGGGTGAGTGTCTGTTTCCGCCGGGGCCATTCTGCGTCAGGTGGATGCAGAGCGGAAAAACGCAGTCAGGCGAATTTCAGAGTCAGGAGAATTTGGGACCGGATTTTTAATTTTTTTGCTGGAAAATCTTCTTTTTTTGAAAATTTTCTCTTTTTTTGTTGACAAATGGAGAATTTGGAATAAAATTAAAGATAGATTAGCAGATGGTTTATTTGTCTGCATCTTTGGCAGGATCACAAATGGTTCGTCAGAAAATGAAATAGAAACGGAAAGACTTTTTCCATTTGAGTCAAAAACAGAAGTACGTAAGATTTTTTGCACATAGACCGCGTAAGGCTGCGGATGATCAGGAGTTCCACATGCAGCAGACAGACCATTGGGAGTCTCAGTTTGCGGGATCAGATTTGAAAGAAAACTGCGAATTGAGATCCTTGAAGTTCTTTCTTGCCAAGCGCAGCCGTGCGCAGCTTGAACGCTGTTCGGAGCGGATCGTAGACGTGATCCGGGAACGCGACATCCCAGTAGATGTGCACCGCAGAATGACGTTTTATCTGGATCGCCTCAAAGGCGTCTCCAGGCTGACTTTTTTTAATGCGCTTCTTGCCAAAGCGATCTATGTCGGCGAGACGGAAGATGTTGAGGAGAAAGTCCGTCTCATTGAAGAGTTCCTGGAGCTTGCTGAAACTCCGCTGGATCAGCGTGCCTGTCTGGAAGTGATCTGTCGGCTGATCCTCAACTGCATCACGATGGATCTTCCTCCCCGGGTGAAGAACCGGTTTCCGTTTTCGTTTTTGGTGTTGATGGCGCATCCGAACGGTTCCGCAACGATCCGGGAACTCTGTGCCGGCGGGCTTTTTAATCTTTTTTTCCAGTTGGGATCTCTGGAAGAAGAGAAGGTTTTTCTGGAACGTTTCATTGACGTGTCGCGGGTCTTCATGCATGAGGAACGTGTGGTGAATCTGCTTCTCAAAACGCTGGTGAACTATTCCTACAAGATCCGCGAAACGGAAGAGAAACGCCGTCTTCTTGGCGTGATGCGCGAATTCGCAGCCATCCCCTCAACAGGAGACGAGAATCAGCTTGTTTACGCAAAAGGACTCTCCAACTACATCATGTTTCTTGATGCGGAAGCAATGGACGAGAAACTGCGCAAACTGGAAGAACTTCGCCAAATGATCCAGGGGGAACGGTTCTGGAATTATGCTGAGACGTACGTCCATACGCTGTTCAAAACGGCGATCGACACGGAAGATCTTGAGATCAAAAGAGCTTTTTTCCGCGGATACCAGAGTATCCTGAGTATTCGAAATGATGGTCCGGCAGCTTTTCGGGAAGCGGCGGCGCAGTTTCTTTTCAATCATTTCGTGGATGTGCAGGAGATCGAGGAAAAACGCTCCGTCATGGAAGAGATGCAATTCCTCTGGAAGATGGACGGAAACGACGAGAATGTTGCGCGCGAGATGGCCCGGCTTCTGGTGAATCTGATCATTGATGATCCGGATGAGGTGGAAAAACGGAAACATTTTGCCCTCATGGAGAAGATCGCTGCAGATTTTCCGGAAAATCCCGAGATCCTGCTGGAGTATGCCAAGGCTCTCGTGAATTTTTCGATCTGCGATTCACCGGTCAATGAAAAGCTGGAATTCCTGAAAAAACTTTTTGTACTTCGGGAAAAAATGGTGTCGGGAGCCATCCGAAAGCCCCAGTCGGAGACGATGACCGACTTTTTGTGCATTTGCGCGCAGGGGATCCTGATTTTTGTCTCTCTGGTGAAGGATGAGACACAGCGTCTGGAGTGCGTGCAGCAATTGCCTCCATTCGCAAAATTCAGGGAAAGCCTTTTTGCTGACGTCTTTCGGTCCGTCCTCAGGGATCTCCTCCGTACGGAACTGGAACCCCCGGTCCGCAGGATCCTGGAAGAGTATATGCAGGAGGCCAAACACTGACGCAAACGGACTGCCGAAAAGGGAAACGGCAGAATGTTCAGGAGAATGGAAATCGAGTATGGCGCAGGGAGTACCAAAGAATGAAAGAGTCCAATGCGGAAAAAGATCCTTCCGGAGATGGATTTTTAAATTCCGGACCGGTAGAAGTTCTGTTTTCGGAGTCTTTTGGTGAAATTGAGTCTCTGCCGTCGGAGTTTTGGGACGAGTTCCGTTCTTTGCTGAGTATGCGGGAAGATCCTTGGACGGATCTTGTCCCGGTTTTGGTTCGGGCTTTCGTCCGGTTTACGGAAACCGGGACTGATCTGGCGGAGCGGAGAAGCCGGATGACGCATCTTCAAAAACTCTCGGTCATGGAAAATGCCCCGTCTGTTTTTCGTGAGGCTTTTTTTCGTTTCTTTTTTCAGCGGATCCAGAATGAATTTCAGGAATGCGAAAGAGCATGGCTTGGAGAATTTCTGATCGCCGTCCCGTTTCTGATTTCTTTTTCCGGAGAACTTCAGGAACTTTTGGCAGACCGGCTTCTCCATTTTCTTCAGACGTCCGCAAAACCGGAGGTTCGGCAGCGGGTACTTGAGGCACTTCTGTATCTGGCGGAAAATTCTCCCGTTTCCCTGACTGTCTATCGGGACTGTGCCCGAGCTATTCAGGTTCAGTTGAAATTGTGTCGGACACCAGAGGAAAGAGCAGTCCTTCTGTCAAAATTGGCGGCGTTCTGCAATGCGTTTCCAAAGGATCCGGAACTGCGGTACACTCGTGCACAGGCGGCTGTTTATCTGCTGGAATGTTGCGAAACATCCAAAGAGACCCTCGCGCAGCTCGACGTTTTGCGCCGTCTGGCGGAACTGTCTGTTTCCGAACAGTCCGGAATGTGTATTTTCGGTACGGAAAAGATTCGCCGGCTTTTCGCACAGGGACTTTTTCTGATGCTTCGGCATTCCCAGAGAGCCAGCGAAAGAGACTTTTTTCTGCTGGAATTGAAGCATTTGGCGGAAAGTGAGCCGGAGGATCGGCAAATTTCGGAGTTTTACGTGCGCGGAGTGGCTTCTGTACTGCAAAGTGTTCGTGAGCCGGATGAGCGGAATGCCTGGTTCCAGGCACTGGAAAAGTTTACGGAACAGGAGGGACTGACTTCGGAAATGAAAGCGGGGGTCCTGGAAGGCGGGACGTATTGGCTCATTGGCCGGCTTTCGGAAAGTGAAGCCGCTTTGAAAATTTCCCGGGAAAAAGTTCAGGAATGGGAAACGCGAAAAACGGCAGATTGCCGACGGATCCAGGAACTTTTGTGCCGACTGTGGAGCAAAAAGGACCAGAATGCCGCATTTCGCTACTTTTTTGCGTGTGCACTTTTACTGTCCATGAACGGAGAATCTTCGGTGGAAAAACGAAAGAGCTGGGCCTCCCAACTTGCGGAGTGCCGTTCTGTTCGGCTTACGGAGCTGGATGAACTCTACCGAACGTGCCGCAGCTGGTTTCTTGCGAATGAATGGGATGAAGATGTCCGAAAATCGATCCTTTCTGCACTGCGGTGAATTCACTGGAAGATCGGACCGTTCCTCCATTTTTCTGAAATTTGTGTTTTCTGGGGGCTGTTTGGGTCAGTGCCGTGTTTCCGGCGTACTGCGTTTCTGTTTTTTGCGGGATTTTTTCTCCGGAGGAACAAATTCCACGACCGGACGGAATCCCGCTTTCGAAACGTTCCTCTGAGAGTCACGGGCAGCTGCACGACAGCGGGCTTCTCCCGCCTCAAAACTTCCGCCTCTCAAAACGCGGAATCGTCCCTGAGCCGGTCCGGAAGGATCTTTTTCCGGTGCGTTCACATAGAAACTTTCCTCGTACCAGTCGCGGCACCATTCCGCCGCATTTCCGTGCATATCGTAGAGAAACCAGAGATTTCCCTTTTTCTTTTTCGCAGGATGAAGTTTTGCTTTGGAGTTTCCCGAATGCCAGCCGGTCTGGTTCAGATCTCCGCAGAAGGGGCGTCCGCTTCCTGCCCGGCATGCATACTCCCACTGGGCTTCTGTCGGGAACTGGGCACGATACCCGGTTTTTCTGCCGAAAAGTTCACAGAAACGCGCCGCTTCTTCCCACGTGAGGTCTGCCTTTGGGAGCCGTTTTTCCTTTTCATCCGGAAGAGGTTCTTTCATGACGGCAGCCCATAATTCGCGCGTGACTTCCGTTTCGAGGATCCAGAATCCCTGACTCAGGACGACCCGATGAAGCCGTTCCTCCTCTTTTCTTCCCTTCTCATTTTCCGGTGAACCCATCCGAAATGTTCCGCGCGGGCACCATCGAAAAACGCATTCGACGCCGTTGACGTTCAGGACCCGTTTCTGGCCGGCGAACTCGCCCTGCCGGACTTCCTTAACGGCGAAATCTCCATCCCGGCTGAAACCATTCTGGAAAAAATGCACCATGCCGTCCAGACTCCCGCACCAGCTCCAGAACCAAAAACATCCCGCAAGCAGCAGACCGCAGAAACACCAGACCAGAAAAGAGTCTCCCGAGCGTTTCCAAAAGTATTTCAGCCCGGTCGGAGCCTGAGATTTTGGAGATCTTCCGGCTTTTTCGACGGTTTTGCCGACCATTTTTTCAGGTGAGCGGGAACGTGGAGCTTTTTCTTTCATGCGGAGTCTCTTCATCAGGAGAAGTTGGGACCAAAACAGCCTTAAACAAAAAAAACGCCAAACTAAAACGGCCAAACAAAAAACCGCACGGTTTGAGGAATGCCGTGCGGTTTTGGTTCCTTCATTTATTTCCGATCAAAAAGCTCTTTTTCGACCGGCACGATGTCCGTATTGTCGATGATCCGAGCATCGAATCCCCACATTTTCCCGAACGCCTCGTCAGTACAGCGAACGCGTTTCTCGAAGAGAGACGCACCGGCACCGCGGACGTAGAATGGAACGGGGGCATTCGTGTGGCTCCGCGAGAAGTAGCCGATTTCCGGAATATTTCCTTTTCCTTTTCCGATCGGCGTCTGGAAGAGCGACCCTTCCTTATCCGCGTTCGGTCCCCAGACGGAACCGGTCTCGTGGTCTGCCGTGAGGATGAGGGTCGTTTCTTCCCAGGAGGAATTTTTCTCGACCCACGCACAGACTGCATCGACCGCATCGTAGAATTCGTTCATCTCGTCGATGATTTTTTTGGGGTCTGTATTGCCGTGAGCCAGCCAGTCCACTGAGCCGGATTCGATGAGCAGATAGAATCCCTTCTCGTTTTGGTTCAGGACATTCAGGCCTGCGAGGGTACATTCGGTGAGCGTCGGGACCGTTTCATTGCGTTCCGGTTTTGTGCGGGATGACTGGAACGTGCTGGTGACTTTCGGAAGGCCCATGAGTTTTTTCGGCGGAGCGGTCTCTCCGCTGGCGATCTTCTGGAAATCTTCACGGTTTTCAATGAATTTCCAGCCATAGTAGAGTTCCTCGGTCCAGATCTCGCCCCAGGCGTGCTTGGACGGACCGTACTCGATGTACTTCGGTTTTTCACGGCGCTCCGCGTTTTCCGTATACCAGGGATGGCAGGCTCCCATGATGACCGACAAAACTTCCGGTCCCTTGACCATTTCGCGCCAGAGATCCGCTCCGGAACCGCGCTTCATGTTGTGTCCGGCCACTCCTGCGGGAGTGGCGTGGGACGGCATGACTGTCGTGATGGCGCCGGCGGCGAAACCTTTTTTGGTGATGTATTCCGCGATCGTTTCGAGCGGCTGGTCATTTTTGTCGTAGTTGATCCGCCCGTTTTTCGTCTTGACTCCCGTATTGATCGCCGTCGTCGCGGCCGCCGAGTCCGTCGGATTTTCCTGATGTTTTTTGAAAGACGCCCAGTGTGTCGCTGGATCATAGGAGCCGTCTTCACTGTAGCTCGTGATCTGCTGCACCTCGCCGTCCACGACCTTCGTATTCTGAACGACGCCGCTGAGGCTGTACGTCGTGCATCCGAATTCGCTCCATCCATTGCCCGGTTTCATGAACGGAAGTCCGCGGTCTTCACCAGTCCGGTACTGAGAAGAAATGCGGTACGCACCATATCCGCCGCCGTCCACGATCATGATGATGACGTTCGTCTTGGCGAAAACGAAAGATGTGCAGAAAACCAAGGTGAGGATCATCCCCATCAAGAAGCGTCCTGAAATTCTGGTCAAACGGGACATTTTATCTGAATCCTTTTTGTTTCAGAGCAGCACGCACAAATTGCGGGATTGGGGAGATGAAGATTTTCCTGCGTGCGTAGAGAAAATCTTTCGCATATTCACCAATCTACCACAGAATACAAAAAAGTCAAGGGCGGGCAGTTCTCTTTGAAAATTTTTCGACAAATTATCGGTTTTCGCTAAGAATTGGTTTCAAATTTTCTGTGAGCTTTTTTCAAGTCTTGAGCCATTCGTCTCTTCCGGTTTTTCGTTTTGGGGTTTGTGCAGAAAATTCCATTTTCAGCCTGTTTTCATTCTATGAAGTTTCTGTTTCCCCGTGTCTCATCGTGTCTCATCGTGTCTCATCGTGTCTCATCCGGCGCGGTTTGCGATGAAAAAGCGGCGCACAAACGCCGCCTTGCTGATTCCTGGACGATTGGGATTCCTATTTTGGTCCCAAACGTTGCCTTTTTGCGGGCTTTGGTTTTCCGTCTCAGCCTCCGTTTTTCTGGATCTCTGTCAGTTCACTGATCCCTTTTTTGGCGAGAGCCAGCAGTGCGGCAAGCTGATTCTCGTCGAAAGTTGCTTCTTCGCCTGTTCCCTGGATCTCGATGAATCGTCCTCCTGCGGTCATGACGACATTCATGTCGACTTCTGCGGCCGCATCTTCCAGATAGCAGAGATCCAGACGCGGTTCACCTTCCACGAGTCCGACGCTTACTGCAGCGGCATAGTCGCGTGCCGGGAAGTCAGGATCTCCCGGAACCATGTTCTGGAATTCCTCGATGGAGTGGAGCGCATCGAGCAGAGCGATCATCGCTCCGGTAATGGAAAGCGTTCTCGTTCCCCCGTCTGCCTGAAGTACGTCGCAGTCGATCGTGACGGCGCGCGGCCCGAGTTTTTCCAGATCAACGACGGCACGCAGACTGCGTCCGATCAGACGCTGTATCTCAGAGGAGCGTCCGTCGATCTTCCCGCCTCGTTCCCGGCTTTTTCGCGGTGAAGTGCTGCCCGGCATCATGGAATACTCTGCCGTGACCCAGCCTCGGTTTTCTTCCGGATCCATCCACGCGGGGAGTTTGGAAGAGACGGACGCCGTGCAGAGGACCATCGTTTCGCCGGCACGGATCAGGACACTGCCGGGAGTTTTGTTCGTGAAGTGCCTCAAAACACTGATGGGGCGAAGTTCATTGGTTTTTCTTTCGTCGGGCCGCATGAGATCTCCTTTCTGAAATTGCGCAAATGGAACAGGATCGGGAACGCTGGGGAATTGAGGATATTTCGTGGAGGTTTCACAAAATTCTCCCAAATTCTTCGTGTTTTGACGAATTTTCTCAAATTCACTATTTACTTTTTCGGATTTTTTTGGTAGTTTATTTTCTCAGAGTTTCCTGAAATCCGGATTTTACCCGGAAAAACCGATTTTCCAATACGCAATCGTCATGGCTGATCCATTCCTTTTTTTGTTTCGTAAATTCCGTACTGCGCAAAGCCTTTCTTTCGCAGAGAGACCGTGCGGCGTACTTTGTGCTTTTTTTATACTGAGCCTCTGCTTTGTTTTTTCAGCGTCGGCATCTGCTGAAGTTCCGACGACCGTCTCTTCCGGTCTTCCGGCTGAGGAGCACGATGCGGCGGTGAGCAGTGGAGAGTTCCGCGTCAACTACAAAATCATGAATGAGGATGGTTCGGAGATCATTTCGTCGGGAAAAACGCTCTTTGCGGATGGAAATGCCTACGATTTTGTGGATCATTCGGATGAGATCATCATCTTCAATATGCGGTCAAAAAAAATCTGCGTGCTGGACATCAAGGCGAGAAAAAAATGGGAGACGACTCCGGAAGAGGTGCACAAATACGCGACCCGCATCTGCCGCTGGGGGATGGGACACGAAAACGAAGAGATCCGGAAGTTCTTTTTGCCGGAATTCAAAGTGAGCTACGATGATGCGAAACAGGAATACTCTTTCGTTTCGGAGAGTTTCTCGTACATCGTGTCTGCATCCAAGACTAAGAAGCCCGAAATGCTTGAGCTTTACCGGCGTTTTGCGCGTCTGTCGTGCCAGACGAACATGACGCTCTCGCCGGGGTCGCGGACACTCTATGCGCGCTCTCAGGTGAACGACACGGTCTTCAATGCGAATGCACTCATCGATCGGCTTCAGCTGACGCTTCAGGAAACGCACGGACCATTTACCAAAACGCTCGTCCTTCTTTCCGATTACCAGTACCTGCCGAGGCTGGTCGATTCGGATCGGACGCTGATCAGGCAGGTCGAAGACTACCTGGCGCTTTTCCATGAGACGACGCTCGCTCATTTTCAGAACAGGCGGATGCGTTCTGGGAAATAATTCCTGGGAAAATCTTTTCAGAAGCCGGAAACCGGGGCCAGCAAAACCGGGACCGGCTTTTTTTGTGAATTTTGGAAAGATGGAGACTTTTGGAGTGTTGGGGAGTGGGAATTTTTCAGAAAATTTTCAGAAAATTTCCTTCACCCCCCTTAACATTTTGGACGAGGACGGGTAAAATAAAAAAGTTTTCGGAGATCGATTTTAAATAATTGGGAGTGAACTTTTTGCGATGAACTGGAATGAAGTAAACGCAAACCAGGAATGGGACGAAAGCGTTCCGCCGTTTGATCTTGATGAAGCCGAAGAAAAGGAAACGTTTGATTTTTCGGACGTGGATTCCATGGAAAATGAGTCTCTCGTGCATGATGCAGAGCCGGAATACGACGTGACGCTTGCCGAGGAGGCTTCCCGCGAGTACGTCGGAAAATGGAATCGGCTCATCAGTCAGACGAACTGGGAAAAGGGCGAAGTCATCCTGCGCTGGCGTGAGAGCTTGATCGCATCCGGCGTTCCGAATCACCTTTTCAGCGATGATGCGTGGAGTCGGCGTGTTGGGAACGTCACGAGCCAGCACGTGGGCCGTTTGCGCCGTGTTTTTGAGCGTTTTGGAGACACGCATGACCAGTACGCAGGTCTTTACTGGAGCCACTTTCAGGCTGCGCTGGATTGGGAGGATGCCGAAGTCTGGCTCGAGGGTGCTTCGCAGAACCGCTGGAGCGTTTCGGCCATGCGGAAGCAGAGATGGATCGCGATCGGCGCCCCGCCGGAACTCAAACCGCGGGAAGAGGATATCGTGCTTGCCGAGCTGGATGAAGACGTCGCGGCCGGGATGGATTCCTCGGCACTTTCCGGCATGACGGGCAGCGCGGTCTTTCCAAGTCCGGAGCAGGCCGGGAGAGTTCAGGCGGACGGCGTCGTCTCCGGTACGGCCCGCGATATGGGGGGATTTGGAGACGATTTTGCGGACGGGCTTTCCGAAGACGGCGCTTCCGGGAAAAGGGGAAAGGATGGTTCCGAGTGGGACTTTACGGATACGGACCGCTCTCCCGATGCCGTTCCGCCGGCAGTCGACGCGGACATCATGGGAACTTCCGGAAGCGGGATCGAGGACGAGATGCGCGGATCCGTGGCTCCGCAGCGTCTTTTTGAAAATCTTCCCCAGCTCCCTTCCGATCTCGAAGAAGCGATGGAAATGTTCAAGCTGGCCATCCTGAACCACAAACTGGCCAATTGGAGTCAGGTCACGAAAGAAGACGTTCAGCTGGTCCTTGCCGCGCTGCGTCAGCTCTGCGAGTAGCGGATGATGGCGGCGGATGCTGAAAATAAAAAAACGGGAAATGGACGGGAAATGTTTGGGCGGGAAACGATGATCCGCCGGGTATTTCTTGGACTTTTACTTTTAGCCCTCCTTTTTTCCTGGAGCCGGATCGGTTCGCCGGACCGGACGACGACGCTCATGGTGCGTCCGGTCGGTGTGATGGGAACGTCCTGTTCTCTTTGCGTGACGGTCAGGAACCGCGATATTCAGGTCGCGAATGCACTCCTGAAAGAGGCGGAACGGGAACTGCGTCGCCATGAACAGTTCACCAGTACCTGGATCGAGACCTCGGAGATCAGCCGTTTAAACCGCGCGAAAGCAGGAGAAACGCTGACGCTTTCTTCCGTGACGCTCGCGTTTCTGCGTGAGGCGCGCAATGCGTTTGACGTGACGCATGGTGCGTTTGACGTGACGTGCGGAAAGCTGTGGATGCATTGGAAAGCGTGCGAGAAGGAGGGGCGGATGCCGACTCGCGCAGAACTTGTCCAGATCCGCAAAAATGCTGGCTGGAACGATTTGGAGATCGATGGAGACCGGGTCACGAAACGCTCGGACCATCTCTGTTTCGTGACGGGCGGTCTCGCCAAGGGAATGGCCGTAGACGCAGCTCTCCGAATTTTGGCGTCGGATCCAGCGGTCTGTTCGGCGTTCGTGGAAGTCGGCGGCGACCTGGCGACGTACCGAAGTTCCATCCCCATTGAGATCGCGGACCCCGTATCCCAAGAACCTGGAGTTCCTGAAAAGCCGGGAGGCCATGGCGAATCGGGAAAGACTGGAAACCTGACAGAAAAACGGACGCTCCGTGTCGAAAACGGCGGGGTCTGCACGAGCGGGCACCATGTACGTTTTTTTAAAATTCAGGGGCAGCGTTTCAGCCAGATCCTTGATCCGTCGGACGGCTGGCCGGTTTCAGATTCCGGCATCGTGACCGTCACGGCTCCCAGTGCGGCTGAGGCGGACTATTGGGCCACGGCACTGAGTATTTTGGGAGAAAGGGGACTGGAATTTCTTCCGGAAAATGTGAAGGCTGAATTCGGTTCCGTCCATCGCTCGGACGGCGGTTCTTCCTGTGCGTCAGTCCGCTGAAATTTCCGGTTCGCAAAAACTCCGGATGACTTTATTTTCCCGCTCAAACATTTCGGCGTGCGGGCTGCGTGCTTTGGTTTCCAGTCTCATGCCTTTCTTCACCTAAACCTTTTACCCCATCCAAATTTTATGAATAGACGACATTTTATGCAGTTAAGCGCGGGCATCTGCCTTGCGTCTTCCCTTCCGGCAGTCCAGTCCAGCGCAGAGGCGATGAGTGCGCTGGATATTCGGAAACTGGAGATCAAAATCGGGCTGGAGAAGCCGTTTCGGGCACTTCATGTTTCGGATTCCCATTTCTGTTTTGCGGATGAGCGCGAAAACGAGCGGAAACGGAAGCTTGCGGCCTCTCGTGCCCGATATTTTGGAAACTCCGAGGAAAAATTTGACGCGCACCTTGCGTACGCACAGAAAAACGATCTGCTTTTCCTCCATACGGGGGACCTGATCGACTTCGTGAGTGAGCTGAATCTGGAAAAGGTCCATGAGAAATTCCAGGGAAAGTCCGTTTTCCTTTCGTCCGGAAACCATGAATTCAGCCAGTATGTGGGCGAAGCCAAAGAGGATGCCGCGTACAAAGCGCAAAGTTATGCGTGGGTCCAGAGTGCGTTTCCGAATGACCTGACGTTTTGTTCGCGGACGATCAACGGCGTGAATTTTGTGGCGGTGGACGACGTCTACTATGATTTCACCCCCGCTCAGCTGAAACTCTTCAAGAAAGAGGTCGAAAAGGGGCTTCCGATCGTGATGCTCTGCCATTGCCCGCTCTATACGCCGGAATATCAGAAGACTTTGATGCGGAATGGTGCGAAGTGCTCATATCTTGTGGGTGTGCCGGAATCGGAAATGGGAAATTATTCGCCTTCCCGCCGAGAACAGCAGAAGCCGAACGCCGCGACGCTGGAGTTTATTGCGTGGCTGAAAGAGCAGCCTCTCGTTAAGGCGATCCTGTGCGGGCATATTCATCAATTCTGGAGCGGACCGTTCTCGCAGCACACGATGCAGTACTGTGTGGGAGCAGGCTACAGAGGGCAGGCACATGAGATCACTTTCTCCTGATCGTTCATGAAATTTTGAATAAACGGTTCCTTCCACCCCTTGGCATAAATGGAAAGGCGGTGGTGGAACTGAATTTTTTAACTCAAAATTCACGAAAAGACGCCGATTTTCCAAGTACTTTTTTGCCTAAAATCAGAGTACTTCGGTGTACCAGCCGTGTTTTTAGTCGTGAAATCTGAAATGAAAAGAGACCGCCAGATGATGAGCGGTCTCCGAATCTATTTTTAAGGAAAGCGGAACGTTTCATTTCCGGTCCGTTTCCTTTCCCGTTTTCCTTTCAAGGAAAATGTCTACTCAAAAAGCATACCGCAGAACCCGACTTCTTTACGGACTCCATTTTTGCTCTCGATACTTTGGGTGTGCCCAACGAGGTGCGATCGGTTCAGAAGTCCCAGTTCCCGCAGCGTCATCATGAGGAATGCGCACGGCAGAACTCCGGTCAGGGGCGCATTTTTTTCCTGCACGAGTGCCAGCATTTTTTCCGGATCCAGCGCGGCCATCGCTTCCACGATGGACTCATCGAGACGCGGCGACTGTTTCGGATCGGCGTAGAGACTCAGGTCGGATGCAGCCAGAAGCGTCGGACACTGCGGCAGAGTCTGAAGCCACGCTGCCAGCTGTTTTGATGCATTTTCCAGCTTTCGTGCGCCTCCCTGCATGACGGTACCGACGACATGTGCACCAGGAACCAGGTACGAAAGGAACGGCAGGACGACTTCGATGCCGTGTTCCCGGCTGTGCGCAAGTGAGTCGAGCTGGAAGGAGTCGACGGCCTCGGTCATGGCGCGGCTCAGATTGATGTCGCCTTCCATGGGACGCCCGGGAAGATTCCAGCGCGGGTCGGGGCAGACTCCCCAATCGACGCCGAGTGCCTGGTATTTGGGCGCAAAAATCAGGATCCGGTTCCGAAGCTCCATTTTTTCCAGAGTCTGCGCAAGCAGTTTCCCGGCAAACGGCCAGCCTCCATGAGGAATAACGGCACCGGAGAACGCTTTCTTTTCGACCGGTTCTGAAGAGAAAAATCCGTTGCGCATCGTTTCCATTTCCCGAACATTTGCGGGATAGAAAGCGCCTGCGGCGATTGCGGGGCGCGGCGTGTCCTTCACCATCGGCTTCTGGACGGTCGTGGTCATGAACGCAATGTCGGTACACGCGACCTGAACGGAAAGAATGGTCGTCGATTCATCGCGGTCGAAACGGGAGTTTTTCAGAACGTCTTCCAGGATCGAAGCCGGATCTTTTCCTGGTGCATATCCAAGGATCCATTTTCCGAACCGGAGTGCGAGGATCCCGAATCGGCGCGTGTCCAGACCGGAAACGTCCGTGGTCAGCGTATTGCCGAGATTTTTCGGATCCCAGAAAATGCATAGGGAGGTCTTCTGGAGATCGGCTGGCTTGAGTTTGTTTTGACGCATTGCGAGTGCCGCATTCTGGGAAAGACCCAGGAGCGTTGCCTGAAGCGGCTGGGGATGGTTCAGGTGAAGCTGTGCACAGTCCGCGCTGAGTGAATTCAGACGGACTCGCAGACACGCGCCGCTGATCTTACCGTCGTAGGCGGCGGGAAGATAGTAGTCCGGAATGCGGTTCTCAAACTGCTTGATGATATTGCGGTAGCAGTGATCCGCCAATTGGGCGAGGTCTTTGCGTCCAGGACCTTTCGGAGGCTGGAGGATGTGAGTCAGCTCCTGCGGGAAATAGTCTTTCAGATTGCCGGAGAAAACCAGTCCCTGAAAACGAAAGACCATCGTCTCGTCTTCCTGCCATGCGTTGGCGGGAAGATGCGCTTTTCGGCAGGCTTCCTCAAGAAACCCTCGAGCATCGAGTTTTTTCTCCGCTGCCGTGTTGGGAAGGATGAGGCCGCGGTGTTCGCCGTGCACGACAAGCAGACCGTGCTGTCCGATCTCGACAAAATTCGGTCGTTCTTCCGGCCGGGAACCAATAAGCTCCGGACTGTAAAGGACCCAAACTTCGATCTGGAGGTCGTGGATCTCATGATTTTCGAGAGGCGGGAAACGAAGGTCTTCAAGTGCCGCCCGGTGTGCTGCCGTGTTGAGGGCTTCCCAAAGCGGCATGGAATCTCCCATACACCCGCTCTGAGCACGGACCTGACGGAATCGTTTCAGCGTAACGAATGCTCCGTAAACCGGTGCATTACCCGCCCCATGAAGATCCTTTTCTTCGATCTCGTTTTCGATTCGGCAAATCGTCAGTCCGACTTTTCGTCCTGCGGCTTCGAGAATCGCCGTCTTTTGTTCCTCATTCAGCTGTGGAGCAACATTCATCGATCTGTTCATAAAAAATACTCTGAATTTCTGAAGTTTTTCGGGGTGGATCCCGAGTAAAACAGGCTAAACGGCAGGTCTGGATCAGGCCTGCGAAAAGATGGAATCCCATTCCTCTACGCAGTAAAATATACGAAAGTTCCTCATTTTTGTAAATAGGAATTTTGAGAAAAGATTGAGGATAAAGCGGAAGGGGCGTTTTTTTAAGTCGGGAAGTTTTCGAAACATTCTGAATTTAAGAAAAAATTTTTTAAAAAAATGTATTTTATGCCGAAATTACCAGAGACATGAAGTTTTTTTGAGGAATTTCGATGCCAAATATTTCAAAGGATGCGCCCGGAGGTTTCCGGAATGTCTCTTTCACTGGAATTTTGAAGGATTTTTTCGGAAATTTTTGGAATTTTAGAGAAAGAATGCTTGATATTTCCTTTGGATCGAGTATAATAGAACGTTAAGTTGAGCAGTCTGTAATTTTTGAAAAAGATAGACTGCTTGGTGAACCGTTCCTGCGGGAATGGAACAGAAATTCCGTTTGGGAGGATCCTGAGTATTCAGATCTTTTTTCGGAATCGTAATTTCTGTGTGTCCTGCCTGAAATCAGAAAATTCAAAAAATTTTTTTTATGAAAGGAAATCAAATGAAAAAAATGAATGTTGCGCTTTCCGTTTTCTGCGCTTCTGCACTGACTGTTGCTGCGCAGGCTCAGGAACTGCCGCTTGAGCTGGACATTCCGGAACTGCCGGAAGCCGCTGTGGTCGAGGAAGTCAAGGATGCTGTCGTCGAAGAAGTGAAAGACGCTGCGAAAGACGCTAAAGAAGCTGTTGAAGAACTCGTTATTGAAGAAGCCCCCAAAGAAGTGAAAGCTGACGATGCGGAAGCCAAGGCTAAGGCTGAAGCCGAAGCAAAAGCTGCTGCTGAAAAAGCCGAAGCTGAAGCAAAAGCCAAGGCGGAAGCTGAAGCAAAAGCCAAGGCGGAAGCTGAAGCAAAAGCCAAGGCCGAAGCCGAAGCAAAAGCCAAGGCCGAAAAAGAAAAGGCAGAAAAAGAAGCGAAAGCCAAAGCCGAAGCTGAAGCCAAAGCCAAGGCCGAAGCTGAAGCAAAAGCCAAGGCTGAAGCCGAAGCAAAAGCTAAGGCCGAAGCTGAAGCAAAAGCCAAGGCTGAAGCCGAAGCAAAAGCTAAGGCCGAAAAAGAAAAGGCAGAAAAAGAAAAGGCAGAAAAAGAAGCGAAAGCCAAAGCCGAAGCCGAAGCAAAAGCCAAGGCAGAAAAAGAAAAGGCAGAAAAAGAAGCGAAAGCCAAAGCCGAAGCTGAAGCAAAAGCTAAGGCCGAAGCCGAAGCGAAAGCCGCTGCTGAAAAAGCTGAAGCTGAAGCGAAAGCCAAGGCTGCAGCCGAAGCGAAGCACGCCTGTGTTCCGGCTCAGAAAGTCGTGCGCCCGATCTATCGTGCCCGCTACTATCGCTGCAAATAAAATTTGAAGAGATCCGTTTGAGATCAGAAAGCGGTCGAAATTCGGCCGCTTTTTTTGTGGTCCATCCGGCGGGTACGTACCGATTTGCTGCGTGATCTCACCACGGCAACCACGATGGACACTAGGAGAAAAATATCCAAAACAGACACACTGCGCCTCTGCGAAACTTCGTGCCTTTGCGTGAAAAGAAGCTGGATTTTTTAGAGAAACGCTGCATTTCCCTCGGAAAATGTCTGATACTAAACACGGAAAGTGCAGGAAATATGAAATTCTGCACTTTTGGTGAAATTGTGCAGAAGGATCTTGCCTCCATCTTCGTTTCCGTAGATTTCTGCGTTCATTTTGTATTTTCTGCGCGGAGCTGGTACCTGTCTGACGAAAGCGTAAAAAAAGCCTCTGCGCGCAGTGTGCAGAGGCTGGTTTTCTTTTCAGGAAACGGAATTATTTAGCTTCCGGAACCTGAACCTCTTGGAGAGAAGTTTTCGGATTGGCGTTTTCAAGTGCCTCGCGCGGGCTTTTGATCGTTCCTTCGAGGTAGTTTTCGATGGACGCTTTGTCGTTGATCTCCGCAAAGACTTCCGCGATGGCGAGCTGCATTTTCTTGAAACCGACGTCTTTTCTGATGAGTTCTTTTGCTTCGTCGAACGTGATCCCGACCGGTTCGGTGAATCCTGTGCAGAGGAGGATGATGCAGACATTCTGGACCTGAATGATCGGCGAGAGCTGACCTTCTTCCAGAGCAAATGCGGCATTTTCGATCTCGGGCTGGCCGCTGTATTTGCCGATCGGCGGGATCTCACCGCCATTTTCGCGGCTGCTGGCTTCGACGGAGTACTTACGGGCAAGCTCGGCGAAATTCTCTTCCGTACCGCTCTTGCGGGCTTCCGCCCAAACACGCTGAGCCGTGCGCATGTCGTTCAGGACGATGGCGCGGCATCGAACTTTTTTGCCGTAGTTGGCTTCGTATCCGCGCTGAAGGTCTTCTTCGCTGACTTCAAAGCGGTCTGCGGCGAGTTTTTCCATCGAGACGCCGGGGAGGATGACGTCGCGCATGAAGCGTTCTTTCGTAACTCCGAATTTCTGCGTCACGCTGTTGAGCCATCCCTCAACATTCGGTTTGCCGTCGGCCGTCGGCGGGAAATTCAGTTCCGCTTCTTCGGCCAGTTTTTTCTGGAGATCGGCGTCCGTGATCTCGATTTCGCGGCGTTTGAGTTCCTGTTCGATGAGCGTCCGGTTGATGACTCCGGTGAGGGTCTCTTTTCCGTACTGGGAAAGTGCTTCGTCGCCGAGGACTGCCATGCTGATGACCTTGCCGTCAACGAGCGCCGCGACACCAGGACGGGCGTCCATCTTCGCTTTGTCGCCGAAGAAGATCTCGATCTTGGCGTTTTCGTAGAGTTTCTGCATATATTCGCCCGCAACTTCGCGTTCCTTGCCCTGTTTGACGATAGCTTCCAGTTCGCCGCGGACTTCTTCAAGTTTCACGACTGCGGGAATGTGCTCTTCGCAAAGGAGGATCAGATACTGTTCGGCAAGCTGGACCGGCTGGCTGAGTTCACCCGGTTTCATGGCGAAGATGACCTTTTCGATCTCTTCATTGTTCGTGTGCCGGCGAAGCGGAGGAACGACGCCGCCGAGGGCTGCGGTGTAGCTGTCCGTCGAGTGTTCCTGAGCCAGAGCGGAGAATTTCGTCACGTCTTTTTCCAGTTCCGCGCGGATCTTGTCGGCTTCTTCTTTCGTCTTGACCGAAATCATGCGGACCTTGACGGCGGGGCCGTATTTTTTGTCGTATTCGGCCTGAATATCTTCTTCGGAGACTGTACCGGCCTGACCGACCAGCTTGCGCAGGGCGATGGTTGGGCGAATGATCTCATCGACGTACATCTTGGGGGAAATGCCGCGTTCCTCCTGGAGGAGTTTGAGGTACTGTTCTTTCTGGATCGAGAATTTTTTGGCAGTTTCATCGATCTCGCTGATGATCTCCTCTTCGGAGATGACGACGTTTGCTTTTTCGCACGCATTCTGAATGATGAAGCGCGTCACGAGCGAGCCGATGACCTGCTGACCGTAGTCGTCGAGACAGGCATCAATGACCTTTTGTCGGCCGATCTCTTCACCATTAACGTTCGCGAGGACCTGAAGGACCGTGCGGGATGAGGCCGCCGGTGCTGCGTTCTGCGAAAAAGCGTGCGTCTGGAAAAATGCGGAACCGCAAAATACGGAAACCGCGAGAAGTGCGATTCTGCTCAAATATTTTTTCTGCCCCATAATGAACTCCTGTCTGTATGCGGAAATTGGGATCTTTTCGTGACTTTTTCGGGAAACTCCCGGTCGGAAACGCCAGAAGGCCGGGCGTTTGCCGGGAATTTCATCTGTTTTCCCCGACAGTATAGCGAATTTCCGAAAATCACGCAAGAGGGATTTTTGCCGGCTTGTCTTTTTCTGGTTCATTCTGACGCTTCCGGGAAATCTGCATCCAAGGCTTCCGAATTTTTCGCTGGGCCATACAGGGCGAGAAATTCTTCTTCATTCAGGACCGGGATACCGAGTTCCTGCGCTTTTGTGAGTTTGCTTCCCGCATCTTCGCCGGCGATGAGGAATGAGGTCTTTGCCGAGACGCTTGACGCAGGTTTTCCGCCAAGCTGCCGGATCATTCCTTCGATCTCCTGGCGGGTGAAATGCGTGAGTTTCCCGGTCGCGACGACGGTTTTCCCGGTGAGGACCAACCCGCCTTCATGAACGGCGGCTTCCTGGGCGGCAAGGCGTCCGTTTTCGTCAATGAAATCCATGGAAACTCCGGCAGCGCGCAATTCGGAGATGATTTTTTCTCCATCTTCCGAGTGCAGAAAGTCAAAGACGCTTTGGGCGATGCCGTCTCCCACACCGTCGATCAGTGCGAGTTCTTCGGCAGACGCATTCTGGAGCGTTTCCATCGTCTGGAATTTCATGGCAAGCAGTTCAGCAGTCTCTTTTCCGAGATGCTGGATGGAAAGGGCCGTCAGGAGCCGGGTGAGGCCGCGTTTTTTGCTTTCGCGGATCTGTGCGCAGAGATTCTGGACCATTTTTGTGCCGACGCGGGAAAGTTCCTCGATCCGGGACGGCGTGAGGCGTTCCTCCAGACGGTAGATATCTGCGTAGGAGTTGACCAGCCCGCGTTCCATCAGCTGGGCTCCAAGTTTAGTGCCGAGTCCCTTGATGTTCATTGCGTCGCGGCTTCCGAAGTAAAGGATCTTCTCGCTCCACCGGGCTGGGCAGTGCGCGTTGGTGCATCGAATGAAGACGCCTCCTTCGTCCTGTGCGAGTTCTGCTCCGCAGACGGGACACTCGGTCGGAAAACGGTACTCCGGCAGGTCGGTTTCTCGGCGGTGGATCTCGCATCGGACGATGTGCGGAATGATTTTTCCCGCTTTTTCTACGACGACCCAGTCGCCGACCCGGATGTCTTTTCGGCGGATCTCTTCCGCGTTGTGCAGCGAGGAACGTGAGACCGTCGTTCCGGCAAGCTGGACCGGCTCAAGTTCCGCAACTGGCGTCACGACGCCCGTTTTTCCGACCTGCGTCGTGATGTTCAGAAGGCGCGTGACCGCTTCGTATTTCTGAAATTTCAGCGCGATCATCCAACGCGGGAATTTAGACGTTTCTCCCAGCTCTTTCCTCTGTGCGAAATCATCGACCTTCAGAACGAAACCGTCCGCCTCGAAATCGTAGCTGAAAAGGGAGTCCAGTTCCCGCTCGCAGTAGCTGATGGCATCCGGAACGTTCGTGAAATGCTGAACGTTCGGCGTCGGAGTCAGCCCCCAGGAGCGTACGGCTTCGAGAAATTCTGAGTGGTTTCGGCATGGGAGCGTTTCCGTCACGCCGACGCTGTGGCAGAACATCTGAAGGGGGCGCTGGGCGCAGATCTTTGGATCCTTGAGCAGGATGCTTCCAGAGGCTGCGTTGCGCGGATTGGCGTAAAGTTCTTTTCCATTTGCCTTTTGCCGTTCATTCAGCAGAGCCAGCCCGCTGTTCGTCATGTAGACTTCGCCGCGGATCTCGAGTTCCTCGGGGATCGGAAATCGTTCGTCCGTCTGTTTCAGTTCCAGCGGAACATCCCGGATCGTTCGCACATTGTGCGTCACGTCATTTCCTTTCGTTCCGTCTCCGCGAGTCACCGCCTGGACCAGTTTGCCGTTTCGGTAGTGGACCGACATCGCGACGCCGTCGATCTTCAGTTCCAGTACCCAGCGGATCTCCGTTCCCTGCGGGAATTTCTGGTACGCGCGTGATGCAAATTCCATTACGCCTTCCGGCTCGTAAACGTTTTCGATCGAAAGCATCGACGTTCGGTGGGACACTTCGTGAAGTGAGTCGATCGATGCGCCTCCTACTCGCCGGGTCGGACTGGAATCGGAAGGGATCTCCGGATGTTTGGCTTCCAGTGCTTCCAGCTCTTTCATCATCATGTCGAATTCCATGTCCGACACTTCCGAAACAGAGTCGGAATAGTAGCGCAGATTCAGGTACTCAAGCCGCTCGCGGAGAATATGGATCCGTTCGGTTTCGTCTTCGGGAAGCGGGAGCTGAAAGTCCGGTTTGAGTGCTGGAATTTCGGCAGATACAGACCGGATCCCGTATTCGGAACGATTGGGGGAACTGCTTTCTGCGCCGTCTGCGGAACTGTTCAGGAGATTTTCTGTGGAATTTTCTGCGGAATTTTCTGCGGAATCTGTTTCCGGGGCGGCTGTGGAGTTGGGGTCGGCGGTTTTGAGCGGAAGATCTGCATCCGGAACGGAGGCGTTTTTCTCGGAAATCGGCGAATTGTCAAAAATGAAAAACTGCTCTGGCATGGGGAGCCTCCTGGGGCGTTTGGTGCGTCGTTTTTTGCTGTCGGGAATTTTGTCGGTCAGTCTTCCGGCTGCGTTTTTGAGGCAGAAATCAGCCTTTTATGTGTTCCTGAGGCCGGCGGGAGCGGGAAATTGACCTGAAATTTTACGCTTCCGATGGCTTGGGATTTTCTGAAAATGGGAAAACTTTCGGGATTTTAGCAAAAAAATCAGGAAAAAGAAAGAGGAATTTTTGAAATTTTGGCCGATTCCTCTGGACATAAAAATTTTTTGTGCTATACTTAAAGGAGAAATGGATTTCGTTATGTTTTTTTGTTTCGGGAGTAAACATGAAAAGATCAGTTTTTGTTTTGTGCGCGGCTGTTTTGGCTGCGTTCTGCTCAATCTCGGCAAGTACGGTAAAGGCGGAAGACAGTATTGGTGAACTGGTTTTGAATTGTGTCGCCGCTGCGGATGAGGTGAATGCCGGTCAGGTATCTGCTCTTCCGAAGCCGGAATCGAGTGAAGCAGAATTGGCGAAGTCTAACGGTGCAGTTGCGTCGCGTGTTGAGCCGGATCTGGCTAACGGGGCGCGTGTAGATGTTCAGGAAAAGAAACCTCAGCGTGCCCTGACGCGTCAGGAGATCCGCAATATGCCGCTTCTGGAACGTCCGAATCGTCCGGGACATTTCTACGGAAACACGGTTCGCCGTCTTTACTATCGCCGTTAAATGAACTTCCTTTGCGGGGTTTAGAGAGAAGATCGATTCCTGGGAGTCCGTCTTCTTTCGAAGATCCATGGAAAATAAAAAGACTACATTTCAGTCCGTCACTTTTTTATTTCAGAAGGAGAGATCCTTTTGGAAAACTATGCGGCGGGCTTCGGAAGATCCCCGTTCGGAAGGCGTGATTTTCGCGTCTCTCTGATTCTTCTTCGGAATTTTGAGGTTTTCCAACAGTTCCGGGGGCGACTGGATTCGACTGGGCAATTGAAGTGTGGGTCGCATGCCGCGGTTGGTCAGCATGCCGCGTTAAAAGCCGACTAAAAAATAAACGCCAAAAATAATACTATGGCTCTTGCCGCCTAAGAAGAGGCGACCGTGCACCAGTTTCCCTGACAGATGGAGACTGACTGTAGCGTAACGAAGTCTGTCTGGTCCTGATTCACTGGAGGTACGGTCGGGACGAGATTTGGTTCCTATCTGGTCGGAGACGCACCCTGTCGGTTGGGGGCTGCTTCGGCGAGACTTAAATTAATCGACTACGCATGTAGACGCTCACAGGGAGATGTCGCAGGACGCGGGTTCGATACCCGCCGCCTCCATTTTTGACCTGCGCAGATTTTTCTGACGCAGGTTTTTTTATTTCCTGCCTGAAATTTCTTCTGTCTGGAATTTTCCTTCCGAAATTTTCTTCCAGACTGAAATTTTGAGTTTAAGTTTTGAAAATCAGAAGGGATCCATGCCCTGGAGGTCTGAATCGTGAAAAAATCGTGCTCCATTTTTAAAAAAGCCGGCTGGCTTGTGTGCGGGCTGCTGTTCATTTCGTTTTCGTCTCTTTTTGCTGAGGAAAAAAAGAAGGAGCTGCCGACGTTAGCTGAGGCGCATTTCTGGAATCAGACACACCAGCTCCCGGTACGTGAAGTACCGATGCGCGAAATCGTTTTTGATTCGGAGGCTTCCATTTCTGCCTGCCATGCGCTGAATCAGTGCAAGCTGGCGATCGTGAATGGGGCTTTGACGGTCCACTCCGAAGGGAGTGACCCCTACTTCATGATGCAAACGCCGCTCTATACTGCGGAAACGTGGGAAGACGGCCAGCCGAAACAGGTGCGTGTTCGATTGACGCTGCGCGGAGAGCCGAACTATAGTGTGGGCATTTACTGGGTCGATTCCAAGGTGCCGAATTTTTCGGAAGAACGAAATGGTTCCGGACTTTCTCAGCCGGATCTGACGGAGTGGAAGACGGTCGACGTAGACATTACGGCTCCCTACCCGATCCGTCAGTGGCGTGTGGATCCCGGAATGAAGAAGGGACGCATCGAGATCAAAAAGATCGAGTTTCTGGAACTGAAAGTCGACGGTCCCCAGGTCGAGACGCTGCCGATGGAGTCCGTTCTGCGTCCTGGATTGCCCGTGAGTCCGAAATCGACGGCGGATACTCTTGCGCAGCTCGCAAGAACACCGAACAGCGGGTGGCGGAGTGAAGCGTTTACGGGCAGTTTTCCGCGTGAACCGCAGACGGTCCGGATCCGGGTCATGAATCCAGAGAATAAACCAGCCGTTTTCCGCGTAAATGGAAAAGAAGAAGCGTTTTCGCCGAAATCGAGTCGGATCTTTTCGTTCGTTTCTGATCCGAAACAGGCGGTCCAGAAGTGCGTCTGGAAGATCGAAGTGCCTGGATTTACGCCGTTTGTGCGCGAAATGACGCTCATCCACGACGCGGAGCTGACGCCGGACTGGAAGAAGGTGAAGGGAAAAGATTTTGATCTGCGGATCTCGCCGGACGGTCAGACTGCGTTTCTATGCCGAAACGGGAAAAAAATCGCGGCGATCCTGGGGCTAAATTCTGAAACGATGCCGTTTTCCGTGGTGGAAAATACGATCGAGTTTCGCGTTTCCGGACCGTGTGTTCTGCCGACGGTCCGTCTTCCGGGCGAGATGACGTATGCGGCGCTTCCCGGTCTGGAGCTGCTCGAAAATGGAGAGTGGAGTTCCTCGATGGCGGACATCGTGATCCCGGAGCATGACCGGATCCGTCCCACGCCGGAACTTTTGACGCAGACGTGGGCGGGTGTCGTGACGCAGGATGGCGCGTTCCGGCTGCACTGGGCGAATCCCGCATTTCAGCCTGTTTTTGCGGTCCCGAACTATTTCGACACGACGCCGGACGCCATGTTTCGCGTAGAAGTCGGTGAAAATATGGTTCTGAATGGGACGGAGACGGTTCGGCTGGAGTTTTCGCCGTCCGTGAACGAGACGGAATTTCTTCATGCGGCCCTGAAAGATCAGCTTGCGCACACGAAGAGCGTTGCGGTCCGGGATCCCTCGATGATGAAGGAAGAAGAGCTGGGCGGTGCGCGGGAGAAACTTTTCGCGCTCTATCGTCAGCAGCTGGAAAGCGGTCCGATCCGCTCGGAAGCAGGCTGGGGACACTGCGCGGGTGAAAAATGGCACAAAGGGCCGGCTGGCGACATTGCGTCGGCATTCTGGCGCATTGGCGGTGAAGTTCCGGATATGGATTTCCATCCGGGAGGTGCGCACATTGGGAACGACACGATCTTCTTCATTCGCGGGCGTGCCCAGAAATGGTACTCGTGGTGCGTTGGCGGGGCGGAAGGAGTTCTGAGGGGCCGCGGAGCTGACGGAAGCTGGAGATATGCCGGCGAATACGACGTCACGCACTTTGAATCGACGGCACTTGGGCGCTGTGCGCAGCCGTGCTGGGTCCTTCTGCGCGGGTATGTGCTTTCCGGAGAAAAGAAATACCTTGACGCTGCGCTTGGATCGATCGCCTGGTGCCGCCGATTCCACGTTGCCCGCGGAGGTCAGTGCTGGGAAATGCCGCTCCACACGCCCGACCCGCTGGCTGCTGGACAGATGGTCCGTGCGTGTGCTTTGGCGTACCGGATCACGAAAGATCCGCAGTATCTTGCCGATGCCGAGCGTTGGGCACTGGAAGGCGCGACGTACGTTTACCTCTGGGATACGGAGAAGAGTCCGTGGCAGTTCGGTGCGTATATTGGCGTCATCGGCGCGACGAACTGGAAGGCTCCGAACTGGATCGGACGTCCTGTGCAGTGGATCGGGACCGTTTACGCCTACGCGCTTCTGGACTATGCCGAGGCACTGACGGAAACGGAGCCGGAACGCGCGAAGCTCTGGCGTCAGATGGCGGAGTGGATCACGCTCTCTGCTGAACGCCAGATCTACCAGGACGGCGAATTCGTCGGTCTGCTTCCGGACTCGGTCCTCTGCCAGTCGGGGATCCGCTACCCGTGGAACATCAATCCGGCAGTTCCGATCGCGCTGCGTCTGCGTCTTGACGGCGACCAGGATGCCGTGCAGATGCTCTGGAACGAAAAATTCCGAATCGCCTCTCCGTACCCGTCCAAACTGGAAGGGGACACGCTGTGCATTCAGGCTCCGTCCGGAGCGGCTTTCCAGATCATCGTGAACGGAAAAGCCAAAGACGTCAGAGCTTCCGCCGCGGGGGAGACGGTCGTTTTGCTGACTGCGGAGAATTGATGGGACGGATGGAGAACTGACGGCGGTTCGACGCAATGTTTACGCAGTGGACGCAGGAATGGATCTTTCAGATTTTCCTGCGTCCTTTTATTTTCTCTCCATGCTTTTGCGTTTCTCCGCATTTCCCTCACCTTCGTGCAGAAAGAAAAGCACAAGGGGCGGGAACGCAAACTTTTTTCAGTTCCTGGATTTTGCTAAATTCGTCATTCTTTCGTGTCTTTCGTGTCCCCGTTTTCGGAGTCTTTCTGTGAAGATCCCCCGTTTTCCTGTTTTTCTTTCGGGAGGAGACGGAATTTGATCCGGTAGCGGGCTGCGTATCGGTGGGCCTCTGAATTTTCTTCAACGAGGAGCGTCAGATTTCCGCAGCCCCGGATCGCCTGAAAGTGGATCTCCTGGACATTGGCGGGAATCGTCAATTCGATCGGCTGGGAAAGAGACGTAATTGCGAATTTCCCGATTTTCGTGACGCTTTCCGGAATATGCAGGGTGTGCAGTTTATCGCACAGGTAGAATGTGAAGTCCCCGATTTCCGTGAGGCCGTCTGGGAGAATGATCTCATTGAGGCTGGCACAGTGGGCAAACGCACAGTTTCCGAGCCGGATGAGGGATTTCGGAAGAAGAATGGTGCTGAGGGAGAAACAGTCGCAGAATGCACCGTCGCCGATCTCGGTGAGTCCTTCCGGAAGTGCGAGCCGATGGAGGTTCACGCATCCGAAGAAGGAAAATCTGCCGATCCGGGTCAGAGAATCCGGAATGGCGGCGGATCGGAGTTCGCGGCATCTGTGGAACGCGAAACTGCCGATCTCTTCCATTCCTGCAGAAAGAGTCACCCGCTGCAGCGCACAGCAGTTCGCGAACATACCGTCTTCCAGTCGAGTGAGAGAATCGGGGAAGCGCATGGCATTCAGGTGCGTACAGTCGATGAATGCGCATTTTCCAAGGTAGGAAAGTGCACGGGGAAGCGTCATGTTTTCCAGTGCAGAACAGCCGGCAAACGCGGCATTGCCGATGCGGGTGACGCTTTCCGGGAACCGGACAGCACGAAGGTTTACGCAGCCGGCAAATGCAGCACCGCGGATCTCCGTCACTCCGTCCGGGACGTAAAATTGCCCGCCTTTGCGTCCGGGGAATTGAAGGAGCGTTTTGCCGTCTGCGGAAAACAGAACTCCGTCTTCCGTTTTAAAGTGCGGATTTTGGGACGAGATGGAGATCTCGCGCATTTTTCCGCATCCGAAAAACACACCGTCACCGATCTCGGACACTTTTGCGGGAATGGTGATCGGGGCGAGATTTTCGCACATGGCGAACGCGCAGCGGCCAAGATACGTGAGGTTTTCGGGAAGCTGAACGTACTCCAGCTGTGGACACTCGGCAAACGCGCCATCCAAAATGTGCGTGAGATTCGGTGAAAGAGTCAGGATGCTCAGCGAGGAACGCGCGAAAGTCAGCTTTTCGATGCGGGTGACTCCCTCCGGAATGTTGGTGGAGGTCAGGTTTCGGCATCCGAAAAACGCTCGCTCACCGATGCGGGTGACGTTCTGCGGGATCCTTGCGGCAGTCAGCTGCTCGCAGTCGGCAAACGCGCTGGGACCGATCTGCGTGAGGCTTTCCGGAAGGGTGACGGAAGAGAGATCTCGGCAGCCGAAGAACGCAGAGGGACCAATTTCCGTCACTCCGTCCGGGACTGTGTAGTCGTGTGCCTTATTTCGGCAGCAGTAGATGATTTTTTGGCCGTCCGCACTGAAAAGCACGCCGTCTTCCGCCTTGAAATGTTCGTTTCCTTCTGCGACCCGGATCTCTTCCAGCGTGCACCAGGCGAGTGCGTCCTCGTCGATCTCGGCAAGACTCGCGGGAAGCGTCAGTGACGTGAGGGCACAGCCCTCGGAAAATGCGTTCTTTTCAATGCGCTTCACCCCTTCCGGGATCTCGCAGGCTCCAGTAAGTTCATTCGGTATGCTCCGAAGCCGTTTCCCGTCGGATGAGATCTCCGCCTGCGGTAGGGAGTCTTTGAGGAACGTATCCTGCATCCACGCGTTTTTGTGCTGCGTGTCCGTTCGGTCCAGAGTTTCCATTTCCGGGAGCCAATCGGCAAAAAAGACGGCGTCAAATCGAATGTCGGGAGCTAATCCTGATTCTTCCGCAAAATTTTGACCGATCTCGTACTGCTTCTGAACATCGATACCAGACGCAGTAAGTCTTTCGTAGAGTTCTCCGGGAGTTTCCGTTTTGTTTTTCTGTTCGACGGCGATCGACCTGAGGTATTTGAGTTTTGCCTCATCGTCCAGTTCTTCCCAGTTGTGAGGGAGTTCCATGGTCCTGAATCCGGATTCACGGGCCATTCTTTTCGCTTCCCTTTGGGCTTCGTCTTCCTGGATCTCCGCTTCCAGTGCCGCCATTTCTGCCGGATCCGAAGCAAACTCATTCAGATCCCGGATCAGTTCCGCATCCGCGTCGGACAGTCCGTTTTCTTGCGCATCTGTCGGGATCGGTGAGGAGGAAACGGGCGTCTGTGAGTCCGGCCCCTGCGTTTTTGTGCAGCCGGGGAGTGCCGCCAAAAACGCAGAGACGGTCAGGATCTGGGTATGCAAAGTTGGAGAAAAACGAAACATAATGGATCCTTTGAGTTGGGAAAATAAGGTCAGCCGGCGAAACTTCGCTTTTCCTCGCGATCTTTACCTTGGGACTGCTGAACCGCGCATATGCCGGGTGTTTTCCTAAAAGTCGAACTGGAAACGCGTCTGAAAAATGTTTTCGCGTCCCGATTTTCCGGAGGCGTGTTCTGTATCGGCGTAGACGTAGTTGAACAGGACCCGGCATTTCGAGTTCAGGTACCAGTTCAGTCCCACGGAATGTGCGGTCGTTTCGCCAAGTTCGAAACCGTAGTTTTCGCACGCGAGCTCCTCCGAATCGAGCCAGCTGTATCGGTAGGTGAGTTCCCAGGCTCCGGGACCGGTGAAGACTCCCACACCGTCGCGGCAGGTGCGGACGAAGGGGTTTTTCGGTTCTACGGCAACATAGCGTCCGACTTTTTTGTCGTAGTTTCGGCTTTCGCCCGTGAGGAACCACGACGCCCCGACGTAGCCGCTCTGCATCTCCGCTTCTCCTGCGAACTGGTCGTCCATGAAGAAGAACGCCTGCTCGAAATCGAGGCAGAATCGTCCACGCACTATTGCGGATTCAAACTGAACGCCCGTGAGGGATTCCAGACCGGTGAAAGTCGTGTTGAAAATGGTGCAGGAATCGTTTCCGGGAGTGACTTTCAGGCGCGTTTTGTATTCGGAGGCGTTTTCCGTATCGTATTCTCGCACGGAGACCGCCGTGCCGAGATGCCAGAGCGAAAGGCTGCCGTCGGGGCATTTTTCGTAAATGGGGAGGTACGTGAGTCTTCCGGTGAATGCGAGATGGTCCTCATCGCCAAGGACGGCATCCAGACTTTCCGGCATACTTGCCGCGAAAAGGCCGGCGGCCCAGGTGAGACGCTGCTCTGCGTCCCAGTTGTGGAACATGATGCCGTAGTTTCGGCCGCCGCAGAGATCTTTGGTTCGATTCAGAAGGGAACGTTCCATCGTCAGACCGTGCCGGCTCGACGTCAGATTTTCGAGACTCCACGGTTCCTTGAAGTGGCCGACACGCATCCCGATCCCGCTGGGAAGATTGCGGAATCCGGCGTAAACATTTTTCGCGGTGACGTCTCCCTCGGAAAAATCGAAAAGTGCCTCATACTCGATCATACCGAACTGCATTCCCTTGATTCCCAGCCGGGCGGTCGCGCACGCCGTTCCGCTGAAGTCTTCCCGTCCTGCCGTTCCGTCAGAATCGACCGACATGGCATCGAAATAGAGCCGTCCCTGAAGTTTTGTCTGGGGTTTGGTCCAGTCGTCTTTTTCTTTTTTGGCTTTTTCTTCCGCAGCTTTTTCCGCTTTTTCTGCCATTTGGAGTTTCAGATCCGCCAGATCATTCTGCATCTGCTTCCATTCGGCTTCCGGGATCTGGAGCATTTGCGGAGTTTCGGCTGTTCCTGCGTTTTCCTGCGTCGGCAAGACGGCCGGCATTTCATTTGCGGAGCATTCCTTCAGAGTTCCCGCCAGAAACGCTGAAAAAGCGAGACAGGCTCGGATCCACAGGCTGTATTTGCGTGTTTTTTCGATGAAGCGCATTCGTTCTTCCCGTAAATTCATCAAAATTGGAAAAAAGTCCACTATCGTTTAAGTCATCGGAATCGTCAAAGTTTCACTAGAGTGAATTTCAGAAAAACGTAAAAAAAGAAATCGTTTCCTGATAAAAAATGAAAAAGGGGAAATATTTTGAAAAAAAAGTTAAGGTCCCCCTTGAAAAAATCGCGCGGTGTACTATAATGAGCGCACTATTTTTTATTAGTGACTGTAGAAAGGAGTGAATAATGCCGAAACTTAAGACTCACAAAGGAACGAAGAAACGTTTCCGTCTTTCTGCAAATGGAAAACCCATGCACCGCTCGGCCGGCACCAGCCACCTTGCGTCCCGCATGTCCCAGAAACGCAGCCGTCAGCTTCGCGGTACGACCGTCGTTGGTAAATCCGAAGTGAAACGCATCACCGTTGCTCTTTGCGGCGGCAGCTATTGATTTCTGTTCCAATGCAGACCGGTTTGAAGAGATTCAGGCCAAACTTTCAACGAATCGGGTAGGAGTGAACGCTCTTCTGATTTCCGAGGATGGGAAAAGGAAGAGGACCTTGGGTTCGTCAAGCAGAAAATTTTCAGAAAAGGAAAAACTCAATGCGTACTACGAATGGTGCCGCGCGCACAAAAGCCAAGAAACGCATGCTCAAAAAGGCGAAGGGATTCCGCGGCGGTCGTCGGAATATGTCCCGTACGGTTCAGGAAACGCTCATCCGTGCTGGCGTTTTTGCGTTCCGTGACCGTAAAGTCAGGAAACGCAGCATGCGTTCGCTGTGGATCATCCGCATCAACGCTGCGTGCCGTGCCCTTGGAATTCGCTACAGTGAATTCATTGCCGGTCTTGCGAAGGCTGATATTATGATCGACCGTAAAATGCTGGCTGAAATGGCAGTCAATGATGCTGCCGGTTTCGAGCAGGTCGTCAACATGGCGAAAGCCGCTCTGACGAAATAAGATTTTGATCGGCCCCGTCGTGAGTTTCGCGGCGGGGATTTTTTTATTTTAAATCAACGGGAGGCAAAGACGATGGCGAAGTTTACGGAGAATGGATTTCATTTGGAGTATCCAGACGAATGGGAACTGGAATACAGTGAGGAGAATCTGCACGACGTGACGCTTTATTCGCCAAACGGTGCATTCTGGTCTCTGACGCGCCGACCGCATTTTGTTGAGCCGGAAGAGCTGCTGAAGGAATCGATCGAAACTCTTTCGGAGGAATACGAGGGAATGGAGATCTCGACGGCAGTCGATCATTTTGAAGATCAGAAGCTGGACGGATTTGATCTGGATTTTTTCTATCTGGATCTCCCGTGTTTTGCGATGCTGCGTGCGATCCGGGCGGGAATGTTCACGTACTTTGTCTATGTGCAGACGATGGACCAGAGTCCTTCGATGATGGATGAGCTGAAGGAGATCACGCGCTTTTGGCTGCTGAACGTTGAAAAGGCGGAGTTCTGAAAGCTCTAAAGAAACAAAAAACAGCGGGATGCGGTCATTCTTTTGGCGGGCCGCTCCCGGATCTTTCTGCGGATTTTGAAATGCGGTTTGAGACTTGGTTTGAGACTCAGTTTGAGACAGGATTTTTCTTACTGATGGTCATTCGTAAAATTTTCCGGCGTGAAATTTCTCTTTTGGGCGTTTGAATGTAAAATCTGTGTAAAAGTTTGTTTTTCCTGCCTCGAAACGATTGAAAAATTTCCGATTTCCTGTATAGTATGATGAGAAAAGAAAGGCCGTTTCGGAAAAAGTCGAAAAATCGGGAAATTGAAAAGATGAAAAATCGATGAGTTGAAGGAAACGGCGGATCCGCAGAGAGTGAGTTTTTCGCAGGAGCAGATTTTATGGTCGATTTGAAATTGGTGGCGGGTGTTCATGAAGAGCCGAGTCTTGATGAGATGCCGGTTCGCGCAATGATCCGTTTTTGGAAGACGGAATGTGCGAAGAAGATGGTGATCGCAGACCTTCAGACGGAGCTGACCGGATTTAAGGCACTTGTCGCGGCTCTGGTCCTTCGCCGTAAATTTCGCCGTCTGCTTGCTGCGGATGAGAAAAATGTCGGTCTGCTCATTCCCCCGTGCGTGCCGTCCGTGCTCGCGAATGCTGCACTGACGATGGATTCCCGCGTGACGGTGAACCTGAACTACACGGTGAGTCCCGATGTGCTGAACCGGTGCATCAAAAAGGTGGGGATCCGCCATTTGGTCACGAGCCGGAAGGTTTTGGAAAAATTTAATTTTGATCCGGAATGCGACGTGATCTTTCTGGAAGATGTGAAGGCGAGCGTCACGGCGTGGGATAAAGTGAGTGCGCTTGCGCTTGCGATGCTGCCTGTCTCTGTAATTTTCCGCAAACTTGGACTTGATCGTCTGGATCCGGACGACGTGATGGCGATCCTCTTCACGTCCGGTTCGACGGGGATGCCGCGCGGGGTGATGCTCTCGCACAAAAACATCGCTGGAAACATCAAGTGCTTTGCGGATCTCTACGGTTTTACGGTACAGTCCGGGGACAGTATGCTCGGAGCACTTCCGTTTTTCCATTCCTTCGGTTTTACCGGCCCGCTGTGGACGGTACTGACGCGCGGTTTGTCGGGGTTCTACCATGTTTCGCCGCTTGAATACCGGCCGATCCAGCGTCTTTGCCGTAAATACCAACCGACGATGTTTCTGGGAACTCCGACGTTCCTCCGTACTTACGCACGCCGTATGGAACGTGAAGATCTTGCCTCGGTGAAGCTGGTCATCACGGGGGGAGAACGCTGCACGAAAGAACTCGCAGATGAGTACGAAAATCGGTTCGGCATCCGTCCGACTCAGGGATACGGCATCACGGAGACTGCGCCAGTCATTTCTGCGAACGTGCCGGAGTCGCACAATTTGCGCGGCTGGGCGGGACCGCTTTCCAAAGATGAGTCAGTCGGTTTCCCCATGCCGGGGATCCAGGTGAAGGTTCTGGATCTGCAAACAGGGGAACCGTGCGGCGTGAATGAAGTCGGGATGGCCTGGGTCAAGGGCAATAATGTCATGAAAGGCTACTATGGCGAGCCGGAAAAGACCGCGGAAGTCATCAAGGACGGCTGGTATTGCACGGGAGACCTCGTGCGGATGGATGAGGATAATTTCATTTTCATCGCCGGACGCATGAGCCGTTTTGCGAAGATCGGCGGAGAAATGGTCCCGCACGAAGGTTTGGAAGATATGCTGAATCAGGTTCTGGGCAATAAAGCGGAAGAAGAACCGAAGATCTGCGTTACGTCAGTCTCTGACCCGAAAAAGGGTGAGCGTCTTGTGGTCCTCTATACCGAGTTGACCTGTTCGCTTGATGAGATCTCGGAAAAACTGAAAGAAATGAAAGTCCCGAATCTCTGGATCCCTGGGAAGGACTCGTATTTCCAGGTCGACGCGATCCCGCTTCTTGGAACTGGAAAACTGAATCTTTTCGAGATCCACGAAATCGCGAAAAAGTGCGTGAAGCAGGATTAGTGCTGCTTTCCATGGTCGAGAACCAGATAAGCTCACGTTCTTTCCAGGATGAAAATCAGAAACCCTCGCCGTTTCGGCCAGTTCTTCCAAGTGGGGATCGCCCGAAACCGTGAGGGTTTTTGGGTTTGGAATCCGTCGGTTCAGGAATGGAGAGCAACTTCAGGAAAACGGGGCTAACTTCAGGAACGGAGTCTTCCCGCAGCATCCAGCTGGATCATTTCTCCGGAATCGATCTCCCGTGCGGTCAGCCACCCGCCGCCGTAGAGACACGTATCGATGCAGATGATGTGCCCTTTGTCCAGAATATTCCCACTTCGCTGTGCCGAGTGTCCGACGTAGAACGTTTTTCCGGAAAAGTGCGGTCCCGGTATCGAAACACGCAGACGATGGTAGAGCAGGGCCTGGATAGGCTGTTCGCTCATTTCCAGTTCCGGAATGTACGCCGCGTGCGTAAAGTTGGCGTTTGGCGACTCATGGTAAAGGACGGTCTCTGCGAGAAACCGGAGATGCGGTTCCGGCAGCTGGGAGATCCGCGTCGTGAGCGGTCCGTAGGAGGCGAGAGTCTGCCTCCCGCCAAGATCGAGCCAGTCGCTACGGAGGAAGCTGGATTTTTTCCCGAAGATCCTCTTCCAGAATGAATCGTTCGTCTGGCCGTTTTGTTCCCGTTCGAGCAGCTCGAGAAGCATTGCTTCATGGTTTCCCCGGAGCGTCACGAGTCGACATTCGGAACGAAGGCGCAAAAGCCGGTCGATCACGCCGCGGGAATCGGGACCGCGGTCAATGTAGTCGCCGAGCATCACGACCGTGTCGTCTTTTTGCGGTTCGATCCGGTCCAAAATACGGCACAGTGCCAGCGAAAAGCCGTGCACGTCACCGATCGCCCAGGTTTTTGCCATGGTTTTCCTCTTTTCTTTTGGGGGCTATGTATCTACGTGTCTCCGCGTCTGGAAATTTCCGGGACCTACTCCATGAGCTGGTAGAAAACATTTCGTTTTTTCGGCTCAAATCCGGCGTTGCGGATGACGGAGCGGAGTTCCTGTTCCGTTGCGTGGAAGACGGTGCCGCAGGAAGCGACGACGTTTTCCTCGATCATGAGGCTCCCCATGTCGTTTGCGCCAAACGCGAGCGCGAGCTGACCGATCCGCATTCCCTGCGTGACCCAACTTGCCTGAATGTTCGGCACATTGTCGAGAAATAGACGCGCGATGGCGAGCGTTTTCAGGTACTCGAACGTACCGACTTTTTTTGCCGAAAATTCACGGAACGGCTGGTAGGTCCACGAGATGAAGGCCGTGAAGCCGTGAGTTTCATCCTGAAGATCACGAATGCGCTCCAGATGTGCCGTCCGGTGAGCGTACGTTTCTGCGTGACCGAACATCATGGTCGCGGTCGAGTTTCCGCCCATTTCGTGCCAGAGACGCATGACGCGGAGCCAGTCGTCGGTTCTGATTTTTTTAGGGCTGACTTTTTCACGGACCTCATCGTCCAGAATTTCTGCACCGCCTCCGGGGATCGTGCCAAGTCCGGCCGTTCGCAGACGGTGAAGGACTTCCTCCATCGAAATTCCTTCCAGCCGGGCGAGATACCAGACTTCTGTCGCACTCAGACCGTGAATGTTGAGTGCCGGGTAACGCTCGCGGATCGCCGTGAAGAGCGACTCGAACCACTCAAGCCGAAGCTGGGGATTCAGACCGCCCTGCAATAGGATCTGATTTCCGCCGAGTTCCAGCGTCTCATCGATCTTCCGAAACATTTCGTCCCGCGAAATGACGTATGCTTCCGGATCCTCCGCGTCGCAGGAAAATCCGCAGAACCGGCATCGGCACTCGCAGACGTTCGTGTAGTTGATGTTTCGGTCCACATTGTACGTGCGGTAGTTTTCCGGATGCAGACGGCGCGACATTTTCTGTGCCGCAAGTCCCAGCAGTGCCAGGTCCGCGGAGTGGAAAAGAGCGAGTGCCTCGTCTTTCGTCAGCCGATGGTTTCCTTCTGCGGTTTCAAGGAGGAGCTTTTTCAGGTTTCGAGTCATTTTTTCAGGATTTCCGATCTGTGCGGTCTCAAAGTACATCCGGGCCGAACGGTTTGGAGGATGAGTCCGTGGTCAACGCGGATGAGTCAGTGATCGACACGGAATTGCGTTTTGTCCGCGACTTCCTCAATGTTTTTGATTTTTTTGATGATGGCCTCACGCTCTTTTTCCATGGCGCGCGCCCGTCCGCACGAGCACATCATCTTCCGCCGCCCGATCAGGTGCGAAAAACCGATCGAGAAGAAGAAAAAGAGAAACATTCCGACCGCGATCGCGATCGTGATGAGCAGGGTCTTCATTTGGGGAGGTCCTTTCTGTTTCGAGTTTTGATTTTCAGCTTTCGCGCAGCAGACTGATCCTTGGGGTTCAATCCAGTTTAAGGGGACTGGTCCTAATTTGAGGCGGCGTCGGCGGCGCAGGTTCTTTCAGGACACGTGTCTCGTCCAGATACGGATTCAGCGTACATGGGAAGTTTACGCTTTCGGAGCGGATCTTTTGGCCATCCTGAATGAGGAAAAGGACCCAAAGATCTTCGCGCTTTGCGGCAAGTTTGCCTTCTTCCGGACCAAGGACCATCAGGGCCGTCGCCCAGGCGTCCGCCGTCATGCAGTCCTGCGCCAGGACCGAAACGGAAACGAGCGCGTGCTCTACGGGATAGCCGGTCCGCGGATCAATGATGTGCGAACGCCGGCGTCCGTTTTCGAGCTTGAAGTTCCGGTAGTCTCCCGAGGTGGCGAGAGCTTGCCCGGCATGCGCCTTTCCGGAGAGTTCCGCGGCACCGAAGATCAGGTTGGAGTCGGGAATCGGCAGCTCGATCCCAATGCGCCACGGTTTTTCGAGATGATTCGCGCCTTGTGCGTAAACTTCACCGCCGACTTCGACCATAAAATTTTCGAAACCGAAGGATCTTAGCGTCTTTACCGCCTGGTCGACGCCGTATCCTTTCGCGATGCTGGAAAGGTCCACATTCAGTCCCGTTTTTGTGCGCCGGAGCATTTTTTCATTGGGAGAACCAGAGACGATCTCAAGTGCCTCCCAGCCGATCTGCGCTTTTGCGTCAGCGATCGCTTCCGGGGAGGGGATCTCCGGCATTTCGGAATCTCCGCGCGTCGGCCCAAATTTCCAGAGATTCACCAGCGGACCGACCGTCACGTCGTAGGCACCGTCTGTTTTTCGGGAAATTTCCAAAGCTTTTTCCATCACGAACGCCAGCTCCGGCGAAAGGGAAAAGTCTTCCGAAAGGTCCGTCTGTGCGTTGAGGCGCGAAAGTTCGGTAAACTCCTTCCACGTGGACATTCGGTAGTCTACAGCTTTGAGCGATTCTTCCAGTGCGGTCTGGATCTTTTCAGCGGTCGGGGGATCGATCGGATGCCTGGAGTCTGCCTTGACCGTCACGTGCCAGACGGTTCCCATCGTCTCGCCTTCAAACCGGATGAGCTGCGGAGCTGCGTGGGAGCAGAATGCGCCGATCACAGTCAGGATCGCCGTGATGGAAAGGAGGAAGATCAGAATGAAAGTCTGCCTTTTTGAACCCATGGTCTGCCTTTGGTTTTTCTTTCGGAATGCCGTTTTTCCCGAATCGCCGTCCATTTTTTGATCTTATGCAGGAGTTTGATGCGGTGATCCTGTGCGTCTCGTCTGCCCGGTTTCTCCTTTGGGAAGGGGAATGAAGTCTCATGGTGTCCCTGAGACTCCGGAAAGAAGACGAGACCATCTTTTATTTTACCCGGTTTTTCTCTGGAGTCAAGTGTGTACGCAGAAAAAAACGCAAAATAAACGGTTCGCGCAGAAAGAAAATGGAGTTTCCGACGGGGATCCGACAGAATACGGGGCTGGGGGCCATGTGTTTGCCGTGTGTTTGCCGTGTGTTTGCCGTGCGGTATGTCCGGCTTGCCTGGAAAAAGAGGCAGAAAAGTGCCTGGGATTTTCCATTAATGGACTTGACGAATTCCGTGAAATCGTGTATCCTTCCGCGGAATCGATTCATTTTTTGTGCCAGCACATGCAGGAGCCGGAGTATGGGTGCCTCAAAATTTTCCAAATTCGTCAACTCGCCAATTTTCTGGGGGATCGGCCTCACGGGGATCTTCTATTCGCTGCTTTTGACCCGCATCGTGCAGATCGAGGCGGTTTCGCATTATTTTGTTTCGGCGGAAGGCGAGATCCTGTCCATTCCGTTCGTTGAGATCCTGATGTTTTTCATCGGGTTTTGCGCTTTGGCGTTCAAGCTGACGGAGATCCGTTTTCAGATGAGCTGGATCACGAAGCAGGAAGCCTCTTCGGAAACCTTTTTCCCAAAGCCGGAAACCGGATTTTTCTCGCCGGAAAATGCCCGTGAAATGACCGCAAAATTGAATGAGATCCCGGAAAAAGTCGCCAACGGTTACTTTATTCAGCGTTTGAAGGCATCTCTCGATTTTATTGTGCGGAATGGTTCCGCCCATGGATTCAGCGACGAAATGAAATATCTTGCGGATCTGGATGCGGCACGTATGGGGCAGAGCTACTCGTTCATCCGCGTCATCATCTGGGCGATCCCGATCCTCGGATTTCTCGGAACCGTCATGGGGATCACGCTCGCCATTGGAGGCCTCGGAGGCAACCTTTCCGACACGGAAACCACGCTGCCGAAAATGATCGCGGACTTGAGTTTTGCGTTCGATACGACGGCACTGGCGCTGAGTTTCTCGATCGTTCTGATGTTTTTCCAGTTCTTTGTCGAAAAACTGGAAAATCGTCTTCTGAATTGTGTCGATGAGCAGACGAACCGTGAGCTTGCCGGCCGATTCGAGGAGTACTCTGATTCTCCAGAAGGGATCGTGCGGGCCGTGAAAGCGCATGGAGAAGAACTCTCCGGACTTCTTGAGCAGCAGATGAGGCGGCAAAGCGCGATTTGGGAAGAGTCTTTCCGAAACGTTGAGGTCGAATGGACCCGGCGTCTGGAATCTGTCGGCACGATGATGGCGGATTCCCTGCAGGCGGCCTTTGAGCGTGCTGCGGAAAAAATGGCCTCTCAGTGCTGCGCGTCGATTGGAATGCAGATCTCGATGGAATTGGAAAAACTGCTGAAGAATACCATCACGCTTCAGTGGATGAGTCATGTTGCGGAACTGAAGGACGTTCAGAAGACGCTCAGCGAACAGTGCGAGGTCCTCCATGAGGCGATGCGTCAGAATGTTGAGTATTTTGCGCAGAATAATTCGATCCTTTCCCAGTACAGTCAGAAAATCGTGGAACTTGGCGCAGCGGTTGAGCTTTCCGTTTCCAAGCTGGAACATGTTTCCAGTTCGACAGAAAAGATGGCAAACGCAGGCCTTCAGATGTCTGAGGCCGGAGAGAAAATCGTGAAGATGGAAAATGTCCTGGCGCAGAATCTTTCGACGCTTCAGGGTGCGCGTGATTTTGAGCGGACCGTCGCCCAGCTTTCCAGTGCCGTATCGATCCTTGCGCAGTGGCTTGAGGAAGTGAAGGCAAGCCGAAAGCCGGTTTGAATTTTGCCGGATCCACGTCCCAATGCGGATGTTTTGTGAGTGTGTGAGTCCGTGAGTCCGTGAGTGCCGTTCTGAAATTCACGCATTTTCCGGCCTTTTTGAGTAAACGTCATCCTATTTTTCAGAGCAGATCAGGGAAACCGAAATGAGTTATTTTGAAAACCGTCGAAACAGGGGATCCGAAGGAAATCCGGTCTCGCTTTTCCCTTTTCTTGCGGTTCTGCTCTGTACGATGGGCGCACTCATTTCGGTTTTGCTGATCATTGCGCGGCACGCACAGCTCAGTGCTGATGAACTCGTTCAGGAAATGATCGCCGACTCTGCGGCTTCTGCGGTCGATCCGGAAATGGAGACTTTTGCTCTTCCGCATCCTGATTCCATTGCGGAGGCTGATCCCATTTCGCATTCGGATCCTCTTTGCTCTTCCGAGGATCCCTCTTCCAATGCTGGATCTGCCGATCTGAAAGAAAAAAGTGCATTGCTCCAAAAGAAAATGGAAGCCCTGGAAGCTGCTCGAGCTTTACGTCTGAAGGAAGAAGGCGATTTCGCGAAACTTTCAGACGCCGAACTTCTTGGACGCATCGAAGAGATCCGAAACCGTACGGCACAGGAAGACTGGAGGCTCGAGGAACTGAAATCGGCTCGCGGACAGGTCGAAAAGGATGCGCAGACAGCACGCATCGCGCTGGGAGCTACGCAGGAAAATCGGAATCGTCTTCTGAAGGAAGTCGAGTCTCTTTTGGAAGCACTCCAGAAAATGCGGGGAGCGGATGCTGAATTGGATCCGGAAAAGATCCGCGGACAGATCGCAGAGTACGAAAAGAAAGTGAAAGAACTTCAGGAGAACGTAGAAAAAGAGGAAAATCAGGCCAAAAAACAGAACGGATCCTATGCGATCCTTCCGCATGTCGGCCCGAATGGAACTCGACGTTACCCGATGTACGTCGAATGCCGTGAAGACGGTGCGTGGCTCATGCCGGAAAATCTGCGCCTGAATGCCATTGATTTTGAGGGAACGCTTTCGATGGAAAATCCGCTGGAAATGGCCCTCAGCGCTAAAAGGCAGTACCTTTTGAAAAACGGGATCTTTCAGGAAACTCCGGAAAATGAACAGGAACCGTACCCTCTGCTGATCGTCCGGCCGGGCGGGATCCTTTTTCTCTATCGTGTCCGTGCATCGCTCCAGTCATGGAAAACCGAATTTGGCTACGAGCTGGTGGAGGAGAATATGCCGATCGCCTATCCGCCGAATGACGAAAATCTCAAAGAAGAAATGGTACGTGCGATCCACTCTGCCAGGATCCGTCAGCGTCAGTTGGCGTCCATGGCTCCGACGCTCTCCGGTCAGGGGGGCGGAAGAAAGGGAAAAGTCGCTTACCGTGCGACTCCCGGCGGTGCGGTCCCCGTTTATGTTGACTCGGAAAGTCCTGTGGGACGGAACCTGGCTGACGGGAATCGGAATTCTGCGAATTCGAACGAAAACGGTACACCTGCCGCCAATGCTTTTCCCGGCGGAGTGGGAATGCCCGGGACCGCAGAGACGGCTGGTGCGATTGGCGCAAATGGAACGCACGCGCTTCCTCACCCGGCAGAGAGGAATGTTTCCGAAACTGCGTCTGAAACCGGAATTGTGGACGGATCAGGAACGCAGAATGGATCGGGAACGCAGAATGGATCGGGAGCGTTGAATGGATCGGGAACGTTGAATGGAGCAGGGGATCTGAATGGATCAGGGATGGCAGAAAGAGCTGGAGCTGGTACTTCCGGAGATTTGAAAAGTACGTTTGCTTCACAGAGTGGTTCCGAAAATGTCCAGGATCCTGCAGTCGGCAGAAAATCGACCGTCAGTGCCGTGCATGATCTTTCGCAATGGACGGCTGTCTCACCGGATGAGTCGGGATCTTCCGGAGAGCAGGGGATTGCCGGGGCGTACAGCACGAACGCTGCCGGAGCGTCTGGGACGGCCGGAGCGGATGGAGTGTCTGGAAACGGAGCCTCCGGCGGAAATGGCGGGCCGGGAGCCTCGGTCACGGCGGATCAGAATTCCGTCACGGCCTGTGTCGCTTCCAGCGAGGGACAGAACTGGGCGTTGGAGAACTACCGGCCTACGCTTTCTTCTCTGAATCGTCCCGTTCCTCTCGAATGCCGTGCGGATGCGCTCGTTTTGACGGGAATTCTCGATGAAGAGCCGGTCACGATTCCCGTCACGACGCCAAACAAAACCGCAAAAGCTCTCGCTGCAGCCATTCAGAAGAAGATCCGGAGCTGGGGAGAACCCGGCCGCGGAATGTACTGGAAACCGATCCTGCGTGTGCGTGTTGCGGAGAATGCTCAGGAAACATTTTCCATGCTTCAGAATGCTCTCCAGTTCAGTGGTCTTGATTTGGAAAGAGTTGACGAAAGAGTCGACGAAAGTGCGGCGAAAACGGCAGACTGAATCTACCGGGCGATCGTGTGCGCAGGCATCGCCCGTTCCTGTTCGGTGCGTGTGCCGGTTGAGAGTTTGTCGATCTGCCACAAAATCTGAGGATGGAAGATCCCGTTCATTCTACCATATTGTGTAGGCGGCTCCATTTTGTTTTTTTGCTGCTTGAGTTGGATGAGGGAATTTTTAATTTGTGCGAAAATCTTTTCTGAAGAAGATGATGTTTCATTGCATGAAATTTCCTTGATTTTTCTTTTAAAAGAGGAGAAATGGGAAATTTAAGCCGAGGGAGTAAACTTTTCTTGAGTTCTGGAGATTTTTTTTCGATAGTGTTTCTATTCACTTCAATTAGTATTTTGGGGAAATGAAAGGAAAGGATTTTTCATGACCTTCCACAATTTGGGGAAATTTGCTTTTCATGCCTTCATTGGTTCTGCTTTCCTGCTTGGTTATGTATCGCCAGGGGTCGGCGAAATAAATGAGACTGGCGCAGAAACCGGGGCTTCGGCACAGGATGCTCCGATCCAGATCGCACTGAATGATCCTGCCATGAGCAATGCCGTTTTAAATTCGCTTGAAGGCGAGCATCCGCTTCTCGCTCCGATGCGCTGGGCAGATGAATCGGCACAGTACATGCAGGCGAATGTCCGCGACTATACGTGCACGGTCACGAAGCGCGAGCGGATCAATGGGATCCTCGGCAAAGAAGAGATCATGGACGCGAAAGTGCGCCATGAACCGTTCAGCGTCTACATGAAATTCACCAGTCCGCGCCGTTTCAGCGGCCGTGAGGTCATTTATGTGGAAAATGCCAATTCCGGGAATCTTCTTGCTCACGGCGTCGGTCTCGAAGCACTGGCGGGGACCATGCATCTTTCTCCGACGGGCCGGTTGGCGATGAAAGGCAATCTGCATCCCATTACGGATTTTGGGGTCTTGAATCTTGCGCGTCAGCTCATTCGGGTCGGTGAGGTCAATATTCAGAAAGATTCTTTCGATGTGAATTATTTTGATGCGGAGATCGCGGGCCGGGCTTGTGTCTGCATTGAAGTCCTGAATCAGAAGCGCCGCGATGATGTCCTTTTCTGCAAAGCCCACATTTATGTGGACCGGGAACTGAATATTCCGATCCGCTATGTCTCATGGGGTTGGGGAAAAAATGGCGATTTTCCGCTGCTGGAGGAGTACACGTACTCAAACATCAAACTCAATGTGGGACTTACCGATCAGGATTTCGACATTCGGAATCCGAAGTACAATTACCGCGAGTCCCGTTAAGGGATCCGTGAGCGAATTCTTTCAGGAAAATGTTTTGATCCTTCCTGATTGACACGAAAGCTAAAATATTGGCGGGCATCGAGATGAGCACCGCCAATTTTTTTATCTCGTTCCCGAGAATATTTTGGTTTCGGCGTTCCGAAAGGTTTTCCTGGTCTTGGATTTCCCGGATTGATTTCACGGGCGATCCTGGACGGAACAGAAACGAAACGCCGGCTTCGTGTCTTCTTTAAAGGAAGGAAAGAAAATGAAAAAGAGTTTTGCATTGAGCTGTCTGTTTCTTCTTATGGGACTGGCGGGAACCGCGAATCTGGTTCTGGCCGATTCTTCGGACTATTCCGGGATGAGGATGAAGCGTCTCTCCAATCGCACTCCGGTTTCTGTCGTGACGGAACCGTCGATCGGCAGTGAAGTCCGTGCTGAGGAGATCGTGAAGGAAGAGATCCTTCGTGACGAAGTGCTGAAATCTGGAGCCGGAGCGAACGAAACTGGCGGGAGGACGCATGAGGTCAGGAAAGAAAAAGTGACGGAATCGGTCACGGAATCTGAAAAGATCACGAAATCGGCGAACGAAACCGATTCCGGGGAAGAGATCGATCGTGAAGACGAGACGGTCCTCATCGATTCCGTGCGCGAGACGGAAACGAATGACGGAATGGAGGAGGAAACGGCGGATCCGATGCTGGAAAACGGCGAAAATGATGGAATTTCTGCCTGTTGTGCGCCTGCCTGTTCGCCGTGCTGCGGACATGACGGATGGAACGGCCATCGTGGATACCGTTCGGTTTACCGTCATGCCTGGCGTTATGGATGCTGTCGGCCGAAAATCGAACGAACCTGCTGTGATCCGTGCATGACGGAATGCTGCCCGCAGACCTCCTGCTGCGAAGCCTGTTCGTGCGATCAGAGATGCGTCCGCGTTCCGCGCTGCCGTCTTTTCAGAAAACATTTCTGGCGTGCCCGCTGCTGCTCCAGCTGGAATTCTGCTTCTGCCTGTGATCCGTGCTGCACGGAGAGTGAGTCGATGAACTGTGTCTCGAACGATTCCGACTGCACGGAAAGCGAGAGCATCAACTGCGTCACGAGCTGCACTCCGTGCTGCGAAGCCTCCGGCACGACCTGCGTGACCGTGCGCCGACACTGCGGTATCTTCTGCCGCCGTGCCCTCCGCCAGGCCCGCTGGACCATGCCGTATCGTGCCGCCTATCCGACCTATGCCAGCTACTCGAACTACGGTTCATGGAATCGCTTCGGCAGTTACGGATACGGAAATTCCTGGTCCGGAAACAGCTGGGCTCCTGTTGGCGGCTCGACGTATCAGACCTCCGATTGCGGCTGCGGAAACTGAGCAGCTCTGAAATGAAAACAGGAGATCCTCTGCGTGTGCAGAGGATCTCCTGCGTGTACGTTCCGAATCATTCGTCTGGCAGTTTCTGCCGGACTGTCTGACCGCTGGAACTCTTAGCGATACCGAACCCGGTTGGTTGCCGTGAAAATGTTTTCGTGCTGGAGAACGACGGTGAAGTTGATGTCCGTACCGAGGTTCTGAAGATCGCACTGGAGGAGCGTCAGATTCCATTTCGTCGGGATCTCGACCTGCGCAGTGAGGAAGAACTGCACATCGCCGTCCGTATTCTTCTGGCGGTAGCCGTACATGTCCAGAATATTCATCTCGTGATCCGCGAGATATTCGCTGAAGCGGCAGACGACACCAGGCTGATCTTTTCCAAACGCGGTCAGCACGAAACGTTCCGCTTTGTTTTCAGAAGAAAGGGAGTCTGCCGTCGTACGGCGCACAGAAACGTCGATCTGGCACGATTCGGCCGTGTGCTCCAGAATGTATTTCTGAAGATTTTCCGGAGAAATATCTTCCGGAATAGTCAGGATCATGATCTGCGTAAAAAATCCGCCGAGTACGGTCTGGCTGCAAGATTCAATGTTGGCGCCAAGTGCTTCGGCTGCGGAGGTCACTGCAGCGATGATGCCCGGATGGTCATCCGACATGATGTTCAAAACGTAGGTAAACACGAAATTTCACTCCTGAAACCGGTCCATAAGAAAAGAGACTCAGGGGCCGGAATCTTTAAAAAAGGTCATGCGCCGTCATTCGCGACGCAACGGGTCAAAAAAAGTTCAGGTTTAGGAGGACTGAAGATCCGCGGCGTCGGAAACATTTCTTTCGCATGCGGTCTCCAGTCCGGATCTGCCTTGCGGCAATTTATTTTTCTGCCGGGACGTAAGTGATCCTGACCTTCGCGGTCTTCACCGGTGCGTTCAGGACGATCCCAATGCGGCGGGCGACATCGCGCGCTTTGAAATCCGCCTCGAAACCGGAATCTTTCAGCGTCCAGTCATTGGAAACGACACCGTCCGCCGTCACTTCGATCTCGGCACGGACCGCTTCTTTTCCTTCACCGAAAATGACGGCGTTTCCGTTGCGTTTCCAGCTCTGGATGGTCACCATCGGCACTTCGAATGTCTGGGGTGAGTCGAACGTGACGGAATCTTCCACCGTGAATTTCACTTCCTTGCGGGAGTAGGTGAATTCACGCGTCAGTTCCTTACACGCGGCGACGGCATACGCAGCAGAGTATTCCAGAAGGAGCGACTCTTCATCCGTGCCGAAGTCGGTCTTCTTCACCGTCGCGGCATACTTCGCTCCGGATTTCTGAAGCTGACCGGCGACGACCGGCACATTGTGGCCCCAGGAGTTCAGTACGTCGCTGACGTAGCGGTCTTTACTGAATGTACGGCGTGTGTAGACCTCGCCGCCGAGGTCGAGTGCCGGGAGTTTGCCGCGGTAAAGCAGGACATAGGTCCCGACGTCATTGTGGTTGTGCTGTTCCGCATTGTGTCCGCCCTTCATCGCGACAGCAAAACCATCAAGCGCAGCGACCGCTTTGGGAAGTTCCACTTTGTCCGAGACTTTCGTTAGCGTTGATTTCCACCCTTCCGGGCGAAGGATCAGGATCTGTGCGGATGGGAACCACGTGCGGTTGGAAATGGGATCCTGCATTTCTTTCACGCTGCCGAATTTCGGAGCGTAGCCGGCAGCGTCCTTCTCCACTTGCGGCGGAAGATCCGTGCCGAAAACGCCGAGATTGCAGAGATTCTGCCCCTGTTCGGGGAGCGTGAATTCGTAATTGTCCAAGTGGAATCCATAATATCTGTTCAGGAATCCGAGCAGACTGCGCGTCGGGACGGCAGTCATGCTGCAGTCAGCAAAACTCGGCGAGAAACCGGGAAGGATCTCGATCGTGAAGCCGTAAAGGGCGACCTTGCGGAGTTTTTCCTGATCGAGGATCTGAATTTTATCGTTCGTCGCGCGGCGTACGGTTTCGGAAAGCAGTGCGTGGTGGCCGAAGCCGTAGCACCAGTAGCCGACGCCCTCCGTGCAGTATCCGTCTTCCGTGTAGCCGAGATTCGACCGCTGGATGAATTTCTCCGCCGCAGCGAGGAACCACGCACGTTCTTCTTTTGATTGAATGTGTGTGAGTGCCGCGCCGGTGACGCCGGCGAGACAGACTGCATTCCAGTTATTGATGCCGCGGACCCACCAGAGATGCGGTTTCCCAGTCTCGATGTGCGTGCGGAACGGAATGAAGCAGCGGAGTGCCAGCTGACGGTCCAGCTCCTTGCGGACGTCTTCGGAAAGACGGTTCCCGAGGATCTTGCCGATGGTCGCCAGATTCCATGCAATGTTGCTTGATGCGAGGTCAATATCGTAGCGTCCGTTGAAATTGTTGAGATTGCGGTCATGTGCCGGAAGGACCCAGCTGCGGTCCGCGAAAAACGCTTTCAGATGTTCTTCGACCCGGGGGATAAAACGTCCCTGATTCTCGAAACACTCGGCAAGCACCGCGCGGTTCAGTCCGGAATTGCGCCGATTGTACGCATTCTGGTAGTTCGTTCGGTTGCCGTTCTGCGTGAACTGAAGGTAAAGTTCATCCGGAACCACGGCGACCGGCGTCTTCATTTCCTTTTCGACGGTCGAAATTACCTTGCGGTACTGCGGTTTTTTGGAAAGCTCTTCCCAAAACGCACGGTCCGAGATGGACGGAAGAATGCAGAAATCTGCCGAAAGCATCGGCGCAAGCTCTTTCGCTCGTTTCGCAAGTTCTTCCTGCAGTCCCGGTTCCGGAATCGGCGCCGCGAATGTCTTCACTGCAAAAACCGCCACAGCAAACAATGCCGTGAACGTGAACAAAATACTTTGGATCCAATGGCGCATTGGTCTTTCCTTTCAATTAAAAATGGCGGGATCGTAAAATTAAAATATTTCGGTTGCGTAAAATGCGTGTCTTATGCGGGAACGGGGCCGAAAAGGACCTCGGCGAAACGGTAAAGGCGCGGATTTTCGTACTTTCGGCGTTTCCATTTCAATCCTGCGAAAAATTCCAAATTCTGCTGAAATCTTTCAGATTCTGCTGAAATCTTTCAGATTCTGCTGAAATCTTTCAGATTCTGCTGAAATTTTCGGCAGAAACTCAGTTTTCGAAAAAACAGTCCGGTTCCGGGCCGAGATAGTCTCCGGAAAGCGCGAATGCCCGCGCACGGGAACCGCCGCAAATGTGCCGATCTTTGCATACGCCGCAGATCCCATGGTACTGGTCTGGATCCTGAAGCTGACGGAAAACCGGGTGTTTCTGGTATGTTTCGACGACGGAGACATTCGGGAACTGCCCGCACTCGACAGGAAGGAAGCCGGCCGGGTAAATGATCCCGTTATGCGCGACGAACATGATGCCGCGGCCGTCGGTAATTCCCAGCGGAGCTCGGCTGCCGTGACGATGCGGAGCGCGATTCATGTTTGCAGCAAACTGGGAGTGACTTTTGGGAGCCGCCAGCGGATCACCGCCGTGTTCGAGAACGAATCGGCGATAGAACGGTGCTTCCGTCGTCTTTACGCTGAAAGGTTTCGTCTGTGCGTGTGCCCAGAGCCGTTCGAAGACCTGGCGGTACTCTTCCGGCGCGATACGCTGTTCCTCGATGCCGCGTCCGACCGGGACGAGGAAAAAGACGGACCACATTGCAATGCCGCGGCTTTCGAGAAGGTCGGCGATCTGATCGACCTGCTGAAAATTCCGCTTTGTGATCGACGTGTTGATCTGAACGGGGAAATCGAGTTCTGCGGCGAATCGAAGCATCTCCATCGTCTGCGCGAAACTTCCTTCAAAACCGCGGAAGGAATCGTGCGTTTCGGCATCTGCACCATCCAGGCTGATCCCAATGGCGGAAACGCCGGCTTCCTTGGCTTTTCGGAATGCTTCGAACGTCGCCAGAGGCGTGGCGGAAGGCGTCAGTGCCGTCGTGATCCCCTTAGAGACCGCGTATTTCAAAAGGTCGAAAATGTCGGCGCGTTTCAGCGGGTCGCCGCCCGTGAAGCACATATTGGGCTTCCTCGGAAAAGAGGCGACTTGGTCGATGAGCAGTTTCGACTGTTCATGCGTGAGTTCGTCCGGAGCTGCATCGTGCTGGGCACTGGCACGGCAGTGTTTGCACTGAAGATCGCAGGCACGGGTAACTTCATAGTAAAACATCAGGGGATTTATTCCGAAATCCTCTGCGGTATAGGGGGCCATTTTCATTTTTTCGCCTCTTTCCATAAAAAATAAATCCTTCTTCCTGATTTTACCCAAGGACTCCCATTCTGTCAAGGGGCCAGACCTGGTTTTTTGATGAGGTTTTTGGGCGAGTTGAACAAAAAATTCCGGTTTTCGTGAAAAACTGAACAGCTCTGGGGTGAATGAGGAGCGTTGGGGGACTGTGTGCAGGACCGTGTACCGATTGGGGGAAGAGGAACGGTGTGTTTCTTTTTTTGCCCCCCTTGCGAAAAAATGCAAAATGTGGTAAAATGTACGGCATTAAATTTTTGAATTTTTCCTTCACGCATAAATTGAAAGGGATCCTCTCATGCCGATCACCGAAATCCTTTCCCGAAACGCACAGCTTTACGGAGACGAGGTCTGTCTTGTGGAACTGAATCCGGAGGACGACGAAAAACGCCGCGTCACGTGGAAAGAGTATGAGCTGATCGAGGATACCGCGAAAGATGGTTCCCGCCGTACGATGACGTGGAAGGAATTCGATGAAAAAGCGAACCGGTTCGCGAATCTTCTGCTTAGCCGCGGAGTGAAAAAAGGGGACAAAGTCGCGATTCTGCTGATGAACTGTCTTGAATGGCTTCCGATCTACTTCGGGATCCTCCGGACGGGTGCTCTGGCTGTTCCGATGAACTTCCGCTACGCCTCCGACGAGATCAAATACTGCCTCGGGCTTTCCGAATCGACGACGCTGGTTTTCGGACCGGAATTCATCGGTCGCGTTGAGGCGATCTGCGACCAGATCCCGCGCGTGAAGTTCCTTTTCTACGTTGGCGAGAACTGCCCGACTTTTGCGGAAAGCTACGATCGGCTCATCACTTACGCCTCGGCCGATACGCCGGATATTCCGCTTACTGATGAAGATGACGCAGCGATCTACTTTTCGTCCGGAACGACCGGTTTTCCGAAGGCGATCCTGCATCCGCACCGGAGTTTGGTTTCTTCGTGCGTCACGGAACAGAAACACCACGGACAGACACGCGATGATGTTTTTCTCTGCATCCCGCCGCTCTACCATACGGGCGCGAAAATGCACTGGTTCGGCAGTTTCCTTGCCGGGAGCAAAGCGGTCCTGCTTCGCGGAGTGAAGCCGCAGTGGATCCTGCGTGCCGTCTCGGAAGAAAAATGCACGATCGTGTGGCTGCTCGTACCGTGGGCGCAGGATATTCTGGACGCCATCGAACGCGGCGACGTAAAACTCGAAGAGTTCCAGCTCGCGCAGTGGCGTCTGATGCACATCGGTGCGCAGCCTGTTCCGCCGAGCCTCATCCATCGCTGGCATCAGTACTTCCCGGGCCATCAGTACGACACGAACTACGGTCTGAGCGAATCGATCGGTCCGGGCTGTGTGCATCTGGGGATCGAAAATACGCACAAAGTCGGTGCGATCGGCGTGCCCGGCTACGGTTGGGAAGTCCGTATCGTGGATGAGAACCGGAAGGAAGTGCCTCAGGGAGAGGTCGGTGAACTGGCGGTCAAAGGCCCCGGCGTCATGACGTGCTATTTCAATGATCCGAAAGCGACGGCGGAAACGCTCGCCGACGGCTGGCTCTTCACCGGAGATATGGCGCAGATGGATAAAGACGGCTTCATTTATCTGGTGGACCGGAAGAAGGACGTCATCATTACCGGCGGTGAAAATATCTACCCGGTCCAGATCGAAGATTTCCTTCGTCGGCACAGTGCCATCAAAGATGCGGCCGTCATCGGACTCCCGGATCCCCGTCTTGGCGAGATCACCTGCGCGATCATCGAGCTGAAGTCCGGTTTCGAGGCGACAGAAGAGCAGATCGCCGAGTTCTGCACGGGCCTGCCGCGATACAAACGGCCGAGAAAAATCATTTTTGCCGAGATCCCGCGTAATCCGACCGGCAAGATCGAGAAGCCGAAACTTCGCCAGATCTACTGCGGAAAGAGTCTCGTACAGACCCAGATCGAAAACTGACGCAGTCCGGGTCGATGCTGTCTGGATGGGGGGCCGTTTGGGAATGAACGCGGAAATTCTGAGGGATCCCCCGCTGCGGAGTCGGTATCGAGAATGACAGACCGGGTTCTCGGAATTCAGAAATGCGCAGAAACGGAGAATTTGCCGTTTCTGCGTTTTTTGTGGGCCGTATGGAAAACTTTTGATGAAATTTTTGTGTCCCGGTTTACTTAAGAGCGCGGAGTATTTCTTCATGTGCGATCCTGTTCGTCTTTGTGTTTTCTCTGACTTTAGAAAGACCGATTTTTTGAAATTGGGACTTTTTTCGTCAAAATTTGGGACGGGTGCCTTGCGAAAAGGGGAGATTTCTAGTAAAATTTCAGAATTGAAGAAGATCTGGCTCGATCTTTGCGTGCCGATGCCGACAAATTTTGAGAATTGGGGAGTTTTTATGAAAAAGTATGCAGTTTGCCGAATTTTGAGTCTCTGTACGTTCGCATTTTCTTTCGTTTTTGGGGGAGAGATCGTCTGCGGAGGAACTCTGTCGGCTGCTGTGCCGCACGTTTCTTCCGATTCCGGAAGTGCCGCCGATTCCGATTCCGAAAACAGATCCGAACCTGCCGCTTGCCTGAATGCCGGAAAGATGGAACTTTTGCGTGCCGACTGGTTTTCGGGCAAGAATGAGCTGGCTGGGATCCAGCCGAATCTTTTGGGCGGAATGAAGAAAATGGTAGGCGGAGAAGGCTGGATCTGCGAGACTCCGTCGAAAGAGGAGATGAATGCCGTCGTCTGGAGCGTCACGCTGGACCAGAAAACTCCGCGTCCATTTCTGATTTCCGGCGAGAGTCAGTTTTCCGGTCCGAAACATGGGGCCAGCGGGGACTATTCACTTTACGTGGACGCGATGTACTCGGACGGTACGCCGGAGTGGGGGATCCGTGCAGATTTTGAAGGAAAAGAAAAACTTAACGGTGGAGAGTGGGAGAGCCGCTCCGCGACGTTTCATCCGCGGAAACCGATCCGGCGTCTCACCTTCTACTGCCTTTTCCGTAACCGTGAAGGAGCGGTGAGTTTTCGGCGTCCGAAACTCGTTCAGGCGGATCTTGTGCGCGGAAAAGCGATTTCTTTTGACGGTTTGAGTGTTGCGGGAACGGCGTTTCTGAAAAATCAGCCAAATGCAGAGATGCACAGTGGTCAAGCAGCGAGCAGTCAAGCACAGGGGCCTTGCGCTTTTTCTTCTTCGGAAACGACTCCCAGATTTTACGTTCGCGATGCGGGAGCGGATTCCGACTGGTTCGTCATGAAGTCGGCCGGTGATTTGAATGTGAGTGACGAAAACGGAGTTTTTCAACAGGAATTTGAAGTTTCCCTCGGTGAAGACCGCGCGGAATTTGCGGTTTCGTGGGGCGGGACCCTACAGGGAGACGGTACGATCCTGGACGCATTCCGGATCCGGTCGCTGAAGAAAGCAGACCGGTGCATCACGCTGGTCGCGGCATTTCCGATCTCAGGGGCGGCTGCGCGTGCTTTTGAAGGGCTGGACGGTGAGATCGAGATCCAGGAACCGACAGAAATCTTTTCTTCGGCACTCGCCACAAAAGCTGGAATGGGGCGTCTGAACCGATTCCCGCTTCAGGGAGTCGCGAATACCGCGGGAAAAGAATTCTGGCTCGGCATCGATCCCGCCTGGCCTGCGGTTTACCGGACATTCTTTAATGCATTTACGCAGGAACTCTGCATCGCATTCGACCTTGGATTCATCCCGGAAAAGAGGGAATGGGAACTGCGTACGTGCCGATTCACGCAGGAGTGCGGCGGAATGCGCAGCGCGTGGAAGCGGTACAGTGAAACGTACCCGGACGCTTTCAAAGTCCGCGTTCCGAAGATGGGAAACTGGATGGCTTTTGCCCCAGTCAGTCAGGTAAAGGATCCCGAGGATTTCGGCTTTGCATTTAAGGAAGGGACCGATGAGTCGGCGTGGGACGACGAAAACGGTCTCCTGACGTTCCGATACACGGAGCCGATGACGTGGTGGATGAGTCTGGATCTTCCGAAAAATGACTCGGAAAACGGGACGGAAATTTCGCCGGGTACGGGAGATGGGACTGCGGAGGACCTTCTTGAGGCCGGAGCGGTACGTGTGAGTGAACTGGCCGAAAAGGGACACGCATACGCCAGAGCGTGGAAGTCCAGCGTCATGTTCGACCAAAATCAGAAACCCGCCGGAAGATGGCTCGATACGCCATGGTGCCGCGGGATCGTCTGGAGTGTTTCGGGACTTCCGAGACTTCCAGAAGATCCGGACGGTGCCGGCATGACGGATTTTCAGGCGAAATGGCCGGAAAAGTATGTGCGGGATGTCTATCCAAAACCGGAAAATGGAACTTCTGTGCCGATGCCGGGGCCGGGGATCGACGGCGAGTACATCGATTCGTCGGAGGGATACGTGACGGCTGAACTGGATTTTCGCAGAGACCATCTTCCCTACACGGAGTGTCCGCTGACGTTTTCGCTCGAAGAGAAAACGCCGGTGATCTTCCGCGGACTGACTGCGTTTGAGTACGTGCGTGCGATCGAGCGGGACGTACACGCGGCCGGAAAACTCATGATGGCGAACTCGACTCCGTATCGTCTTTCGTGGCTTGCGCCGCTTCTGGACGTGCTGGGGACGGAGTCGAACTGGAATCCGGGCACATGGCGTCCCATGGCAGTTGAGGAACTTCAGTATCGCCGAATGCTTTGCGGCGGAAAGCCGTTCTGTTTCCTTCAGAACACGGATTTTACGCAGTTCTCGTATGAGCACAGCGAAAAATTCATGCAGCGTGCGCTGGCATTCGGAATGTTCCCGAGCTATTTCAGTGCCGATGCTTCGACAAAACACTACTTCAAAAATCCGGAACTTTACGAGCGCGACCGTCCGCTCTTCAAAAAGTACCTTCCGATCTGCCGCCTCCTGGCGGAAGCCGGATGGGAACCGGTCACGAACGTGAAAGTCTCCGATCCCCGTCTGCTCGTGGAGCGTTTTGGAAGTCCGACGGACGGAGCGTACTATTTGACGGTCTTTAACCCGACGAACGAGAGGATCGAGGTGGAATTCACTCATTTTGAGCCTGATTTTCAGGGGTACCAGGAGATCCTCTGCGGATCGCGTTCGCTGGAACCGGAATCCGTACTGGTCCTGCGGCTTGCGCTGGTGAACTGAATCGGAAAGGAGGCGGAGATGATGGGCTTACGGAATTTCGCAGTTTGGATCGGTTTTTTCGGGAGTGTATTGGGAACACCGTGCGTGCTGAGTGCCTCGGAAACGATTCCAGTCCCGCCGGAAAAACGCGTTTCTGTCGACGTTGCGCTTTCTGCAGAAAATGAGGAAGGACGGGCGTCGGAAAATATGCTTTCTGGTGGAATTGGGGTGGATGGAAGGGCCAACGCGGCTCCATTTTCCGGTGCGGAGCTTCAGCGGAACGTGCGTGCAGCACTGAAACGCTGGAAGGCGGTACCGGATACGCAGGCAGAGGCGGCTGCGTCGGAATTTCTGGCACTTTACCGTGCGGTCGAAGCTGACTCTGAACTCCCGGAAAAAGCCCGAAACGGCATGAAACGTACGCTGAAGGATCGGCTGGAAGCTCTTTCCCGCCAGATCCTGACGCATTTAGTGAAGGAACGCGAAACGAACGCGAAACATTCTGATCCTGCGGAACGCCCGGAGAATGCGGAACGCCCCAAATCCGTGAATCGTTCCCGATCTGTGGATCGTTCCGGGATTGAAAATGCCGCAGAACGGGATGAAAGGGATGGGGAAATTGCGGAACTGGGCCAGATCGTTGGCGGTGCCGGAGGGGTTGGAAACGGACTGGGCGGAATTGGAGACGCTGGCGGAGACGGAGCTTCCCGGCGAGTCCAAGAGAGCGGTGAACATCTGGTCGAGGTCATTCAGGCGACGATCCATCCGGATTCGTGGGAGTCCAACGGCGGGCAGGGGACGATCTACTTCTGGATGCCGAACGGGAGTCTCATCATTCGGCAGACGGACGCAAACCATGAGGAGATCCGCAATCTGCTGAACCAACTGCGCCGTGCGGGAAGCTGAAGCGGCGGAAGACGCTCTTTGGAGACGAGAAGTCTGTTCGCGAGCGTGAAATCGGCATGATTTTTTGATTTTAAGGAGTAGATCCATGAAGAAAATGAAGAGATTTTTGATTTTTGTGTTTTTTGTTCTGGCCAGCGTGATCCTTCATGCCGGAGAACCGGCGGTCCGCGATGCGCTTCAGCCGTTCGTTGATTCTGGAGAGATACCCGGTGTGGTCTCGATCCTGTGGGACGGCGGCGAGATGAAGATCGACTGCGTCGGCTGGGCAGATGTTGAGAAAAAGGAGCCGATTTCGGAGAAAAACGTCTTCTGGATCGCCTCCATGACGAAAGCATTTACCGGTGCCGCGATCATGATGCTGGTGGACGAAGGGAAACTTTCTCTCGATGATCCGGTGGAAAAGTACCTTCCAGAATTTAAAAACGTACGTGTCGCGGTTCCGAATGAAGATGGGACCGTGACGCTTCGCGCTCCAAAAGTAAAGATGACGGTGCGCCACACGCTCTGCCATTCTGCCGGCTTTTCGTTTTTGACGCCGCAGCAGGAACAGTTCGGGATCGACGTTTTCCCGATGCGTCCTTTTGCCAGTACCGCGGCATCGATCCCGCTTTTGGCCGATCCGGAAGAGCAGTACCGCTACAGCAACGTGGGGATCAACGTGGCGTCGGCCGTACTGGAAGTCGTTTCCGGAATGACCGTGGAAGAATTTTTTCAGACCCGGATCTTTGATCCGCTTGGGATGACGGACACGACATTCTATCCGACGAAAGACCAGATCGCGAGAATGGCGAAGTGCTATCGGGTGGGAGACGGAAAAAAGTGCGAGCCGGGAAATGTGCCGTACGTGAAGGCTCCGTTTGACTCGCCAAGACGTTTTGCCGAGGCTGGCGGAGGTCTTTTCTCGACTCCGGAGGACGTCATGAAATTCTACCGGATGCTCGCAGCTAACGGTATCTGGGAGGGAAAACGTCTTCTTTCTGAGAATGCGATGAAGACACTCGGAACGAAACAGACGCCGGACTCCATTCCGAACGCGTACAGTCTGGGAATGACGATCGACGGGGACTGGATCGGCCATGGTGGTGCACTGCAGACCGACGCGAAAGCGAATCCGAAAACGAACCAGGCGTGGGCTTATTTCGTACAGCTCCAGGGACGCAGTTCATGCAGAGGAAATTGGAATCGTGCGGCCGCCAAAATACTGAAAAAGTAGACGGCTGAAGCCTGCCTTCGAGAGTTCCGGCGGCTGAATTTGGTCCGCAATACGTCCGGCCGAGCCTTTAATTTTCTGCCAGGAACATGAAAATTCACTGACGTACACGGAAAGAGGAGCGCGAAATGCACGGAAAGAGGCGGATTTCCTGAATGCTTCCAAAATATCCTGGAATCATTTGGTGGAATTGTGCTCTTTTCATGAATTGGGGACCTGGACGAGCATTCGTCCCTTTCCGTGTGCCTCAGAACCATACCGTCTTTTCAGCGGTAGAAATCCGGGGGAATGTCGGGCTTGGACCGCATTTTTTTCTTTTTTTTTCTTCAGAAAATGCAAAAAACAGGCAGGAATCGGCCACCCCGCCTTGAAATTTTTCTAAAATTTCCCATAATGTACAGAAGCAGACCTTTTCAGCGTCTGTTTTTTGCAAAAAAACATTACTTTTGACTCATTCATCATAAAGGACCGATTCGTGCAGATTTTACCGGCAATCGATTTACGCGGAGGCAAATGCGTCCGTCTTCGTCAGGGCGACTATGCTCAGGAAACCGTTTTTGGGGATGACCCGGCCGCCATGGCAAAACATTGGGTCGATCTGGGGGGCGAGTTCCTTCATCTGGTGGATCTGGATGGAGCGAAAGACGGTGCTCCGACGAATCTTGAAGCGATCCGTAAAATCGTGCAGACGGTTGGCGTTCCGTGCGAGCTTGGCGGCGGGATCCGGAATGAAGAAACGATCCGTTCCCTTCTGGAACTTGGCCTCAATCGTCTGGTCATCGGCACATTGGCCCTGCGTCAGCCGGAATGGTTTCGCGAAATGTGCCTGAAGTTCCCGAATCGCCTCGTGCTTGGGATCGATGCCCGAAACGGTTACGTCGCGACGGACGGCTGGCTCGAAACAAGTCAGACGAAGGCGATCGAGCTTGCGGATCAGTTCAGCGGCCTGCCGATGGCGGCTATCGTGTACACGGACATCGCGACGGACGGCATGATGAAAGGCTCAAACGTGCCGGCGATGAAGGAAATGAAGGATGCCGTGAATGTGCCGGTCGTGGCTTCCGGCGGCGTCACGACGCTGGAGGATGTGCGGAAGCTGAAGGATGCCGGTCTGGATGCCGCCATCATTGGCCGTGCGCTCTATGAAGGCACGATCGATCTGCCGGACGCGCTGCGTCTTGCCTGATCGTTTGTCCGAAGAATGAAGCAGGCCGACGGAAACTGTGCAGGAACTGTCGGCCTCAGCTTCGGAAGAAGGAGCTAATGGACTGATGTTTTCCATTTCGCTTTCATACTTCCTGATTTTTGCCTGAAGCTGCGCCGTATCCCCACGGTATCCCTGCCGTTTTCCCGCCTTTTTCATTCCATTTTTCTTTGGAGATCCTGGTTTTGGGAGGTCCATTCATGAAAAAAACTTTTTGCATTCGCTTGGATTCGGAGGAGCTGACCTTTTCAGCATCCCATTTCATTACGTTTGATGCCTGCCTCTGCGAGGCGATTCATGGGCACGATTTTCATGTTTCCGTGGAACTTGATCAGGAAATGGCTCCGGCAGGATACGTCATCGATTTTCTGCCGTTCATGGAGACTTTGCGGGAGATTCTGAAAAAACTGGACCATAAAACGCTGCTTCAGGGGGAGGATCCGAGAGTAAAATTCGTCATGGAGGAGAAGGAACCGGAAGAACCGATGGGAATGATGGATTGGATGACGCGGGTCGGTGACTGGCTCTCGTCCGTAAATCAGTACGAGGCGGATCCGCCGAAAGAGCTTTCTCCGGATGACTATTTTCAGAAAATGGCGCAAATGGCGCAAATGGCTGGGGAGGAAATCGAGGGACGGACGCCGTCTTTCTGCGGAGAGAGTGATTTTGAGACGGAACCGTGCCAAATGGCTGATTCGGAAGGGATGGCACCCATGCGGCATGAGCTTGAGGTCAAGTTCGGCTCGAAACGCTGGGTCCTGCCTCTGGAGGACTGCATCATTCTGCCGATCCGGAACACGACGGCAGAACAGCTCGCAGAGTATATTGCGGATCAGCTTGCTCAGAGTGAACTTTTGGCAGAAGGGAAATGGACCCGTTTGTGCGTGGAAGTGGAAGAGGCTCCCGGAATGAAAGGGGCGTGCACGCTCGCACCGTGAGCCGTTTCTTTTCGACGTTTTCTGCTTCGGTCACCTAAAAAAGCCGTACGGTCTGAAGATCGCACGGCTTTCTGTTTTTTCGTTGACGGAAGAATGGCCCTCTGGATCCTCCGCTATTTGCCGAAGGGTTTGGGAAGGACCGGGCATACGTTGAACCACTGCTGACCGCGGCTTTCCATCCACGTATCGGATTCCTCCGGTCCCCAGCTTCCGATCTCGTATTTTGCCGGGAATTCCGGAGGATCGCCTCCGTTGAGATGCTCGTCCCAGGCATTCTGGATCGGATCCATGATCTTCCAGGCGATTTCCGTTTCATCGCCTCGGATGAAAAGACTCAGATCGCCAAGGACGACATCCAGAAGAAGCCGCTCGTACGCTTCCGGAAATGCATCGCGGTAGTGCCGGGCAAAGGTGAAGCTCATCGCAGCGTGCGAGATCTCCTTTTCCGTGTCTGGAACTTTCGTCACGAAACCAAGCTGGATGCCCTCGGCCGGCTGAAGCTGGATCAGGAGCGAGTTTGGTGCGCACGTTTCCGTTTTGGGGAATAGGAGATGCGGCGGTTTACGGAAACGCATCAGGATCTGCGTCGTTCGGCATCCCATCCCTTTTCCGGAACGAAGGTAGAAGGGGACGCCGCTCCAGCGCCAGTTCTCGATCTGAAGTTCCATCGCGGCAAACGTCGGCGTTGAAGGCTCAAGGGCATCCTTGGTCTCGCCGCTTCCGTAAGCCGTATCCGGAATGTACTGCCCGCGGATCGTGCGCTCCCGTACTTCTTCCGGACTATGGAATGGACGGATAGCCTGAAGGACCTTCACTTTTTCATTTCGGATGCTTTCCGCGTCCAGGCTTGCCGGGGCTTCCATTGCGGTGAGGGCGAGAAGCTGGAGCAGGTGATTCTGGAACATATCGCGCAAGATCCCCGCCCGGTTGAAATACGCGGCCCGGTGACCGACGAGAGCATCTTCACTTGCCGTGATCTGCACATGATCGATGAACTGCCGGTTCCAGAGCGGTTCAAAAATCGAGTTGGCGAAACGGAGGACCAGAAGATTTCTGGCCGTCTCTTTACCGAGATAGTGGTCGATCCGGTAAATGCGGTTTTCCGGGAAGACGCTTCGCAGCGCGGCATTCAGTTCCTTCGCCGTTTCGAGATCTACGCCGAACGGTTTCTCCACGACGATCCGGCAGTCCACGCCTTTTTCCCGCAGGCGATAGACTTCCGGCGTTAATGCCCGAAGGATCGGCTGGTAGAGATCCGGGGAGGTCGCGAGGTAGAAAATGCGCGTCCGTGTTTCGCTGGTCTCCTGTGCATCAAGCAGTACCCCAAGCCGATTCATGTCTTCCGCGCTCGTCCCGTCTGCCGAAGCGTAGACCATGTGTCTCGCAAAATCACGCCAGATCATTCCGTCCTGCAAAGCATTTTGCGGGGCGTTCTGCAAAGTACTCTGCGGAATCTGCGGATCGGCATTCTCTTTTGGACTTTCCGTTTCGGTTTTCTCCCAGCCGGTTGGCCACTCGGCAGGCCAGTCGGAGGGGCCTTCCGGGTTTTTCAGGGACGCGAACCATTCTTCGCTGCTCATCGGCTTGCGGGCAACGCCGGCGATCCGGAAATCTTTGGGAAGCTGACCTTTTGCGAAAAGCTGCGCAAGAGCCGGGACCAGCTTCCGTTTCGTTAAATTACCGGAGGCCCCGTAAATCACGAGAGTAAACGGAGCTGGTGATTTGCCGCCTTCAGAATTTTGGGAGGTCCGGAGATCCGCTGTGGAGTGTGTGGTCGGATCCGAGTAAGCGGTCAACGCCGAATGATCCGCATTTTCAGGGCGCGGGCCTGTATTGGGTACCGTATTTTCTTTCGGAGTATCTCCCATATTGCGGGAAACGGTTGAGGGGAGGGTGTCCATCGGGATTTTCCTTTCGCAAAAAATTTGGTTTGGTGAAATCATCATGCCTGAAAGGTTCCGCAGTTTGAAAAGTTCCGCAAAAGTGTTTTCCGTCTCAGATTTGGATCCGGAACGGGTCCTGAATTTGGAAAATCAGGAGATCACGGGATTCAGATCAGGCTCTTGAAAATTTCTCTATTTGGTATTTTATACTAAATTTTGATTTTGTTCAAGTACCTCCCAGTAGAAATTTTGAAAAATTTTTTATTTCTATGGAAATTTTGCGGGATCTTCCGCTCTCTTTTTCAACTCAATTTTACTCATTTGGTAAAGTCCGCAATGAGGATCAAATAAAACGATTGAATGGAGAGAGATTTTTTTCTGAAAGAGTTGGTTTGGGTGGACCGATAGGGAAAGAGACCCGTGAGTCTGTTTCGATTTTTAGGAGTTTCGCAATGAAAGCACGAATTTTTCTTTTCCTTTTCCTGCTCCTGCTTCCCATGGGACTCAAGGCGCAAGGTCAGGCAAAAATTACGGAAGCACTGGATGATTTTCAGCCGGAGATCATTCTTGAGGATGCCGAGCTTCCTGAAGTCCCTGCGCCGAATGTACCGACTGGGGTGCCGTCAGCCAAGAAGTCTGAACATTTGGGAAAAGCGGCGGATGAAGATGAAAAAAATGAGGAGCTGATCCTTGAAGAACCTGCCGAGATTACGGAACAGGCGGATGCCGGGACCGGAAACAAAGCGAAAGCATCGGCGAAAACCGAGAGCAGGAAGAAATCTTCCGTGCTTGTCCGCAGGAAGCAAAACAGGACATCTGGAACGAATGAAGTGCCGAATGGAGCCGGAGCAGATGAAAATGTTAATGCGGGTAAAGATGCAGATTCAGGCAATGAGGTTGCCCCGAACGACGGTGTACTTCCGAAGAATAGCGTACAGTCAGGCGAGAATGCTGCTGTTCTGATCCCATTTAATCCGGGAAGCCGCATGATGGTGCGTCCCGGGGTTTCTGCAGACGGTACAGACGGTTCGGTCTCTGACGGAAAAAAAGGCAAGGCGGAAAATGCTCGGGAATTGCAGTTCATTACGGACCCCGCCGAGGCTCTTGAGGCCTTTTTTGCGAAATACCAGTTCCCCTATTCCTTCATTCGCGTTAATGTTTTGAAGGAAAATATCGTAAGTCGTCCGGTGGAGGGGGTGATGCAGATGGAGGTCCCGCTCATCATTTCGTTTGATTCGGAACTTTATGCGGAATTCCAGCAGGAACTGGCAGAGCTTTTAAGCGGGATCGCGGTCTCGGCTCCTCAGGAGCTGGATCTGACGAAGATCCGTCATTCACTGCGTCCTGCCCGGAAAAATGTGATCCTGAATCTCCAGACTTCCGGTGAACGCTATATTGCGTTTGAGCTTTCGCCGGAGTGTCGTGAGATCCTTGCGCGTCATGCGGCTTTGGTACCAACGGCGTCACTGACACTTTACGATGAAGGGAAAAATCTCCTGGATCGGCACTATTTCCCGCTCCTTTACCGGGATGTGGTGAAAGCGTATCCGATCAATCTGCTGGGCGTCTACCATGGCGACAGTCAGACGATCCGGATCTACCCGCATCAGGAAGAAAAGTTTGCGGAATTTGTCCACGAGCAGGCTGCGTCTTTCGTCATTCCGGAACCGTTTCCTGTCATCGCAGCCTACTCTGCCAGCGAGGCGTTTCTGAACCGGACGGCGAAGAATTTCTACCTGGAGTCCAATTTCAGACGGGGGGAACGTTTCCCGGAGATCTCGTACATGGTATACGTGCAGGTTTCCGCGGAGGATTTTCAGAAGATCCGGTTCATGAACTGTACTGTCATGACGGAACAGGCTGGCGTACCGGTTACGGAAGGCGGGAAGAAAAACACACCGGAGTTTTCCGAAGAGACGCTTCGGATCCTGGACGAAAACCTGACGGAGACGGATGGTGAAAATTCGATCCTTGAACCTGCGGAAAAAGATTCGGAAGCCGAGGCCGCTCATTCTGAGATTCTTTCGGAGGCGGCCGATACTGCGGATAATGCGGACGCGCCGCAGGCTGCTGATATGTCGGAGCCTGCGGCTGGGGCGGGAATTGCCGGGACGTCCGGAATTCTGCTCTCGCAGAGCGAGATCGCGTCGGCGGGTGTGCTGGAAACTTCCATAAAACGGATCATGAAGGCGCAGAATTCAGCCGTTTTGAGTTTTTTCGGCGAAAAGGAACGGAACGTCACGCTGAAAAAGCAGGAAATTGAGGACCTCGCAGAGGTGTTCGGCATCGAGCTGATCCGAAAAACGCAGACTTTCACGAGCGCACCGTCGCTGATCCCATCGATCGGCTGGATGGAAATTTCCCCCGGCGTCTCGCTGCTTCTTCTCGATCCGGGAACTCCGGAAAGTGCACCCGCCAGCGAGTTTACGCAGGAGGCTGCATTTTGGATCTCTTTGGAGAACGGAACGCTGGCTCTGGTCTCGTGCGTGTTGGATGCGGAGTTCATCCGCCTTTTGAATGGAAAGTTTCGGGAGTGATTTTCCTGGAGATCTTAAACGATCCAGGAGTTGGTAAACTGGGGGGATGCCTGCCGCATGAACATTAAAAAGGAAAGCGGGAAACCGTCGGAGAAAATTGGATCTTGGGTCTGACGAGCAGCGAGACGGGAAGTTTTTTTGCGGATTTGTGCAAAAATTCAAGCTCTCCCCCTTGCTTTTTTCCTGCTTTGAACTATGATGAAAGAACTTGGAAAAACTGGATCCGGAATGTGTGAAGTGTGCCGTCTGACGTGATTGGGTGCGCGCCTTTCAAACGGACTCCGGGGAAACAGACACGAATTTTAAAGGAGAAAATCAATGGCAGAACAGTTCCGTGATATTTTGGAGACTTTTGCGAACAGCTACCCGGGCCGTAATTACCAGATCGAGATCATTTGTCCGGAATTCACTTCCGTTTGTCCGAAGACGGGCCAGCCGGACTACGGGACCATGACGATCCGCTATATTCCGAAGGAAAAGTGCGTGGAGCTGAAGAGTCTCAAATTCTACATGCAGCGTTTCCGCAATGAAGGGATCTTCTACGAAAACGTCACGAACCGGATCCTCGACGATCTTGTTGCGGTCATTGAGCCGAAATGGCTGGAACTGACGGCGAAGTTCACGCCTCGCGGCGGGATCAGCACGAACGTCATCGTGGAGTACGCCTGCACGGAAAAGGAGGGCTGATCTGGGGGGGATTTTCAGAGATCCTGAATCTCAATGTCTTCGGCTGTCCTCTGGATCGGACGGCCGATTTTTTTGTTTGAAGAGGTCTGATTTATTTCTGTAAGGGGGACAGAAGACAGCGCACAGGATAAAAAAACGTCTCCCTGAAAAGAGAGACGCTGGAGGAATTTTGACGTAAAGCCGTCAGATCTTAACCGCGGGGACCTTTTGCGTGCGGGCCGTGAGGACCACGTTCTCCACGGGGACCTCGCTCACCGCGGGGACCACGATCGCCCTGCGGGCCGCGGGGGCCGCGTTTGCGCATTTCTTCCATACGGGCTTTCACTTCTTCACGCTGTTCATCAGTGAGGACGGCATCGCATTTTTCAGCCATTTCTTTGCGAAGTTTCATCATTTCTTCATCAACGGCTTTCATTTCTTTTTCCATCTCTTTTTCGATGGCCATTTTTTTCTCGACGAGAGCTTTGAACTGCGGACCGTAGGATTTCATGATTTCCATCATTTCCTTCGTCTGTTCTTCGGTCGCGATTCCGCGATACGCCATGAGCATCCAGGGGCTGCGCTGACCGCCGCGGCGGAATTCCGGTTTCGGACCTTTCTGAGGAGCATCAGCCGGAGCGGCTGCAGGAGCATCAGCTGGAGCAGCTTCGGGAGCCGGAGCGTCCTGTGCGTAAGAGAATGAGGAAACGCTCAAAAAAGCACCAAGGGCAATGAGGAGAAAATTTTTCTGAAGTTTCATTTTCGAACTCCTTCAATGAATGAAAAAATTTTTTAAGAGACCGTACGCTCTATGCTTCGGATCTTTCTTCCAAATACTTTCGGCCTGAAGCAGAAGAAAGGAAGCATAAAGCGAACCGTCGGGGAGATGCTGCTTGAACCAGCCTGGCCGATACGGCATCTGGGGAAGGTCGAATGATCCAGATGCCGTTTTCGGCTGGCTCACTTTTTCAGTTACGTCCGGAAAAAGAAACCGCCACAAAATTTAAACTTTTTTGCCAAATTTTGCCATGACGGAACCGGAGGCTTCTTTCTTTGGCGCAGAAGAATGACTGCCGAAGCGCGATCTTGTGCCTGGTCGCCGGGACGATGATTTTACGCTTCTTCACGTTCCGATTCAGAAAGGAGGAACGCGTCGTCGCACGATTTCCAGGTCACGAGTTCTTCCGGACGGAAAAAAATCGCGATCTCGCGTTCTGCGGATTCCGGAGAATCAGAGGCGTGGACGAGATTTTTCTGTCCGCTGATGGAAAAATCACCGCGGATGGTGCCTGGTTCGGCAAGGTATCCCTTCGTCGTGCCGACCATTTTACGCACGACATTCACGACGTCGCGTCCTTCCAGGCAGATCGCCGTGACCGGATCGCTCGTGATGTATCCGAGGAGATTGGGGAAAAACGGTTTTTCGACGTGCTCTGCATAGTGCTTTGAAGCGATTTCCGGAGTGACCTGCATCAGTTTCATGCCGACGATGCGGAAACCTTTCTGTTCAAAACGGGCCAAGACAGTACCTGCCAGACGGCGTTCCATGCAGTCTGGTTTCAGAAGAATAAGGGTGCGCTGTTTCATAAAATTTCCCTGCGTAATTTTTGCGAAAATGAAAAAATTTGAATCTCTGGGATGGGATTTTTTTCGAAAACGACGCGAGAACGGAACTGACCGTTATTTGCCGTGAAGCCGAACACGCAGGAGGTCTTCGATAAAATTCCCCTTTCTTTTGTATTTTAGCGTACTATTGCGATTTTGTCCAGAGGAATGCGGCTCTCATGAGAGAAAAAGGTCGATTTTCTTTGTGTTTTGGGAGCTGTGTGGAGTTTTGGGAGCTGTGTGGAGTTTTGGGAGCTGTTGGGAAAGAAACTGTTCCCAAAAGGAGGAGCGGAGGAGACTTGGACGCGCTCGCGTTCTACTTGAGGTACCCGTCCTTGACTTTTGAGAAAATTTCCGCTAAAATAAATGGAACTTTTGGTAAACAGGAACCGTTTTTGCTGTGCGTCCTGGTGTTGGGATGCATTGGGAGCGTGTTCCGGATTTGGAAAAGGGAAGAGTTTATGAAGCCGACTCCTTTTGTTTATGCTGATCCGCGGAAGTGTACCGCCTGCGGGGCGTGTGTCCGGGATTGCCTTGCGCAGATCCTGACGTTAGGGGCCGATGGCGTTCCCCGATTTGTGCAGGATGGCGAGTCCCGATGTTTTCAGTGCCAGCACTGTATGGCTGTTTGTCCGTCCGGGGCGTTTTCTTTTGGCGGGAAGGATCCGGACGATTCACTGAAATACGGTCCGATCCCTGAACCGGGACATTTTCTGAATCTTCTGCGTCAACGGCGGAGTATCCGTGCGTATCGCCGGGAAAACGCCGCGTCTGAGGTTCTGGAAACCTTGCGTCGTGCGATGGATTTCGTGCCGACGGGGTGCAATGACCACCGGCTGCATTTTACGTGGGCGGATAAGTTTGCCGTGACGGATACTTTCCGAAGGGATACTGCGCAGTGGCTGCTGGAACGGATCGATTCCGGGACTTTGCCGGATTCGATCGCGCGTTTTGCGGTCCTGAAGGAACGTTTGGCGAATGGAGAGGATATTTTTTTCCGGAACGCACCGCATTTTGCGGCAGTTTCTGTTCCTCCGGATGCGAAAGATGCACACATTGACCCGTACATTGCGGCGGCTCAGCTGGAACTCCTGGCGAATTCCTTCGGTCTGGGGACCTGCTGGGCTGGGATGGCGACGGATCTTTTCCGTGAAAGTGCGGAACTTTTAGCGCGTCTCGGGATCCCGGAAGGCTGGGAATTGAGGATCGTTCTGTTGTTCGGAATTCCGGATGTTCTGTACGCACGGACTCCGCAGCCGGAACCGTGTCCGCATCGGATCCTTGGTTTAGAGGAGATCTCGGCAGAATGAATGGCTTCGTTTAAAGATCGTTTTGAATTTTAAAAGAAATAAATGGAAAACGGTTGAAAAAATTGGATTTTGGTGAATTTTTAATGAATTTTATTTGCTGGCTTTGTGCTGATCGGGAGGTTGAAAAATGCGGGCACTCGTGACGGGAGCGGGAGGGTTTCTTGGATTCTATGTGGCGAAAGCACTCATTGCGCGCGGTGATTCTGTTCGGACGCTCTGTCGAGGGACGTATCCGGAGTTGGAAGAGATGGGCGTTGAGATGTTTCGTGCTGACCTTTCACGGATGGAGGAGAGGGAAAATCGCGAAAATCTTGCCCGGGCCTGTGAGAGCGTGGATGCCGTTTTTCATGTTGCGGCAATTTCGGGGATCGGAGAACCTTGGGAACGGTATTTTCGCACGAATACACAGGGGACAGAAGCACTTTTGCGTGCGGCTCAGGATGCAGGAGTCAAGAAATTCATCCTCACGAGCAGTCCCAGCGTCACGTTTTCCGGGAAACCGCAGTGCGGTGTCGATGAATCGGAACCGTATCCGACCGAATGGCTTGCGCATTATCCGCACAGTAAGGCATTGGCGGAAGAGATGGTCCTTAAGGCGAATGGCGAGCGCGGTATCCTTACCTGCGCATTGCGTCCCCATCTGATCTGGGGGCCGCGCGACAAAGCCCTCATTCCGCGCCTGATCGCCCGGGCCAAAAGCGGAAGGCTGCGGAGGGTCGGCGACGGAAGAAATCTGGTCGACATGATCTACGTCGAAAATGCGGCAGACGCGCACTTGCAGGCAGCGGACGCACTGAACGAAGGCTCGCCGGTGTGCGGGAATGCCTATTTTCTTTCGCAGGGAGAACCGGTGAACTGTTGGGAGTGGATCGACGAGCTTCTCGCGATTTACGGTCTTCCGCCGATCAAAAAATCCATTTCTTTCCGCGCGGCATACCGGATCGGTGCGGTCTGTGAAAGCGTCTGGAAACTGTTTCGTTGGGAAAGTGATCCGCCCATGACGCGCTTTTTGGCCTCACAGCTTGCACTTTCTCACTATTTTGACTTAACGAAAGCACGTAAAGATTTTGGCTATTTTGCCAAAGTTTCCAAGTCGGAAGGAATGGAGGCACTTCGAAGGGAATTTTGGGAGAAATCTGGCGAAAAGAAGTAAAAGGGTGGCGGTTTTTCTCCTGGAGAGCAACTGAGAAAAAAAAGGATTCATTTTTGGGGGATTTGTTCCCCGGTTCGCACGCGGATTTTTTTCGAGTTTGGCTTTCTGCGGGAATGGATCCATAGTTTTTGGAAAACTTCGTAAGGAGAAGAAAAATGAAATCATTCGCACAGTGCACAGTGAGTGCCGTTCTGGCATTCCTCCTGGCTGTGGCCTGGACTCAGGCCCAAGGCGATCCGGCACCTGCCGCACCGGAAGTAAAGGAAGCTCCCGCGGCTGCCGCACCCGCCCAGCCCGCCGCTCCGGAAGCAAAAGAGGCTCAGCCTGCTGCTCCGGCTGAAGCGCCTGCCGCAGAAGCCAAGAAACCCTGCCCGAAAGCTGATTGGAAGAAAGGCCCGCGTCACGGCTTCAAAGGTCATCGTGGCCCGCATGCTAAATTTGAAGGCAAACGTGACTGGAAGAAAGGCCCGCGTCACGGCTTCAAAGGCCATCGTGGTCCGCACGCCAAGTTCGGCAAATGCGACTGGAAAAAAGGCCCGCGTCCGTGCCCGAAATTCGACGGCAAGTGCCCGAAATTCCGCGGCAAATGCGACTGGAAAAAAGGTCCGCGCCACGGCTTTAAAGGCCATCGTGGTCCGTGCGCCAAGTTCGGCAAATGCGATTGGAAAAAAGGTCCGCGCCACGGCATGAAATTCAACGGCAAATGCCCGAAATTCCGCGGCAAATGCGACTGGAAAAAAGGTCCGCGTCACGGCTTCAAAGGCCATCGTGGTCCGTGCGCCAAGTTCGGCAAATGCGATTGGAAAAAAGG
>JAGBAA010000087.1 GCA_017939795.1 Thermoguttaceae bacterium
GGGGCGGCTCTGGGAGGCGGCGCGTCTCGCGTCGCTTTTCAAGAAATCCCCCTCCATCGGAGGGGCGGCTCTGGGAGGCGGCGCGTCTCGCGTCGCTTTTCCTGAACCCCGCGCCAACTCCCGGCGAATGCGCTGTCGTGCTGTATCGCCGAATATAAAAGCGGCAAAGGTCACTGCGTTCCCGTATTGCCGCACTCCCCAAAGGGGAGGCTGAATGACGTAAATTTCAAAACCTGCATGGCGTTTTTCTGGCAGCTTGGCACGTACCCCCGCCAATATTCAGAAGAAATATGAAAAAAGAACATCTAAAATTCTCTAACATCAGATTTTATTCCCGCAGGCTCTTGACATTGAAGGAAGATTTCGGTATATTATTATCGCAGATCCATTTCTCGGGGGTCTGTAATTTCTTCCCCCTCGAGAAACAAATTTTATTTACGTCAGGAGACAGTCATGATTTCACGCAGACAATTTGTTCAGGCGAGTACCGGGCTTGCGGCAGGAGCCGTTTTAATGACGAATGTGCAGGCGGATGAGGCTCATGAAGCCGCCCCGATCGTGTATACGCAGGCCAGCGATCCGCCCGCGCCGGAGACGATAAATCCGCATTACGAACGTCCCGGTCTCAAGCCTGATTCAGGGCGTAAACTCACGAATCCGATCGGAGTTTCGACCTATTCTTACTGGGGGTATCGGCGCGAGTACAAAACGATCGAACAGTGCATCGCTCTGGCAGGAGAACAGGGATTCGACGCGGTCGAGATCCTTGAAAAACAGATGGATCGCACCGACGATGCCTACCTGCAGATGCTCAAGCGTGAAGCCTTCGTCCGCGGCATGACACTCAGCGGACTGTCCACCCACCAGCATTTTCTTTCTCCCGATCCGGAATTTCGGAAGAAGAACATTGAGATCACGAAAAACAGCATCCATCTTGCCTACAAACTCGGCATTCCCACCATGCGGATCAATACCGGGCGCTGGCTCACGAGCGAGAATTTCGATGTTCTGATGAAGAACAAGGGGATCGAGCCTTCGATCGAGGGATACACGGAAGAAGACGGCTTTCCGTGGGTCATCGACAGTATTGCGGAATGCGTGAAGACGGCTCAGGAATGCGGTGTGGTGCTTGGATTGGAAAATCATTGGGGACTTGGACGGACGGCCGCCGGTGTGATCCGGATCATCGAAGCCATTAAATCGCCCTGGCTGCGAGCGACACTCGATACGGGCTGCTTCCTGGAGAATGTTTACGAGCAGATCGAAGCCCTCGCGCCGTATGCGGTCCTGGTTCAGGCCAAGACGTATTTCGGCGGCGGAAACTGGTATACGCTGAACCTCGATTACTATAAGATCGCGGAGATCCTGCGTAAAACCAACTACAGAGGGTACATTTCGCTCGAATTTGAAGGTGCGGAAGACATCAGCACCGCGATTCCCCGCAGCCTCGCGCTTCTTCGTGATGCCATGGCCGCGAAATAGACGGATTCACCGCCTCGCAGACTCCGGTTGGTGAGGCGGTCATTCAATACGATCGATACGGGAATGGGATTCGGAGTTCATTCAGTAAGATCGGCAGGTCGGCAACAGAGCCGGAGATGCACCGTTCCCGATCGATTCGTGGTTCGAAACGATGAAAAGTGTGGAATTTGTTATTTGGTGAGGTTTTTTATGCGCAATTTCCTGCCTGGTTTGGTGATTTTTTTGATTTCAGCCTCTTTCTGTATGGCGCAGTCGGAACATGCGCGGAAGATCGCGGCATCCTTTGAGAATGCACCTGGTGAGCTTTCCAATTACGCGGCGGAACTTCTGGTAAACAAACCGGATTACGTTGTCTTCACGCCGAAAAGAGACAGCATGGTCCTCGGCGATACGTACAATGACCACTTTCAGGTCATTTCCAAAGAAAACGGTCTTTTGCTGGCGTTTTGGACGCAGGCGACCCGCGAGTCGGACATTGACCAGCATATCGCATTTTCCAAAAGTTCCGACGGCGGTCTGACCTGGACGCCGGTCCAAGTACTTGCCGGCTCGCCGAACAAAAAAAATCCTCAGCTTCTCGCCAGCTGGCAGCAGCCGATGATCTCCCGTTCCGGCAGGATCTACCTTCTCTGGAATCAGCAGACGACCTCCCGCGGACCACACTGCGGCGACTGCTTCGGGATCTACTCGGATGATGACGGTGAGACCTGGTCTGCTCCGCGTCAGGTGAAGATCCAGCGCACGTGGAAAGATCCGGATGACGTTTCCATTCCGACGTCATGGTGCAATTGGCAGCGGCCGCTTCGGCTTGGCGAAGACGGTAAATATTTTGTTGGTTCCTCGCATCATGGAAAGGGCGGATGCGGGATCGAATTCTGGCAGTTCGAGAACATTGATGAAGATCCGAATGTGGAAGATATTCGGATCACGGCATTTTCGACAGAAAAAGACCAGATCCTCTGTCTGACGGGGGACCAGATCGTTTTTCCGGGACAGAATGCGTGCGAAGAAGCCGCTCCGGTGAAACTTCCTGACGGCCGCCTTTTCGTCATGATGCGCACAGACGGCGGGTATCCGTACTGGACCGTCAGTTCCGACGGCGGGCGAACGTGGTCTCGTCCGGAAGTTCTGCGCGATCGCGACGGCGGGAAACCGTATCTTCATCCTCGTTCTCCCGCACCGCTTTACGACTGGAAAGGATGCGAGGCCGCGAGCGGATACTATTTCGCGCTGGTCCACAATACGTTTGATTTTCAGTTTGAGAAACAGACGGCCTACCAGGCGCGTGGGCCCCTCTATCTGATTGCAGGAAAGTACGTTGAAGGTGCGCATCAGCCGATCTGGTTTACCGAGCCGCAGCTTTTCGCACCGCGCAAGGGGGGCAATTCGTTCTACACGAGCTACACGGTTCGGGACGGCAAAGGGATCCTCTGGTTTCCGGACCGAAAACGCTACCTTCTTGGCCGGGAGATCGGTCCTGAGTGGTTCCAGGGAGTGGAGGAAATTGGGAAAAAGTGCCCCTGATTTTTGATGGATGAGCCATCGGGAATTTTCTCATGAAAACGGTTTGGAAGAACCGAGATTTTGAGTTTGAGAATTTTTGAGGGAACGGGGATGGAAATTGCAGATTTTTTGACGGCACTCGCGATTTTTTGCGGCGGCATGACGGCCAGCTTTTTTTTCAGCGGGACGGAGATCGGTTTCTATCGAGTCTCCAAAGCCAAAGTCGTTCTGGAGGCACTTCTCGGCAGCCGGCGTTCACGTACTCTGCTTCGGCTGGTAAATCATCCGCCGATTTTTATTTCGACCGTTCTCCTCGGAAATAATCTGGCGAACAATTTTGTGTCGCTTGGAGCTGTTCTGCTTTTTCAGGTCCTTTTCCCGAATTCATCCGCGGCCTTGCTTTCGACGGTGGTCGCGACGCCGTTCGTTTTCATTTACGGAGAACTGCTTCCGAAAAGCATTTTTCTGCTGATGCCGAACCGTCTTTTGAAACTCTGCATTCCGATTTTTTGGATCCTCGTGCCGCTTTTTCTTCCGGTAAGTCTTTTTCTTAGCGGACTGAATTCACTCATCGCATGGTTTTTGGGTGAAAAAACGCCCAAATATGCCCTTCAGATGTCCGACGCTGAGCTGAAACAGATGATCGGAGAAGGAAAAAGTGCCGGGATCCTGCATCCTGCACAGGAAATGCTGGCGGGCCAGATCTTTCAGCTGCAGACGGTGCCGTTGAGTAAACTTTCGGTGCCTCTGAAGAAATTTCCTGTTGTTTATGAGAAAATGACGCGCGAAGAAATGATCCAGACCGCCCGGAAGTTCGGAGTCGGATGGATCCTGGTACAGAAGAATCCGAATGAAAGCGTAAAGTCTCATCTGGAGGGCTTCTGCTTCTTCCACGATCTGCTTCTTATGCAGGAAGGGGAAAAACTGCCTCTGCGTCCTCTTCTGACTTTGCCGGTTTCTACCCGTTTTGCGGATGCGATGGGGAAAATGTACACGAAAGAGGTTCCTTTTGCGGTCCTGAAAAACATAAAGGGGGAATTCATCGGTGCTGTCTTGCGTCAGATCCCCTAAATGGTCTTTGGGAAGGAGGATCCGACGAGAGTCTGCCCGTCTTGCTGCTGAAAGTATAGAAGAAGTCGGAATCCTCCGGAAAAGGAAGGCCAGAGGGACCTGATGCAAATTTCATGAAAAAGACGAAAAAACATAAAATGGGATTTGGATCATTGGTGAATTCAGTGCCTTTTCGTGAATTTTGTACGGCATGAGATCGGGGCTGAAAAGGACTCCGTCGATGAAATGCAGACAAAAAAACGGGCACTTAAAGTACCCGTTTTGTGTGAGTTTCCGACCTTCAGTTGGATCTTCAATATCCAGTCGAAGAGGAAGAGGTTTCGACCTGGATCTTTTCAGCCACTGCGGCACGGGACATCTGGATGAGCTGAAGTCCCTGCTGCACTTCCTGACGGGAGAAGTTCGTCGAACGAACGCCGTTGGCGTGAAGGACGGTTTCCGTTGCGAGATGCTCGACCGGCGTTCCACTGTTCATGTGCCATGCCGCGAACTGTGCACTGCGGAGGTTGACCGAGTCAAGAGATTCGACAAGGTGAATGACTTCCGGTTTCTGCGTGCATTCTTCGATCGGGCAGATCTCATAGGCGATGTTTGCATTCGGTTCAGGTTTCCCATACTCGAGGCAAACGGACTGATACTTGACGGCCGTGACTTTTTCAGCGGGAATATTCTGGAAGCCGCCCATCATGCCTCCGCCCATACCCATGCCTCCACCCATGCCCATGCCGTTACCGCCCATGAGCTGGTTTCCGCCGCCCATGCCCATATCCTGCCCCATGACAGGACGAGTACCAAAGGCTTTGGGGATGCGAACGCTCAACGGTTTATCCGTTTTGTTTTTGATGAAGAGCTTGCCGCCTTTCATCGCGCCCTGAATGACGCCCACTTCGATCTGGTCATCTTCGATCGCTTTGAAAAGATCGACTTCAGCGGCACCGTCGAGTGCTTTGTCGCTGAGTTTCACCATCTGAGCATTTTTGGCGAGATCACGAACTTTGGCTTTGGCTTCTTTGGCCGCATTGTCCGCCATGGCAAACGTGCTGAGTGCCAGAACAAGAAGCAGACTGAGAGCCGAGGTGAAAATACGGGACATGGTTTCTCTCCCAATGAAATTCGGATTGCGAATTTTATGTTAAATCCAACCGCGCGAAAAAACATTAACGCGCTTCTTCTGTCATCTATTTCTAGATTTATCGGGCAGGATCCGGACAGATATTGACCGTTTTTGCCCCTTTTTTCCCATGGAAACGATTTCTTTGCCGGTGCAATGCGCACAAGCGGAATAATCGTGCGTTTGGGAGGATCGTGTAATTTTAAGGACTCGTCTCTCCATGTTGAGTCTCTGGAATTGGGGATGGAGAGGCGAGCGTCCTGGGTTTGGAAGCTGGTCCGGCAAGAGGATGGTATGCAGGTCGCGAACTTCCGGTTTTAAAGACCTGGCGTATGGCAGACAGCTACGCTTTTTTGACGCATTTGTCGGCTTTGCACTTCAGTTCCGGATCTTTGGCGAGCGGAAGCTGAACAGCCTGGCCGGATTCTGCCGCAGCATAGATACCGAGGATGATCTCGACGGAGCGTCGGCCTTCCGGACCGTTGACTTTCGGTTCTGTGTCGGTCTCGATGGCGCGGATCATGTCGGCGAAAAGTTTGGCGTGTCCTTTGAAGCTGATCGCTGACGGATCGGCCGCACCGCCTCCGGAGCTTTTGGAGTTGGCCATTTCTTCCTTCACTTTCGCGTCTTCCGGGGCTTCTTCCGCAAAATCCCAGCGGACGATGTCTTCTTCTTCGATCGTCGCGGAACCTTTCGATCCGTGGATCTCCACTTTCTTCAGATAGCCGGGATAAATTGCAGTGCTTGCTTCAATGACGCCGAGTGCGCCGTTGGCGAAACGCAGGGAAGCGACGGCCGTATCTTCGACTTCGATGCGTTCATGATCGAGACAGTCGATGATCGAGCGGATCTCAACGACCGGGCCCATCAGCCACGTGAGGAGGTCCACGCTGTGGATCGCCTGATTCATCAGCGCACCGCCTCCGTCCAGCGCCCACGTTCCGCGCCACGCCCCGCTGTCGTAGTACTGCTGGGTGCGGAACCATTTCACGTAGGTGTCCCCAACGGTCAGTTTGCCGAATCGGCCGGAATCGATCGCGTTTTTCAGCGTGACGCTCGAGTCATGGAATCGGCTGTGGAAGACGGTCGCGAGTTTGACGTTCTTTTCCTTGCACGCGGCAATGATCTGATCGCAGCGTTCCAGCGTGATCTCGAGCGGCTTCTCGACGATGAGGTGTTTTCCCGCTTTCGCGGCCGCAAGAGCCGGTTCAAGATGCGCTCCGCTCGGCGTGCCGATGGTCACGATCTCGACTTCCGGATCTGCCAGCATCGCATCCAGATCATCGTACGCGCGGCAGCCGGTCTGTTCCGCAAGACGCTCGGCTGAGGCTTTGAAGACGTCGTAGCAGGCGACCAGCTTGGCGTTTTCGAGAGATTCGATCGCTTTTGCGTGGAAATTGGAGATCATTCCGCAGCCGATGATGGCAAATCCGTATTTTTTCATGGTTTGTTTCCGTTTGGGTTAAAGGATGGGAAAAATCAAATTTTCATGAACTTCATTTTAGCAAAAAGAGAGAGAAAAGTCAAGGAGTCCGGCACAGATTTTGTTTTGCTTCTCCAAATTTTCCGAAATTCTGCCCGCAAAATGGTCCTGAGCTGACGAAATACCCTTTGGAAGGACTTTCGGCATCGCAGATCTCTTTTCATTTCTTTGTGTGCGCGGAAAACGGAATAGAGAATTTTTCCGAACGCCGATTCCGATTGCCGAAGTGCAGAGAAGAAGATGATGCCAATGTTTCCTGCGCCTGATGGGCAGGGGCTGCCGGTTTACCTTTTCCAGCTTTCGGAATGGAAGACCTGGATGAAGAGAGGAGGATCTCCTGAGTTTCCAGAGGAGCCTGACGCTCCTGAGTTTCCGGTGTTTTGGAAATTGCCCGAAACTCCGCTCCTGGAGGAAAGCCCCCAAAATCGGAAGAACGAAAACAGGATCCAGAAAAGGATCAGGATCGGCAGCAGAATGAGAATCACTGCGCCTGCCAGAACAAAGAGCAGGGCAAAACAGAGCATCCCGGCACAGCCCGGCAGGAAAAAAAATGTTGAGGAGGGCCGCCGGCCGGAAAAAGATCCCGCTGAATAAAATTTCCGAAAAGTTCCCGAGGAATGAAAATCATTCCCAAACGGTTCCTGAGAGAATTCCGGTCTGGATCCACCGCAGCTGCGCGGGTCGTCATGGTCCAGGATCTCAACTTTTACTTTTTCGTTCATGCTGGCAAAATGGGGAAATGAAAAGGGATCCAGACGTTCAAAAAACTTTCAGGATCTTGGAATTTGCCGGGGAACCGGAGGACTGGGAAAGTGCTTCAGGTGGATCCTGGCGGAAACAAAACGGGACTGCGCCCGGAGTGCTCTCAGTCAAGCCAGCGTTCCGCCCATTTTTCCAAAAAGAGCAGCGACCAAAGGGTCCCGCCGTAGCTTCCGATCCCCTGCGCATGATCGCGGTAGAGTTTTTTCGCGTAGTTGATGTCGACCCACTGCGAGATGCGGGAGTTTTTCCCAAGCACCTCCTCGCGGAAGATCTCTTTCAGCGGACCGCGCAGCCAGGCGTCCGTCGGAAGCTCAAACCCCTGCTTCGGACGGCTTTTCAGCTTCATTGGGAACTGCGGCTCAAAAGATTTGCGGAGGATCCACTTTCCAAGACCTTCGCGGATCTTGAATTCCGACGGGATCTGCCCCGCCAGTTCAAGCACTTTCGTGTCGAGGAACGGCGAACGGACTTCCAGACCGCACATCATCGAGGCCCGGTCCACTTTGACCATCGCTTCGGGAAGCGCGACAGAGATCTCCGCCATCTGCATCCCCAAAAGCGTATCGTGTCCGCCGGCCAGTGCGAATGCATCGGAAAACTGCTTCCCAATGTCCGACGGAACAAAACCCTGCATCCGGTAAAGCGGCGCCAAAAGTTTTTGCCGAAGCGGATTCCGGCAGAATGAAAGCGAGTTGGCGTATGCATCGCCCGCCGACATCGAAAGATTTCGGAATGCGGTCTTCAACCGAAAGATCCGCGGCATGAAGTCCATTTTCGGATAAATGAGTCCCAGCGGACCAAAAATCATTCGGCGCAGAAATCCGGGCATCAGACTCCGGAGCATGTCCTCCTTCATGTCGTGGATCTGACGTGCGTATCCGGCAAAACACTCATCGCCTCCGTCTCCGGAGAAAACGATCGAAACATGATGCGCCGCCAGCCGCGATACCAGAAGTGTCGGCAGCGCAGACGGATCCGAGTACGGCTCATCATAGCACTCCACGAGATTCTTCAGCTCTTCGACCGCATCCGGTTCGACGATCTCCTCGTACATGTCGGTACCAAAACGGTCTGAGATCGCTTCCGCAAAGTTCAGCTCATTAAACGCATTTTCCTGAAAACCAATCGAAAATGTCGGGATCTGCTCGCATCCGTACCGGCTCTGGATCGCCACGACGATACTCGAATCCAGACCGCCGCTGAGAAATGCGCCGGCACCGGGAATCTCCCCCTTCATCATCGAAATGGTCTCTTCCAGCTGCTCGCGGATCCGATCCAGCCACTCTTCTTCCGTTACGTCTTCATTCGTCTGCGGAGTAAATCTCCAGTACCGGAATGGTCCTTGAGGTTCTGCAGAACCGTCTTCCCGAAGCTGAAATTTCATCCAGCTTCCGTGCATGACTTTGCGAATGTGGCGGTAGATCGAACGTTCTCCCGGCACACAGCCCATGATGAAATAGTCTTCCACTGCCGTCGGAAGGATCTCCCGGTTTACGTTTTCGTGCGCCAGGATCCCTTTGATCTCCGAGGCAAAAAGCAGTTTTTCGCCGTCCTGATAGTAGTAGAGCGGTTTCTGTCCCAGCGGGTCGCGGACAAAATAGAGTGCATTTTCCGAAAGATCCAGGATCGCGGCCGCGAATTTGCCGCGCAGCCTTGGAAGCAGACGCTCCAGGCCATATTCCGCATAAAGAAACGCCAGAAGCTCCGTGTCTTCTTCTGTCTGCAGCTCCAGACCAAGATCGTCCAGCTCCTCGCGCAGTTCTGCCGAATTGTAGATCTCGCCGTCGAGCAGCACGATGAGCGTTTTTCCGCCGAGACGGTACTCGATCGGAGAATCAGCCTCTTCAAAAACCGTTTCCGCCCACAGGCAGGCTCCCATGCCCAGATTTTCCCTGACAAAAAAAGCGTCTCCGTTCTTTCCCCGATGAGTCAGGACGGCTCCCATGCTCTGAAGTGTTGAAAGTTCTGCAGGTCGAAATGTGTTTCCGCGGCGGTAAACGGTACCAAAAATTGCGCTCATGGCAGGATCAAAGGTCCTTAAGTTGAGTGGTTAGGATTGGTGATGAATGGCTGATGGTGAATGATTTTGGGTAAAAGATCCCGTCTCGGCCGTTGGGTTTTGACGGAACTTGACGATTTTGGCAGGAACACCGACCGCGATGGCGTAGTCCGGGATCGAATCCAGGACTAATGCGCCTGCGCCGATGACGCAATGGCGGCCGACATTAGCCAGAACGACGGCGCGCTCCCCGATCCAGGAGTCTTCGCCGATCGTGATGCGCGGGAATTCTCCCCCCTGAAGACGGATCGGAATGTCCGTGCGTTCAAAAAAATGCTGGTTTGTTCCATTGGCGACGGATACACCGCTGGCCAGCAGGACGTCCTTTTCCAGCGTGACGTCCCCAAGGATGCAGTACGGACCCACGTACACATTTTCGCCGATCTGTGCCGCTGGATGCGAGAAGATCGTCCCGAATCCAATACACGCATTCTGTCCGCAGTACGGAAGCGTCCGACGGAAAAATGCAAGCCGAAGGTACTCTCCCGCAATACCCGGCACAAGTGCCAGACATTGGGTCAGATCCGAGAATGCCCTCTGCTTCGGGAGAAGCAGACGCAGCATCCAATAGAATACGAGAGCCGGCAAAACGGCAAGCGCAAAAATGAAACGGGCGATCTGCTTCATCGAGGCTCCGGGAACTGCGGTTTATTCTTCGTATTCCTCATCGGACATTTCGGGATCCTCGGAATCGCGCTCATCGTCGCGGCGGTCTTCGGATCCTTCTTCATCCTCAAAATTCGACTTGTGTTCTCCGGTCAGGTCGTCCATCTCCATGAGGAGCACGTAGATTCGATAGTCTGCCGGTCCTTTTTTAACTTCAGGCTCGTTTGTCCCCATAGGACGCGCATTTTCAGACTGATGCTGCGGCGTGATCAGAATGTCGAGAGACTCCTGACGGCCTGTTTCATCATTCAGCTCAAAGCGTTCAAGCCAGTAGCCGTTCAGGACGGTATTCTGTCCGGTGACTTTGCCCGGCATCCCGCGTTCCTGAAGACGGGAGTTTTGGGAACGGAACATGCTGAACAGACGCGGCATCGCCGCAGTGCATTCCACTTCAAAAAACGTCACGTTCAGGCCGCTTTTCTCGGAAATGCCGTCCATTTTCGGATCGGAATTCGTGTAGAAGGCGACGACTTTGCTTTCCGGAGGCAGCGGGAAACGTTCCGCCAATGCTTCCGGAAGTTTCGGAGCGGTCTGTTTCGGCGCATTACGGTCCAGGATACGTGCTGCTGAGGCGAGTTTCTGCTGATTTTCTGCTGCGAGCGAGTAGTTCCAGCACCACTGGCACACCATTTTGTATACCTGTTCCTGCCAGGCGGCTCCCGTTTGCAGACGCTGTTCACGCATCAGTTCACCGGCTGACGGTTCTTTTTTCACGTTCGGACGTTTGCGGTTGGAGGTCTGACGCTTCGGTCTTTCCTTTTCTTTCGGCAGTGCGCGGCGGTCCAGTGATTTCACGACCATCAGGAAACCCGGTTCCGTCTCGACACGGTCAAAAAACGTCGTGCGGAATGCTTCGGGGCCCAAAAGCCACGCATTGTCGAGCAGACGGAAAAGCTCTCTGCGTGTTTCCACACACGGGATCGTCAGGTAGATCTGAACGGCCTGAAGGTCCTCCCGCTGAAGATTCGGAAGGCGCGGTTTGGTCTTGCTTCCAGGTTCCGGCATATTGTTCAGAGCTTCCTCGACGTAGGGATCCATGATCTCCTGCATTTTTTCAAAAAGCGTCGAACGCATTTCCTGCGTCCAAAGTTCTTTCGCCAGCGAAGTGCCGATTTCTGGAGCCATCAGCAGTTCCACAGCCGGAGAAAATGCAGAGACGGTCCGGCCGGAATTTCCTCCCTGATTCGAAAGATTCTTTTCCTGCGCAGCACGGCGGCTGAGCAAAGAGACCGAGACCTGCTCGTTCGAGGTCTTCGAGGCGCTTTCTTCTGCTTCCTGACGCGCTTTATCTTCCGCTTCAAGACGATTCCGTTTGGCAAGAAGTGCACTGCGGTACTCTTCAAGGATCTTTTCTTCCAGAAACGCATAGTGGGTCTTCATCAGCGTCTGATGGCTGAGGAAAAGATTTTCTTCCAGCGTTTTGTTCCATGCGTCATCCAGGTGATCCTGTTCATCCTGACGGTAGATCAGGAGCTGCGCGATACAGTTTGCGAAATCCTTCTTCATCAGGAATTTGTCCATGACGTCATTCAGAAGAAACGCCTGCTTCTCTTCCGTATTCGCGGCCTCAAGGACCGTGTTTCCAAGCAGTTCCCGGGCGATGCGTGCACGGAAAATAGCGTTTGACTGCGGACAGTATTTCGCGAGGACGGCTTTCTGTACATCTTCCGGCGTAAATTCCGGCATATTTCCGGAACCTCCGCTGAATTTGAACTGGATCCGTTTCCCCGGAGCGACCAGGATCGGCGGATGATTGCCGCGGGCACCTGAACTTCGGGAATTCGTTCCGGAAGGAGCTTCTTCCTGGGACGGAGTCTGTGCAGGAACCTCCACATCCGCAAATTCTGCGGCCTTTCCTACGGCAAGTTCCGGCGTGAGGAGGAAGGAGAGCAGAATGCTTTCTTCTTCCGGTGAGATCTTGCCTTCCTGCGCTTTGTCGGCATATGCCTGGATCACATCATTGAGCACCGTTTTGTTTTCGTCCGTCAGGAGCGTTCCCGCCAAAAACGCCATGGTCTGCTGCTGGGCGACTTCCGACGTACTGCGGGCAAGTGCCGTCATCGCCTGGCGCACCTGTGCCTGGGTCAGGATGAAGAAATCGACCGTCTGAGCCTGACTGCGGTTCATCTGGCTTTCCTGAAGCTCTTCGTCGCTCATGGCATTTTGAAGATTTTTCTCATTCTCCTTGAGTTTTTCTTCAAGTTCCAGTGCGCCCGGAACGACCGAACGGACAAAACGCGCCAGGATCTGTGCTGCATCGTCTGCCGCTGCCGGATTGGCCAGGCGTTTTTCAAGTTCGCTGATCGAAAGGTCGAAAAGATCGGATTCCTGAGTCCGAATGTACGTGAAATCTTCGACGGTCCATTGAGCACTTTCTGCAGGAAGCGTTTTTTCCTGGACCTGAAGTTCCGGAGGAAGGTAGTTCTGGTCGTCTTCTGCAGGCTCTTCCTTCTTCACCTTTTTCTTTTTCTTTTTTTCTTTTTTCGGTTTCGGAGCCTGTACCGGTTCCGGAGCCTTGACCTCTTCCGTCTGCTCGACCGCAGGTTTCGATTTTTTCTTCGATTTGGATGGTTTGTCGCCGCCGCAGCCCAAAACGAGCGCCATAATGCAGGCGCAAACTAAAACCGTAAAGAAAGAAAATGTACGAGTCATGAACGCTCCCTGATTTAATGATCCATTCATTTCCGGCACATAGGGACCGGTTTATTTTTTCTGCCTCAGGCTCTCATTTCCGAAATTCCGTTTTGGATCAGTTCCCGACTTTCCATACGTCCCGTTTTTCAAAAAAAACGGCAAGGGAATGAATAAAAAAAGGGGAAAGCAGGGGAATCCGGTTTGGGATGCTGGGGCTTTGCAAATTTGTTTATTGGAAATGCTGGAACTTTCAGTTTATTTTCTGAAAAATCCAGTCCAATGTTCCATTATATCACGTCTCTTATTCACTTCAAGTCTCTCGAGGCAATTTTTCCCTGCGATATGGAAAAAAAGTGGAAAATTTTTCCAAATTTAACAAAAAAAGTCCCAACGAACTCCATGCAGGGTATGTCGGGACTTCTTTTTTTCGGATCTGTTCAAGGAACGGTTTCTTTTTGCTGTTGGGAACGGAGGGAATTTTTACCCGAAAACGGGTCCTGCTTTTCTGCCGATATTCGCTCTCTTCCGGTTTGGAAATTTTGCGTCTGTTCCATTGAGATTCCTTCTGCCTGTTCCGCAGTGATCCGGCATCTGTTTCGGCTTTTCCAGCCGCAAGGTTTTCAGCCGCGATGTTTCAGCTCGGTCTATTTTTGCGAGGGAATGTTAGGATACTGCGGGTCGATGTTGCCCGGCATGAAAAGGGCTGCTGGTTTGACCTGACTGCCGGCTGTCGGCTGGCTGTCGGCAACTGCAGCTGCCGGAGAGACCGTTCCAGATGGCAGTCCGGCCGTGCCGCTTCCCGGAGTCGGAAGCGATGCCGAGACCTGAACGTTGCCGCCTTGCGCTGCCGGGAGACTGGTCGGAAGGCTGGACGGTACGTTTGCCGGAAGCTGGGCAGGAAGTTCTCCCGGGAGCGTGGATGCGAGTGCTTCCGGAGCCGCGGAATTTCCGGAAACGGCAGGACCGGCGGGAGCTGTCGGAAGCGACGCAGGCAAAGATGCCGGCAGTTCGGTTCCCATACCGTTGGGGGCGTCCGTTGAAGCAAGTGCCTGGGAAGAGGCTGCGCCGGGAGTGGGAAGCTGCGGAGTCTGTCCCGGAGCGGAAAGTGCTTCCGGTGCAGGGACCGTATTCGGCATGGAATTGGGAAGCTGCGCGGTGGTGGAGGCAATCGCGTTTTCCGGTGCCGTGCCGGCGGCTGCGGGAGTTCCGGGAAGACTGTTTGGGACGGCCTCTTCTGCAGGTGAAGACGTTTGGTTCGCCTGTTCCATCGCGGAAGGCGTGACGTTTTTCGCGATTCGCAGAGACGGCAGGGACGCAGTCGCTTCCGGAGCCGGTGCAAGTGTGGATTCCGCAGCCCACTGCGGGACCTGACTTCCTTCCAGACGGCTGAGCTGCGCGATCTCTTCCGGGTCTGGCGTCAGAGACAGATCTTCCCCCTGACGGACAAGAACCGTTGGATTGTGTCCGTTGAGTCGGTCTTTTGCGAGTGCTGCCGTGGTGTTGGGGTCTGCTTTCTCTGCCGGCGGAGTCACTTTGTCGTTTTTGGTAAATGGCGTCAGTTTCACTGTCGGTATCGACCAGCCGGTCTGATTTTTTTCGCCGGTCGAACGGCAGCCGCCCTGACTCAGCAGAATGGCGAAGCCCGTCAGACTGAGGATGAAAAACGTTCTGTTCATCTTTTACCGCAAGGTCAAAAATGGATCTTGATGGATGATTTTGAAATTTCTGAAGATCAGCATGGAGTCTCCCGTCACGCAACGGGAATTTTCGCGGACTGATCTGCTGCGGATCTTCCGAAATGTTTCGATTCGGTCAGCATTTGGGGAAATATCCAGACGCAGTATAGCGTCTTTTTTAAAAATCCGAAAGAGCAGTTTTGCAATTTGTGCCCGCTTTTTTCATAAAATCGCGATTTTTATTTTTCCCTGGGACCTTTTGGGCTCCTCGTATCCCTGGGATCCGGATCGGATCTTCTCTTCAGTATGTTTCTGCGGATATTCTGTAAATTCAGCGGGGAGATCTTCGGCGAAAGCGGTCCCACGCACGACTTCACCCTTCGGGAGAGAGCCGGCTGCCCGTCATGTCATGGACGCTCGTGAGGGAGGAACATTTTGGAAATCGTTTCTCCCTCAGACTCCCTCTTCAAAAACTTTTTGATATTTTGATGTTTTGATTTTCTTTTCGAGAATGCGGAATTTGCTCCTTTTTTGCCGGAAATCCCGGAATCTCTCTTGCGGTTTCCGGGGAAATCGGGTATGCTGTGTGAGGAGAGGATTTTATGGAAGACTACAGTATTCAGAATTCCGGTACCGGAGAATGCTGCATCACGCACCGGCCGTTTCGTCCGGGAGAGGAATTTGCGGCGGTTCTTTTTGAGGTCAACGGAAATTTTGTGAAGAAAGAGTACTCGCTGGAAGCATGGAAAGAGCAGAAGCCGGAAAAATTTCACGCAATGTGGATCTCGCGGATGCCGGTTCCTCAAAGCGGTCCCAAACGGTCGCGAACTGCCGTAAATGATGTTTTGCTTGCGATGTTCGACCAGCTGCGCATTCAGTGTGAGGCTCCCGACAAACTGTACGTTCTTTCGCTTTTGCTCGTTCGTCGGCGTATCATGCGGATCGAGGACCAGTTTGATGAAAATACGCCGAATCAGCTGCGTCTTTACTCGCCGTTTCGTGACGAATACTATCAGATCCCGGCCGTCACGCCGAATGCTGAACGCCAGGCGGAGATCCAGGCGGAGCTGACGGAGATCCTGACCGGGAATGCTCCGGATGGTCCGAAGAGGCTGGATGGGGCCGGAGATGCCGACGAGGAGCTTGCGTTTCAGGATCCTGACGACATCGAGATCCCGGAACTTGATCTTTCCGAACTGGACCTGCCCGAATAAAAGCACATCCGGAAAAGGAACTGCCGGAACAGTAACTTTCCGAACAGGAACTTCCGCAGACCGTTTTTTGCGGATTTGGACGTAAATGAAAACCTGACCCGATTTTGACCCATGAAAATATTTCGATTGACCCCAGCACGAACGATCCCGGCACTTCTGCCGATCGCGGCAGTTTTGGCTGTTGGTGCGGTTTTGGCTTTTTCCACAGGATGCCGTTCGGGGAATCCGTTCCGCCGTTCACCCAAACCGGTACCGGTCTCTGAATGGGCGATCCCAGGCTCGGCAAGTGCCTTTGAGGTCGTGTCGATCGTGAATCGGAACGTCATGCGGGTCGATAGTTTCGTGACCCAGGACGCCACGCTGAACGGAAAGGGGATCTTCAATCTGAAAGGCGAGATCGCCTTCAAACGCCCGGGCTATTTCCGCCTGATCGGTACGCATGCGGTTTCCGGCCGGGAACTGGATGTCGGACGCAATGCACACGTCATGTGGATGTGGATCGGCAAGGCGGAACCCAAGGCAATGTACTTCTGCGCCAACGCAGACTATCCGCAGTGTCAGGAAAAACTGGATCTTTCCTTCAATCCGGCATGGATCATCGAAGCGATGGGGTTTGGTGCGCTGGATCCGTCAGCGTCCTATGAAGGTCCGCTGCCTTCCGAGGATCAGAGGCATCTGGAACTCCGCGTGACGGAACGTTCTGCAGACGGGATCTCTCGGACACGGTGCATCGTCGTAAACCGCGAGTATGGAATGCCGGCGGCCGTGCGGATCTACGATCAGTTTCAGTCCCTGGTCGCAGAAGCCCGCGTGACGGCGTACCAGAAGGATGCGGCGACGGGACTCATGATCCCGAAAGGGGTTGCGGTCAACTGTCCCAAAGAAGCGAACGGGGAGGGAATGCAGTTTTCCATTCAGTACGGAACTCCGAAGCTGAACCAGCTCTCCGCGGACAATCCGCATCTCTGGACCATGCCGGAGTATGCCGGCTATCCGTCCGTCAATATGGCGGCAAAATGAGATCGGCAGGATCCGTGAAATGAATGCTGAAATGTATGCGGAACGCAGTTTCGCTGCATCGGGAAAGAAAAACACGAAAACGGGGATCGGGAAAGATGAAGGACGTCCATTCCAAATTTTATTTTGAGGCTCGCATCCTGTTTTGCGGACTCATTCTGGCTGGTCTGGCTGTCGTTTTTGGGAGTGTTTCCGTTTTGGCTGAGCATAAAAATGCCGCCGGTCCTGAACGGACTGCCGACACAAATGTTTCGGCTGACGTAAACGTTTCAGCTGACGCAGACAGCCGGCCGATCCTCATCATCAACGAAGACAACGACCACTATTTCAAGCAGACGGCCGATCTCATGACGCTTGAGGCTCTTCAGGCGTACATCGATCAGATGCGCGGTACGTACGTGACCCACTTTTTCATGTGCCCGCAGGGACAGAGAACGAGCTATCGATCTGCCGTTCATGAAGCGGTCTGGGAAGGTATGGCAGACGGTTCGCCTGTGGATCTTGGACCTGGAGAAGCAGGTATCCGCTGGACGTCCAATTGCCGGAAGCTATACGAGATGGGGATCGATCCCTACGCCGTCTGGACGGCACGCTGCCGCGAGGCGGGGATCTCGCCGTGGATCTCGATGCGCATGAATGATGTGCATTTCGTACTTCGGAAAAACTACTTCCGGAATTTCAACTACTGGCGCGAGCATCCGGAACTCTGGCGTGTCCCGTACAGTCGATCGAATACGTGGACGGACTATGCGTTTAACTACGCGAAACAGGAAGTCCGCGATTTCCACATGGCGTGCGCAAAAGAGCTTCTGGACCGCTACGATATGGATGGATTCGAGATGGACTGGATGCGGTTCTGTCTCCATCTGACTCCGGGGAAGGAAACTGAGGAAGCACACTGCCTGACCGAATTCGTTCGGGAAGTTCGAAATCATGCAGATCGGAAGGCGAAAGAGCGCGGACACCGGATCCTCATTTCTGTCCGTGTTCCCGCGACGCCTCAGGCTTCCGACGCGCTGGGAATGCGGGCTGCGGAGTGGGCGAAAGAGGGACTCATTGACCAGATCGTGGCGTCCTGTTTCTTTTCGACCGGCGATTTCAATATCGTCGCCGAAGATTGGAAAAAAGCCGTCGGCGATCCGGATTTTCCCGTCTTTACGGCCGTAGACGACGGCGTGAGCTGCGGAAGCGGCACCGTACGGACCCGCATGACGCCCGAAATGTACGCAGGCTGGGCGAATGCCATGCTCGGAAACGGTACAGACGGTCTCTACCTTTTCAATCTGGTCTACCGGCCGGATGTTTTCCAGCAGATCATTGCGAGAGGGTTTGAGCCGGAAAAGATCCTCAACGTTCACCGCCGCCATGTCGTGACGTACCGCGATTTCATGGCGGCTTACGGCAAAAAGGAACTCGATGAAGAGCGTCAGCTCCCCCGATTCCTGCATGAGCCGCACGATGTCCGGATCCAGTTCGGTAAAAGACCGGAAACGGATGGAAAACTGTGGGTCTCGGCTGGATTTTTTGCTGGAGAGGGACTGAAAGAGGCCGAATTTCAGGTTCGGCTCAATGGCGCGGAAGCACTCAGCGCAGAGGAACTTTCCGATCCCAAAGCATTCGGCGGGATGGCGCGGGCCGTGCGATTCCAGGTTCCGCTTTCTGCCGCTAAAGACGGCCTGAACACTGTCTCGATCGCGATGCGTTCCGGAAAAGTTCAGCGTGTCGGCTGGCTTGAGATGGAATTCGTTCCGGCAGAGAAATCGGAGTAGCGTGCCGGAAGACCGGGATGAAATCGGACTCTGTTCCGAAATCGGCCATCCTGAAATCGGCCCATCCTGAAATCGGCCCATCCTGAAATCGGCCTGAGATCAGGAACGGAACCGGATATTTCGACTGAATTTTGTTGGAAAATTTTTCCTTTTTTTACTTTTTGATTCGATCATGTACAAGATTTTCCTTTGCCTTCGGTATCTGCGGACGCGCTATATTGTGCTGGCTTCGATCATCAGCGTAATGCTCGGCGTGGCGACGATGATCGTCGTGAACAGCGTGATGTCCGGTTTTGCCAACGAAATGCAGACGCGCATTCACGGTATTCTGGGCGACATTATGGTCACGAGCACGACGTCGGACGGATTTTACGATCCGGAGGGGCAGATGCAGAAGATCCGGGATACTCTCGGCGATAAAGTGGTCGGCATGACGCCGATCTGTACGACGGTGGGGGTCCTGACGTACAAAACACGCATTCTGGATGCCGACGGTTTCGAACGTGAAGCGCAGCTGACCGAGCAGGTCTGCATCGTCGGTGTGGATGAGAGATCGAAAGGGAGCGTCGGGGATTTCGGACAGTTCCTGCAGCATCCGGAAAATCGCGAGCAGCTTTCGTTCGCTTTGCGAGAGGGGGGCTACGATACGTTTGAGGGACAGAAAATGACGCAGTCCCGCGGCATTTTGAATCGTTTTCTGCCGGCTTCATCGCAAAAGGGACCCAATGGAAAGATCCAGGAACGGACTGACATGAAGAAAGCCGGCTGGACTCACCGCCGTGAATACTATGGCGATCCGCTTCCCGGTGTGGAGATCATCACGGACCCGGCACTTCATGTTGAGACGCGCGATACGGCATCTGCAGACCTTCCATCGATGAAGGATGCCGAGCAGGACGAAGCGGAACCGCTGGCCGTCATCGACACGACGAAACCGGTTTCTGCACCGACAGACCATCCGATGGATGATCCGCCGGAACCGCCGGCATTGCCGGAAGAATTCACTTCCGGGCAAACGAAAACACCGTCTCCGTTTGATGTGGCGGGAAATTCGGAACCTGCTGCGGGATCTGCGGCGGCTGACGGTATGGAAAGCACGGAGGATCTGGGGAACGCAGGGAACACCGAAAGTGCAGCAGACGCTGAGAATGCGGATGTGTCGGCGGAAGTCGCAGAAACGGGAGCTTTTCCGAATGCGGCAGACGATTCCTTTGATCCGTTCGGCGCACCGGTCGGAATGACCTTCGATCCGCTGAAAGAGGCACATCCGGGAATCATCATCGGCATCGGCATGGCGATGTACCGTACTCCGGAAGGGCGGGACAATTTCTATCTTCTTCCGGGACGTGACGTCATGCTGACCTTCCCTGACTGCAATATTCGGCCGGAAGGCGTGACGGGGCACTTCACGTGCGTGGACCTCTACGAAAGCAAGATGAGCGAATACGACAGCCAGTTCGTTTTCGTACCGATGAGCACCCTTCAGGAACTTCGCGGGATGCCGAACAAAGCGAATCAGATCCAGATCCAGCTTCGGAAAGACGTTGATCTGGATGAAGCTTGTATGGCACTGCAGAAGGTCTTTGACCCGCAGCTTTTCAGCTGCCGGACATGGCGCGATGACAAAATGCCGCTTCTTCAGGCCGTCGATATGGAGATCGCGATCCTGAACGTCCTGCTCTTTATGATCATTGCAGTGAGCGGTTTCGGGATCCTCGCCATTTTCTACATGGTCGTGACGGACAAGACGCGCGACATCGGGATCCTCAAGGCTCTCGGAGCGTCCTCCTGGGGGATCATGTGCATCTTCCTCATGTACGGACTTTCGCTCGGGATCGTGGGTGCGGGACTCGGTCTGATCATGGGGCTGGTCTTCGTCTGCAACATTAACGAGATCGCGGACTTTTTGAGTTGGATGCTCGGCCGGGAAGTCTTTCCGCCGGACATCTACTATTTTTACCAGATCCCATACGATATTTCCCTCCCGACCGTTGGATGGATCGTTGGCGGCGCACTCCTGATCGCAGTTCTGGCGAGCGTCTTTCCCGCCTGGCACGCTTCCCGCCTCCAGCCGGTCGAGTCGCTTCGGTACGAGTAGCGGACGGGATCGGGAAATGTGCAGTACGGAATCACCTGCCGCATTGAGTCTCGATTGAAGACGACGGGGTCTTTCTCAAAAGATCCCGTTTTTTTGTGAAAGGACGTGCAGACCGTCCTGGTTTTGGAAAAGAAAAAGGGAACCATTCAAAAATGATTCCCTTTGTGTTTCGTTCTCGTTTCGTTTTGAATTCTTTTTCCTGAGGTTGGCGTTTTTTTACTCAAAAAGCCCGTCGGTCAGCGTGACGGTCCGGTCCGCGCCGGCTGCGATCGCAGGATTGTGCGTGACCAGCACGATCGTGAGTTTCTCCGTTTCGTTCAGCTCACGGAGCAGCTCGATGATGCCGCCCTCAGTAGAACGGTCCAGATTCCCGGTCGGTTCGTCCGCAAGAAGGATCTTCGGCTGATTGATCAGAGCGCGGGCAATGGCCGTCCGCTGCATCTCACCGCCGGAAAGTTCACTCGGCTTATGCTTCAGACGGTGCCCCAGACCGACACGTTCCAGAAGTTCTTTCGCCCGTTCCCGGTGTGCTTTCCGATGAAGCCGGAATTTCCAGTACCCCTGTGCGATCATCATCGGCGTGAGCACATTTTCCACGATGTCAAGTTCCGGCAGAAGATGGTAGAACTGGAAGATCATGGAAATATCGTGGTTTCGCAGTCTGTCGCGGGCCAGGTCCGGCAGATCGTCGATCCGGTTTCCGCGATAGAGGACGGATCCTTCGTTCGGGTGCGTCAAAAGTCCCATGACGTGCAGAAGGGTACTCTTCCCGGAGCCGCTCTGTCCAATGATGGAAAGATACTCTCCCTCGTTGACGTCCAGATCGATCCCTTTGAGGACCGGGATCGTGTGCGGGCCTTTCGTGAAACTCTTTTTCAGCCCGCGAACCTGCATGATTTCCATTTTATCTGTTTCCGTTAATTGCCGGTTTCTAAAAGTCCACTCTCTTTCAGTACAGTGAATTTCAGTATAGCGAAAAATGAAAAAGAATTCAAGAGGAAAACCGGAAAAAATGGAAAGTTCTTCTTTTGCGGCCGCAGTTCGAAAAGAAACTGTCGGGAAACTGTCGGTTTGGAGCTAAAAAACTTCAGGATCCGGATGTCGACTGTTTCATGAAAGATTTCCTGGCACTCTGTAGAAACAGGCAGCCTCAGACCGTCCGCTGAAGCTGACCTTCAAGCTGACGAAGGATCTCATTGACGTTCAGGAGCGCGCCGCCGGTCTGGATCTGGAGATCCCGCAGACGCCATTCGTTTACCTTTTTCTGTGCAGAAATGACCGTACTGTGGCTGATGCACCCGAATGCCTGACCGATCTCGGAAAGCGGTTTACGCGTGAATTTGCGCGCCAGCCACATTGCAAGCATTCGCGGCTGGGAGACTTTCCGCGTCCGCAGTCCGGAAGAAAGAAGACCGACCTCGATCTCGAACCGGGCCGCAACATACCGCTTGATCGTATCGAGCGAGACCCGTTTCCCCTGATGGTTGACCAGGTCTTCCATCAGCTCCTGAACCAGTCCGCTGCGGTCCAGATCCGTCTGGGAGGCGGTCTGCGTGAGATCCAGTTGGGAGCGGAGACGCATTTCGAGGGAATTGAGGATCCCGAAAACCTGACGGAAGTCGCCGCCTGTATGCTGGGCGGCAAGTGCCTGACGGGACGATTCGGCCAGCGGGAGATCGCGCCGGACCGACTCGGAATCCAGAAGCTGAAGGAGGACGTCGTAGGATGGCTCGTTCAGCACCGCACGGTATCCGCCCCGAAGATTGGAGCAGATCTCCTGCCCAAGTCCTTCCAGCTCTTCCAGCGGCCGGTCTGCCGCAAAGACGATCTGTTTTCCCTGCCGGACACGATGATAGAAAATGTTTTGAAGCTCGGCAAGGGAGCCTTTTTTGTCCAACAGAAACTGCAGATTATCCAGAAGCAGAACATCGCACTGCCGGTATGTGCTGCGGAAATCATTCTTTCTGCCCGGATCACGAAGACTGGCGACAAAATCGTTCACGAATTCCTCTGCTGTGCGGTACACAACATGGAAACCGCTGCGCAGGGTCGCGTGTGAAATAGCTTCGAGAAGATGCGATTTTCCCACTCCGGTCTTCCCTGAAATGAGTGCCGGAGAAAGGATCCCCGGCGTTCGCGTGATGTCGCGTGCCAGTGTGTAGGCCAGTCGATTGGAGGCTCCCATGATGAATGTGGAAAAATCCATTTTTCGCGGCTGGGTCACTGACGTCTGACGGAATGCAGTTCCCGGCAGATCCGTCCTCTCGATCGAAAGCTGCGGCCGAAAATGATCCTGACGCAGAGTATTCTGCGGCCGATCCTCTTCTTCCGTCGAAATTTTCATGACGTTTGCCATCAGCGTCTGAAGACGGGAACTGCCCGCTCGGACTGTACGGACCGACGCAGTCAGCGTTTCCGTCGAAATTTCCGTTTTGCTGTCTTTGTCTGTCGGTTGAACGTCCGCACATTTCAGTACAGAGGGGGTTGCTGTGCCGGAAAGGGCGGAATGATCCGCATCTGTTGAAGCTGCGGGATGGTCTCCCGAGCCGTTTTCATGAAATGCCGCTGCTTCGGAGGCCGAAAGTACCTCAAATCCTGAAAAACGCGGAATCGTACCGTCGGCGTACAGCCCATCCATGCACGAGAGAAATTCATCCATCGTGGAGATCGAAAGTGCATTTTTGGAAGCCGCAGACTTTTTCCCTGCCTGTTTCGCCGCCGAAGTTTTTCGGGACGTTCCGGCCGGCGTCTTTGATTTTACGGTTTGTTTTGCTCTACGGCCCTGCGCAGTATTCTTGGACTTTATCGTCTTTTCAGTCCTGCCGATATTTAAGGCGGTTCCCGCTTTTTCCGTCTCCCCAGATCTCTTCGCCTTTTGCGTTTGGGCGGCTTGGGAGGTCAACTGCGTCTGAGTCGTTTTGGAAGAGTTTTTCTTTACGGGATCTTTGGAGATCTGCGATCCTGTCTTTTCTTCCGTTTTTGCTTTTCGATGCAGGTCCGCCTGAGATCCTGCATGGGACTCCTCGCCCGTAAGGAAAGCCAGGACCTCCTGAAGGTTGGCTTGACGGACATCGCGGAGGATCTCGCAGGAATTCTGTTTGCGCAATTTCAGTCTTTCGGAAGTTGAAAGTACAGAGGTACTTTGCGGGAGCGTTTGCGTACGCGGTTCCCGTTTTGCGGAACGGGGGCCCGTTTTTTTCTTTTTCGGACGGGCGGAGACTGTACCTGCGGAAGTGCGTAAAACTTCAGGCTCGGCGGAGTCGATCGGCATTTCAGACGCTTCAGAAATGACCGGAGCCGGAGTCTGTTTCAAATCGAGAGAGGAACGGGCTTCTTCCAGTGAGCAGATCTGAATTTTTCCGCGGAAATCCGGGATCAGCAGATCGGCAGCTTCCTGGAAAGTCGGAAGAAAGAACTGACGATACCAGTTCAGCACAAAAGGAAGTCCGGCCGTGATGTAGAGCACGTCCGTACCTTCCCCGCAGAAAATCTGGAACTGGCCGTCGATCCACATTTGGAAAGACTCCATTCCCAGCTTTTCCCGAAGGAAATTCAAAAATTTGTTTTGAATGTTTTCTGCGATTTGAATCACACGAAATCCTTTTGCTGTCCTGAACCGCTCTTCCTGCGATGGTTCTATGAATGCATGAGGGGAAGGAGTCTTCCTCTCATTTATTTTGTTTTGTTTTATTTTACCGAAACAGTCTCGCTGTTTTTCCTATTTTGAAGCCATTTGCTTTTTGAAAGGGGAGATCCTCCCAAAAATGCAGCGGATCGCTTCTTCAAATAAAAAACGGAACGAAACGTTTCTGTTTTTTCAATTTTCGCACCATCTGATGAACTTAATTTTAATCGACATTTAAAATTAGTCAAAGAGGTCCACCCCAAATTTTCTGAAAATATTTCCATCATTTTTAAAACCCGCCTAATTAAGTTGAAAAATAAGCGGAATCTCTGTTTTTTGAATTTTGGGAAATTTCGTTAAAATCGGAATCGGGCTGTCGGATTTTTCGGGAATTTCCACAAATCGTTCCGGAAATTTTTCAGAAAATTTTTGAAATGGATCCATGGAGTCTGACAGAAATCTTCTTTTCTGCCGAAACTCCAGAGATCCGGGAACGACGCCATTCTAAAAAGTCAGCCGCGGAATACGGTTGGCTCTTCCGAAGTGGAAAAGAAGTTCTTCCGGCGTGCATCGGTACGTTTCCTTCAGGGCTTCGACCCAGTCTTTTCCGTCTTTGATGCTGTCGAGAAATTCCTTGAATCCATGCGGGTTCTGTTTCAGCATGAACTGGACCAGTCCGCTGGCGATGCCGTACTGCCAGGCTTCCAGTGGTCCTGCGCTCTGCATGAGTCCCCCGACCGAGCCGGTTTGCCGCATCTGATTCAATCCGCTTCGCTGTTTCAGCCCGGCCTGTCGATCAGCAGGAACGATGACTGCCGGCATGGTGTCCGCGATCCCTTCTTCCAGCCAGAGCGGGAGGCTTTGCCGTGCACGGTATCGGTGCATGAATCCGTGCGTCGATTCGTGGACCAGAACGCCGATGAACCGCCAGCGTTCCGCCATGGTGGAAATGTTCCCGTAAAAGAGCGAGATCAGAACGTTTCCGTCGCTCGACATATGGGCCAGTCCGCTTGCTCCGGTAAATTTGTTGGCTGTCGCGCCGAAAAATTCCTGCTCGAAACGAAGAAAATCCTGCTGGAAGGCGAAGGCACAGACGATGCATTTTCCGGTCCATACTCGTGAGCCTTTAGGAAACTCAAACATTTCGCACAGTCGGGCAAACATTGCTTCAAGGTACTTCATGCATTCCATCGCGATCGGCTGGGGAGCATCTGTCAGGTAGAAGAAATGCTCTGACTCATAGTAGACCGTCCGCGGGAATTTTGCCTTGATCTCTTCAAGGTACTTTTTCTGCTTCTCGATCTCCGTTTCGATCTGCGTTTCCGTCAGTTCCGGCCAGCGCCAGATCCCCGTTTCCCGGAAGTAGGCCATGCGGTCACGTTCCTTTTCTTCCGGTGTCCGGGTATCTTCCGGTACTTCCTCTTTCTGGACGTTCCGTTTGCCTTTCGTTTTGGAAAATCTTCCGGATTTTTCGGAACGGGAACTTCCGGTACGTTTTTTGGTATCGGCAGAAGATTTTTTCTTTTTTTCGCTGCTTCCGGTTCGGGAACTGGTTCCTGATCTGCGTTTTTTCGAACTGGAACCGGATTTTAAGTCCTGGTCTTCTTCTGTTTCCGTTTCGTTCCATTCCTCCTCCTCTTCCTCTTCATTCATTCGGGAAGTCCGTTTGGCTGCGGAACCGGATTTGGATGAACGGGAGGATGAATTGCGGATCTTTTTCGGAGCGTCCTCTTCTTTTGGGCGGGATTTCCCGAAATCGTAGTCCAGATCCTCCATGCCGGCATCAAAATCGGCGTTTTCGAAATTGGACGAGCGAAAGTCGGAGTCGCCTTCCGAGGGATCTGCACTTTCGGTTTCCTCTTCTGACATTTCGGCCATCAGGCGCCTTGCGGCCCCTCTGTCGGCATGAGACTGCGCTTCGCTCGAAACCGGAAAACCGGTGAGGAGAAGGACCATGCAGGCAAGAAAAAGAAGAAGTTTGGACCATTGGGATGGGGAAAGGGAAAGTCTCATTTTTCACCTCGTCGTGAAAACTTGAAGCATAAAAAAACGCACTGAACGTATTCATTATATTCGACTGCGAAAAAAAAGCAAGTGGCGAAATGGCTGAAATTTTGAAAAGAAACCAAACACACAAAAAAACATCAAAATATCAAAACATCAAAACATCAAAAAGTTTTTGAGGAGGGAGTCTGAGGGAGGAACGATTTTCAAAATGTTCCTCCCTCACGAGCGTTGATGACATGACGGGCAGCCAGATTTCTCCCGAAGGGTGAAATCGCGCGTGGGACCGCTTGCGCCGAAAATTTCAACTGCCGAGAACACAGAAGATCCGCAGAAACACACTGAAACAGAAACATCAAAAAGTTTTTGAAGAGGGAGTCTGAGGGAGGAACGATTTTCAAAATGTTCCTCCCTCACGAGCGTTGATGACATGACGGGCAGCCAGA
>JAGBAA010000088.1 GCA_017939795.1 Thermoguttaceae bacterium
CACAGGAAAATCCGGCCATTGGAAAACTGCTTCAGCTTCCGAAAGACCATCAGCTCGCAGGCGGTCTGGCAGTCGGGATCCCGGCGGTTCAGTACCGTTTTGCGCCTGTGCGTGAATTTCCGGAGATCCGCTGGCTGGACTAAGGCAAAAAAACTCACTCGCGGTCCGCTGAACACGGGAACGGCGGCGGACTGCGTTCTTGCTGACGGCATTTCTCATGCGTTTTTTCTGAGCACTTTTCCCTGGATCATTTTGGGGGCAATCCGGTAATTGCGCGGCGATCCGCATTCCGCAAATTTCACCGCATTCTGGAGAAAATTTGAAAAAAAATAAAAAATTCTGAAACCTGCTCCCTGAAATGAGAATATAATGAAAGCAGAGTCCAACATTTTTAGTGCCGCAGGAGAAAAATGAATCCGTTTCCTTCAGATCAAGTCCTCGTCGAAGCCGCACGAAGCGGGGATCCCATGAGTTTTGGAGAGTTGGTCCGCCGCCATCAGACGAGGATCCAGCGCTACTTCAACCTCAGCCATTCGGCAGAAGATGCTCAGGATCTGACGCAGGAAACTTTTTTTCGAGCCTGGAAATCGCTCGGGACCTACTGCTCGGACTGGAGCTTTTCGACGTGGCTCCTTGCGATCGCGCATCAGCAGAATGCTCTTTTTTTCCGAAAACGGTCGAAATCGGTCTCGGAACACCCTTTTCCGCAGAATGTGGATTTTGAAGAGTGGGGATTAGGGACGGAAGACGATGCGCTTCAGGAAATGGAACGTCGAGAAGATGCTCAAAATCTTTGGGAGATCATCCGAACGCATCTGTCTGCCGAGCAGTCGGAAATTTTGTGGCTTTTCTATGTTGAAGAAAAACCGCAGTCCGAGATCGCACAGATCACGGGCAGAACGGTCGCCGGAATCAAAACGCTTCTGTTTCGTGCGCGGAACGAGCTTGAAAATATATTGAAAGTGGGTCAGGAATGAGAGAAAACGAATTGAGATCCCGCCTCCAGAAAGACGCAGAGCGTCTTCAGGAAACGTTTTCCGAGGAACTTTTTAACCGGATCATGCAGGCAGTCTATGCAGCCCCCGAGCCGGAGCATGGATCGGAGACTCCCAATGTTTCCGCAAAGGAAAAGGGAAGCATTTCGGCAGAAACTCAAAGTATGTCTGGAAATACCAGATCGAAAATGTGGATCTCCGCAGCATCCTACTATCTGACTGCCGTAAGTGCCTCCGTGTGCCTTGGGATCGCGATCTGGTCCTTTCTGCATCCGCATTCCGGTTTGATGCGGGAGCAGGCTCTCTCGTCGAGTTCCAGTACTGCCGGGATCCAGACTCCAGTTTCTTCTTCGGTTTCTCCTGGTCAGAACGAAGCGAAACGGCCCCATTCCGAAACACCGCACCACCCGGTTTCCTCTTCACCATTCCAGCCGCATTTTTCGCAAATTGGCGAAGTTCCGTTCTCTGCGCCTTCTCTTGAGACGATCCTTCCGGAGCAGGTTCTTGAGATCGTTCGCATCGCCGCGCCATCCGCGTCGGAAGGAGAGCCGTCGCCGGAAGGAGAGAGAGAGATTGCCCTTCAAAGTCTTGAAAAAATGTCGGTCCTCATTCTTTCAGGGCAGCCGATCCTTCAGCTTGGAACGTTAGCCGGAGACCGAAACGGGGTCGAAGAGCAGAGCAGAACTGGCGATTTAAGAGAAAACGAAAGAGAGCTTGAAAGTCTTCCGTACCCGGCAGCATCTTCCGATGCGGCAGCGCATGCCGGACGAAACGGAGAGAGCCAAACGGAAATACGGTCCGTCCCGGGACATGAAGATAAGCTGGCAGGAACAGACAGACCGCAGGAAAACAGTTCAAAAGACAGTACATTTACCGAATTCTGGAACGAAACATCCAGCGTCATTTCAGTGCCGCTCATGTGGATCTTCCAGGAAGAGTAGACCATACCGTTGGGGAGAACATTGGGAAGGTTTACCTATTGGATTTCATTTTGACTTCATCAGAAAGAAGGGACAGATTTTCATGAAAAGAAAATTCAACTTTGGTCTTCTCGCCATCCTGCTGGAAACGGCATTGGCAGTCGGTTCCGTTTGGGCACAGGCTCCCCAGCCGGTCATTTCGGTTTCCGTTCAGAGTCTTGAGAATGCGGCGGCAGATCTCGTTGACCTGACGGCCGAAAGCAAAGACATTCAGGGCAGCATGGGAGCCGTCATGCTCCAGAGTCTCGTTTCTCAGGGGACCGTAAAAGACGCGATCGACATGACCCGGCCGGTCGGTCTTTTCCTCTTCCCGAATCCGGAAGGAATGAAGCATCCGTTTGCGGCCGCAGTGATCCCGGTCCGCGATATGGAAAAAGCACTCGCGCTCGTTCCGAAATCCGTCACGCAGGAAAAACTCGGTGACTGGGGATGGAAGCTCTCCTGGAAAGTCGGTGACGGAGAAAGCGCCCGGACCGACTCCGTGTTCCTCTATCCGTTTAAAGACTGGTGCTTCGTTTCGCAGATCGATGCCGCTTCACTCAAAGAGCAGGCCAATGCCCAGACTGCGGAATCCCTGATCCAGACTCTGCAGACGGAAGCCGCTGGAAATGATTTTGCGCTCTCGTTTTTCGTGAATGTCGTCCCGCAGGCACTCCGTGCGCATATCTTTGGAGAATTCATGGAAAAAATGGAAAAATGCCTCGCAGAAAAGCGCGGGAAGTGCTTCAGCGAAAAAATGGCGTCCGTCTTTGAAGCCGAACTGAAGAAACTCGCGGAGTCGGCTCAACGGCATCAGTACGAAAGCCCGATCTCCAAGGTCACGCAAAGCTACTCCTGGGATGCAGACGCGAATTGCCTGAAATCGGTTCAGCGCTTTACTGGAAAAGATTCGCTCCGTCATGTGAAGACGCTTCGCCGTCTTGCGCAGGGGAATGAAACCACGCTGGCCAATTTCGGCACGAAAGACTCTCTGGCTTCCTTCCAGCTGAACGCGGACGTGAAAGAATTTGCGTCAGAAGACGTCGATAAACTCTGGGCCATGCACATGGAAAACGTAAAGGAGAAGCTCTTCGCCCGGCTGGATGAAGAAAAAGCCAAAGCCGTCTTTGGTTTCTTCGAAAAGAATTCCGACCTTTTCCGCGGCATCGCGTTCAATCCGGAAACGGAGATCGCCGGAGCGGTTTATGCAGACGAGACCCGCCTGACGCTCACCTCTGCCCGATGTGTGCCGGACGGCTACGCACTGGAAAAAGAATTTCAGACGGTCGCGCAGCACATGAAGAAGAAAAAAGGCGAAAATTTCGAAAAGAACGTCCTGGATGCGAAACGCACGGAAGATGGCGCGATGCACATCTATTCTGCGAATTTCGTTCCGGAAAAACCGCTTCCGGAAAAAGTGAACGCTCTGTTTGACGGCAAAGTCCCCGCCTGTCTCATCTTCACGCCGAATGCGGTCTACTGGGCGATCGGGACCAACGCACTGGAAACGCTTAAAAACAGCATCCAGAATGAAACGCAGAAGGCCGCTGCACCAGTATTCAGCATGCGGATCGCGGCTCAGGACATCGTGACGGTCGCCAGTGCCTGCGGAAAGATCCCGGCGGAACTTAAGGAAAAACTCGCCAAAGTGGGTGAGGCGGAAGTCTCGCTTCAGGTCGCTCCGCTTGCTGACGGCGTGGAAATCGTGACGGAAATTCCGGCAAAAATCCTTGAAATGCTGGTTTTGGCTCGTGATGCTGCCGAAAAATAATGCAAGATCCTGCGGCTGGACGAAAGCGGACGGTATTCGCTGATCCAGCCGTTTTTTTATTTTCAGACTTTTTATAAAATTGTGCGAGGATGCCCCATGAAATCCCATTTCATTTTTCTTTTTGCACTGCTCTGTCTGGCAGTACAGGCTTCAGTATTTGCGTTGGAAGTAACGAACTATTCCGACGGAACCGTCATTGACTATCCGGTCGCGCTGATCTACGGCACCACAGAAGATGCGTCGCTGACGGAGATCCAGTGCGAAAATACGTCCTCGCAAAAAAGTACACGGATCCTGAACGGCTCTGCATTCGGCGGGAGATTCAAAGTCCTGGCAGAACTCGTTCCGGGAGAAAACACGCTCGTGCTGAAAAGCGGTCCGGAAGAAAAAACGCTGAAGATCACCTACCGGAAAAATGAAAATCCGCTCGTCGTGCGCATGATCTACATGACGGACTCTACCGGGAACACGGAATTCCAGTCGCAGAAAAAAGATGATCCGCAGAATTTCCGCGGGAAACTCGACACCGCCGCCAAACTGATGCAGACCTTCACGGCCGAACGCATGAACGATGCCGGATACGGACGGAAGACGTTTAATCTGGAGCTGGACGAAAACGGCGACGTCATCGTTCACGTCGTCAAGGGAAAGCTCACGGCCGAAGAATACTATCGGATCCAGGAAGAGCACGGCGACGGTCAGTGGTACGTCACGGTCTATGAAGAACTCCGCGAAACGTACCCCATGACGCAGGCGCGCAATCTCGTGATCCCGGCGTATTCCCGTTTCGTTCCAGGGAAAAACATCATCCCCGGACATACGGCACTCGGCGGCAGCGCGGGGCTGGCGATGTTCGGAAGCGCGAATATCTTCACGTGGCCGGATTCTCTGAATGACGTCACGGCCGCATTTCAGGACTCGACGCCGATCGACCGGGCACATTTTCAGGACGATTCCGTCGGAAGAAGCTGCTTCTGGGGTGCTGCCTCCACGACGATGGGAGCCGCTCTTCATGAGATCGGCCATACGTTTGACCTGCCGCACTCCAATGACGTGCAGGACATCATGCTTCGCGGACACGACCGGTTCAATCGTGCGTTCCTGATGCGGGAAGCACCGCACGCATACAATCCGGAATGGTACACGTTCCGCGACGATGAGATCGCGCTGTGGGGACCGAAAAACGCACCGCAGCTGAATTGGAATCCCTACTTGCAGGACAGTGCGCCGACCGAGAGAAACGGAGAAAAAGTACACATCGAGATGGACCACCAGACCGGGATCCTGACCGTTAAGGCGGAGGATGGGATCCAGTTCATCGGCTGTGTTGCGGACGATCCGCGAGTTTGGATCTGGACTCCTGAAATGGACGCGGACGCAGAAAAACCGATCCGGGAAAAAACCTTCCGTTTCTGGGATATTGCCGGTAAGGCTGCTCCGGAAGGGGAACATTTTGAATTCTTCGCCTGCGACGCGAATTACCAGAAAGCGGGAGTCAGCCTTCAGGTCGTGCGTCAGCAAAAGAATGAGGAAAAATAGACGCAGAACTGTTCCGCAGTTTACGGATCCATTGATCTGCTGATCTCTCGGAACGGCGGGACATTGAAAGTGCCTTTTGGGAGCGTTGATCCTCCGAAGAGGCACTTTTTTATGGAGTGCCTGACGGCGGTGGAGAACAAGTTTCTGCTCGGCCCGGAAAATTTCTTCAATTTCAGCAGATTCACTTGACAAAAAACAGAAAAAAGCTAAAATAAGATCTCCAAAGATGCGTTCTTTTGCGTGTCTGGAACGTTTCAAGTTCAGGGACGGCCCTGAATGGAGTGTGCATCCGGGGACGGCCCCGAAAAATCCAGTGCGAAAAGGAACGTTTATGAGCTGGATCTTTCTTCTTTTGGCGGCGTGTGCAGAGATCGGATTTGTGCTGGAGATGAAACTTTCAGACGGTTTCAGCCGGTTCGGTCACGCGGCCGCGTCGCTTTTCATCATGTGTCTGGGCGTCTTTTTTCTCTCTCTGGCGATCCGGAAGATCCCCGTCGCCACTGCTTATGCGATCTGGACGGGACTCGGGATCGTCGGAACGGCAGTGCTGGAGATCTGCTTTTTCGGTGCGCCGCCGTCTGCCGCAAAACTCTTCTGCATCTTCCTCATCCTATGCGGTGCCGCAGGACTGAAGCTGCTTTAAGTGCAGAAAATGCCTTCCGGGGGAAGTTTCCGGAAGGCAAAACGGGCTGCTGACGACTGGGAAGATCAGATCTGCGGGATCTCAAATCCCTTACGCTGTTTGCGAGACAGGAAGGACTGGGCCAGCGGATCGTCCACGATGCATTCGTTGACCGGATCCCAGCGGATCTCACGCTTCAGGCGCGCGGCGATCCCGCAAAGGTGCGCAATGTTCATCGCCTGCACGTGACTGACCGGGTCGGAAATGCACGGTACACCTTCCCGAATACTGCGGTAAAGGTAGGCTTTGTGGTCGTTCATCGGGGCAACACCGTAAAGCGCGGTTTTGTCCTCATCGGTAAACTGACCGTCGTCCCATTTCTCTTCGATCGGTTTTCCCGTGATCCGTCCGCGGTCTACAAAAATGCGGCCTTTCGTTCCTTCGAAAAGGATCCCGTTGTCCGCACGGGTGGTGATGTGCATCTCCAGACCATTTTCGAAACGGCAGGTAAAATCGAATTCATTCGGCGTATTGTACATCCGGTCCGTATCCGGCATTCCTTTTTCATCGTATCCGCAGAGGGCACGGGAATCACGTCCGTCGATGGAGATCGGCCCCACGCCTTTCTTGTCCATGTCAAGTGCCCAGAGTGCGATGTCGATATGGTGCGCCCCCCAGTCGGCAATGATGCCGCTTGCATATTCGAACCAGTAGCGGTACATCCGATGGCAGCGCTGCGGAATGTACTCCGTCCACGGAGCCTGACCGAGCCACTGATCCCAGTCAAGTTCCGCCGGAACCGGAGCCGGAGAAAACGGTTCGTAGTGTTTGTTCGGTTTTGGCTCATCAGGCAGTCCGACGATGACTTTTCGAATATCTCCCAAAAGTCCCTTTCGGCAAAAATTCACCGCCCGGACAAAGAGGTCAATGAACGAACGCTGCTGAGTGCCGACCTGGAAGACTTTCTGGTATTTCTCGTACGCACGGCGAATGACGGCTCCTTCCTCGACAGTAAGCGTCAGCGGTTTCTGACAGAAAACGTGCTTTCCTGCCATCAGGGCTTCCACCGCGATCTTCACGTGCCAGTGATCCGGCGTCGCGCAGGCCACCACGTCGATGTCGTTCCGGTCCAGGATCCTGCGGTAGTCTCCGTAACGGTTTTCCGAGGCGATACTGAATTTATCCGCTGTTCTGTTAAGATGTCTTTGATCGACGTCGCACACAGCCGCCAGCTCACCATACCGGGCGTGTCCGTGGGCATCCCAGTAGCCCATGCCTCCTACGCCGACGCACCCGATGCGAATGCGGTTCGACGGCGCGTTTTCGCCTCGCGCACAGGGAAGGAATGCCGGGACACTCAAAACCGGTGCCAGCGAAAGAGCAGAAACAGATGATTTCAAAAAATGACGGCGTGTATAGGGGGACTTCATGGCAAAATTCCTATCAAAAAAATGGGATCATGCAAATTAGGAAATTTGGAAACTTCCAACGAAAAAAAACCTCCCTAAATATAAGGAGGTCTCCAAATATCAGGCGATACTACTGGTACGAAACGACCTCGCCGTCCGCTCGGTTTCCGAGATGCTGATGCGCTTCCAGGTCGATACTGTAGGAAATGCGCTGTACGGAACCATCGCAAAAGACGAATCCCAACGCTCCGGCATGAGGGCTTCCGAACTGCTGGCGGGCATTGTATCCGTTCCGATCCTGCATGGGGGCAAGTTTCGTTCCGCGGCTGTTGTCCGGGTCAGCGCCGCAGAATACACCGCTGTCATCGCAGCAGCAGGAAGTTTCGTACACCTCCGGCCTTCTGAACTTTTCTCCGACCAAGTAGGTGTTGGAGGTTCCGTCGCGGATCTCACCGAGCGTGATCTCCGAAGTGGAAAGCATGACTCCGTTGTAGTTCTGAATCGTGAAACCTTTATTGCTGTCCGCATCCGCATAAGATCCGGGACATCCTGACGTGTTGACGGCATCCGTCTCGCCAAAGTTGGAGGCATAGTCTCCTTTTGCCAATTCTGTTGCGCTGTTGCAGTTCTTCGTTGGCGAATTGGTGGCCTCATAGAGCTTAGGCGTTCTACGGGACGGACAGTTGAAGACGGAAAGGGGAGTCTGATTTGCCCGCGTGATCTCCGCTTTTGCGGGAGTCGAGCGATTGTTGTTCGAGGTGGACTGGAAAAGCGCGTTCTGTTCCAGGAACGGCAGAAGGGAGAACGTCCATCCGCCGGGCTGATGCTTTCCAAATCCGCGGTCTGCGTCCCCAGCCCAGCCGCCCATCCAGCCGGCAGACGGGAAAGACTTGACCTGGGATTCGTAGTTCAGCGATGCCAGACCAAGTTGCTTCAAATTGTTGCTGCACTGCATCTGGCGGGCGGCTTCACGAGCCTGCTGGACTGCCGGAAGAAGCAGACCTACGAGCATTCCGATGATCGCGATGACGACCAGCAGCTCAACCAGTGTAAACGCTTTCTTTTTCATAAAATATTCCTTCCAATGAAATCCCCAAAAGAAGTCTATATACTTTAGGAACGCTTCCTCCTCCAGAGAAGCAGTCCCATCCCCGTCACGAGCAGGAGCCAGGTCCCCGGTTCCGGCACACCATTAGCAAACGCGAATGTGGAACCCGCCGCGAGGTTGAACGCCGTGAGGTCGTAGTTCATGTACGCCAGCCCGTCGGTGTTCAGCGGAATGTCGGTAAAGGTCACGGAAGCAGCCCCAGCCGTGACGCCGATCCCGCTGTTCGCGTCTGCCATCTGGTCGGTCAGCCAGAGGACGAGTTCGTCGACGTCACCTTCCCCTGAAAGCATCATGGTCAGGTCCATTTCCTCTTCCGGAGTTCCCGAGAGGAGGACCCAGCCGGATTCGCCGAGGCCGCCTGTTCCGATCGCGGTTTCGGAAATCATTGCAGTCATCCCGAGCCGGCTTTCATCCAGAACGAGACGGATCGTGTTTCCGTCCTGTTCGACATTCCATGCGCCGTCGGACGTGAGGGAAGCGGGGTTCCAGTTCAGCGTGCCTGCGGCAGTGAAAAGGTCCGCCGTCGGCAGTGCGCTCATGAATGCCGCGCCGTCGTAGTAAAAATCGGTCGTATCAACATGGATCTGACTGTCTACTGTTACGTTTCCGCGCGCCTGAATGTTCGAGACCGGCGAGGAGGCCGTGCCGTCGGCGTTCATTTCGAGGCGTTCGGAAGTGAAGTTGACTTTTCCGGAACTTTCCCACTCAAGATCGTTGACGTTCCACACGGTGTCGGAACCGGTAATGTTCAGCACAGCACCGGCCTCAGTCGCAGTTCCTGCCCAGTTGTGAGCCAGGCGAGCTGTTCCGTTCACGATGATCTCACCGCCGGAGATATTGATGTCTGAATAGTACCCAAAGCCGAGACGCAGGTCATTGGCGACTTCCAGCCGGCCGCCCGTCATGATGAACGTATTGCGCGGAGCATCCCCGTGAGCGTTCTGTCCGAGCGAGAACCATGGAGTCTTGATCATTCCGGAGTGCAGCTCGATGATGGAGCCGATCGTACCGTCTTCGTGGACGCTCGAATTGGCATCGATGACCAGATTGTAGCGGTTATTGAGCGTTCCGCCGTCTACGACGAGTCTGGCCTGGGAATTATTGGCGCCGATTCGGAGATCCGCTCCGGACGGACCGTTGACCGTCCCGCCCGTGATGTACATTTCAGCGGCGGCGTCTGCATCGCCCTGTCCGAGCCATGTGGTTTTGTCGAGGGTGAGCGTTCCGCCGGTCACGTTGATGACGGCCTTACCTTGATCGCCAAAAAAACTTTCGTTCTTAACGTGAAGAGTTCCGTCAGAAACATTCAGCGTACCGACGCCGCGATCCCCTTTGCCGACGAAGAAATTTTTCTCGAATGTGGTCGTACCGCCCGCGATGTTCAGGATCCCGATCCCGCCCTTGCCGTTTTTGCCGGTGTGGCCGACTCCGGATTCTTCGGTAAAGTTCACCGTACCGCCGGTGACGGTCATCGAGCTGGATCTCGTGGTCAGCGCGCCGTTTTCATTATCGTATTCCGGGTTTCCGCCGACGTAAAGATGCGTTCCGTCCAGCGTTCCTCCGGAGACGTTCAGTTCCGAACCGCCTGCAGCTTCCGGGAAGGTTCCGACGAAAACTTTGGTACTGTTGACGTCTGCCGTTCCGGAGATGTTCAGGATCCCTTTTCCGCGGCGTCCGACACCAAAGTAACTTTGCGTATTGAGCTGACCGCCGGAGATATTCCACGTGCCGGTTCCGCGCTCGCCGATGTTGATCCATCGGGTGCTGGTGAACGTGCCGCCGGTCTGGTTCACGATGCCCGTCCCGTTGTTTTCGCCGACGTGAACGTCATTTCCGGAATTGAAGCTGATGTTGGCGTCTCCGCTGATATTCAGCGTTCCGTTCGTACGGGTCCCGATGTAGAAACATTGCCCGTTGAGATTGAAATCAACGTTTCCGCCCGTCACGTTCATGACGCCGGTCCCGCCGGAACCGAGGCAGACTTCTTTCGTGAAGGTCGTGTCGGCCGAGATGTTGAGATAGCCGGTCCCGCCGGTATTGTCGTTTTTCCAGCCTCCGACGTGGATCTTGTTGTTGAAGGCGTTCGTCCCGCCGTTGATGTTCATCGTGCCGACCGCCCCGGCAGTCCATCCGACGAAGATCTCATTGTTGAACGTATTCGTTCCGCCGGAGAGCGTCAGCGTGCCGTTTCCGCCCGAGGCAGTTCCAAGATTGACGCGCTGACCGAAAGTATTCGTTCCGCCGGAGAGTGCCAGCGTACCGTTTCCGCCTGCGGCAGTTCCCACGTTGACGAAATTGTTGAACGTGGAAGTTCCGCCTGTGAGGTTGAGGCTGGCGTTCGTTTTGTCCTGCTGACCGAGATAAAGCTCGTTTTCAAACGTGACGATTGCAGTGCCGGAGACCGTCATGTCCGCTTTCGCGCCGACGGCATCTCCGAAGATGACCGTTTTTTTGAAATTCGCGGTCCCTCCGGAAAGGTTCACTTCCGCGATATTCTCATTGACTTCGCGGGTGCTGCTTCCTTTTCCGAGATAAACGGTTTCATTCGCGTTCCAGGTCCCTCCGGTCTGGTTCAGGACGGATTTCTGCGTCATTCCGGAAACATCATTCCCATACGCAAAATGCCCGATATTGAGGGATGCGTTATTCGTGAGGGTCCCGCCGGAGATCGTCACCGTGGAGGTTCCGGAAGAGAGATTTCCGCCGCCCGAGAATCCGCCGATGTGGCTGGTCGCGGTCGTCGTGAGGGATCCGCTGTCGATCGTCAGTGTGGAATCCCCGCTCATGCGCATGAAGTACCCGACGACGAGCTGTTTCGTAGTGATGTCCGCGTTGGCGATCGTCATGTGTCCTTCACCGCGGCGTCCGACACAGAGCCACTGGCTTCCGACGATCTCGCCTCCGCTGATCGAGTAGGTGACTGATTGTCCCACCGTCTCGCCGATATTGAGCCACGGATCACCCGAGCCGGTAAATTGCAGCGTACCGCCGGTCTGATTCACGACCATTCCGCCTCCCAGCGTGTAGTCATTCCCCGTCACGATGCGCGTTCCGCCGGAGTGATTGATGGTCATCCCGCTAATGTTCACAGTACCGGACGTGACTGTCCCGGAATCGATATTCACCGTATCGCCGGAAGCCGGAGCGCGGGAAGATGGTGAGCCGTTCACGAGCCAATTTGAGGCAGAGCCCCACGTGGAATCCGAGCCGTCCCAGGTCAGCGTATCCGCAAAAAGCAGAACGGGACTAAGACATCCGGCGGCAAAAGCGGACGCGATCAACTGTTTCAGGATCCTGCGGGAAATTCGTTTCATGGAAAACCTCTTTTTGCTCCCCAATAGCACAACATAACGAAACCTTAACAGTTTACAGTATGTACCATTTTTTCTTTTTGTCAATGGGAAATTTGAAAATTTTTCAAAAAAACAGAACCCCCAGCCAAGCAAACCCGCAAAACTCTTAAAATTTCCTCATTTTACCCACTTCCACACCCAAAGAATTTTCTTTTTCTTGATTTCCTCTCCTTGTTTTTTCACGGGATTCTGCTATATTTAAAAGAGAAATTGAATTTCCTGCCATTGGTTTTCCATAAAGCCCCAGGAGTAATGCCATGATCCCAAAGATCCGTTCCGCATTTTATTTTCCGTCTTTCCTTTCAGGACTTTTTGCCGCCCTGTTTCTGTGGATGCTCCCATCGGTCCAGGCAGAAGATCTTTTGCGCGACGGTACGCTGGATACATTGGGCAAAGCGGATTCCCCCTGGCGCATTCTCGGTGCTCAGGAAACCGGTGAAGTCCGCGCCGTCACCCATGCCGACGGGAACCGGACGCTGAGGATCCAGAGTCATGGAAAAGAAGGGACCCGCGGCATAGTACAGTACATTCACTTCGACACGCCGTACATGGAACCTCTCGTTTTCGGCGGCAGTGCCCTCGTTCACGGAACGGCAGGACCGGTCCATGGCGCAAAGCGGCAGGATTTCGATATATACCTGGATATTTTCTACGAAGACGATTCTCCACTCTGGGGCCAAAAGGTCCGATTTGCCCTTTCCGGCGATGAATGGCAGAAAAACCGGGCCGTCATCTGGCCTGAAAAGCCGATCAAAAGGATCGAATTTTTCGTTCTGTTCCGCGACTTTTCCGGAGATGTGGAATTCGACGATCTCTTCCTGAAAAAGCACACGATGGAACTGGAAACGATCCGTATTGTCGGGGGACTTTCCGGGGATGGAAGTATTCTGGCATCTGGACGTTTTCTGTGGCATTCCAGGTTCCTGAAGGACGATTTTCGCTGCGCATTTGAAGAGCTGATCGACGGCGATCCGCAAAAGGCGCTCCCCGTTCCGACCGTCTGCGGCACGGACGGTACGCTGTACTTTCAGGCTGTTGGACGTCCGACAGAAACCGGCGGTGCCAAAACGTTCCGGCTGCGCGCCTGGCATGACGGAAAACTCGTGATGGAAAAACTCTTCCAGTGCAGCACGACCGGAAGACAGATCGGCAATGAGACCGGCGGTCCGCTTCTTCAGATCGAAAATTCCATGCGCCGCGTCTATCTGGAAGCTCTTCCCGAATACGGACAGAAACTGCCGGAGGTCCTTCAGGCAAAACTCGATCTGGGACGCGGGGAATCCGAGAGTTTCCAGCTCACCGCGATCTCCGGGAAAGAGATCCCTGCGGTCGAAATCACGTTCAGCGAGCTGGTCTGTGTGGAAGATCCCGGCGTGAAGCTCCCCGCAGATTCGTGCGAATGGCAGCAGGTCGGGTACATCAAAACGCCGAAGATCTCGGAACACTCCGCAGAGAAAAGCGGTCTCCCGCTCTGGTTCCCGGATCCTCTGCTTGCGCGAAAGACCGGTTTCGTTCCGGAAAATCAGAGAGTCTCTTTCTGGGTGACGGTCAGTACCCGGCAGGATACCCCGGCCGGTACATATCGCGGGACCATGACGTGGAGACCTCTCGCGGAAGGCATGAACGCCGTCGAGATCCCGCTGGAAGTCACCGTCTGGCCCGTCGTGCTCCCGATCGAAAACCATCTCGGCAGTGCGTTTGCGCTGATGGACGGTTTCCTGCAGAAAGTTTACGGCAAAGAGTGCGATCTGCAGAAGATCCGCCGGGCATATGGCGACTTCATGATCCGGCACCGTCTGGCTCCGGAGGGAGACATTTCCCGCACGGAAATGCCGTCGCTTGAGCTTCTCCAGGAATGGAAAGAGCGCGGACTCGGTCCGTTCAACATTCTGAACATGGTGTCGGAACGCGGGGAACGTGCGTGGGTCTGTAATTCGGATCCGTCTTTCTACACGCCGGAGATGCGCGAGAAGTTTCTGAACCAGCTCCGTCCGTACGTACAGGAACTGCGCCGGCTGGGACTCACGGACCGCGCGTACATCTACACTTTCGACGAACGCGGCGAAGAATACCATCCGATCATGACGGATTTCTTCGGCATGGTGAAGGAAAATTTTCCGGAGATCTCCACCTTCACGACCGCGTACATTGGAGCGGATACCGAGCTGCTGAAAAAACTTAACGTGGACTGGACCTGCCCGCTCACGTCGGTCTACGATTTTGAGGAGGCGGAGGAGTGCCGCAGAAATGGTCAGAAAGTCTGGTCCTACATCTGCTGCGGTCCAAGAGAACCGTACGCGAACATCATGTTCCGCTTCCCGCTGATCGAGTGCCGGATCCTCGGCTGGCAGGCATTCGAGCAAAAATACGACGGTCTGCTTTACTGGGGAATGAACATCTGGAGCCACCCGCAGAACAAGCCGATAGACCCGAACGAAACGCTCTTTTTCGACTGGCCGGTCGACTGGTGCCATGGCGGAACATGGATCTACGGAGACGGACGTCTTCTCTATCCGAACGTAGACGGAACGGCCATCGGAAGCCTCCGAATGGCGAATCTCCGTGACGCTTACGAAGACTACGAGCTTCTCTGGCTCCTTCGGGAAAAAGATCCGGAAACGGCCAGGAAACTCTGCGGTGAGGTCTTCACGACGCCGACCGATTTTACGCGCGATCCGGAAAAACTCGCCAATGCACGGCGAAAGATCCTGGAAGCACTCACCCGGTCTGAAACGCCCCAGGGATCCGGACTGGATGCGGGAAATTAAAAAAAGGAGTCCTTTTCATGAATCCGACTTTTCAGATCTTCACACTTGGGTGCAAGGTCAATCAATACGAAAGCGAGCAGATCCGCCAGACGCTCTGCCGCGCGGGGTTCGTCTGTCTGGAAAAAAGCGGCCCGATCAAAGAAAACAGCGAAACGGCCATCCTCGACTGGCTTTTGGTGAATTCCTGTGCCGTGACGCAGGAATCGGAAGCGAAATCCCGCAAACTGATCCGTCAGACCGTCAAACGCTCTGCGCCGCGGAATGTTCTCGTCTTCGGCTGCTCGGCAGAAAAGGACGTTCAGCAGTACCTTGAGATCCCGGGAGTAACTCATGCCGTCACGGGCAAAGCACACGGCGGAAACCGCGTCGCGGCAGTCCTCGAAACCATGGGGATCCCGGAAGAACTCTGCGTTCAGTCGCTTGGGGAAGGTCTCCGTCAGTTCGGCGAACGGCACCGCGCCTACGTCAAGATCCAGGACGGATGCCGGCAGTTCTGCACGTACTGTCTCATCCCGCATCTGCGAAACGAGCTGTCGAGCGTCCCGGAGGAAGAAGTTGTTTCAGAAGTCCACTCTCTCCTGCGCCGCGGATACCGCGAGATCATCCTCACCGGGATCCATCTCGGATACTATGGTCTGAATCCCCGAAGCAGAATGCAGAGCCGGTGGCTTAAGGAAGACCGGGAACGTCCGCGGGAAACGAATTTGACGCAGCTGATGGGACGGCTGGCGGAAATGGATGCGGATGGGCCGGGAGCTCACGATTTTCGTCTGCGCCTCTCCAGTCTGGAAGCACACGAAGCGGGAGACGATCTCCTTCAGATCATGGCGGCCCACCGGAAACGGATCTGCCCGCACCTTCACCTTTCCATGCAGAGCGGCTCCCCAACGGTCCACCGCAGGATGAATCGGCCGGGAACGGTCGAACAATACGTTGAACGGTGCGAATCCGCCAAAAAGATCCTCGACCAGCCGGCTCTCACGACCGACATCATCGTGGGTTTCCCGGGAGAGACCGAGAAGGAATTTCTCGAAACGTGCGAGGTCGTCCGGCATATCGGATTCTCGAAGATCCACATTTTCCCGTTCTCCGCGCGTCCCGGAACTCCGGCCGAAAAAATGGGACCGGCCGTCCCGAAAGAAGAAAAGCATCGGCGGGAACTTTACCTCGCGGAGCTGGAGCGGGAAATGCGCGAGCGTTTCGTGCAAAGTCTTGCGGATCGGCAAACGCAGTACCTCATCGAGCGTTTCCATTCGGAGACACAGACCGTGACGGGGACTTCCGAATACTATCTTCAGGCGGAATTTCCCGGTTCCGCTGACGATGTGGGGAATTTCCTCATGCGGTGAATTCCACCACACGGCAGATCTCCTCACGCGGCGGAGTTTCATTCCGTTTTTCCGTTTCGTTCCGTTTTTCCGTTTCGTTCCTTTACGATTTTGCGGCTTTCCTAATTTTCCATTCAGAAAAGGACGTTTTTTATGAATCGCCATGATGCCTGGTACGGACATTTTGATTTACTGCAGAATGAACGCAGAGTATTTTCCGATCCGAATCTGGACCGGCTGAAAACCGTCGCGTCCGGCTTTTCCTTTCTGTTTTGGGTCTGGCTCCTCTCGTTTCCGATCGAGTATTCGCTCCATTTCGCAAAACTGCGGTACGGTAAAAGTGTTGAGGAACTGATCCATGGCGTACCGGATCTTGAGCTTTTTTGGGTCGTTCTGTTTTTGGGCTTCACGCTCCTGACGGCATTCCTGAAGACCTGGGGAACCTGGCAGATCTCACGTTCTCCCTCAAAAATGGAGGGACATGAAACCGGCATCTGGATGTTCATCAGCTGGACTGTCGGGATCCTGCTGGAAACGTGTGCCGCCGCTGCCGTTTTGAGTATTGCGGCAATGCATCCGGGAAGAACACTGGATGACGGCATTCTGTTCGATATTCTGCGGGGTGTGGAAATTTTCGGATGTGTTGTGCAGGACATTGCAGGGATCCTCTTTTTTGTCTACGCTTTCCGTCTGGCGGCTCTCCTCTCGGAATCGCGAAGTTCTTCGGCACTGAAAAGTTCCGTCTGCGCTATGGGGGCCGTCATTTTATCGTATTTCTGCCTCCCATTCATCACCATCTTCGGTTTTGGGACGCTCCATGAGTCTGGTGCTGTTTTCTGGTCCCTGGCGGCTGTCGCGACCGGCTCCTGCCTCTGGTTCCTCATTTCACTGCTCTGCGCATACCGATTCCTTGCGGCAGACCTGCGCAGGTACATCAAAACGGAACAAATAAAAGAAGCGGAAAGGAACCGGGAGGAATAGCACAAACGGAAGCCGGAATAAACAAACCGATCTCCCCAGCCTCATCCAACGCTTCAAAAACGCACTTCGGTCATGGATCCCTCCGGCCGGAGTGCGTTTTTTTCCAAAAATCCGGCCGGGATCCGGAATCTTCCCGTTTTCCGATCTTCGAGCGGTCTCCGACGTATTGACAAACAAAATGATCTATGGTAAAATGGAAGTCTGTGCCCGGAGTGTGATGATTTCGGGAGTGAAATTTTATGGACCTTAATTCCCTGAATACCCCCGATCATGACCTCAAATAAAGAAGTACTGGAAACACTGCGCTGGAAAAAATTCCCTGTTTTGAATGACGGTTTCGTCTGTCTCGTGGATGCGATGGGCGATGATGCCGCGATCGTTCAGGCGGCGCGGACCAGTTACGGAGAAGGGACGCGTCCCGTCTCAGACGACAAAACGCTCATCCGCTATCTCCTCCGCCACCGGCACACCACGCCGTTTGAAATGGCTGAGGTCAAACTCATGGTCCGCGTGCCGATGGATACCTGGCGGCAGTGGATCCGGCACAGAACGGCATCCGTGAATGAATACTCGACGCGGTACTCTATCGCGATCGACTCCATGTACGCGACGGAACCGGATGCGTGGCGCATTCAGGCAACCTCGAACCGGCAGGGGAGCGAAGGTCTCCTCACTCCGGAGCAGGGGGCGGAACTGACCCGGCTGGAAGCGGAATTCCAGCAGAGCGCGCGAAACTGCTACGAACGCCGTCTGGAACTTGGCGTGGCCCGCGAGCAGGCGCGAAAGGACCTGCCGCTTTCCACGTATACCGAGGCGTACTGGAAGTGCGACATGCACAATCTGCTTCATTTCCTGTCCCTTCGCATGGAGGGGCACGCGCAGCTTGAGATCCGCGAATACGCCGCGATCATTGGCGAAGAGATCATCCGCCCGATGTTCCCGCTCACGTGGGAGGCGTTTCTGGACTACCATCTCAATTCCATGACGCTTTCAGCACTGGATCAGGGCGTCATTCAGCGCATCGCGCAGACGGGGCAGGTCCCCGCGAGTGAAGAGACCTTCCTTCAGTGCCAGGATCCCGTGTGGGCTGGACTCGCCCGATGCCGGGAACGGGATGAATGCCGGGAAAAGCTCCAGCGTCTCGGAGTGGTCTGCGAATAAAAATAAAATCCCACCATTTTACCTTTTCGAAAGGAGAATATCATGAAAAAAGAAACGACAAACGATATGAAACTGACCCGTCGTACTGCCCTCGCCGGCGGTTTGAGTCTCGCATTGGCAGGATTTGCCGCACAGGAAGCAGAGGCACAGGATAAACCGAAACGCAAACGCCGTCCGCGTCCGGTCCGTGAGGAACCGTGGAAGTACGTGAAGATGGATCCCGCCGTTGCTGCACAGTATGCGTATGATGCCTACGTTCCGTGGGGCTGCATGTACGGAGCCGTCAAAGGCGGTTTGAAGGCCTACGCGGAAGCGAATCCGGACATGGCGGAAGCCGTCGCCAATTTCCCATACCTCGCACTGCGCAGCGGCAAGACCGGGTTCGGAGCGCAGGAATCACTCTGCGGAACGCTTAACGGCGCAGGGTTGTTCATGGGGCTTTTCATCCCGGATTACGGGGAACTTTGCGCCGAGATGAAGAAACTCACCGATTTCTACCTTGCCGAAGCACTCCCGACGTTCGTGCCTGCCGAAGATAAATATCCAAACTTCGTCAAGACGATCGCGCCGTCGATCATGTGCGGCGAAAGTAAAGGCACGTGGCTCGCGGTGGATGATTCGCTTGAGCACAAGCAGCTGCGTCAGGAACGATGCATTCGTCTGACCGCCACCGTCATCGGCAAGGCAGTCGAACTTCTGAATGCGTATTTTGACGCACAGAACGCGGAAGAAGACGCTTAAACCTGATTTCGGCCGGGAAATAAAAACACGATTTCCCGGTCTTTCCTTTTTTTTATCCTGAATTCTCAATTTTCCTGAAACCTTTTGAGACTTTTCCGAACTGGAGGACCTGCCGTGAAACCGTGTCATGAAAGCCGAATGATGAAAGCCCTGCGCCGTGAGCCTGTGGACTGCACGCCGATCTGGATGATGCGTCAGGCCGGACGCTATATGCAGGAATATCGTACCGTTCGCGAACAGACGACGTTTCTCGGACTCTGCCGCGACCCGGAACTCTGCGCGGAAGTCATGCTCACCGCCGTGGAAAAACTCGGTGTGGACGCAGCGATCATCTTCTCCGACCTTCTCCCCATCCTGCAGGAAATGGGTCTGGATCTTGAATTTCAGAAAGGCGAAGGCCCCGTCATCCACAACGCGGTCCACGACGAAACGCTCATCGAAAATCTGCGTCCTCTGGAAGATGTGCAGGCCCTCGGGTACGTTTACGAGACTGTGCGCAAAACACGTGCCGGGCTGGATGAAAACCTCCCGCTGATCGGTTTTGCCGGTGCGCCGTTCACGCTGGCGAGTTACGCGATCGAGGGAAAAGCAAGCCGGAATTACCTCTTCGTAAAGAAGATGATGTACACACAGCCGCAGGCGTGGGACCAGATCATGACGCGCCTTTCCGACGCGGTCGCCGCCTACCTGAACGCCCAGATCGACGCGGGCGCGGACATCGTGCAGCTCTTCGACAGCTGGGTCGGATGCCTTTCGCCGAGCGATTACGTTCAGTACGTTCAGCCGTACTCCGCCTCGGTGATCTCGCGCGTGAAAGCCCACTCGCCCGAAACGCCGGTCATCCACTTCACGACGGGGAATCCGATGCTCCTGCCCGCAGTGACGGCCGCCGGCGGAGACTGTATCGGCGCGGATTGGCGCATCGAACCGCTCGACGCCTGGCGCATGATCGGTCCGGACCGCGCGTTTCAGGGAAACCTTGATCCCGCCATTCTCCTTGCCTCCCCGTCCGAGATCCGCACCCGCGTCCGCCTCCTCCTCGATCAGCTCGGCGGCCGCCCCGGCCACATCTTCAACCTCGGCCACGGCGTCCACCAGCAGACCCCCGTCGAAAACGCCGTCGAACTCGTCAAGATCGTCCACGAACTCACCCAGCACTGACCTCCCCATACCCCACCCCCACTCCGAACCAACACCGCAAGACACTTTTGGGGAAGACACTTTTGGGGAAGAAACATTTTTGAAAAATTGTTTCTTCCCCAAACCCCATCTTCAAAAAACTTTTGGAGAGGGGAATGCTGAATATCCAGCAACACAAAATATCATCAACTAACACACGATTTTCCGCCTTCTTAAATTTTTGGAGGCATTCGACAAGAACAAAATTTCCTCACACTAATACAAAGGAGAAAACAATGAGAGCGAAAGACATGCTGCTAATTGATTTATTGAGTGGTCCCAAAACACAATTTAAAACCATGGGACCATTTGAATATACCTGGGACAAAATTCAATGTCAGGTATTATTGGAGAACATTATGCATGCCGCCAGCTTATCCTGCACACTTTTCATAGGCAATATTAACTATGAAAAATACAGCGAAAATGGCATTCTGAATTTCGTGCTCCTAGATGGCCTAGGGCGTATTACGACCTTCATATTGCTTTTTGAAGCATTAGCACGTGAGATAGAAAAACGATCCATTAATTTGGAATTGGATTGTGCTGAAACATTAAGGAATTCTTATATTTTTACCCAAACAGCCCCAAAAAAGTTAAAACTGATTTTAACCCCGGATGAACAACCTACACTTGAGGCAATTTTAAACAATCGTCCATTTGATGACATGAAAATTTCTCAAAATTTAAAAGAAAATTTTGAATTTTTTCAAAAGTCAATTAATAAAATGGATTTAAAAGAGCTAAATGTTCTTTACGATACTATTTGCGGAATCCAAATTATTGAAGTTATATCAGAAGAGAATGATAACGATCTTAATTTGCCCTTTGACAGACCGATTCATCAACAGCCAGAGGATGAGATAATACGGTGTGCCCTTAATAACGAAGATGAAAGCTTTTTCACAAACTGCAATATTAAAGCATTTTATTTCCAAGAAGAGTGGTGCGATATTGATCACTGGAAAAATATGTTGGTAAAAGTTGTGGAAACTCTTTTCAACACAGCCCCGGAGATATTACGTCAATTGACTGCAGATAAAAAAGTAAAATATTTACATAATCAATGCAAAGATAAATCTAAATGGGAAAAAATTGGTCCCGGAATATACTTGCGTCACCACTCAAGTACGATGGGGAAAATCCAAATATTAAAAGAGTTGTTTTCCTATTATAATATTGATTACTCTGAACTGAAATTTAAAATAGTTCGTAAACCGATGTCCTGAATTTTAACTTAAAAGACAAAGGATATATTCATATTCCCCCCATACCTGAAAGGAGAAAAACATGGCATTTAAATACGCAATGTGCAACGAGCTTTTTGAGGGCTGGAGCCTGGAGAAGCAGTTTGATTTTGTTGCCGAGTGCGGTTACGAAGGGATGGAGCTCGCTCCGTTCACCATCACGCCGACCGACGACCCGGCCAATGTGCTGGAGATCACCGACGCGACGCGCACGAAGATCCGGAATATCGCGAAAAATTCCGGCGTCCAGATCGTCGGTCTTCACTGGCTGCTGGCCAAGACGCAGGGTTTCCATCTCACGCATCCGGATGCCGGCATTCGGAAAAAGACGGTCGAGTACGGCAAAGCGCTCATCGAGCTGTGCGCGGACCTCGGCGGAAATATCATGATCTGGGGGTCTCCGAAGCAGCGGAATGTTGAAATCGGCGTCACGCGCGATCAGGCGTACGAATTCGCGGCCGACGCGCTCTCCGAGCTGGTCCCGGTCCTTGAGAAAAATAAAGTCACCATCGCCATGGAACCGCTTGCTCCGGCCGAGACGAACTTCCTCGCCAGCGCGATGGAAACGCTTGCGCTCGTCCAGATGGTCAAGTCCCCCTGGCTCCAGATGATGCTGGACTGCAAAGCGATGTGGGGCGCGGAGATCAATGCCGACGGAACACGCCGTCCGATGGAAGACGTCATCCGTCAGTTCCGTCCGTGGACGCGCCATTTCCACGCCAACGACCCGAATCTCCAGGGTCCCGGTTTCGGCGAGCTGGATTTCCACCCGCTGTTCAAGGCTCTGAAGGAAACGCAGTTTGACGGCTGGGTCAGCGTCGAGGTCTTCGACTACACCCCGGGCGCGGAAGCTCTCACGAAGAAGAGTATCGACTACATGAAGAAAGTGGAATCGGAGATCTGAGTTTCTCCTTCCCGATTTCACAAAAAGACCCCGCAGGCCATTCGCATTGGATGACCTGCGGGTTCTTTTATGGTTTTCCTTCCGCTGAAACGGTCTACCCCATCGTCGTGAGGGTCAGATTATCGCGGTGCATCACCTCCTCGTAATGGAGAAGGTCCGGGAATTCCGCTTCGATCTCGTCGGAATGCCGACCTTTGATCCGTTCCAGATCGGATGAGGAGTAGTTCGTGAATCCGCGGGCGATCTCAAGTCCGTCTTCCGTACAGACGGCCAGAACGTCGCCATGCTCAAATTCGCCCTCAACTTCCCGAATGCCGATCGGAAGAAGACTCTTTCCGTTTTCCACCAGAGCTTTCGCGCAGCCGTCATCGACCACGACGCGTCCTCTTGGCATGATCGCGTAGCCGATCCACTGTTTTCGCGCGGCCATTCGCGTTCCCTGAGGAAGAAAAAGAGTCCCGAAATCCTCACAGTTCAGGATCTTCTGCAGGATCTTCGGTTCCCGTCCGTTCGCGATGATGACGCTTCCGCCCGCGTGGGTGATCTGGTGCGCGATCCGGAGTTTACTCGCCATCCCCCCCTTGCTCAGACCGGTCAGACGGTCAAACGCCAGCGACTGGATGGAAGAATCGATCCGGTGGACCGTCTCGATCAGTTTCGATTCCGGGTTCCGCGGATCCCCATTGTAGAGGCCGTCGATATCGGAAAGCAGGATCAGAAGCGGAGCGTGAATGAGGTCCGCCACGAGTGCCGCCAGCCGGTCATTGTCGCCGAAAGTCGTTTTGAGTTCCGCGACGCTGAGCGTATCGTTTTCGTTGATGATCGGGATCGCGCCGTACTCAAGCAGCGCATTCAGCGTGTTGCGCACGTTCAGGTATTTGGCGCGGTGTTCCAGATCGTCGGCCGTCAGGAGGATCTGGGCAGCGTGAAGTCCAAGTTTTTCCAGATGGTGATTGTACGCCTCGATCAGCGCGCTCTGTCCCACCGCAGCCACGGCCTGAAGCTGTGCCAGGTCGGTCGGCCTTCCCGGAAGTCCAAGACGTCCGATCCCGGACCCGACGGCCCCGGAACTGACCAGCACCATCCGAAAGCCTTTCTGTCGGGCTTCGGCAAGCTGATTGGCAAACGATTCGATCTGCGATTCACTCAAATGGCCTCTTTCGTCGGTCAGGATGCGCGTTCCGACCTTCACGACGATAGTAGGCGACTCCGTAAGGATTTCCTGTCTTAAAATATTGATCATACAAAAGGGTCATCGTCCCATCGGTCTCCGGGACGATGAATCAAAAAAAGTCCGCGGGCACCCTCCGTTGGAAAGGTGCTCGACTACTGCCAAATCTCTAAAATTTTATTTCGTATTTCCGTTTTTCTTTTCGGAATTTCTGTCCGAACTCTTCACACTTCGGGGATCCCGGACCGGTTTGAGGACGAGAACTCCCAGCGGCGGAAGCGTCACGCGGATGGAATCCGCAAATCCCTGGCACGGTCTCGGTTCGGAAAAAATGCGCTCATTGTGTACGTTGCTCCCGCCGTAGTAGCGTGAGTCACTGTTGAAGATCTCCTGAAATTCCGTGATCTCCGGCACTCCCACCCAAAAATCGTGCCGCACGTTCGGCGTGAAATTGCAGATCACGATGAGGTAATCCTGGGGATCTTTCGCCTTCCGCATAAATGAAAGCGTACTGCAATCCCGATTAGAGCAGTCGATCCACTGGAAGCCTTCCTGCCGGAAATCCTGCTCGTAGAATGCCGGTTCCGTTTCGTAGAGATGCCCCAGGTCGGAGACGCAGCGCTGGATCCCCTGATGCTGTTCGAATTCCAGCAGGTTCCAGTCCAGCTGCCCATTATCGCGCCACTCGTTCCACTGTCCGAACTCGCCGCCCATGAAAAGGAGCTTCTTGCCGGGGTGCGTCCACTGGTAGGCATACAGAAGACGCAGATTCGCGCACTTCTGCCACGTATCGCCCGCCATTTTGCCGATGAGCGATCCCTTGCAGTGGACCACCTCATCGTGAGAGAACGGGAGGAGGAAATTTTCGTGGAATGAGTACAGGATGCTGAACGTGAGCTGATCGTGATGGTATTTTCGGAAGATCGGGTCGTTTTTCATGTACGCGAGCGTATCGTGCATCCACCCCATGTTCCACTTCATGCAGAATCCCAGACCGCCCGCATACCCCGGAAGCGTCACGCCCGGCCACGCCGTCGATTCTTCCGCGATGGTGAGCGTTCCGGGAAAGTGCATCTGAACTTCGCGATTCATTTCACGAAGGAAGTCGATCGCCTCGATATTTTCGCGTCCGCCGTACTGATTTGGGATCCACTCGCCTTCCTTCCGGCTGTAGTCGAGGTAAAGCATCGACGCGACCGCGTCCACCCGCAGACCGTCCACATGATACTGATCGACCCAGAACAGCGCGTTGGCGATGAGGAAATTCCGGACTTCATTCCGTCCGTAGTTGAAAATGTACGTTCCCCAGTCGGCATGCTCGCCCTGACGCGGATCTGCGTGCTCATAAAGCGGCGTTCCATCGAAACGGCCCAGACCAAAAGCGTCCTTCGGAAAATGCGCGGGGACCCAGTCCAGAATGACGCCGATGCCGTTCTGATGGCAGAGATCCACGAAATACTTGAAGTCGTCCGGCGAACCATACCGGGCGGTCGGCGCATAGTACCCCGTGACCTGGTAGCCCCAGCTTCCGGTGAAAGGATGCTCGCAGACCGGAAGAAGCTCGATGTGCGTGAAATTCATCTTCTTCACGTAGGGCACGAGCCGATCGGCAAGTTCGCGATAGTTCAGCCACGGCGAGGTTCCGGAATTCGGGGTCTGCCAGCTTCCGGGATGGACTTCATAGATCGAAACGGGGCGGCTCTGCCAGTCAAAGGACGCACGATCTTCCACCCAGTCGGCGTCCTTCCACGTGTACTGTTCCAGATCGATAATCCGGCACGCATTTTGGGGAGGGCACTCGCAGCCGAACGCGTAGGGGTCGCATTTTTCGAAAGCCCGCTCGCCGTTCCGAAGGTAGAATTTGTAGAACATGCCGGCTTTTGCCCCAGGAATGAACGTCTCCCAGACGCCGTTTTCCTGATGCTTCCACATGAAGTTCGCTCGCGGATCCCAGCCGTTGAAATCGCCAATGACGCTGACCTCATCCGCATTCGGTGCCCAGACTGCGAAATTAACGCCCTCTTCCCCGTCGATGGTACAGGGATGCGCTCCGAGTTTCTCGTAGGCCTTCCAGTGCTTTCCCTGGCCCAGAAGATAGAGATCGTAGTCCGAGATCAAACCTTTGTGTGTATTCTGATTCGAAAAGTCCGTCATTTTCTGCTCTCCCATGTTCTGAAACTCCCAAATACGAAAAACCCCAAAATCGAATAGACCGCAACCCACTCTTATTTTACTACGAAAATGAAATTAAACCAGTGGGAGGTCTCCCGAAAATCCGAAATTTCTCCAAAAAACCGCGAATACCGTCATTTCAGAAATGTTCCCCCCCTTCTCAGCCATTCCGTTCCATGGTATATTGAAAGCCGTCAAGGATCCCATTCCAATTTTTATTTTCCCGGAGACTCCCCATGCGCCCTGAATTTTATTTTCGTTCCGAATCCCGAAGTTTTGCATCCAGCTTTTTCGCGGTCATTTTCTGCCTGGCGATCGTGGTCTTTCCAGGTTCCGTAACGGCTCAGGTCGAAGATATGGAGAAGGAAAAAGTCTCCTATTCCGCCGTCGAACTGCAGGCGCAAGAGGAAATGTGGGAGAATGAAGAGGAGGAAGACTGCCACTCCTATGGCGGAAGGCCGGGGGTCAAGGAAGTCAACGGTGCCCGATTCACGATGAATGGAACCGTTTTTCTGGAACTGTGTCCAGACGCACCTGCGGATTATACTGTACCGGAGGGTGTCCGGAGGATCGCGGACGGCGCGTTCCACAGCCGGAAAGATATTGAGTCCGTCACGATACCTGAAGGGGTCACTTCCATTGGAGAGCGCGCATTCGTACATTGCCCTAATTTAAAGGAAGTCCGTCTTCCCAAAAGTCTGCGCAGGATCGGAAACGATGCTTTTCTGAATGCCGGGATCGAGAAGATCGAGCTGCCCGAAAACCTCCGAACGATCGGAAAATGGGCGTTTTCCGGCTGCTCCAAACTGAAAAAGGTCCGCATTCCGGCGTCCGTCCGGTTTCTGGATGAAAATGCGTTTTCTCGGTGTGCGGGATTGGAGGAAGTTGAGATCGCCAACGGTCTGGAGCGCATTCCGGAAAAAGCGTTTGCGGAGTGTCCTGCACTTCAGCGCATCGTGCTGCCGGAAAGTATTTCGACGCTCTCCCCCTCGGCATTTCAGGCGTGCGTGCAGCTTCAGGAACTCGTTTTTTTGAAAAAAGATCCGCCTTTCGTCCTTCACCCGGACGGAGTGCTTCTTTCACGCGACGGCAAAACGCTGCTCCTTGCACTTCCGGGGAGGATCCAGGGAACGTTCCGCGTGCCGGACGGAGTCGAAAATATTGAGGATTCGGTGTTTCAGAAATATTTCGGACTCCGGAAGATCGAATTTCCGAAAAGTCTCCGAAAGATCGGGAAAAATGCGTTTGCGGAGTGTCCTGAACTCGAAACGGTCTGCATTCCATCCAGCGTCGAAAGCGTTGGCGAAGGCATTTTCTCTCAATGCCCCAAACTTCGGGAAGCCGTTTTTGAGCTGAAAACTATCCCGGATCTCGCATTTTCTGAGTGTTCGGCTCTGGAAAAAGTGACTTTTTCTCCGGAACTTTCCGAGATCGGCCAAATGGCGTTTAACCGCTGTACGGCACTTCAGGAGATTTCCCTGCCGGACCGGCTTTCCGTCATTCGGAGGTGGGCATTCCGAAGCTGCACGGGGCTGAAAAAAGTCACGCTGCCAGGAAGTCTCCGATCCTTGGAGCCGGAATGTTTCAGGTTCTGCAGGCAGCTGGAAGAATGTGTGCTTGAGGAAGGGATCTCTTCACTTCCCAGTGGGTGTTTTCAGCAGTGTGCCGCACTGAAAAAAATCACGCTGCCCGAAAGTATTGAGACGATCGGGAGCTGGGCATTTGCGGCAAATGCCTCACTTTCCGAGGTCGAGTTTTCTCCAAATCTTACCCAGATCCAGGACTATGCGTTTATGGGGTGCAAGTCGCTCCGGAAACTGCATTTTCCGGACAGTCTGACGCAGCTTTCCGAACATGCATTCAGTAACTGTACCGCTCTGCAGGAAGTCGTGTTTTCTCCAAAGCTGACGAAGATCCCGCAGTATTGTTTCGCCGGATGTACGGCACTGGAAAAGATCGAACTTCCGGAAGCGCTTCGTGAGCTTGGCCGGTGGGCTTTCAACGGCGGTCTCGGCGGCACAAAAGAGTTTTTCATCCCGAAACACGTGGAGAAGATCGGGGAAAATGCACTCACGATACGCTCTCTGGAAAAGTTCACCGTCGATCTGGAAAATCCGCATTTCCACGCACGAGACGGAGTCCTTTTCCAAAACTCCCCGCGTAAACTGGTCCGCTATCCTGCCGCGAAAGCCGGCGCGTACACGATCCCGGGCGATGTCGAGCGTGTGGCAGAAGGTGCGTTCAACGGTTCGTCGGAACTGACGAGTCTGGTACTTTCCGATTCGATCCAGGGAGTCAGCCGCGATTCATTCCAAAACTGCCCGAAATTGACTGAAGTGTTCCTCCCCCCGATGTGCAGGAGCTTCCCGCTCAGTACACTTGGCGGCTGCAAGGAACTGGAGAAAGTCACGGTCATGGATCCGACTGCGGATCTGCAGCTCGGAGCGAGCAAAAGTAAATCTTTCCCCAAATTGGTCATTTATGGTGCCAGGTATTCACCGATCCACTATTCCGCGCAAAGAGGCGGAACGGCCTTACACCGGGCACCTGCAGAACCATTCGCGTTCGTCCCGCTGGAATCCCTTGAGTACCACAAAGCAAAACAGACCACGATCTTCTCCGTTGAAGAAAATCCGCCGTATCTGAAAGTTCAGAAGCCTGAAACCAGCGAGCCGGTTTTTTCGCCTGACGGTAAAATTCTGGTTCGTTTCCCGCAAAATTTTAGCGGTGAATATGCCATTCCGGATGGAGTGACGGAGATCGGAAACGCGGCTTTCGCAAACTGCCGTTTTCTCACCAGACTCACGCTCCCCGCGAGCGTGCAGAAGATCGGCGAACACGCATTCGCAGAGTGCGTCATTTTGACCGAGGTCAACATTCCGGACGGAGTCACGCGATTGGGCTGCGGCACATTCCGCAGCTGCTATGCGCTGAAAAAAATCGAACTTCCCGCAAGTGTCGCGACGATCGGGGATTTCGCATTTCGAAGCTGTTCCAGTCTCGAGGAAGTCACGCACCCGACGGGGCTTCCGCGCGTAGGAAAACACGCATTCGCGTACTGTTCAAAACTCAGCCGGGTCACGTTTTCGCCGTACCTGACGGAGATCGGAGACCGGGCGTTTCAGGAATGCGTGTCCCTCACCGAAGTCGAGCTTCCGCCGGGACTGCTCACCATCGGCCAATCGGCATTTAGCCGCACGGGATTGAAAAAGGTCCAATTCCCAGGTTCCTTACAAAAGATCGGAAGCTGGATCTTTTTCAAGTGTCCAAATCTGGAAGAAGCCGAATTCGCGGACGGACTCACAGAGCTTCCTGCCGATGCTTTCCACGAATGTACGGCACTAAAAAAAGTCACCTTGCCGCAAAGCCTCAAATACCTCGGCTCAAGTGCGTTTGAAGGCTGCACCCAGCTTTCGGAGCTTTCTGCGATCGCAGACATCGTGAATGTTGAGATCGACGCTTTCAAAAATTGTCCCCTTCTGGCAAACAAACTGATGCACACAGGGATCCTGAAGCCTTTCGAACTTTCAGCGGATGGAACGCAGCTCCGAAAAGTAAATCTGGAATTTGAGGGAAAATTCACCATTCCCGATGGTGTCGTGCGCATCACCTGGAGTGCGTTTAAGGGATGCCGGAAGATCACGGAGATCGTCATCCCGGAAGGAGTCACGGAGATCGGAGATCAAGTATTTTCGGACTGCTCACAGCTTCGAAAGATCACAATTCCGTCAAGCGTTGAGCAGATCGGAACGCGCGCGTTTCAGAGGTGCAGGGAGCTGGAAGAACTCACGCTCCCGGAAAAAGTAAAGGGCATTCCGGAAGAAATGTGCCTGGGGTGCTCTCACCTGCGGAAGATCACATTCAGCCCAGACGTTCACTCGATCGGAAGCGGTGCGTTTCACGGCTGCTCCAGTCTAGAAAGTTTCACCATTCCGGAAAGTCTGACCGAGATCCTGCCGGAAACCTTTAGGAATTGCCGAAAACTTACGGAGATCGTCATTCCGCCGCAAGTGGAGATCATCCATCGAGGAGCCTTCGAATATTCCAGTCTGCAAAAAATCACATTCCCGGAATCACTTAAGACGATCGAGCTATCTGCCTTCAGATACTGCCCATTTACAGAACTCACTTTCAATGAAGGGATCGGGCAGATCATGTGTCAGGCATTCGCCAACTGCTCCGAGCTGCGGAAAGTCACTTTTTCCAGCGCGTACCAAGTCGTATCGGACTCTTCTTTTGCGGCCTGTCCCAAACTTGAAAAAGCGATCTTTCCAGGAGGAAACGCGGACATTTCGGCCTTAGCTTTCTGCGATTCCCCCTCCGTCGTGACCATCTGTGCGCCCAAAGGTTCCAAGGTCGAGGAATGGGCAAAGAAAAAGGGATTCCCATTCGAGCCTCTGGAAAATACAGAGGATGGAACGCAAAAGGAGGCAAAATGAAAGATCCTGCTTTCCGGGGCCGCGTGAAATGTACGGACTCGAAAAGCAGGACTGTTTGGAAATTTCGGAAAATTTCGGCAAACTGAGCGGGTCAGGAACGCTCCGGCCCGTTCATGAAAAATTCCATCATCTCGAAACCGTTTTCGAAATGGACGGCACTCTTCGCGGCTTCCGCTTCCGTGTACACGCCGATGCCGTTGGATTGGAAACCGGTCCCGCACATCAGCCACGGGACATTCAGGTGCGTGTGCGTCTTCAGACGGCATGGGGTCGGATGGTCCGGCGTGACGAGAATGCGGTATTCGCCGTACTTTTTCGCAGCCTCATGAAGCGGCCCCACGATATGCTCGTCGATCTGCTCGAGCGAGTAGACCTTCGTTTTCGGGTCGCCGTCATGCCCGGCTTCGTCGGTCGCTTCGACGTGCACACAGACCACATCGTATTTTTCGAGAGCCGCGGCAGCCGCTTCTCCCTTTCCTTTGAAATTCGTGTTGAAGAATCCCGTCGCGCCCTCCACCGGGATGCAGTCCCACCCCAGATTGACTGCCAGTCCGCGCAGGAGATCCACGGCCGTGATCATCGCGCCGGTCTTTCCGAAACGCTCGGTAAACGTCGGCATCGAGGGTTTCCGTCCCTGTCCCCAGAGCCACACGTCCGTCGCGGGCTTTTTCCCGTTCGCAATACGCCGGCGGTTTACCGGATGGTCGGAAAAGATCCGATGCACTTCACTCATCAATTTCGTCAGCTCCACACTTCCCGGCCCCTGCGGATGCGCACCGAAAATACTGGAGTCCGAGTAGTCATGCGGCGCAAATGTGCGGGTCTCCTCCCCGAACGGAGCAGGGAAGTCCGGCAGCTCACGCCAAAGAACGATATTTCGGTAGCTCACTCCGGAAAAGAACGTCACGGTCTCGCTTCCCAAACGTTCCTGCGCGGCTTCGATGAGTTCCGCTCCTTCTTCCGAGGTGATCTGCTCCGCGTTGAAGCTCACCATTTTCCCGTTCTCTATCGTGACCAGATTGCATCGGACCGCCCAGTCTTCAGGACCCATCTCGATCCCCATCGCAGCAGCCTCCAGCGGAGCGCGCCCCGTGTAGAACGCCATCGGATCGTATCCAAGCAGAGACATCGTCGCGACATCCGACCCGGCCGCAAGTGCCTTCGGCGTATTGTTCGACCAGCCGACGATCCCCTGACGCGCGATCTGCGTCATGTTCGGGATCCGCGCAGCCTCCAGAATCGTTCGGTCTCCCAGCATCGGGATCGGTTCATCTGCGCAGCCGTCCGGCAAAATCATCACGTATTTCATTTTTCTTCCAGTCCTTTCTTGGAAGATCTCGAAAGATCTCGTAAAATTAAGGGAAAAGAAAATTTTGAGGATAGGGGGAGGGAAAATGAAGAACAAGAGTCTCTTTTTTTCAGATCCGAGACCTTTTCGGACCGTCGTCCCTGCTGTTTTCCGGATCACCTCGTCCCACAGACTCCCATTTTTCTTTCATTATATTCAAAATCGTATTTTATTCCAGACGAAAATAAGAAATTTTGGGGAGTTTTGCAGAAAAATTTCCTCTGCCCCCTTCCATTTTTTTAAAATTTTGAGAAAATGAAAGGTCGTATTCTTTTCCGTTTTCCTATTATTGGGCAATATGCCCCAAGGAGTTCATCATGGCGCAGGACACTGTATCCGTTTCCTCTGACTATCCCCGAAATCCCAACTATCCTCCCCTGGTGCTTGGAAGCCGCAATAAAAAGAAAAAAGGAGAATTGACTGCCCTTCTGGCTCCGCTCGGTTTCGAGATCCGCGATCTGTCTGAGTATCCGGAAGCGATCGAAGTGGATGAGACCGGCACGACATTCACGGAAAACGCACATCTGAAAGCCGCGGAACAGGCAAAAGTGCTTAAAATGTGGGTCATCGGAGAAGACAGCGGTCTGGAAGTCGAAGCCCTCGACGGACGTCCGGGAGTCTATTCTGCCCGATTCGCCGGCGAAGAACACGACGATGAAAAAAACAATGACCGGCTTCTTCAGGAACTCGACGGTATTCCGGAAGAAAAACGCGGCGCACGCTATGTCTGCCACATCGCACTGAGCGATCCGGATGGCAATATTCGCGCTGAAGCCGAAAATTACTGCTATGGCAGGATCCGCACCGAACGCTGCGGGACCAACGGTTTCGGATACGATCCGCTCTTTGAGATCGTGGAATACCATAAAACGTTCGGTGAACTTTCCCCGGAGATCAAAGCGTGCATCAGCCACCGTGCCTGCGCACTGCGCGAATTTTCCCAAAAACTCCTCGACCTTTTCGGTAAAACGCCGGAAAATTAACCATTCCTCCGGGTCTTCCGCAAGATCCGGATCCCATTTCCAGGAGCAAATACCCCATGCTCGATTTAGCTGCTTCTTCACTTCCGTTTCAGTACGCGGTCGTCGCACTGCTGCTTTTTCTGGGGATCTTCGCAAGCAAGATCTCTTCATGGGTCAAGATCCCGACCCTTTTAATGATCCTGTTCCTCGGAATGCTCGCCGGCAGCGAGGGGATCGGCAAGATCCGGTTTGACGACTACGATGCCGCGGTCAAGATCGGCACCCTCGGTCTCATTTTCATCCTTTTCTCCGGCGGGTACGATACGTCGTGGAGCTCCGTCCGGAAAGTCCTCGTCCCCGGCACGATCCTCAGTACATTCGGCGTCCTGCTGACTGCGGTCCTCACCGGACTTTTTGCAGCGTGGCTCCTTGACTGGAACTGGAGATCCGGCATCCTGCTGGGAGCCGTCATTTCCTCGACGGACGCCGCCGCCGTCTTCGCGCTCTTCCGCTCGCAAAGTTCCTCGCTGAAAGGGGATCTCCGCCCCATTCTGGAATACGAATCCGGAAGCAATGACCCGATGGCCACGTTCCTGACGCTCTTCATGATCGACCTGATGCTGGATCCGTCGGCCTCCGTCTTCTCTATCTTTTACCTCATGCCGCTGCGCATCGGCGTCGGAACACTCGTCGGTTTCCTCATCGGACGGTATGTCGCCCGCCTGATGAACCACGCAAAACTCGATTACGATGGACTCTACTACGTCATCGGGATCGCGACGGTTTTTCTTGCCTACGGCCTGAGTGAACTTTTTGCCGGAAACGGTTTCATGGCCGTCTATGTTTGCGGACTGACGATGGGAAATTCCCGTTTCCTCTTCAAACATGGTCTCGGACGCTTCCACGACGGGATCGCATGGCTGATGCAGGTCTCGCTCTTCCTTTCGCTCGGGCTGCTCGTCACGCCGAGCCAGCTTCCCGGCATCGCGCTCTATGGCGCCGTCCTCGCGGTCTTCCTCATGTTCGCAGCACGGCCGGTGAGCGTTTTCGTCTCACTGATCGGCAGTTCGTTCAATTTCCGCGAAAAACTCCTCATCTCATGGGGCGGGATCCGCGGTGCCGCACCAATCGTCCTCTCGATCTTTCCATGCCTGAGTTTCCATAAAAATCCGGAACTGTTCACCAATGCCGTCGAGATCTTCAATCTCGTCTTTTTCGTCGTCATTGGTTCCGTACTCATCCAAAGCAAGTCGCTCATGAAGTTCGCCCAATGGCTGGATCTGGACGAAGCGGCACGAACAAAATCCCGCGCTCCGCTGGAATTCGAAGAGACCGGACTCTCCTCCAGCCGCGTGTACGAGTTTTTCATTACGGAAGACTCTCCCGCTGCCGGACAGGCGATCAAAGACCTTGACCTTCCCGAGAATGTCCTGGTCTACCTCATCCGCAGAGACGGGCTTTTCATCCTTCCGAGAGGCGGAACGGTCATCCAGCCGGAAGATGATGTCCTTCTGATGATGGAACCGCACATCGCCTCCAGGATCGAAAGCGTTTTCCTTACCGGAGATCAGATAAAGAAAGCAGAACCCGCGACCGCAAGCTGTTTCTGACCTTCAAGACGGAAATATTTTTCCAATAAGATCTCGCCATACTATATAATTAATGGAAGAGACCGAACGTTTGCAGTTCGGCCTCTTTTTTTGGACGCATCCGAATGGCACGTGTTTTTTATCTGCCCGATTTGTCAAGCCGGACTTTTACTCCTGAACCGGCGGAAAATCACGAAATTCCGATCCGGCATTTTTCCTGCCGTTTTCCAGATCCGCTTCTGGAAGCACCACCGGAGAGTAAATGCCGAAATGACCTGCCGGCTCCACGAGTTCCGGTTCTCCCAGCGCAGGAAAAAGATCCGTCCCATCCAAATGCAAAGACCTCAGCGATCCCGACTCCGCCTCCTCTTCAAATTCCTCTTCTACCGGAGGAAAATCACGGCATTTATCTAGCTGGCTCCAGGAGATCAAACGCTTTTTTTCATCCTCATCTACCTGCCAATTCTCTGTTTTGATCGGAGGAAGCTGTTCCAGGATCTTGTCTTCCTCCCGTACAGGCTGAACATAGTCTTCCTCCCGCACTGGCTGCTGTTCGGGAAGAGGCACGTCCGCTCCATCATTCCGTCTTGAAGGTGTTTCCGATGAAAGATGTTCCACACTCCCATTCTTTTCAGGAAACGTTTCCGGTGAAGGCGGCCCCACATTTTCATTCTGCGCAGACGCCACCTCCTGCGGCAAAGAAACGGTTCCCTGATCTGAAGCGGACTGTGTTTCGGTCCATACAGATCCTGAGGAGCCTGACGTCTGACAGACAGAAGTCTCTCCCGCATCGTCCTGCAGAGCCTGCGCCTTCTGCAAACGGGACGGCTCATCGGAAAAAGCTGGATCATTCTGCATCTCTTCCCCGGGACTCCCGCTCACCACCTCCGCAGAATATCCAGAATACGCATCGGTCTCAAAACCGGAACTTCCACTCCCGGTTTCTGAAACGGCCGAAGGTCCTGAAACGGCCAAAGGTGCTGAAACAGGCGAGGTTTCTGAAACGGCCGAAGGTTCTGAAACTTTCGCAGCCATCCATTCTTTCGCTTTATTCTTTTGTTCCGCCGAAAATCCCGGATAATTCATCGCACGGTCCACATAAGAATACTCCTCTCGGGCCGATGGAACGGAGGAAACCCGCAGGTTCCGAAACTCCGTGCTGTCCGTATCCGCAGAAACAGAAGAAGAACAGAGCGGATCCGTTTCACCGGATGTAAAATTTGCATCTTTTTCCAATTGAAACGATTCTGCGGAAAGTTTTTTCGAAAGTTCTTCAAAATCTTTTTCAGCAGACATCGATGCAGTTTGAGCCGCATTCTGGCCGATCCCGGCACCAGGATCACACAATGGGAGCGAATTTAAAGTCACGTTTTCCTCATCTTTCCCATCTTCCGGGGAAATGATGCCGATTTTACGAACTTCCCGACACTCTGATGGAGGGATCGTTCCGATAGTGCCGACTGTATCGGCTGTTTCGATTTTAAGAGGAGGCTCCGAAATTCCCAACAACGAACTGTGGAAGTCCGATTTATAAAGCATGAAATTGGTCAGCAGACCAAAAACGATAAAAGCGATGAAACAAAAATTGCGAATAGTCATGGCAGAGCGCACCGTCAGTTTCTCCCTGATTTCGTAATTCCCTTCGTGACCGCACATCATTTCCTATAGTTCCTGGCGGAAATGAAAATGGGAGATACACTTTCAAGTTTATCCTATTTTTGAGCCTAAGCCAAATAAAAAATGGCATGAATGTGAGAAATGAAGGAAAATATTTCAGAGCTGTTCGAGTTTTTCCTTTCAAGAAAACTGGAGAAATTGGTCAGATTGCTCCAGCAAAGAAAGGGATGTCGGCCGAAAAATCCTCACTATCGATCCAACTTGACCTTTTTCGGAAAAAATAGCAAGAAAAACGTTAAATTTTACGAAAAGACAGTTGCAAGTTTTCGGATTATGTGGTATAGTGAAGGTATAGAAAATGAGGAACATGAAAGGGCTCAGAGAAATTAAAGATTTGAGCTAAAGTTCCACAAAGCTCCTTCCGATAACTTAAGCAGTTTGGACGAAGAGGTCAATCCACACAAAATAAACAAAAATTTTGCGAAAACGACCTTTCTGACCAACAAATGATCGGAAAAATCAAAAAATTTGCAAAAAAAATTTAAAATAGTCAAAAAAATCCCATAGGAGAGGATTGACAAAATTAAATTTTTAGGCAAAATAAAGAGGAGTGAAATGTAAGCTGAAATTTTCATGCCTGCATGAAATTGCGATTTCAGTTTCCAATTTGCATAAAAAGATGGTTTTGTGGTATAGACCATCATTTTTAGTCCAAACGGACACAATGGTATCTCAAAGTTTAAACGGAGGATATTTTTATGAAACGTATCGTTTCTCTGATGGCTTGCGCCGTCCTGTTCGCCAGTGTTTCCGCTGCTAACGCTGGTCTGTTCAACCGCATTTGTGCTCCGGCTTGCGCCCCGGCTTGCGAAGCCCCGGCCTGCGAAGCTGCTGAAGAAGCTGCTCCGGCTTGCGAAGCTGCCTGTGACGCCACCTGCGCCCCGAAATGCTGCCTGAAGAAAATCAACCTGAAGAAATTCTTCTGCTGCAAAAAATTCGCCTGCAAACCGGCTTGCGAAGCTCCGGCTTGCGAAGAAGCTGCTCCGGCTTGCGAACCGGCTTGCGAAGCTGCCTGCGCTCCCAAAAAATGCCGTCTGTTCACCTGCAAAAAGTTCAGCTTCAAATGCCTGAAACCGGCTTGCTGCGCTCCGGCTTGCGAAGCCCCGGCTTGCGAAGCTGCTGAAGAAGCCGCTCCGGCTTGCGAAGCTCCGGCTTGCGAAGCTGCCTGCGCTCCGAAATGCTGCCTGAAGAAAATCAACCTGAAGAAATTCTTCTGCTGCAAAAAATTCGCCTGCAAACCGGCTTGCGAAGCTCCGGCTTGCGAAGAAGCTGCTCCGGCTTGCGAACCGGCTTGCGAAGCTGCCTGCGCTCCGAAATGCATCAAGATCTGCCTTCCGAAAATCAAATTCGATTGCCTGAAGAAGATCCGTTTCTGCAAACCGGCTTGCGCTCCGGCTTGCGAAGCTCCGGCTTGCGAACCCGCTTGCTAAGTTTTGAATGAAGATCCTCTGGGGTCCCCTTTGGGGGATTCCAGATGACTAAAGTCATGAGAAGCCGGTTCCCGGCTTTTCTTATTTCTTGCCGGCACAGGTCAATATGATCATTTCTGGCCAATCCAACTTTCGGATCCTATAAATGCCTTTCATTTCGTTGGACAGACGCTCGGAGCCTGAAAATATCTTTCTTGTACTTTTTCCTGAAAACCTCTGCAATTTTCCGTCCCGGGTACTTGAACTTTTTTCCATTTCTGATATAATGCAGTCTTTATTACGAATATGATTATTTGTCTGGAGTGTTTTTGCACTTCGTTTACTTCATAGTTTTGTTAGGAACATCAGTATGCCGACAATCAATCAATTGGTTCGCAAGAACCGCGTTATGCCGCGCAAATTCAGCAAAAGCCCGGTTCTCGAAAAGAACCCGCAGAAACGCGGTGTTTGCCTTCAGGTCCGTACCATGACGCCGAAAAAGCCGAACTCCGCTCTTCGTAAGATCACGCGTGTTCGTCTTTCGAACGGTAAAGAAGTCACGGTCTACATTCCGGGCGAAGGCCACAACCTTCAGGAACACAACATCGTGCTCGTGCGCGGTGGTCGTATTCGCGACCTTCCGGGCGTTCGTTACCAGGTCATCCGTGGTACGCTCGACGCTCAGGGTGTGAAAAACCGTAAGCAGGCCCGCAGCCGTTACGGTGCGAAGAAAAATCAGCCCGCTGCGAAAAAACGCTAAAATAATGCGTTGATCCTGTCTTCGTGAAAGGGGACGGCTGTGAGTAACTGAGCCTTTGCGCGGCGGAACATTGGGTTTCCCGCATGCTCTGTGAACAGATGGAAGCGGTCGTCGGTATGAGTCAGAATACAGGATGCAGCCTGCGGAGAGAGTGGACCGCATACTTCACCTCTCCGCAAACCGGTCGGGGTTGATTCCCGAGGTGATTCAGAAAAACAATTTTACGTCAAAAAGAGGATAAAATGGGTCGTATTACTGCAAGTCGCAAGCAGCTCGTTGGTGATCCGGTTTACGGTTCTCTGCTCGCCAGCAAATTCATCAACTGCCTGATGTTCGATGGCAAGAAGAGCATTGCTCAGGAAGTTTTCTACAATGCACTGGCCGAGATCGAAAAGAAGGTCACGGACAAACCGGGCATTGAGGTCTTCACCCAGGCCATTGAAAATATCAAGCCGACCATCGAAGTTCGCTCCAAGCGCGTCGGCGGTTCGTCTTACCAGGTCCCGATGCAGGTCAACCGCGTTCGTCAGCAGTCCCTGGCTATCCGCTGGGTCCTGAATGCTGTCCGCAGCAAGAAGGGTCAGCCGATCGCGAAGAAACTGGCTGATGAGCTGGTCGCCGCCTACAATAAAGAAGGCGTCGCTTACAAAAAGCGTGAAGACGTCCACCGCATGGCCGAAGCCAACAAAGCGTTCGCCCACTTCGCGTGGTGATCAACGTTTTGAAATGCGAAATTCAGGACTCCGAGAGCGATTTCGGAGTCCTTTTTTTATTTGAAGAGGATACACGGAATAAATACGGAAACACACGGAACTTCCCCAAACCAGGGATCAAAATTTTATGGAAAACGTCCAGCCTGATGTGTTTCAGCCTTCCCCGGCATAAAAATTCTCAGAAAACTCAAAAAATTTCTTAATCAGAGTATTTCAGGGGTTGAATAAATCATTCAAATCTGGTATAATGTCCATATCTCTGCGGAGTGTATCGTACAGGACTATTTTCGGTACCGCATATTTCACTCCGTCTGATTTTGATTCCATAAAAATTTCGCATTTTCCTTCCATTTTCAACAGGATTCGGAAGCATACCGAAGACACTTTATGGTGGGGAAAGCAGAGGATTTCATCAACATTCAAAGGAGACCAACGTGTCGCAGAAAAGTTTTCTCTTCACAAGTGAAGCCGTAAGCATGGGCCATCCGGACAAACTGGCCGACAATATTTCCGACGGAATTCTGGACGCGATCTACGCGCAGGATCCGACCAGCCGCGTTGCGTGTGAAACGCTCGTGACGACTGACCTTTGCGTCATCGCCGGCGAGATCACGACCAGTGCGAAAGTCGATTACGAAGCCGTCGCCCGTAAGGTCATCAATGAAGTCGGGTACACGAGCAACGACATTGGTTTCAGCGGCGACACCTGCGAAGTTCAGGTCCGTCTTGACACGCAGAGCCCGGACATCGCGATGGGCGTTGACCGTGACGGTGCCGGCGACCAGGGGCTGATGTTCGGTTATGCGTGCAAGCAGACCCCGGAACTGATGCCGCTTCCGATCGCTCTTTCACACCGCATCATGAACCGTCTGACCGAAGCTCGCCAGAAGGGTGAAGTGAATTGGCTTCTTCCCGACTCCAAGAGTCAGGTCACGGTCGAATATGTGGACCGCATGACCCCGGTGAAAGTCACGACGGTCGTCGTTTCCACCCAGCACTGCGCCTGCGTCAGCCAGAAAGAGATCGCGGACTGGATCATTCCGAACGTCATCCTTCCGTGCATTCCGGCCGAGCTGAACAAAGGAGACATCCAGTTCCACATCAACCCGACGGGCAACTTCGTCGTCGGCGGTCCTCATGGCGACTGCGGTCTGACGGGCCGTAAGATCATCGTCGACACCTACGGCGGCTGGGCCTCCCACGGCGGCGGTGCGTTCTCCGGTAAAGACCCGACGAAAGTTGACCGCTCTGCCGCGTACATGGCACGCTACATCGCGAAAAACGTCGTGGCGGCCGGTCTGGCGGACGACTGCGAAGTCCAGCTTGCCTACGCGATCGGCGTCGCGGAACCGGTGAGCGTTTACGTGAATACGTACGGCAGCGAAAAAGTCTGCTCGTGCAAGATCGAAGCCGCGATCCGCAAGGTCTTCCCGATGACGCCGAAAGGGATCATCGAATGCCTGGATCTGCGTCAGCCGATCTACCGCGCGACGGCCGCCGGCGGTCACTTTGGCCGTGACGGTTTCCCGTGGGAAAAGACCGACAAAGCGGAAGCTCTGAAAGCCGCCGTGAACGAGTAATTTTTATTCACTCACTTCCAAATTTGGCTCTAAGGACCCTGCATTTTTCATGCGGGGTCTTTTTCTCTCCCCCCTGATGGTGAACGCCCCCCTTCCCTGAAAATATCCTGCCAAATTCCAAAATTTCCTTCCATTTTTCAAGAAAGAATACCCATGAAGCAACGATTTTCATTCTGGAGATCTGCGGTTTCCGCCGCAGTCTGCTTTCTTTCCCTTTCGGGAGCCCTGGTCCTCAATACCATTTTTCCTGCGCCAAGTCCAGCAGAAGAAAAAGCTTACGAGCCGCTTCAATTCACAGTTCACACACAGACGGTCGGTCCCGTAACGGTGAAACTCGGGAAAATGGACGTCGTCTCGGAACTGGAAACGCTCCAGACGCTCCCGGTCATGGTTTCAAGTACGTCGGAAAAAGCACTTTCTGCGACTCTGACGTTCACTTCCGCCGACACGATCACGCCGACGGACGAAAACGGAAATGCACAAGAAATCGTGACTCGCAAAATCGAGATCCCCGCAGGCGGCAGCATCGAAACGGCATTTACGTTCAAGGCCCTTCCGGGAACCTACTCGGCACACTATCCGCTGCACGTCAAATGCACATTCCCGAATGGTGAACGCGAAACGCTCGTTCATGCAGTCCGCGTGATCGAAACGAAAGTTCCGCAGATCCGCCGTCAGGCATCGGAAACGGTCGTGAAAGTCGGCGGAGTTTCTCTTCTGGACCGATCGTTCCGTGCATTTCGTTCCCTGGACGGCAAGCAGATCGACCTGCCGAACTTTGACGGCCGGGATCCGGGATCCAGTGCGACGTACCATCATGGAGCGCACACCGCCGGCGGAGTCACCCGGACCTGCCGATGTGCCCATCCGCCGTATCGTCCGCATGGCGGCAGTTTCTTCGCAGAATATTCGGTTCAGCTTCCGAATGAGCCGGGGCTTTCAATGAGCTATGGCGCGTGTGTCCGGACCGTTCAGCCTCCGGAACCGCCGACGGACGGCGTGACGTTCCGCTTCTGGGGCCGCAATGCCGGAGAAAAAGAAACGGAACGGATCCTTCTGGAGGAATTCCACACCCAAAGCACCGAATGGGTCGACCGAACATTTTCGCTCGAAAAATTCGCAGGCCGGAAAATGAAATTGACGGTCGAGATCAGTCCCGGCCCCAAAAATGACACGACGTGCGACGGATGCTTCCTGAGCGGTCTGACGGTCAACTCTGCACGGGGAAAAAATCTCGTTTCGCAGGAAAACGCCGTCCCGCAGGAAACCTTCGTCCTTCCGCTGGATGAAGAATTCACCGCCAGGATCACCCCCGGTCCCAATGGACTCCTGGATGCCCGGATCGCTGTCGGAGATCCGAAAAAACCGGGATCTTTCGTGACGTTCCGCGGCATTTCGCTTGCCGTTGGCGCCCAGCAGCTCAACTCTTCCAGTGCGGTCTACACGAAACTTCCGAAACTGGAAAAAACGGCAGACGGAAAACTCCTCTTCACCGCGACGCTGCTCTCCAACGATGAAGAACTTCCGATCCAGATCCGCGTTTCCGCTGAAAACGGGCTGCTCATCTTTGACGTACCGAAAGAAAATCCGGTCGAGCTGGCAAATTTCACCATCCTGTCGGCCGACCAAAAGATCGACCGCGTTTACTGGGGGCACGGATTCGTCGCGGAAGCTCCGAAAAAATTCCGCATCGGGATGGGCGGACACGACCTGGCGGCCAGCCACATTGGGGCAGATTACGCAAACGGCACCTCGATCGTGATGGGTGCCTCAAATGCTCCCGCTGCGATGCACTGCGACGGCGAAAAGAATCTCTGTACGCTGGAAATGAGCAGCTGGTTCCGGCTCGCACTGGTCCCGGATCATGAAAATGCCTTCCGCGCCGCATTCAAGTACCGCAAACAGAACCCGTGGCTTCCGAAAACCGGGCCGGGGGTGGAACGCAAGCGAGGCCGTCTGACGTTTGACGTCTGGGGCGGCAAATACGCCAGCAATACGAAAGAACTTCTGAAAGCGTTCCAGTACGGCGTGACGGATTCCCTCTTCATCAAGCACGTCTGGCAGTGCTGGGGCTACGATGTGCGTCTTCCGGACATCTGGAACACGAATCCGGATGACTCGGAAAATCTCGTTCTTGCGAGCCTGGGGACATTTTCGGAACTTCAGGAACTCGCGGAAACGTGTGCGGCAGCCGGAGTTCCGTTCGGTATCCACGACAACTACATCGACTTCTATCCGGACGCGGAGGGCTTCACATACGACCGGATCGACTTCCACGCAAACGGCAATCCGCGCAAGGCGTGGATCAATCATGGAGCCGGCGTTCAGAGCTACCAATGGCGGCCGGACCTCTTCAAGCCGTTCCTGCTGCGGAATCTGGCACTGAACCGCAAGTACCTTCCGACGATGGACGCGTACTTTGTGGACGTCTTCACCTCCGCGAACGTCTACGATTACTGGGACCGTGAGGGAAACTTCCATCCCATGACGCAGACGGCAGCCTGCTGGAAAGACTGCTTCGAGACCATCGCGGAAGGGCTTTCTCATGAAGTCAACGGCAAAAAAGAGCCGGCGATCACCGTGAGTGAAGCGGGGTCCGACGCACTGCTCGGTTCCATTTCCGGCGCGGACTGCCAGTGGATGCTCATCGATCCGGAAAAAGGAGCAGCATGGCGCCGGCATGTTCCGTGCGAAAACTGGTCCCGCACCCCGTGGTTCGCGGCCGTGAACCACACGAACTACTCGCGCCACGGCGCAGGCTACGCAGACCGGTACCGTGCGCTGAGAGATCCGCATCTGCACGGGATCATGAGCGACGACTACATTTCGGCCGAGATCCTCGGCGGACTGGACCTCATGGTGGACCTTGGGAGCATCTTTGGCGGAAGTGTGCGGAAACACTATCTCGCACAGCATTTCGTCCGTTCCATCGCGGATCAGGAGATCCAAAATGTGGAATTCCTTGACGGCATCCGCCGCCAGCGCGTCACGTGGGGAAACGGCATGACCGTCTACGTGAACCGCGGTGAAGGAAACTGGAACATCCAGGGCCATACGCTCCCCAAATACGGATTCGTCATCTTCGATGCGAAAGGAAACTTCGTCTCCGGAATCGTACGGAATCCCGCAAATGAAACGGAGATCGTGGAATTTTCACAGCGTCCGGACGGAACATTCTACCTGAACGGCCGCGGGCAGAAGATCGTGGACCTTCTGCCGATCCAGCCGACGATGAAAAGCGCGAAGATCCTGGAAAACGGCCGCGCGTTTGAAGTCGTGACGAACTGGAAGAGCGATGCGCCCGCTCCGAAAGACCTGGCCATTTTCGCGCACGTTTTTGAACCGCGGCGCGGTTACGGATTCACGCCGACCGGCTGGTTTGACGGATATTCGTGCAGTATCCCGACCAGCAAATGGGGCACGAGTCCGGAAACACGAAACGTTGAGACCGGAGCAGGGCACATTTTCCGAATTCCGGAAGGGACCCGAAACGGCAAGTACCATGTGATGGTGGGCCTCTACGATCATCTTGGCGATGGTCGGCGTGCCGCACTCATGGGTGAGTTCGCGCAGGACAATCGGTACTCCGTCGCGGAATTCGAGATCCGGGAAGGCCGTATCGTTGGTGAGATCCGTCCGGTCGCCATTTCGGAGAGCGTGGACGATTTCAGCCGTCTGCTCGGCAATCGGACACCGGCGGAATATCGGGGCGTCTCGACGCTCGGTGCGCTCCGCGTGAAGCCGATGGACAAAATGCTGGAGATCCTTCCCCTGCCGTCTCTTCCGGAATTTGACGTGACGGTCCAAGGGACGGTAAAACGCATTCACTGCGGCGATGAAGAAGTGCCTTTCCGGCAGAACGGCGAAAGTGCCTCTTTCCGCGTGAAAGTGGAAGACGCAAAAGTTTACCGTGTGGAATTTGAGAAATAGTTTCCCGCCCCAACCGCCCGAAACTTTCATGAAAAAAGGAACTGCGTTCTTTGGAGATGCAGTTCCTTTTCCGCTTCCGCGTTTCCTCTTCCGCGTTTCCTCTTCCGCGTTTCCTTTTCCGCTTTTCTACCGTTTTTCGGTCTCCATTTCCGGCACGTACCAGAAGGACCGCCAGTAGCGTTCTTCCACATCGTACGGATCGATGGAGGCTTTCGGCGTCGTGTCGGGCGGGAGGATGCCGTAGCGGATCATCTCGCGCAGGTAGCCCCATCGCGGAGTGAATTTCTGTGGGCAGTCCGGGCCATTGTTTGGGCTGGGGTGGAGCATCGAGAACCGATTGTCTTCCTCCAGAATGTACCGTCTGCCGCGCTGAATGTACTTCAAAATCAGCTGGTAGTCCGGGTCATTCGTGTCCGCGAAAACTTTCTTCCCGGAAGCCGCCTCGCATTTTCCAAGCCCGCCGAACTCTTTCGAGAGCGGAGCGCGAAGGACTTTTGATTTTTCCGGGTAGGAGAGATTCCAGATCTCGTGCCGATTATACCGTCCGGACTCCTCGCACATATCGTGAACGACATACCGATTTTTCTGCGGCGGCCAGTAGACCGTTTTGTATTCCGTGACCAGCGAATAGTTTCCGATCTTCTTTTCCGCTTCCGTCGGACAATGGCACGGATCGCATCGGCGTCGGATCGCGTCGCGGGACGGTTCCGTTTCGGGCCAGTCTGCGTCGTTTTGGATATTTTTGTGCGCGATATAGTATCCCAGACCGCCGCATCCGCTTGCCGCATAGACTCCGGAATAGTTTGCGCCGGCGTCGAGCCAGTTTCGGATGATCTTCTGTTCCTCTTCCGGCATCTTGACGCCTTCGTGCCCTTCCTCGATGAGCTTCAGCAGTCGGCTGGAGCCGGTCCCGATCTCATACGGGGCGAAATTCCCCATCGAGCGGTTTCGATTGTCGCCGAAGAGTTTCCGCCACGACATCTGCATGTAGCCGAACGTATAGAGCGGGTTCCAGTCGCCAGAAATGTTGAATCCGCCCTCTTCCCGGTCATGATGATGGCACTTGAGGCAATGTCGATCCAGGATCGGCTGAATATCGCGCGGGAAAACGAAGATCTCCGGCACCCCCGCGATTTTTTCCGGCTTGACCGGGACGGTACGCAGAAGACGATTCAGCCGGTCGCGTTCCTCGGCACTCGGCGTCTCAGTCCGTTCTTCATGGCAGCCGATGCACGCAGTCACTTCACCCGGCATGACGGACGTGAAGGAGTGCATCCGCTTCACACAGTGGTCGTTTTCGTCCATGGCACAAAACAGAACGCTCCGTTTCGCCGGAAGTTCAAAGTACGCGCTTCCATCTTCCGAGACCGGCACCGTCCCCAGCAGCCGCGTGACGGAGAAGGTCCCTTCGTTGGAGATCATGTCCATCCCGCCGGAGAAATTGACCGGTTTCGGCAGCACTTCGTAGATCTTGATCGCCTTGATCGTCCCGGGCTTCACGTCCTTCATCTTGCGCCCATGGTAGATATTCACGAGTGCCAGCGTTCCGTGAGCTTTCGACGGATCCGTCTGGTCCGGAATCACGACTTCCCGTTGACGCGGCATCACCGGACGCGCTTCCCCGATCCAGAAACCTGCTTTCTGGAGTTCCGCAGGGAGCGTAAAGAGCGTTCCGCTGCGTCCGTCAGCCGTCACGAGAATGATCTTTTCGCGGGCCGTTGCGAGAAAATGATCCACGCTGAACGCCCACGGATCAGAGTATTTCCCGCCTTTCGTAATGTACTGGACCGCCTTCGGGTCATCCGGCCCCAGCGTCGTGTCGAGCAGCACGACATTCCCCTGATGCTCTTTCCGACCGTGCCCCGGCGAGAACGTGCAGACGATCCGGTCATTGCGTCCCGGGACCGGTTTCGGAGCCAGCATACAGTCCCACGTCGCGAAATTGCCGTAAAGGACCATCTGTTTCGTGCCGTCCGGATTCACCGTCCAGAGGGAATGGTACGTTCCCCAGTGCCGGTCCACGTACTCCCACCGCATGTGCGCGACGCGCCCGTCATGGAGGAACCACGGCGTGTTGTCCTGCTCCACATTAGACGAGATGCACTGAATATTCGAGCCGTCCAGCTCGCATTTGTGGAGTGTCCCGACCTGCGTATAATAGCACTGAACATACCGGTTCGCACGGGTCGAACAGAAGATGATCTTATCGTCCGGCGTGTACGTCGGCTCATAGTCGTCCCAGCCGGCCGGCGAGTAGTCCTGAACGCCGTCGAGATTCTTCGGACTGCGGCGTATCTCGGTCGTTTCCAGCGGCTTGACTCCCGGAGGGATCGGAAATTCCGCATCCTCACCCAGTCCTGTGATCTGGCGCAGGCCCGTCCCGTCCAAATTCATCTCAAACAGACTGTAGTGTTTTTTCCCCTTCGGCAGATACGAAAAGATGAATTTCTTTCCATCGTAGTGGATCTGCGGGTCGCGCACGTTCCCTTCCGGATCCTCAAAGATCTTTCGGCACGCTTTCGTCTTCACGTTGAAGATCCAGATCGCGCCTCCGGAGTTCCTCGGAAACGGCACCCGGCACGAATTGTCCGCATAGTAGCCGATGTTCGCGTACCAGTGCACGTCGGTACTTGGCTTCCGGGTCACGAAAAGGATCTCCTCCGGCATCCCGTTCTCCTGAAACTCCGCAACGAGACTTTCCACAGACGCCGCCTGCGGTTTCGCAGCCGTTTGTGTTCCCTGCGCTCCTTCCGCGCCAGTTTTCGCCGCGAAAACATTTCCGGCTGTCAGACAAACGAAAATTCCGGCCAGCACGCCAAACAGTACGCCAACCGATTCAGATACCCCAAATGAACGAAGAAAAAACGCGATTTTTTTCATGAACTCACCTGCGTGACGGAGGGACGAAAAACGAAAACCACACACTCTTTTTTACCAGAGATCCCGCGGAAAGTCAAGGGGGGCAAAAAAACAAATCGCGTATCCGTCCGGCCTCTTGACTTTTTGCGCACTTTCCGCTATACTGAAATCAAAGAAAGGGCGTTTCTCTTTCTTTCCCGCCAAAATTCCTCAAGCTCAGAAGGAGTTTCCAATGACTCAAAAGCTCACCCGCCGTACCTGTCTGAAAACGTCGCTCGCTGCTGGTTCCATCCTGCTGTGTCCTGTCTCTTCCGTATTCGCCAACCCGGTCAATGAACGGCTCAATACCGCGTTTGTCGGAGTCGGAGGCCGCGGAACGGCAAACCTGAACGAGATCGCCAAGGATCCCCGTGTGCGCGTCGCAGCTCTGTGCGACATTGATGAAGGCCCGCTCAACCACCATGCTGCCCGGTTTCCGGACGCGAAAAAGTACGTGGATTACCGCGAACTGCTCAACGCGGCGGAAGGTCTCGACGCGCTGGTCTGCTCCACCGCGGATCACGCGCACGCCCCGGTCTGCATCCCGGCAATGCGGAAAGGAATGCACTGCTACTGCGAAAAACCGCTGACGCACGACATTGCCGAAGCGTTCCTGATGGGAAAAGTCGCTGCTGAGAACCGCGTCATCACACACATGGGGACGGTCGCGCAGAGTCAGGAAGGGGCGATCCGCACGGTGGAAATGATCCGAAACGGCGACCTTGGCGACGTGAAGGAAGTCCACATCACGACGAACCGACCGATCTGGCCGCAGGGATTCGACCGGCCCGACGGCGAGGACCCGATCCCCGCGTCGCTCCATTGGGACCTCTTCCTCAACAGTGCGCCGGAGCGTCCGTTCAAAATGCACTGGCCGGAAGGACACCCGGCTGCCGGACAGCGCGTTTACACGCCGTTCGTCTGGCGCGGCTGGCAGGATTTCGGGACCGGAGCGCTCGGCGACATCGCTCCGCACGCCATGAACGTCATTTTCTGGGCTTTGGAACTCGGAATGCCGAATCACGTGGAAGTGATCGAAACCTCCGGAATGAAGCCGGAAATGTTCCCCGACTGGAGCATCATCCGGTTTGATTTCCCGGAAAAAGCAGGACGCGCCGCCATGTCGATCTACTGGTACGACGGAAACAAGCCGTTCCTCGATTCCGTCGAAGGCCCGCAGCGCGGCGGAACGCTCATCATCGGGACACGCGGACGCGCAAGCGTTGGCGGACGCCCCGTCGGCGGCGAGTACGAAGGGAAAGAGTACCAGTTCCCAGCCCAAACCATCCGCCGCAGAAAAGAGATCCATGCCGAGTGGGTAGACTGCATTTACGAAAACCGTCCGACCGGCTGTCCGTTTGAGTACTCCGGCCCATTCACCGCCGCCTACCTCCTGGGCAACATCGCGCTGAAGACCGGCCGTGCGCTCAACTGGGACGAAACGACCCGCCGAATCACCAACTGCGATGAGGCCAACCAGTTCGTGAAACGTACTTACCGCAAGGGATTTGAAGTCGAATTCTAAACCGGACAAGCAGAAAGGGGGAGTCCGCAGCAGATGCAGACTTCCCCTTCTCCATTAATCATTAGTTTCCGGTAAACGCGCGGGATTTATCAATGCCACAATTCCACTGCCATACCATGCGATACCGTCTCTTGAAAACCAGCTTTTCGAACGTTTTTGACCATATTCAAAATCCACGATCGAATTTCCACCATACCTCAAAACAAGTTCTATCATTTTTTCTTTAACTTCATCGAGTGATTTTAATTGACTGTTTTGATTATCTATTTGGGTGGAAATATTCGCTATCAAATGACAATTCTGCGGCATTCCCTCAACAAAGAAAATACTTTTATACACAGACCAATACATTACTTAATACGTCCTCTCCCTTTCCAAAATAATAATGATCTCTTCTCTGTTACCAGTAAACGCCGGAATGGATGCAGTCGCCGCTGTGACAACTTGCCATCCCTGTGACGCATAAGCATTAAGAGCCTTTTCTAATGTTTCCGGATCAAATTCTCCAGTACTCCACTTATCTTTCTGTGTTAAAACTTTGTATTCTTTCATTTTGTTCTCCTTAAATAAAATAATTGTGGTTCAAAACTTTTTAATATTCCAGCGGCGGAGGTGCCAGGTTTCCATCTGTATTATTCATCGTTTTCAGATGTTCCTGCCAAATCTGACGCCCGATTTTTTCATAGTATCCATCCTTCGTTTTTTCTTCTTCATCATACTGATAGGTAAATGATGTAGAATACGCAGGTGAATAAAGCTCGATTTTTACATTTTGTACCTGAAAAGCTGTATTTCTAAAAACTACGTTTACAAGTTCCAACGACTCTAATTCTGAAAACAGCCATTCCTTCTCCCATCGTTCTACAAAATAATAGTTGGTTACAGAATTTCCATCTTTGCCTGTAATTGTCGCGATCACGCACACATCATAAAGTGTCTCTCCATTATTAAACAATTTAAGCCAATCATGATCATTCGTTCCATTTTCATCAAAATCGACCACGATCCTTCCATTGTTCATGGTAATTTCAGCAGCATATTGCGGTGCCAATTCATAAAATGAGGCCCCCAATTTTTCTCCTTTTAAGAGCAGTTTCTCCAAATTTTTAGCTTCATTTTCCAGGTTGGCCAAAGCATTCGCTGCAGCAGATCTGATCTGTGCTTCTGAATTGGCCACATTATCAGCATCGCTCAATACTTTTCCTGAAAAATTTGACGGAATGCCATACGACCAAAGGAAACCGTCCGCCGCTCCAGAAAAAAAGGCTTCCCAGCCGCTGGGAGATTCCGGAAGATTCTCGTAGGCAATTCCGAGTTCTTCCAATGCCGCCTCGGATTCAATGATCCCCACAAAAGAAGCATAACACTTCTCCATCCATTCCATGTTCTTTTCTTTGTAATACTCAAATTCCCGATTATCAAAAGATAGATTTTGGAGTTTTGTGTACTCTTGCTCCATTTCCTCAAGTACTTTTAACGGATCATCATCATCTTGTTCTTTCAGCTCTTCTTCCGTGAGCAATTCATCTGTCTCGCAAAAATATGCCAGTTTGAAATAATCCCGAATCTCCTGTTTCGAGATTACCGGTGCAGCAGGTGCCGGTTTCGCCGGCATTTCCTGCCCTAACACGATACCACCGGTATATCCCAGAAAAATCCCCCAAACAATCGTGAAAATCTTCAAGCATTTTTTCATGACATATTCTCCTGATATGAAATTTTCAATAAGGGAATTTATCTCCCTCCTTCTCATAGAACGTAGAGGTGTTATACAAATATTTATTTTTCTTCCAAAAATTTCCGGAACTATTGACAGACCGGAACGTTTCGTCTATAATTGAAGTTGAAATTCATCTGTTTTTTACCTTCCCGCCTTCCCAGAAAGGAATCCTACCCAATGAAATTGAAGATCTTCTCAATTTTGTCGATACTTCTGCTCAGCGTTTCGGCCCTGTTCGCACAGGACGCAGCGTCAAAGACAGAACCGTTTCAGCTTGGACTGGCAGTGACGGACATCACGCCGCCGCTGAGTTACCCCATGGCCGGGTACTATAGTATCCGTCTCTCGGAAGGGACGCTGGATCCGCTGATGCTCCGTGCGTTCTGCTTCAAACAGGGGGACGAAATGTGCGTCCTGGCCATCAGCGATTCCCTCTATGTCTACGCGGACACCACCGCCGAAGTGAAACGCCGCATTCAGGAAAAAACCGGTCTTTCCGGCGATTCCGTCTTCATCCTCGGAACACACACGCACACGGGTCCGAGCTGGCGGCATTACGATCGGACGGTCACGATGGAACAAAACATGGCGGCGGCCGAAAAGAACGACTACCGCGCGTTCAACTACAAAGCGTACTGGGTCGAACTGGCTGAAAAGACCATCCTCGAATCGATCCAGAAGGTCCGGCCGGTCTCCTTTTCCGTCGGAAAGACCAGCGTGACGGATCTTTCCTTCAATCGCCGCTACTTCATGAAAAACACGGATGTGGTCCGGTGCAATCCCGGCGTCGGAAATCCGAACATCATCCGCCCGGCCGGTCCGATCGATCCGGATCTCTATGGGATCCTGTTCCGCGATGCCGAACAGAAGCCGTTCGCCTCGATCTCCAGTTTCGCGCTGCATCTCGACACGACCGGCGGCGTGCAATTCAGTGCAGACTACCCCAGTTACCTCCATAAGATCCTCCGCGAAAAATTCGGTTCTGATTTCATTTCCGCATTCGGCACCGGAACCTGCGGCGACATCAATCACATTAATGTCAATGCCTCGGCTCCAAGACAGCGTGCGCCGGAGATCGGCACAGCACTTGGAAAGGCCCTTGCCGCACTTTACGAAAGCGATCTCCAGGAAGCAAAGCCGTCGCTTGCCCACGCATTCCGCTCCCTGACGCTTGAACGCCTCCAGTTTTCCGAGGAAGAGACTGCCAAAGCACGTGAACTCCGCAAGGAGATCCTGAATCCGAAGTCCGAAGTACCGTTCCTGGAACGTGTCCGGATCGGAAATGTCGTCAGCCTCGCCAACTGGCCGATCGAACATAAAGCGGAAGTCGGGGCGATCCGTCTGAGCGGCGATACCGCCATCGTCATCCTTCCGGGCGAGATCTTCGTGGAACTGGGACTCGACATCAAACGCCGTTCACCGTTCAAAAACACGATCGTGCTGGAACTTTCCCAGCAGGATGCCCGATACATTCCGACGCGCAAGGCGTTCAAAGAAGGAAGCTACGAAACGATCAACGTCCTTTTCCCCGAAGGGACCGGCGAGCGTTTTGTAGAAGCCGCGATGGAATGTCTTGAAGAACTCAAAAAATAGGATCTCCCGATCCGCAAGGAAACCGCGGTGCCGACTTCATTCTGCTCCGCGGTTCTCAATGTTTTTTTCTCCGCCGATTTCAGAAAGGATCCCCGCCCATGAAATTGAAGATCTTCACTGTTTTTCCGAAACTTTTACTCACAGTTTCAGCAGTCCTTGCCATTTCAGCAGTTTTCGCCGTTTCCGCACAGAATACGGTTCACGCCGCCGTTTCAGACCCCGCACCGCTTGAAGTCGGGATCGGAGTGACGGAGATCACGCCGCCGCTGAGCTACCCCATGGCCGGATACTACAGCAAACGGCTTTCGGACGGCGTACTGGACCCGCTGATGCTCCGTGCATTCTGCTTCAAACAGGGGGACGAAATGTGCGTCCTGGCCATCAGCGACTCCATTTACGTCTACGATGACGTCACGGCCGAAGTGAAACGCCGCATTCAGGAAAAGACCGGTCTCTCCGCAGATGCCGTCTTCCTCGTCGGTACGCATACGCACACCGGCCCCGTCTGGATGAAATACGACCGGAAGATCACCCCGGAAGAAAACCTGGCCGCCGCCGCAAGAAATGACCATGAAGCGTTCAACTACAAAGCGTTCTGGGTCGAACAGACCGAAAAAGCGATCCTGGAATCGTTGAAAAACGTCCGTCCCGCGTCGCTCTCCATTGGAAAAACGTCCGTCACGGATCTTTCCTTCAACCGACGCTACTTCATGAAAGATTCCGACCAGGTCCGATTCAATCCCGGCGTTCTGAATCCGAACATCATCCGCCCGGCCGGTCCGATCGACCCGGACCTCTTCGGGATCCTGTTCCGCGATGCCGAAAAGAAGCCGTTCGCGTCACTTTCCAATTTCGCGCTCCATCTCGACACGACCGGCGGCACGAAGTTCAGCGCAGACTATCCGTTCTACATCCAGACCGTCCTGCGTGAGAGATTCGGCGCGGACTTCATCTCCGGTTTCGGGATCGGGACCTGCGGCGACATCAATCACGTGGACGTCACCAACCGCCACCGACGCCGTGCTCCGGAAATCGGAACGGAACTCGGAAAACGCCTCGCGGCACTCTACGACGGCGAACTCTCTGAACTTTCCCCGTCTCTCGATTCCGCGATGCGCACTCTGACCGTCAAACGTCAGGAATTCACCGAAGAGCAGATCGCCCGGGCACGCGAACTTCGGAAGGAAGTCATGAACACCAGCTCTCAGCTCACGTTCCTGGAACGGGTCGAAGTCGGCAAGATCGTCAACCTTTCCACCCTCCCGCTCGAACACCAGGTCGAAGTCGGCGCGATCCGTCTGAGCAGCGACACGGCCATCGTTCTGCTTCCGGGCGAGATCTTCGTCGAACTGGGGCAGGATCTTAAACGCCGCTCGCCGTTCAAAAACACGATCATCATCGAGCTTTCCCAGACGAACGCGAAATACATTCCGACGCGCAAGGCTTTCAAAGAAGGGAGCTACGAGACGATCAACGTCCTTTTCCCGGAAGGGACCGGCGAACGTTTCATCGACGCGGCCATGGAATGTCTTGAAGAACTGAAGAAGTAAATTGGAAGGCCTCCGAAAAACACGAAATTCACGGAAAGACGCAAAATTCATTTTGTGTTTTTTCAGACTTTCCGTGAAATTCGTGTCTGAGCAGGATCTCGCCCGTTCAATGAGATCCTGCGTCTCTTCCCTGGATCTCTCAGCCCAATGCAGCCGGACCTCTCATTCACAGACCGGCCACTTCACGAGTGCCTGCGTCCCGGAATCCGCCAGCCCTGCGTCCATCAGTTCCGCGTAGAGCCGCTCGGCCAGTTCGACTCCAGGAAGTTCCAGACCGGCGGAATGCGCTTCATCCAGTGCAATACGCAGATCTTTCACGAAATGCGTGATCTTGAACCCGGGCGCGAAATCGTCCCGAAGGATCCGCGGTGCCAGATTCGAAAGCGACCAGCTCCCCGCAGCCCCGGTGGAGACCGATCCCAGAACCTCGGCAGGATCCAGCCCGACGGACTTCGCGTACCGCAGAGCCTCGCAGACTCCCAGCATATTCCCGGCGATAAGGATCTGATTCACCATCTTCGTGTGCTGCCCCATTCCGGCAGGTCCCTGGAATCTCACGTTCGTTCCGAGGACCTTCCAGATCGGCTCCAAAGCATCAAACGCCTCACGGCATCCGCCCGCCATGATGGAGAGCGTTCCGTTTTTCGCCCCCACATCTCCGCCGGAAACCGGAGCATCCAAAGCCCAGACGCCGCGTTTTTCAGCCTCCTGTGCGATCCTGACCGCCAAAGACGGGCGGCTCGTGGTCATGTCGACGACGATCTTCTTTTTTCCGTCACCGTTTTCGGCACGTTCCGGATCCCACGCCGCCAGCACTCCCGTTTCCGGATCCAGAATAACGGCCTCAACGTCAGCCGGAAATCCGACGATCGTAAAGACGGCATCCGCGTTTTCTGCCGCTTCCGCCGGAGTTTCCGCCCACCGTGCCCCGGCGTCGAGCAGGGGAAGCGCCTTTTCCCGCGTCCGATTGTAGACCGTGCACGAATAACCGGCCTCGATCAGCCGTCCGCACATCGCACGTCCCATGATCCCGGTACCGATCCACGCAATTTCAGGTCGTTTCATCTTCTTCATCTCCTACTGCATATCTGCCGAATGTCCGATCTGCCGCATCGCTTCGAACGCACTGACTCCCACACTGACCGAAAGATTCAGACTCCGGATCTGCGGCCGGATCGGGATCCTGAGACACTGTTCCGCATACTCTTCATGGAAGAGATCCGGAAATCCCTGCGTCTCGCTCCCATAAACGAGCACATCTCCCGCCTGAAACGCAACATCCAGGTAGGAATATTTCGCTTTCTTGGTAAAATAAAAGTAACGGTCCCACTGCGGCAGTTTCTCCCGCAGAGCCGCCCAGTTCTCGACGATCTCCCAGTCAAGATACTGCCAGTAATCGAGACCAGCCCGTTTCAGATTCCTGTCCGTGATCTGAAATCCCATGGGACGGACGATCCACAGCTTGGCTCCAAGCCCAACACACGTCCGGCCGACAGCCCCCGTATTATGCGGGATCTCCGGCTGAAAAAGCACAATGTTCAACACGTTATTTTTCATACAATTTGCACAATCCACACAAAAACTTTAGGAAAAATCAAAAAAATCTTTAATTTTTTTAAAAAATCAGGCCACCCCCACTTCAAATTCGTGCATATTTCCTGTATAATCACTACCGATTAGGTGAAGGTTAAACTTCCCATATATATTCCAGTTTATTTATCAGGTACATATTGCGGACCAATGATCAGCGCGGTTCCATGAGGAGCATGGACCCACAGCGATGATTTTTATTTAATTTTTAAGTTTGGCCCGTGGGATCAGCCCACTAAGCACGGAAAGGATTTTTTGTATGTTGACCCGAACTGGTATTTCCATACGTATTTTGATTTTAGCGGCAGTCGTCTTCCAGGCGTCTGTCTTCACTGCCAATCTTGAGGCCGGCCCTTTCCGCCGAATCTTTCAGCCTAATTATACCACAAAATCGACCAAAGCGCAAGCTGGGGCGAAACAGCACACGACCGCGAAACCCGTCATTCCGGATGCAGGTCAGACCCTTTCCCGATCCGCAGAAAAACCGGCTCCGGCCCCAAAGACACCGATTCACCATACTCCGATCGTTCTGCACAAATTTTCCGAATACGAACTTCTCGGGCTGGATTTTTCCGACCTTGCGGCAGTCCTTCCCCAGAAGGAACGCACGGTCATGCAGGCGCTCATTCAGGATCACCAGCCGGATTATTCCGGAAAAATCACCGAAAAGTATCCGGATGTCCGTCCGGAAGTCGCGAATTCTCTGGTCCAGATCGCCGAAGCCGTCCATAATGAGAAAAGCCGTTCCGAAATCGGGCAGATCGTGCGCGATATTCCGATCCCCACGCGTCAGCTGAGATCCAATGAAGTCCTCGCCGTCAATCAGGAACTTGCACCGGCGATCGATCCGGAAGAATATCGGGCGGTTGACGAACTGAACCGTTTCCGGATGCGCAGCGGTCTGCGTCCGTGCGTCATCGATCTCCTTCTGGTCCTCGTTTCCCGCGGACACAGTTCCGATATGTACCGCTTCGGATTCTTCTCGCACAACTCTCCCATCAGCGGAAAAAGCTCCTTCTCACAGCGTGCGCGCCAGCTCGGAGCCAGCGCAAGTGCCGAGAATATCTACATGGGATCCTCCAGCGGAAAAGCAGCCAATAACGCCTGGGCAAACAGCAGCGGACACCGTGCGAATATGCTTGGCGGATTCTCCCGCGTCGGCGTGGGACGTATCGGCGGATACTTTACTCAAATGTTTGGTCACTGACCTGGAAAAAGCGGAAAAAGCTCTTGACAGTTTCCCGCATTTTACGTATAATGACACGATGAAAAGAAAAACCTTTTTCATCGTGTCCTTTTTTGTTGGGTGCGCGCTTCTCCTCTCTTTTTTGTGCTTTTGCCAGGAAAAACAGAATGCGGGTACTCCCGGGGAAAATATGCCTCCATCCGACGCAGCACTTACCGAAGAGGAGGCCGTCCGTTTTGCGAAAACACTGGAAGAAACTCTTCAGAACGGGGATCCCGCCTTTTTTATCCGCGCGATCGATTGGAGCACGCTCACGAACCGTGTGCTGGAAGGGATCCCGGAAGAAGTACGGGGCAATCGCTTTGACCGACGCTACCTCATCCATCTTTTTTCTGAAAAAGGCGGGATCGCCCAAAGTGTGGCCGAAAAAGTCAAAGAGGGTGGAACGTACCATTTTCTCCGCGTTCAGAAACTCGATAACCGAACGATCGCCGCGACATTTCGGCTCGTCGATACGCAGGGTGGGCTGGATTACCATGATCTGCATCTCCGGCGGCAGGGAGAAAATCTCATCCAGATCCATGAGCTTTACCTCTACCATTTTGACGAAACCTTTTCCGAAACCCTTCGGCGCACGCTCGTTCCAGATCTTTACGTCGATGGAAAAGACGATTACGGCATGATGATGTCGGAGCGGATCCTCCTTCTTTTCAAGGAAAATCAGCTTCTGATCCAGGAATTTTCCAAAGCGGTCGAAGAAAAAAACGCAGAGACGGCACTCTATCTCTTCTCGCGGCTTCCGAGGGAACTTCAGGATCAGAAAACGTTTCAGTTCTGGTACCTGAAGGCGGCGCAGGCACACACAGACCCTAATATTTACGCATTCGCCCTCGCGGAACTGCGTGAAAAGTACCTGAAAGAGAGCTGGGTCGATTTCCTTTCGCTCGACTACTTTTTCAATCATCGGGAATACCGGCAGGCCCTGGAATGTGTGGACCGGATCGATAAGCGCGTCGGCGGAGATCCGTATCTGGAAAATTTCCGATGCTGGGCATTTCTGAATCTGCGGCAGTTCGAAAAAGCAGAAGAGCACTTTCAGCTCGGTCTGAAACAGGAACCGGAACTGATTCGTGACCGCTCGTTCCAGAGCCTGAAATACCGTCTGGAACACCTCCCGAAAGGGCCTTTCCCGGAAAATATGCCGAATGTTCCTGTACAGGCAGCTCCTCCCGCGGAGGTCCCTGCCTCAGGAGTTTCCGTCAAACCAACGCCGACCAACCCCTTCGATCTCGCAAAATAAAGTCTCGAAGGATCTCATTTCCGCGGAATCGCCGCATTGAGGGATACACAGGCCCCCCAGATCGGGATCCAGAAACTGGGAACGCGGCCAGGCATGATTTCCTGGAAAAAACGACAAAAAAACGTCTGGCGAAAAATTCCGTCAGACGTTTTCTTTTTTTCTTTTCCGGACGGCTCACCAGCCGATCATCATGTTGGACTCGATGATCTTCTTCGCACGTTCCAGATCCGTACCGGTCTCCTGCATGTAGAGACGGATGGCATGGACTTTGTCGCCGGAGGCTTTTGCCAGGCAGTCACGCGCGATATTGCACGGATCGATCCCTTCCGGAGTGATTCCCAAAGCCGCTTTGGAAATGACCCACAGGTTTCTCGGACGCTTGGAAATACGGATCGCATCTTCCGTGGGATAATATTCCGCCAGAACGGCACGAGCTTCCGCTTCATCTTCCGCGTTGGCGATCACGATATGCGCTCTGGTTTCGATCTCGAACAAAGGCATGGTCAATTTCTCCTTTTCATATTCTTTCAAAAAAGCAACTTCTTTCTTTTGTTTCAATTCCGGGCACACGGCCTCGGAAAACAGAGTAGGATCTCTTGATAATCTGAGTATAAAACTTTTTCAGTATTTTGCAAGCCCACTTGCCGGAAATTTTTCAGGAAGTTTTAAAAAAATCGGAATTAATTCTCCCACACGATCCGCGCAGTTTCCCCACTGGGCAAAATCCTCCCAGTTTCCGACCGAAGCGACATCGCACCGCCTTCACTGCGAAAGTTTCCCGGAAAATATTCCCGAAGCATCCTCCCTAGTCCGCGGGCATCGAGACCGGGCGAGTGCGCCGTCAGAAGCACAAACGCCGGCGATTCGGCGATCAGCGCCGCACAGGCTTTCAAAAGGATCGGCAAATGCTGATCCAGCTTCCAGACCTCACCGCGTGTCCCGTGTCCGTAACTCGGCGGATCCAGGATCACGGCATCGTATTTTCTTCCCCGTTTCAGTTCGCGTTCCACAAATTTCAGCGCATCTTCCGCGATCCACCGGATCGGAGCCTCCTGAAGCCCGGAGAGCTCGGCATTTCCGCGTCCCCACTGGACGATATTTTTCGCAGAATCGACATGGGACACAAAAAAAAACTCCGCATCCTCAGCCCGTTTTCCCGCCTCATAAAGCGCAGAAGCGGCCGCAAGCGTACTCCCGCCGGTATAGGCAAAAAGATTCAAAACACGAAAAGCCGTCCGTTTTTTCAAAAATGCGGCCGTTTGAGCGTGGATCCAATCCCAATTGGCGTGCTGTTCGGGAAAGATCCCCAAATGCCCGACTTCGGTCGGTTTCAGAAGAAGAGAAAAATGTCCCGTCTTCAGCTCCCAGCTCTGCGGAGCAGGGGAGAGACGCCATCTCCAGCTTCCTTTCAATCCGGCAGAGCGTCGGAAGGTCCCGTTTGCACGGCTCCAGAACGCAGCAGGCTGCTGCACGGAAAACGGTTCCGCAGGGGGAGAAGGCCGATCCAGGATCATATTCCCAAACCGTTCCAGTTTCCGCCCTTTGCCAAAATCAAGAAGCTGATAGTCCGATCCGCTCACCGCGTTCCCCTTCCTGATGAGATGCTCACCCATTTTTCACCGAAACATTCCCACGTCTCCGATGCCTCTCAATGGCACGAACGGCCGTTCGGTCTTCCAGATTCGGACGGAGGATCACGAGGATGACAAGCGGGAGGAACCATGCCATGTACGTCCCGCCCTGGAACGGATGACAAAACTGCGCACCGATCATCAACGCCGCCGAACTGCTCATCAGCGTCCCGATATTTTTCTGGGCAGGCCACAGCGTCAGGAACAGAAGAAGCCCAAGGTACACGACGATCACCGGGATCCGATAATAGTAGACACTGTTCCCCGGAATGTCCCAGAAACCTTCTGCACTCCTGGAAAAGAGGCCGACACAGCCGAAAATGTCTCCAAACTGCGCCAAAAAAGGTCCAAAACCGCCGCTGAGAGGGATCGCGACCGCCATGAGTGCCGCGAAGACGCCAAGACTCGTACACAAAAACCGATACAGTCCCCGAGACCAGTAAAAGCTGCACCAAAGCGGCAAAAGGAAGAGCGGATAGTAGGAAAGCGCAGCGGCGATCCCAAGCAGCACGCCGGCCAGTGAAGGAAGCCTCCACGAAAACACAGCCCAGACGATCAGCGCACCCGGCACAAGATGGTCGATACGAGACGGCATCTGCGCAACATAGGGAAGCAGAAGATACAGCGTTGCGGCCGCGATCCCGGTATTGAAATTCTCAAAATGGACCCAGCCCGTCAGCACGATCCCCGTGACGATCGCGATCTGCGCCAATGCCGCCAGAAAAATCGTCCATCGGATCTGCCCCACGGGAAAGATCGGAAACTGATCCACACGTACAAGATCCGCAGGCATACCGGCTCGATCGACCAAAAGAGGATTCTCGGCCATCAGCACATTGGTTTCCGCGCTCTCAGCCCGGGCGGCATCCAGCTGGCTCTCCTGCCGTTTCTTCATATACTCAAAGCGCCACTGCCTCGGAAAATCCGCAAGCTGGGTAAAAAACGGCATCCCCGGTCCATGACGCAGAGAAGTTCTGCAAAGATCCTGCGATTCCTTTCCAGACGCCGACGTTTCAGCGGAAGAGTCGTTCCCGGTTTCTTCTTCCAGGATCTTCTCATTCAGATGGAACATCATCAGCTGTTCCAGAGACGCATTCACATTCTGAGGACCGCCCTCGTGCGTCTGCGTCAGAACCAAAGCGGCAAGCTGAAAAATCATCAATGCGGCACAACAGAAAACAAGCCCGCTCTTGGAAAGATTCACTTCCAGCAGCGGCCGGCGATTCATCATCGGATCACAAAGCAGACGCGCCAGAAGAAAGATCAGAAACGTCAAAAGGACCACATATCCAACATGAAAACCATGTGCCGCCAAAAGCAGCCCCGGTCCTAAACTCAAAACCAGAAAGAGATCCAGATTCCGAACGCTCCAAATACGGCGAAATTTGAAGAAAATGCCTGTGATCATCAATAACGAGAGGTAAAACCACGTCGTCGGATTGACTTCATAATGCATGAAGACTTGAAACATGGGCATTTCTCCAAAATTAAAACCAGTATTTTCCGCTTCTATTATACACCGCAAAACCAAAATTTGAAGTCAGGCTCCTCCCAAATGGAAAAAGACTCCGACTCCAAAAAAAACGCCCTGAATATCAGGGCGTCCGGATATGACACATCCAAAACGTAAATTAACGCTTGGAGAACTGCGTCGCACGACGGGCTTTGCGGAGACCCGGCTTCTTACGTTCGACCATACGGCTGTCGCGGGTAAGAAGGTTGGCATCTTTCAGGACTTCGTACAGACCGGCATCGTACATGCGAAGCGCACGGGCAATACCAAGTTTGCAGGCACCGGACTGACCGGTGATCCCGCCGCCGTTGACGCGGATGATGACGTCAACTTCTTCTTTTTTGCCCGTTTCGACCAGCGGAGCGAGAACCGCATTGCGCTGCTGAACGTTGCAGAAGTAATTTTCCAGGCTGCGGCCGTTGATCGCGATGAGGCCCTTGCCGGGACGAATACGAACGCGGGCGATGGCGGTCTTGCGGCGACCGGTTCCGAGCGAATCGTTAGTACCTTTTCCTTCGATGATGACTTTATCTGCCATGGTTTACACCCCTGATATTTTATCTGTTTAAGCTTGAATTCACAAAAAACGATTAGTTGCCCATTTCGACGGCCACAGGATTCTGGGCCTGATGGGGATGCTCATTACCTGCGTAAACCTTCAGCTGGGACAGCATTTTGGTCGCAAGTTTGTTTTTCGGAAGCATGCGGCGAACAGCTTCGGAAAGGATCGCGGTCGGATTCTTTTCCATGCGGGTCGCGGCATTTTCGCTGCGCAGACGGGTATAACCAGTCGTCCAGGTATAACGTTTCTGTTCCCATTTTTTGCCGGTGAACTTCACTTTGTCAGCGTTGATCACGACAACAAAACGGCCGGTGCAGACGTTCGGGGTGTAAGTCGGGCGGTCTTTGCCCATCAGAGCCATTGCAATATCGACAGCGAGACGACCAACGACTTTATCCGTCGCGTCGACCAAGATCCACTCCTGTTTCACATCTGCCGGTTTCGCCATGAACGTTTTCATAATGAACCACTCACTAAATCTGAATTTCAACTTCTGGTTTCAGAGACACGAACGCTTCCCCATCGGGATTTTGTCTCCCTCCTGTCCGGAAGGTTTTTCGACGCGATCGGCTCTGCCGCATTACTCTCCAACAAAAATAGTTGGAAAGCACTCTATTCCGCCGACTGTCCAACAAACAGTTCCAGCATAAAAAGAGAAACACATTTTAACAGATTTTCAGATTTTGAAAAGGGGGGAGGGGGCTTTTCTGGTGTTTTTTTCAAAAATTTACCCCCTTTTCCCGAAAAACTCACCATTTCTTACTCTTCTCCCAACAGGATCGGAACCCGAAATTGCTGTCCGTCCTGCAGGATCACAAGGTTTACCGTATCTCCCGGCTCAAAGGACTCCACCACCGTCAAAAGGTCATCCGGCGTCACGACCTTCGTCTCATTGATCCCCACGATGATCTGTGCCGAGGCACGGTCAAGCGTTCGGTATTTGTAGATATACGCCCCCTGCCGACGCTGTTTCGTGATCACGCGCGGACTGTTCAATCCCGCCTTTTCCGCAGGACCGCCCGGCTGGACCCGCGTAATGAGAAGACCTTCCTCTGTCGGCATCACCTGCTCGATACCCAGATTCGGCCGCGTCACCCGCCCTTTCTGGATCAGCTGAGGAACGACGCGGGAGATCGTATTCACAGGAACGGCAAATCCTACGCCGGCACTGTCTCCCGAACGCGACGCGATTGCCGTATTCATCCCGATCAGCTCGCCATATGAATCCAGAAGCGGTCCGCCGGAATTCCCGGGATTGATCGCCGCGTCGATCTGGATCACCTGCTTGATCGTCCGGTTCTCGACCAGCTGACTGTCCAGCGAGCGGTTCAGACTGGAGATCACCCCCGTCGTGAGCGTCAGATCAAGACCGAACGGATTCCCGATCGCGTAGACCTTCTGACCTACCTTCAGACGGGAAGAATCCCCAAACGTCACCGGAAAAAGCTCCTCTTCCGGAGCATTGATCTTCAGGACGGCCGTATCGTTCGTCGGATCCACTCCAACGACATCTGCTTCGTAGGAATTCCCGTTGAAAAGCGTGACCTGGACCTGGATCGCGTTGGCGATCACGTGGCAGTTCGTCAGAATGTGCCCATTTTTGTCGATGACCGATCCGCTTCCCTGGCCGGAAGAGATCATTTCCTGCATAAAGAAACTGTGTTCCCGGCTTCGCGTATCGATATTCACGACGCTGCGGCTCGCGTTCTCATAGAGCCGGATATTTGCTTTCTCCTCATCGCTCAGTCCCGCGATATACGCTTCATCCGTCACGGCCGACTGCGCGAGCGATTCCGGAAAAAACGGGGCACTGCGGTTCAAAAAGTCCAGACAGAAGATCGTCGTCAAAACGGTGGCGAACACAATAAAAATCAATGGGAAAACAGAACGCTGCATTTTTTCTCCTCTACCTCAGCCTCAGATGCTGATTCATTTCAATCACAAAAAGGGCACTGCCGACAGAGATCCCATTCTCCGGCCGGCAGCGCGAAAGATCTTTCAAAATCACTCGGCCTGTCAGCCCAGTCCCGGAGCCGTACGGCGCTTGACGCCTTCTTTTTCAGGCATTCCCGGCAGTGCTTTCTTGCCGTTTCCGCCGTCTTCACCTTCCGTACTCCCTTCACCGGCACCAGATCTGCGCGACTGGTCACGAAGGTCGAAACAGAACAGCGACGCCCCTTCCCGCAGGTAGAGATAGCCGTTCGCAATGACCGGAGTCACGGCCAGCCCCTTCTTCATCTGCGGGATCCGGATCCGTCCGCGAATTTTCAGACCGTCCGGCGACGCATCCAGAAGGACCAGTTCGCCCATGGAAGTCCGCAAATAAAGCAGACCTTCCGCGTACGCCATCGTTCCCATGCAGACCGGCGTCTCCGGCGGCAAAGCTTTCTTCGCTTTTTTCCGGTTTTTGGGCGCAGGTGCGATCTCGATCGTCCGTCCCGTTTTGCCGTCTTCGGCAGCTTCCGTCTGCGCAAGGATCGGACTGAAGATACCGACCGATTCCGGCAGCGTCTCATTCAGAGCCGTCGTGCGCTTTTTACGGGACTTTGATTTGGAATCATCCACTTCTTCCTCAAACGCCTCGGCAAACAGCGTCTTGTCGGACCAGATCTTTTCTCCCGTTTTGTAGTTGAAGCAGAGCAGTCCGTCCTCGTCATTGCAGGCAAAAACGCAGTCGTTCACCTTGATCATATCGCCGGTCGGGACCTTCAGATCCTCATTGAACCAGACCTCCGACGTCTTGTAGGCCGTTCCGTCCTTCTGGACCCAGACACAGCCGGTCCCGGCCGCGCTGGAAGCCAGCATCGTCTGACCAAACCAGATCGGCGGGCAGGCATTGTATCCGCTTTCGTGCGCCGGAGCTTCATACCGCCACCGGACATCTCCGCCCTTGACCTTCACGCCGACGAGCCCTTCCGCCGAGAAACTCACATACTGGTGCTCACGCCCGAACGACGCCTTCACGATCGACGAAAATCCCGCAGGCATCCCGGTCTTCGCGGCCCAAACGATCCGCCCCGTCCCATACCGGTCGACCGCGACCATGGTGGAATTGGGACCGCCCGGGCATACGATGACCCATTTACCATCCACATACGGCGATTCACAGTAACCGCCCGGGGGCATGATCCCGCCAAGATTCATGATGAGGTTCATATTCCAGCGCACGGCTCCGTTTCCGGCCTGCATACAGACAAGATTCCCGCTGGAACTCAGCGCATAAAGAAAATCTTTGTACAAAGTCGGCGTCGAACGCTGAACGGGGAATTTGGACTTCCCGCCGACGCTCTTTCCGATCGGACGGGTCCAAAGCGTTTTGCCGCTCTGATTGTCGATGCAGAAGACACACTCCGCGCCGCCTTTCGTCCCGATCGTATAGACGAGATTTCCCATGACCGCGACACCGTTCATCGTCTGTCCGAGCGTCGTATTTTTCCAGACCAGAGTCGGCTGGACCGTTTCTGTCCACTCACGCAGAAGCCCCGTTTCCGAGGAAAGACCATTCCGGTTCGCACCGCGCCAGCACGGCCAGTCTGCTGCTGCGGCGGCACCTGCCGCAAGAAACAGGGAGCCCAACATCAAAGAGAAGCAAATCGTCCGAACTCTCAAATTTTTCACGTTTGGATTCCTTTTCGTTAAAATTTCCGATTCTGCGAAATATCTTCCATTGTACTATGATTTTCCAATAAAATCCAGTGTTCCCGCGAACAAAAAGTCAAAAAAAATAAAAAAAAGGAGCAAAACTTTCCATCTGAAGTTTCTGCTCCTCTTTACATATCTCCCAAGGTGCCCATTTTAAGGCATTCCATATCCTGACATCCGCCAGAACAGCACCTCAGTCAAAGATCCCTGCGCCAAATCCGTTTTCAGATCCGTTCGATTCGGAAAGTTCCTCGCGAGGCGCATCGTACTGCGGCGGCTGCGGGAACGGCATCTGGGGATTCATGGGAGACATCGGGCGCATCGGCTGCTGAGGTCCGGACGGCATCATACGGCCCATCCTATCCATACGGTCCATTCTGTCCATCGGCCCCATGCCGCCCATCCGGTCCATTCTGTCCATCGGGCCCATGCCGTTCATGCCGCCCATCCGTCCCATCGGAGGCATCATGGGATCGTTCATCGGCTCATCATCGTAATCCATATCGTAATCATCATACCGCGAGACATATCCCGGTGCCTGAGCACGGATCTTCTCTTCTTCATAGGCTGCGATCACTTCCCGCTGGATCATTTCACGGGCTGCTGAATTGATCGGATGCGCAATGTCCGCATACAGCTTCGCACGGCCATCTTCATCCCGAGTGGGCATCTGCATCGGCAGTTTGGCACCGCACTGGTTGCAGTAAGCGGCACGAATGGGATTTTTATAGTGGCAGACAAAACAGTGCGACGTCAATTTTCGGCTCGGCATCGCAACAAAAAAACCGCTCGTCCCGTCAATGATCTTCAAGTCGCGAATGACAAAACAGTCATCAAACGTGATCGAGCAGAAAGCCTTGAGCCGTTCCCCGGGCTCATCCATCAACTTGATGCGAACTTCTGTGATTTTCACGGGAATTCCTCCTTTATTCAAAATTCAGGACGTGAACCAACGCAGCTCACCAGCTCAGACAGATGCGTCTCCGCTGTAAAAACGGTCCCAAATCGATATTTTTCCAAAAATTCTGCAGCCTCTGCAGCATGTGCGCGATCCCTGCAAATGCCGAAGCACGCCGAGCCGCTCCCGGTCATGGAAAAACCCAAACACGGATCCGGAACAGCCCGAAACATTTCAAATACCTTGCCGATTTCCGGCGATACACTGCACGCAGGCTCCAGCAGACGGTTCACCAGCCCCGAGGTCATCTCACGGATCCTTCCGGTGCTCCAGTCCAAAATCATCTGCCTCAGGATCTGCTCATCTGCGGCACCGTTCGGAATGCACTGCCGATAAACCTCCGGAGTCGAACATCCGACCGGCGGCTTGACGATGACCAGCGGCAGCGGCGGAAATCCCGCACCGCCGGAGACCGCTTCCAGTTTCTCTCCGCGTCCCCGGCAAATGACCGGAAATCCCGAAAGAAAAAGCGGCACGTCACTGCCCAGCTCTGCTCCCAGTTCCGCCAGTTCATCCCGAGTCAGGCGTGCATCCCACAGTTCGTTCAGCAGGATCAGTACCGCCGCAGCGTCACTCGAACCGCCTCCCATTCCCGCCTGGGACGGAATGCGTTTCTCCAAAATTATATCTGCTCCGGAAAACCGGACCTGCTTACCGCCGGGACACGGCCGTTCTCCCTCAGTCAGCACTTCAGGAAACTCCGAAGCGTCTCCTGACCGGACGGCGATCTTTTCCCGAAGCAGCCGGGCAGCGCGAAGCACGAGATTCGAATCATCTTCCGGAATGGTCATACCTGCGAACAAACGCTGGTATTTTTCTTCGGCAGGGATCTCGACCTTCAGCGTCAGCCGGTCCGCCGACCGCACGGAAAGCGTATCGTAAATGGCGACCGGAACTGCCAGGGAACATATTTCGTGAAAGCCGCTCGGCAATCGGCGCAACACCTCAAAGTACAGGTTTACCTTTGCCGGGGCTTGAATAGTCAGCCAGTTCAAATGTTATACTCCAAATGTCAAAATATTGCAAGGACCCCTTAGCCAGAAAAAGAGCCAAAACCGCCTAAAATAATAAAAAAAACAGTTTTCAGTCGACAAAAATTGCGCTAAATAACGTTTCTTCCGATATTTACAGCAGACCAGACCTGCTCTCTTTTCATCCATTCTGCCGCAAAATCAACTATTTTTACGAGAAAAAAAACACTTTTGTTCTCTTCTTCTTAAAGGAACGGATATTTCTCAGCCCCTCAGGCTTTTTTCCTGATCCGGTCAGGTTTCCGCACTGAAATACTTTTCGTAGTATCGGCCAAAACCCCCGCTTTCTCAAGTGCTTTTCACCCGGCATGATCATTCCCGGTCCAAACAGATCTTTCCGGCAAGAATTCCAGGGATTCTCTCTTTTTTCTTCCCGCACCCCTTGAAATTTTTTTCAAAATGTAGAAAATAAAAGGAATCCATTCGGATTTGTGTGTTTCCGTGTCCTTTAACGAAAAGTTTAAAGAAAAGAGAGTTTCTTATGCCTAACCCGATCGATCTTCCTGTATGGAATGAACTCCGCCAGTTTGCTGACGATTTCCAGAATGTGTCTCTTCGCGGCCTTTTCAGTCAGGATGCAGACCGTGCCGCCAAAATGACCCTTGACGCCTGCGGGATCCATCTCGACTACTCCAAAAACCGCGTCAATGACGCCGTCATGAACGCACTCTTTACTCTCGCACGCGAAGCCGGCGTTCCTGCCGCTATCGAAAAGATGTTCACCGGCGAGAAGATCAACATCACGGAAGGCCGGGCGGTGCTGCATGTCGCACTGCGCAACCGTTCCAATACACCGATCTGCGTCGACGGCAAAAATGTCATGGAGGACGTCAACCGGGTCCTCGCGAAAATGGCGGACTTCGCCAATGAGATCCGTTCGGGAGCCTGGAAAGGCGCGACCGGAAAGACCATCAAAAACATCGTGAACATCGGCATCGGCGGCTCCGATCTGGGTCCGGTCATGGCGTATGAGGCACTGAAGCCCTACACGAAGCGCGATCTGACCGTCCGTTTCGTTTCCAACATCGACGGCACCCACCTGGCCGAAGCGATCCGGGATCTGAATGCGGAAGAAACGCTCTTCATCATCGCGAGCAAGACCTTCACGACCCTTGAGACCATGACGAATGCCATGACGGCGCGGAAATGGGTCCTCGACGCTCTGAAGTCTCTGAAGCCGGAAGCTGCGGATTCCGAAATCGTGGCGCGCCATTTCGTCGCACTTTCCACCAACGCAGAGAAAGTCGCAGAATTCGGCATCGACACGAACAATATGTTCGAGTTCTGGAACTGGGTTGGCGGACGATACAGCATGCCAAGCGCCATTGGACTCGCTCTCATGGTCGCGATCGGACCGGAAAACTTCTTCGCCATGCTCGACGGATACCATGCCATGGACCAGCATTTCCGCACGGCTCCGTTCGAGAAAAATATCCCGGTCATCCTCGCTCTGCTGGGTGTCTGGTACAATAACTTCTTCGGCGCAGCCTCCCACGCGATCCTGCCGTATGATCAGTACCTCTCCCGCTTTGCCGCGTACTTCCAGCAGGGAGACATGGAATCCAACGGAAAATCCGTCACCCTCGACGGCAAAAAAGTCAACTGGCAGACCGGTCCGATCATCTGGGGCGAACCCGGAACGAACGGCCAGCACGCCTTCTATCAGCTTCTCCATCAGGGAACGAAACTCGTTCCGGCAGACTTCATCGCGTTTGCGAGATCGCACAATCCGATCGGTCTGACGCCGAAAGAACATCATTTCAAACTCATGGCTAACGTTTTCGCACAGACCGAAGCGCTCGCTTTCGGAAAGACGGAAGCGGAAGTCCGCGCGGAAGGCGTCGCCGAAGAACTCGTCGCCCATAAAGTGTTCGAAGGAAACCGGCCGACCAATACGATCCTGGCCGAACAGCTTACGCCGGCAGTTCTGGGGTCCCTCATCGCCATGTACGAGCACAAGATCTTCGTGCAGGGGATCATCTGGAACATCAACAGCTACGATCAGTGGGGCGTGGAACTCGGAAAAGTCCTCGCCAAAAAGATCCTCGGCGAACTGGAAGCAGATGCTCCGGAACTCAAACACGACAGTTCTACGAACGCTCTGATCGAGTGGTTCCGCAAGAACGCCTGATCTCCATGATCCTGCCGTCCTTTCGACGGCGGTCTCCCCAATAAAAAAAGCCTCCCCGTTTCAAGGGAGGCTTTCTTTATTTCAGAAGATCAACTACATTTCATCGCCGAAATCATCGTCATCGTCTCCGGCATCTTCTTCATCGCCGAGATCTTCGTCATCGTCTCCGGCATCTTCTTCATCGCCGAAATCCTCATCATCGTCTCCGGCATCTTCTTCATCGCCGAAATCCTCATCATCGTCTCCGGCATCTTCTTCATCGCCGAAATCCTCTTCGCCGAGATCTTCTTCGTCTTCGTCGCCGGACTCTTCTTCATCGTCATCGCCAAAGCTGAATCCGCCGTCATCATCGCCGGAGTCCTCCGAATCTTCCTCCTCTTCTTCACCCCAGCCGCCGTCTTCGTCGTCGCCCATCCGGTCTGCGTTCTTCTTCGGCTTCGCGGGAACATCTTTCCGGTGCGCACGGCGCATTTCCTGAACCGAACTTTCACGCGCGGCGATCCATTCTGCAGAATAATCCAGCGGAGTCCCAAGTGCCATCTCGCGCAGACACTGGATCGTTCCGTCTTCCGTCGCAAAATAGATCCGGTCATTCTGCGTGTTGGTCACGATGAATTTGTAGTCTACCATCGGCAGCGAATTGACCCGCTGACCGGAGATCCTGTCAAGCGCGACCAGCGCACGCGTATCGTCCAGCACATAAACACGATGTTTGGTGCAGGCAATAAATTTCTTGATGTTCGGAGACCACCACTTTGCTTCCGCAGACTGACCGTCACCTCCCACCAGCGCATCGATGCAGAACATGCCGGTGAGTGCCGTCGTGACGAACAGTTCACCATCCACGTAGATCGGCGTGTCGCCAATGTATTCACCCGTGGGGAATCGCCAAAGCACATCGCCCGTAGCTTCGCGGAACGCATACACGAACCCTTCCGTCGTCGCGGCATACAGGATCCCCGTCGTATTGGGCTTTGCCGGATCGTACGGTTTGTAGGACAGCGAGCTGACGACCTCCCCCATCGTCGGGATATTGTAGCGCTCATCCGCCAGTTCCTCGCGCACATCCACCTCGCAAAGAGTCACCAGTTTGCTCCCCGTCGGCCAGGCAACGTACTCGTACGCATCATTGCAGCGCAGCGTGACGGGCGTCACCTTCAGGTCACCGATCGAACGGACACTCAGCGGCTCCTTCAGCGACTTGACCAGACGCAGGGAATTGATGAACTCCATCTTCCGCTCCTGACGTTCCTTTTCAGACATCATGCTGTCCGAAACACCGAATTCCTGGAACGGATCTTCCATCGGCTGAAGATTGAAAATATAGATCAGACCATTGATCGCCGGGACATACGCACGGAATTCCCCAAGCGCCAGGTCATTCGTCGGGATCGCCGGCACGTCCGCATCCAGAAGGATCCTTCCGTTTTCGCGATTCAGCACGTAAAGCGTCGATCCTGCCGTAAACGCCAGATAAAAGCGGCTCACCGCCAGTCCCTGGACGATCTTCCCTTTCGTTTTGGTGCAGGTCACCCACTTGGTCTTTCCAGTCTCCGCCTCGAAAGCCTGAGCCGTTCCCTGTTCCGTCACCGTAAAGACCGCATCCCGGTCAAAAACCATTCCGGCAATTTTTTCCGCGACATTATTGAACGGATTGAATTCCGTATGCGCGATCCACTGCCGTTCCAGACCGCGGCTGTTCGCCACGTCCTGCGGAATGATGTGCCCTTTCCAGACGCCCTGCGCCGAAACTGCCGATGTACCGAACAGTCCCGCAGCCAGTACCGCAAGGAAAAGGAAAAAAACGGATTTTTTGAAACATTTTATGGCTGAAAGCATCATTTTGGCCTCAAGCGATGATTGAAAGTCAGTTTCCTGGGCAACTCCATACTATTACGTATTTCAGACTATCGGAATCCATCCCTTTTCCCGTTCACATTTCCGCCAAATTACCAGACACTCCGATTGCGCAAACTTTTCCGGCACAATGCCGGCACAATACCGACAGGATCCCGGATCCTCCCCTCTCTCCGGTTTCCCAGATGCCGTCAGCAAATACCGTCAGCGGACGCCGGCTTTCCTGTACCGCAGAAGTACCGCAGAGATCAGTTGGGGTTCAGGATCCATTCCGTCAGCGTACCGCGGTCCCGGAACGAAAACTCCCCATTGTTTTCCAGCTTCTTATCGTGCACGAGCGCCGCGATCTCCCTGATCCTCTCTTCCGCACTGCGAAAAACTTCAGAGGTCCATTCAGCTTCGATGAATTTAGCCTCTTCCGCTTTTTTCGGCACCAAAATGTACCCGGTCTTCAACCGGAAGGTATCGATGCCCGCCAGATCTGCGAAACATTCCTCCCCACTTCGGACTGCCGAACGGATCAGATGAAGATAGAGGGGAAGCTGGAGATCGTGCCAGTGCTCCGCAGTGATCGGATCCGGGACATACTTCCTGCGGAAGTGCGTCTTGTTCGGCGTCTTATCGAATGTTTTGTAGTCCCAGACGACCCACTCTCCTCGGCCTTCCGAAGACACTCGGAAATCGATCCGGTCCAGTTTACCGTGGATCGTCATCGGAGAAGGTTCGACGGTCCCCAAAATCAAAACGCCGCCCCGTCCGGCATCTTCCCGGAGAAATGTACGTATGGAACGCTCGACATCAAAGATGACCCAGCCGGCGCGATACTGTTCCGCCTGCCGTTTTGCCAGCACCGCCAGCCGTTCCCGAAGCTGTCCGCATTGGATATTGACCACCGGCAGCACATACGGACCATACTTTCCGAAAGAATAACGGTCCAGAAGTGCGAAAAAGCGATCCTGGATCCGATCCGTCTCCTTTTCCAGCTCCTCGGGATCCTGAAGGCGGCTGTGCATCTCACGGGAAGTTTCCTCGAGTGTTTTCCCTGCTTCCAAACGCGCTGCGGTCTCTTCCCTGCCGAACGCCTCCATAATGTCATGAAACAGGATCCCGAATTCCAGAGCATTCAGTTCCCGCGCAGCATCGTTTACCTGATCCAGACGCAAAATACGCTGAAGGTAGAAAAGATACGGATTTGCGATGAAGGTCGAAAAAGCCGTCACCGCCATTTCACGGACAGGAGGAAGTGATTCCGGGATCGGCGGCGTTTGAAAAAGCGTACCGCGGACCGCAGATCTTCCATCCGGCCCCTCAGATCTTTCCGCCCCGCCATCTTCAGCCTCAGACGCCTTAGGGTCTCCAAAAAGCTCCATCACCTGATCGATCAGCAGGTCGGTTTTTTCCGTCAGCAGCAGACGGCTCGGAAACAGCGTCCGTCCATCCGCTGAAATGCGCCCCAAAGTCACGCAAACGTCCTTCCGGGAAGCCAGGATCGCCGACAGATTGTAGATGTCGCGCTCCAGCCGGGCACTGTTCGTTTTGATCTTCAGTTTTTTGCGAAGCTGATTCGGTAAAAAAATGTGCTCCGTAATGGACTCCGGCACAAAAGCGTCGTTCAGTCCCATGACCGCCATCGCTCCGGCATCGTCCAGCGGAAGATCAAGCCACCGCTGAATGGAGATCGTTCCGGGAAGGCTGGCCGAAGCGGTCTGCTTCATTTCCGTCTGAACAAGCAGAAGATCCAGCGCCTCCGGAAGAGTCAGCGGAAGATCCGCCAGCAGCGTCTGGGGAAGATGCAGTTTTTCCGCAAAAACATGATTCAGCTCCATGCATCCGCGAATGATCTGGTAGTCCGCCTCGTTCTGGGAATCGTAAACGCTCCTCCAGCAATAGATCCGCTTCAAAAACTGCGTCACTATCGTCAGCAAAGAATGAAAATTGACGTACTCCCGACTCAGCTCCGTCAGCATTTGATGGCAGATCCCGTACACGGAACACAAAACGGGAAACTTCTCCCGGTACTTTTCCATACTGCCGGGATGCGGCATCCGGTCCGGATAGAACTCGTTGAAAAAACGGTCCAACTCCACGATCCAGTCGCCGGAAATGACCGGTTCCCCTTCCGGATCCCGAAGTTCCCGAAGATAATTCCCAATATCTTCCTGACGCAGAAAAAGCGCGAGCGTTTTGTAGTCCGGTCCTGCCGTCTCCATCAGCTCCGGAAGCGGACGTCCCGGCATAAAGGCGAGGATGCTCTGAAAATATTCATTCATGCGCTGCAGCAGCTTCCACGGCTGAAGAGAAGAAAGGAGCTTCTTCCCTGACCGGGCATTCGGCACCTGCGCTAAAGAAAGCGACTGAAGAAGCAGCGGTTCCAGAGACTCATCTGCAAGCCCAAGCGTCACGTCCTCGATGTGAGTATGCGGCGCGATCTTCCGCAGCCAGTCCATCACACACTGAACCTGATCTTCCGGTTTGGCCGTCTGAGTCAGGACCTTAAAAAGTTTACGGTTCAGCTCCGAATCCAATTCCCGCCATTTTCCAGATTTCAGGCAGCCGTCTTCCTCGAAACGGTCCGCCATCGACTCTGGAGCAAAAATGAAGATCTCCGTATTGCCGGAAACCTGCGCAAGAAATTCTCTCTGGATCCGGTTCAGGTCCACGCACCCCACGACACCCAGCCGAAAAGAGATCTGAAAATCTTTGGAAGGAACTCCTCCGGGATTCCGCTCGGCATGCCGCAGCGCAAAGAGTCTGGCAGCCTGCCGGTCCCAGAAACCAAGAGCCGTCAAACGGCGAAAGTAGCTCTTCTCCACCTGCGCAAGAAATTCCCACCGCCGCACTTCACTTGCCGGCAGGAACGTCCTTTCGGACTCCGTATCCTCCCCTTCCGTCAGCGAGCTGCAGATTTCCCAGACCGTTCCAAAATCCAGACTTTCGCGTACCAGTTCCTGAAAATACTCCGTCATTTCCATGCCGAGCTGAAGCCAGTCCGTCAGTGCGTCAGCTTCGGGAGCGTTCGGATACATCGCGGCAAAAAGTTCCGGTGCATTTTCCGCAGTTTCACGGATCGCCTGCATCCAGACGACCTGCTGGGTCAGTACGGAGGCAAACGGCATTTTCTGCTCGTAGAGAAGCTCCAGAAAATCCCCCATGTGCCTTACCCGCGGCGGCTCAATGGTCCATTGATTCTTCCAGGCATGGTCTGAAAGAACCGTCAGAAAGCGTTTGCTGGCCGCCCGGTTCGGAAAAACCAGAACGTATCCGGAGAGATCAAAGAAATTGGAATCCCCAAGCCGGCACTGGTCCAGCAAATACTCTGCCAGCGTCGGAATGCACGGTTTCTCCCAATCCAAAAAAGTCCGTTTCATGATGAATCCTTCGACCTGTTCCGATCTCTCCACTCTTCAGTCCCGCCATGTGTCGACTGAAGATCTCTTTTCTTCCGTTTTCCTTTTTTCCCCTTTTCAGGTTCCCTGAACCTTAATTTTCTCTGAAGAAGGCGCAGATCCCTTCCACGACCGCTTCCTGCTCTTCCAAAGTCAGACCCGGGAAGATCGGCAGAGCAAGAATGGATCGCGAGACACGATACGTCACCGGAAGCTCCTCCGGCGCATAGTCAAGATACTGGAAGCACTCCTGTTCGTGCAGGCCGAACGGATAGTAGATCATCGTCCCGATCTTTTTCTCTGCCAGAAATGCCATGAGCCGATCCCGCAAATGCCCGTCTGCCGCATCCGAAACACAGACGCAGAACTGATTCCAGACACACCGTTCCTCTCCTTCCGGTTTCGGAAGCTGAAGACGTCCTTCCAGTTCACGCCGGCCGGCAAAAAGCTCAAAATAGCGTTTCGCAATTTCCTGCCGGTCTTTCGTCCATTCATCCAGATGCGGGAACTTTTCATTCAGCACGACCCCCTGAAATGCGTCGAGCCGGCCGTTGATCCCCACGATTTTATGGAAATAGCGCGGTGCCATGCCGTGACCGCGGATCAGTTCCAGTTTCTTCGCGATCTCCGGATCATTCGTCGTCAATGCACCGCCGTCTCCCATCGTTCCCAGGTTCTTCGTCGGATAGAAACTGAAACATCCGATACTTCCCATGGCGCCGACCCGCTTCATTTCTCCATGCCAGGCCGCCTCCGCACCGATCGCCTGCGCCGCATCTTCAATGAGAGCAAGATCATGTGCTTTCGCGATTTGCTCAAGACGCTCCATCTCGGCCGACCGTCCAAAAAGATGGACCGGAATGATCGCTTTGGTCCGCGAAGTCACCTTTCGGGCAGCATCTTCGGGATCCATATTCAGGGAGTCCGGACAAATATCCGCAAAGACCGGCCTTCCGCCAAGCCGGACGACCGCACTGGCCGTCGCAAAAAACGTAAACGACGGAACAATGACCTCATCGCCGGGCTGAAGATCCAGTGCCATGAGTGCCATCAGAAGAGCTTCACTTCCCGAGGAACACGCGATCGCATACGAAACTCCGCAGTATTCCGCCAGCTGTTTCTCAAGCTGAACGATCTCCGGGCCAAGAACGAAGATCCCCGAATCCACGACAGCAGAAAGCTTTTCCTTAATGGAATCTTTCAGAACGGACACATGACGCGAAAGATCGAGAAATGGAACGGGAACGGACATGAATGACTTCTCCAATGGGTTCATCTGCACAGAACCGCTGACAAAAAACTAAAAAATGATTCGGCCGCATCCTGTACTCAAAATGCAGCAAAAACCAGGCCTGAACGACAATTATTTTGAAATGGAGCTCACGGCTGTTTCAAAATGGAACGCACCGCCGACCGGATCGCCTGCTGGACCGCATCGATCGGCTGATCCGCAGAAATGACGATATTCTGCTCCGGATAAAGGCGGGCTTCCGTCAAAAACCCCTCCCGGACCCGTTCATGAAACGCATCGGCTTCCGATTCCAACCGGTCCGGAGTTCCTTTTCTCCGAGTTTTCGCAGCCTCCAGCGGAAGATCCAGGATCAGATTCAGATCCGGCAGGATCCCTCCGGAAGCGATCTTCCCAAGATGGCGGATCTCCTCCACATCCAGTTCACCGCCGTACCCCTGGTAGACGATACTCGAGAGCAGGAACCGGTCCGCGATGACGGCATCTCCCCGATCCAGCGCAGGACGGATCACCTCATTCACCACCTGTGCCCGGGCCGTCATGAACAAAAGCAGCTCGCTCATTCGGCAAATGCCGATCTCCCGCTGAAAAAGGAGGAGTTCGCGCACTTTTTCTCCCAGCCCGGTACTCCCCGGTTCACGGCAGAACGTCACGCGCCGTCCCTTTGCTTCGAGCCATTCCCGAAGCAAAGAGATCTGCGTACTTTTCCCGACACCGTCGCCGCCTTCCAGCGCAATGAACATTTTCGCCCTCTCTCCGCTCAGCCGTTCCCGCGTTCCGAAGCATTTCCGCCCGGGATCCCATGAGCTAAAGGATCACGTCCCGGAACATTTCGGAAACCGGCCCCTTCCGGAAAACGGAATGCCGTCTTCTGCTGAAGCGCAACCAGATCCGCAGGATCCATATTCTGCACGACGCCGTACATATACCGGCTCAGCTGAGCTGCATTCTGCATCGCTTCCGGATCATCGGCATGTGCTTCCTTGATGTGCTTCAGCTTTTCAAAAACGGTCTGAAGACGATTTTCATTCATCGCATGCGCCACTTCCATGATGTCGAAAAAAACATCCGAAAGCTGATTTTCGACACAAAGCTGACGGCCGCGCGTCACGATCTCACAGAAATTCTCCCCATGAGGATCCCGGCTCCACATCGCCTTGAGCACCTCGATCCGGAACGCTGCCGCATACTGCGGATCCCTTGAGACCGAATCAAGGACTTCCTGCGGGAGATTGTCTTCATTGAACATGCGCGAAATATAAAAGACCCGTTCCAGAAGAGCCGGCGTCAGATCTTCCATTTTCAGCTGGTCGAAAAAGAGCGGCGAAAGCGTTTCGATCTGATCCTGCGAAATTTTCGGAAGCGGACCCAAATGAAGAGCTTCCCGCAATTCATTCAGGATCGAGACATCCAGCTTTTCACGCTCCAGGAGATACCGAAGCGCATAGATCACCGTCTCGACCTGCTGACGCATCTGCGGTTTCGCAGCCGCTGCGGACATGGACTGATGCTTCAGGATCCCAAGCGGGAAATGGATCCATCGTTCCAGAAGAATGGATCGGCAGTGCTGGTTTTTCATCGTCCGGACCTGAGCATCTGAGAGACCGGCGGGGAGTGCGATCTTGCGCAAAAGGGAATCCAGCGTCACGGAAATGCTGCGCGTCACCTTCTGCTGCGCTTCGCCGGAGATCCAGCCGGAAAGAACTTCTTCGACCGCTTCCCGAACAAAATCCGCACCGCCCTGAAGCACATTGATGACCTCAAGACGAGCCGCGCCGGTCTCATCATGTTTCCAGAGGATCGCATTCCCGACCACGACCGGGATCGACTCCGGATCCAGTTCCTCCAGCGACGCAGCCGCCGGTGAATCCAGAATGTCGAAAGCCGCCATGAGCGTCTCGCCGTTCAGACTCTGCATCTGAAGTTCCGGGACCGGACGATACGTCGGTTCCGCTTTCAGTTTTTCCAGGACCTCTTCCGCACTGGTCAGCTGAAAATCCAGCGTGCAGATATTCATCGCATCTTCGAGAGGGCATTCATGGAAAAAGCTCAGACGGATCCGTTTTTCAAGCGCATCGTAGAACGAAACGCCCTCGCACTTCAAATATTCTTTCCAGCACTTCTCGGCCGTTTCCAGATCACAGAGCCACTCATGGAGCAGGGCGAGATCGAACCAGTATTCCGATGCTTTCCGCACTTCTTCATAGCGAACCGCCAGTGCTTCCAGTTCTTCGACCGCACGGCTCCAGTGCAGTTTTCGGATCTGCGTTTCCACGATCTGGTCAAATTCCGCTTTCCATGCACTTTCCCCGGAAGCATTCTGGACCCGAAGCCCGGTCCGGAAACAGTGCTGGATCGCTTTGTTTGTCTTCAGCTGGCGCAGACTGTTCATGAAGATCTCCTGGAACGCCGGATTGGAGGCGACATCCAGCACCAGCCCCATCCAGGCATTCGCCGATTCGTAAAATCCGACCTTGATCAGCATCTTCACAAACATTTCCAGTTTCAGAACGACCTGTTCATACTGGAACGGCTGCGGGACCGAAAAGGCTTTCTCGTAGCGCAGGATCGTACGGCGAATGACGTCCCGCATTTCCTCACGTTCCGCCAGTGCCATATCCACACGCTGCTGCGGCGGAAGCACTTCGTATTTTTTCGCGATCGTCTGAAGTCCTTCCAGATAGATCGCCTGCGCGGATTCCGCGATCGCGATCGGATTCTCCGGATGATTTTCATAGAATCGGCAGGCCGTCTCGATCAGATCCTGCTCGCGATTCGGCAGCGATTTCAAAATGACGCACCGGATCGCCAGCATACACGCACATGACGGATCCGACTGCAAAAGCCCGTCAATAAAATTCAGGCAGGCCGTATTCTGATTCGCATCGAGCAATTTGTAGATCTTACGAAATTCCTCGACCCGATTGGGACAGCAAAATTTGATCTTTTTGCCGGTTCCGCCCGGACAAAGGGAGTAAATATCAATCATGTCTATCGATCTCTCAATCTTCTTAATAAAAATTTATGTCCAAATGCTTTCGTCTTTTTTTCTCAACGAAAACATTACTTTTTTTTCATGTGTCTTTTTTGGTATTCATTGCGCAAAAATTCTTTTTCTTCCGCAATGATCTCATTCGCATCCTTACGCGAAAGATAAATATACGACTGCACGCAGTCAAACAGAGCCAAAAGACTCTTCCACAGAAGCAAAAGCACGACCGCAACGGCACAATATATGCCTTCTTCTGCAAGGCGATTGACCAGACAGTACCAAACCCCAGCGATCAGCACCGCCAGCAGCAGAAAGCAAATTCCGATCTGCATCCGGATCCTGTACTGCCTCCGATAAAACCGCTTTTCTGCAATCAGCCAACCAGGTTCATTGACGGGATCCGTCCCACATTCCGCATAAAGTTTTTCGTGCCATTCTTCCGTTTTTTTTCGCCAATCCCGACGATTCTTACGAAAGGTCAGTAAACTCCCCAGCAGCGCTGCCGCCACAATGAGAAAATTGATGAATGGATCTTCCATAAACGTCCTCTAATGGGCCAATTGTCCTTCCGTGCCGACTTCCATTTTCAGAACCCATCAGAAACAGAAAGTCATGCCCCCTTCACGGAGATCCGCTCGTCCGTCTGCTTTCCCAATCATGCGAACCGCAGCCCACGATCTCTCCAAAACCCTCGGCAGGCTACTTTCCTTTGGGCCCCTGGAGTGCTTCCATACTGTCGATGTACGTACGCAGACGTTCCAGCTCATCCGTCACCGAGTGCAGCCGAAGCATATTCTCCACGCGCTTGAGCAGTTCGACGCGGTTGACCGGTTTGCTCAGGAAATCATCGCAGCCGGCCTCTACCGCACGCTCAATGTCGCCAAGTTCATTCAGTGCCGTCACCATCAGGACCATCGTTTGCGAGGTCGCCGGATCGGATTTCAGCTTCTTGCAGACCTCAAAACCGTTCAGTTTCGGCATCATGATGTCCAGAAGGAGCAGATCCGGATGGAAAGACTGCACCTTTTCCAGCGTTTCTGCACCGTCGTACGCCATTTCGATCTCACAGTCCAGCTCCAGCAGGAAAGTCTCCAGCAGTTCCACATTCATCTGATTGTCGTCTGCAATCAAAATCCGATTTGCCATCTTCTTTTTCTCCGAATTGTTTTCTTCCCGGCCCGCAGTCCGATTTTCCGCCTCTTGCTTTTTTGCAGGAATACGCACTTCTATTATAGCATATTCCGGCACATTGGCAAGAGCACTCATTCCATTCCTGCCGAAAAACCCCCTTTTTTCTTAAGATATTTTTAAATATTTTTCCCTTTACGAACTCCAAAAGTAAAATTTTCCATCTTTTGAACGGACCTTTTTAATGCTCCACATTTTCTCTATTTTCTAAAATCATAAAAATCCCACCCGTCAAGCCATTTCAATTAAAGAAAGTTTAACGGTTTTGACGATTAAACCAATGGAGACTTTTGTTTTTCTCCATTTCCTGTCCTCCGGGACATCCAGATCCAACTTTTTTCCAGATTTCCAAAGGGCTTCATCATGCCGAATACCAATGATCCAACCATCCGCATCAGCGAGGAACTGCAGCATCAGACGACTCAGATAGTCGCGCAGCTTCGTGCCCGGGAAGATGACGTTGCGGCCAGAGAGGCAGATCTGAAAAAGCGCATCATGGACCAGGAATCCGAAGAACTTCGCCGGCGTCAGGAATTCCAGACCCGTGAAGAGGAACTGGATCAGAGATCGCAGAAAGTGAAAGCGGAAACGGATGAGCTGGAACAGCGGATCCTTTCTCTTCTGACGGCAGAGAAAAATTACGAAACGCGCTGCCGTGAACTGGAAACGATCCAGCAGCACCTGGAAGAGCGTGCGTCTGCACTTTCAGAAAAAGAGAAAAGTCTTCAGGAAGCCCAGGAAGAAAACCGGCGGAATGTTCAGAGCAAGATCCGTGAGGTCGAAAATCTCCGTGCCCGGCTGACTGCGGAACAGGAAAAGTTTGAGCAGGAATCCCGCGAGCAGTTTGAGGAAATGAAAGAGTACCTCAAGAAACAGCGTGAAGTTGCCCGTCAGCTCATCACGGATGCCAGCACGCAGATCCAGGGCCGTATGGAACAGATCAGCGATCGGGAACGAAATCTGGAAACTGCGGAAGCCCGGCTGATCCAGAAAGAAGAGCAGCTTGAAGAGGACCGCCGTACGCAGATGCAGGAACTCGCGGATACCCGCAAGGAACTGAATGACCGGTTCCAGGAAAAAGTCCAGCAGAAGGTCGAAGAACTGGAAGCGCAATGGCAGGTCGAAGCACAGGATGCGCGCAAAGAGCTGGATGCCCTGAAGGAAGAGGCCCGCAAAGCACGCTTCAACGCCCAGACGGAAGGCGTTCAGATCCTTCAGAACGCAGAAGCCAATGCTCAGAAACAGCTGGATGAGACCAAAAAAATCTGCGATGGTATGGTCGAAAACGCTGAAAATGAAGCACGCCGGCAGGTCGAAGATGCTCAGCATCGCTGTGCCGAAATGGCTCAGGCGGCGGAATCGGCTTCGCAGATGCAGATCGAAGAAACGAAGGAACAGTGCGCCCGCATGATCCAGGACGCAGAAGCGGAGATCGCGCACAAATTTGACCAGGCGCAGTTCGAGATCGACAAGATCCGGCAGGAAGCGGAATCGATGATCCAGAATCGTTCGGAAGAACTGGAAGAACGCGAAAAAGAACTGGAAGAAGCCCAGGCTCTTCTGGAACAGGAAAAAAGCCAGGTCCGGGAATCCCAGCTTCATGCGCTTCAGGAGGCAAAAGGGATCGTTTCGGAAGCGAACGAACATGCGGCATCCCTTCTGGCAGATGTGCAGAAACGCGCAGAAACGATCGTGGAAGACGCAAAAGCCCAGGCGTCTCTCCAAATGTCCCAGCTCGTCATGGAACAGAAAAAACTGGAACGGGAACGCAATGATTTCCAGCACGAAATGGAACTGCGCCGTGCCAGCATCGAGCAGGAAATGCTTGCTTCCTTCGAGGAAAAATACAAATCGATGGATTCCCAATGGAAGCAGCGTGAAGCGATGCTCATCCAGCAGGAAGTGAAGAACGCCAAGATGCAGGCAGCCGAGATCCTCAAGATCGCCCGCGAACAGGCTGAAAAAATCATCCAGAACGCTCAGACGCACTCCGATGCGATCATCCTCACGGCAAAACAGCAGTCCGGGAATTCCGGTTCCGCATGGATGAACCAGACGAAAGAGATGATCTCGCAGTCTCAGGACAGAGCGCGTCAGCTGGAAGAAGAGACCCGGCTTGAATGTGAAAAAATGCGCCGTCAGGCCGCTCTGGAGATCCAGCAGATGCGCGATGATGCCCTCCGCGGCAATTCCGCCTCCATGAATCCTGCCGGAAATCTCATGGAACGGGAACGGCAGCTGGAACAGCTGGCACGCGAACTCAAGGAGAAGCAGGAAGTGCTCATGAAACGCGAGCAGACGCTTGCCGGAGTCCGTGCGGAAATGGAAGCTCTCGCCTACGAACTGGTCGACGGACGAAAAATCAGCGGCCAGCTTTGAAAAACGCGGAAGACGTCCTTAAACTTTCGCACCGCGATCGAAACCGGGAGAAAATTTCCTCTTTTTGGGAAATATTCTCCCGGAAACCATTTACTCCCCTCCAAAAATATGATAAAATGGCCTCAGGGAGGATCTTTCCCTCCCACCTTCCAAAACTCGGACTCAAAATCGAGTCTCCCTTCCCAACGGTTCTGAAAAATCAAGGAGAAAATCACATGAAAAGAAGAAATTTCATCCTCACCCTCATTCTGTCTGCTGGAACTGCCTGTTTTGCCGGAAATTCCCAGGCAGCCGGCGCACCGCAAAAGATCCTGTGCGAAGGCACCTACCGAGGCCATCTTCAGGGGCTGGACAATGACGGCGAAAATATCTTCTGGGCCTTCACGACAGAACTGGCCAAAACGGACGGAAATGGAAAACTCCTCAAAAAGATCGACGTCCCCAACCACCACGGCGACCTCTGCTGCCATGACGGAGTCGTTTACGTCGCCGTAAACCGCGGACAGTTCAACAAAGAACCGGGAAAAGCCGTCAGCGAGATCTGGACGTTCCGTACGGACGACCTTTCCTTCATCGCAAAATACGACGTGCCGGAAGTCGTTCACGGGGCCGGAGGGATCGCGTATCGGGACGGTTTCTTCTACGTCGTCGGGGGACTGCCGGACAGCTACGAAGAAAACTACGTCTACCAGTACACGCCGGATTTCAAATTCGTGAAACGCCACGTCCTGAAGACCGGCCATACGCATCTCGGATTTCAGACCGCATGTTTCACGCAGGGAAAATTCTGGTTCGGCTTCTACGGAAAAAAGGGAAATCCGTCCGGCACGATGCTCGTCCCGCCAACTCTCGACACTTTCGAGCGGACGCGCATCCACAGCGACGTCGGCGTGACGCTCTGGAAAAACGAGATCTGGCTCGGAAAGACCTCACGCACTCCCGACGGCTGGACCGGCTGGCTCGTCCCGATGCAGAAGTAGGATCTCAACGAAGCGGGACGGTTTGGAGAACTCTTCAGAAACCCCAAGTCCGTAGAAAAACGCCGCGAGACCCTTCCACCGCCTTGGGAGGCGGCGCGTCTCGCGTCGCTTTTGGGAGGCGGCACGTCTCGCGTTGCTCTGGGAGGCGGCGCGTCCCGCGTCGATTTTGGGAGGCGGCGCGTCTCGCGTCGCTTCTCAAGAAATTCCTCTCCCTCGGAGGGGCGGCGAGCGAAGCGAGACGGGGTGGTTTGGTGTGCGGGGACTTTTTAAAGACCGCTTTTCCTGAAACCCACACCAACTCCCGGCGAATGCGCTGGCGCGCTGTATCGCCGAAAGAAAAAGCGGCAAAAGTCACTGCGTGACTGGATTGCCGCACTCCAAAAGACGGCTCGCAAAGCGAGATGGTTTGGTGTGCGGCGATACAGGTCGTCAGGCCATTCACCGAAACGAAACGAGGGGAAAAAGGCAGGCCGGATACCATGCAAAGAAACACGAAATTCACGAAAAGACCAAATCACACCATGATCCAAGATCCATTTTGTGTGTTTTCGATCCTTCCGTGAAATTCGTGTCTGGACGCGTTCCTATCCGTATTTTTTCTGCGGATCTTCTCTTTACTCTGCGGCACTCCGCACGAAGGCGTCGACTTCATTCGCGACGATGACGCCGTAATTCACAGCCCCAAGCCAGCCAGACATGATGATCCCGACGCTTCCCGTATGGTAAAGCCCCGGTATCTGCTCCGGAAGTCCGCGCGAGATCTCCAATCCCTCGAATTTCGTGCCGAAGCTGGCTCCCATCTGATGCAGCGTGTAGCGTTCAAACGTTTTCGGCGTCGCGGCCTCGACCCAGTCGATCTTTTCGCGGATCCCCGGCACGTACTTCTCGACCGCGCTGAGCGTATCTTCGATCAGCTCTTTCTTCGCCGTTTCGTATTCTTCCTCGGAAAGGCTCGCCCAATCATCGTAGTTCGCGTTCGTGCTGGCCACGATAGCATACCGGTCACTGACGCCCGGACGGGTCTTCGGATAGTAGAAAGAGTACGTCCGGCTCGTGATGTCGCGGCTGAGGAGCATTTTTGTGTCGAATTTCGGCGCAACAGACGTAAAGAGCAGGTCGCCGCAGACGCTCTCATCCACCGTTTCTCCCGGTTTGAGCGACATGTAGACCTGGCAGCTCGAATTGTTGAGGCGCACCTTTTCCGCCTTTTCGATGAATTCCGGCTGGAAATACTCACGGCCCGTCATGTTGAAGATCGTGCTCTTCAGATTCGAGTTGGAAACGACCGCCTTCGCACGCACCGTCTTTCCATCGATCTCGATCCCGCAGATCTTTCCGTCTTCCACGAGGATCCTTTCCACTTTCGTCCGCATCGCAATGTCGACGCCGTTTTTCTCCATCTCTTCCTTCATCATCGCGACCAGTTTATCCGTGCCGCCGGTGAAGGTGAAGACGCCTTTCGACATGAAGTTCGAGAACACGATCCCGTACGTGATCGCCGGCTCATCCAGCGTCGAGCCGTTCGCGTACGTGATCGGCTCCATGAGAAGACGCACGACGTCATCGCGTCCGGGGAAAAATTCCTCAAAAAGCTCACGTGTCGTCATCTGCTGGTCATCGACGAACGTCATGCTGCGCGCTTTGTCGAAAAACGCATTCACCGTTTCCGCTTCCACGCCGAATTTCTCGATCAGAAGCCGCGTAAAGTCCTCCCGGTTAAACGTCGTTTCGAGCGAAAACATCGGATTGTCGAAACGAATGGAAGGAAGCTGAACGATCGAATCCGCGATCTCGCGATTCCAGTATCGGCGGCAGCTCTTGATCATGCCGACCGGAAATCCGTGAAGCGAAATATCGAAAATGATCCCGTCTTTCCGCCGAAACCAGGTCGCCAGACCGCCAAGCTGAAAATGATGCTCGCACAGCAGGACGCGATGCCCCGCACGAGCCAGGATATTCGCGGCCGTCATTCCCCCAAGTCCCGAACCAATGACGATGATATCGTATTCAGAATGCATATTTTTCCAAAATTTTAAACGAAGTAAAAAAACACCCGGCATTCCCGTCCCCAACCGGCATACGGAAACGCACCCCAATGGACAGTTCGTCCTCTATCTTATCTGTTCTCGCCGCCAACGGTCCGTCAAAAACTTTCCGATGCGGAAACACACTACCCGGCAAGTGCCCGCCAAACGGAAGAGATCGCGAGCACAAAATGCTTCGCCGATTCATCAAACTTTTTCTCCTCCAGGGCACGATTTGCCGTACGCGCCAGTTTTTCGGCCTCCTGAAGTTCCGTGACGCCCTGACCGACCGCTCCGGAACGCAGTTCGGAAAAAGTCTTTCGCAAATTGAGGCAGAACTCCGCATCGCACTCTGCACTGTACGACCGATACGGTCCCTTTCCGCTTCTGCGGGAAAACGGCTTCAGCGGCTTGCGGCCAAAGATCCGGAATGCGGCAAATCCTGCACCTGCGGCTCCCGGAACCGCCAACACAAGTCCCAGCATCGGCCAAAAGCCCAAAAGGATCAGCCCAAGGAAAAGCAGAAGTCCTGTACCCGCCAAAAGATTCCAGATCCATACCGGGACCGCCGGACGAGGCATCTGCGTCTGAGCCGCAGGCGCGACCGGCTCTGCTTCTCCATTTTTCTTCACAGCCTGCTGCGGACCAAGATATTTCACGGTCGTGACGGTAATGTTGTCCGGACCGCCGTACAAATTCGCCAGATCAACGAGTCCCTGAGTCGCTTCCGGAAGCGGCAGGATCGACAAAATGCGTCCCATATCCGCCTCTTTTCCCTCAAACTGCCCGCACAGCCCGTCACTGCACAGAAGAAAAATATCTCCCTGCTGGATCGGCATCGGTCCCTCAATATCGACGCGCACATCGGGAGAGACGCCGAGGCACCGCGTAATGACGTTTTTCTGGACCGTCTCATCGATCGGTTTCCCAGCCTCTTCCATGTCCCAGACGACACTGTGGTCGCGAGTGAGCTGCTCCCATTTTCTCCCGCGCAGACGATAGATCCGACTGTCCCCGACGTGACCGATCATCGCCCCTTCCGGCAAAATGACCAGCGTGTCGTTCGTCGTCCCCATCCCGCGCAGTTCCGGATCGGAATTTCCTTTTCTGTGGATGACCTGATTCGCTTCCTGGATCGCCCGCGTCAACGCTTCACCCGGAGGCAGCTGCGTCTGCTTCAGATAGACCATCGGGATCGTATCGGTCGCCAACTTACTCGCAAGCTCTCCTGCCGCATGCGCACCCATCCCGTCCGCTACACAAAAAACGTGCCCGCGCGAATTCCAGATAGTCTGGTTCCGTGCAGGCACTTCATCGTGCGAGTCCTGATTATTGGAACGGCGCAGCCCAATGTCGCTCAGCGCGACAAATTCCAGGCACTTTTTCCACGGATTCACTGTCGGTTTCATGGGAGGTCCTTCCTGGGAAAAATGGACTCAAATTTCACTTCTTCACAAAGTAGGAGCGAAAAACCGGCCGACCTTCCACGACCGTACGTTTCTCAAAATGCGTTCGCCAAACAGTCTCATCTACCGAAGGTTCAAAAGGACCTTCCAATACCGACTCGGCCGCCATCATTTCCATAGCCGTCATGAAATACTCTTCCACGTCCGTCCAAAAATGCAGTTTTCCGCCGGGGATCAGACACTTTTCGCAGGCGCGGACAAGTTCCATCTGCATCACTCGGCGTTTGCGATGGCGTTTTTTCCACCACGGGTCCGGAAAGTAGACGTGCACGGCCGCCAGAGAGTTTTCCGGCAGATGTTCACGGAAAAGAGCAAGCCCGTCGCCGGAGAACATGCACGCATTCGAAACGCCCGCTCCGATCAGACGCGCCGCACAGTATGCCGCATACTTGTGCGCGATCTCCGTCCCAATAAAATTATGGTCCGGATTCGCGAGTGCCGCATCATGAATGAACTGTCCTTTACCGCTTCCGATCTCCACCTCAAGCGGTGCCGACGGATCCTCGAAATATCTCGAGACATCCCACGGCTTCTCCAGCTGTTCCTTCACCATGTACAGATGGCGGGAATAATCAAGCGTTTCGTCAATTCGTCGCAATGCACGGCGCGGCATGGTCTTCCTTTTCCTTTTTTCTCAAGGCGGACTGAAAAGCCCCCCTTATTCCTGTTCAAAACTGCGATCCAAAACGTCAGGACCGAAGATCCTCTGAAATCATTTCTCTTCCGGAGTTTCAAACACGATATCCCGAATGGCGACACCGCGGATCTCTCCATCCGCAACGACTTCTCCATTCACGACGGCTTCAAACTGCAGGATCATCATCATATTCGGCTTGCCGCGAACCAGTTTAATGATCAGCACCATTCGGTCTCCCGGACGTACCTGACCGCGAAACTTCACATTATCCAGGCCGCCGAATCCCATGATCCCATGATCGAGATAATCCAGTTTTTTCGCATAATAGCTCGCCAGCTGCGCAGCACTCTCGCAGATCAGCACTCCCGGCATGATCGGGTAACCCGGCATGTGTCCGCGCACCCAAAATGCATCCGGAGAAACATCCTGGTAGCCGACACAGAGCATATTTTCAAAATCTTCGTAAAGGATTCCGGTGAGCATCTCCATCTCGAAACGATGCATGTTTTCCTTCCGGATCGCAGCCTGATCCGCCAGTACACGGCTGAAATCAAGCGTAGAGACATCAAACAGCGAAGGTTTCTTGGCCATCATCCCCTCCTTTTAAAATAATACATACACCACGAACTCAAAATGAATTCATGGTGTTTCATGTATGGATCTTTCACTCGCATGAAATCGCAGATCAGGTCTTCACCATGTGGCGCTTCGCCTTGCGGGCCTGGGAAGAAGCGGGACGCTTGCCGTGATTCGATTTCTTGACAATGTGCTGGGGTTTCGACATTTTTTAGCTCCTTATGTACACTAAAGTAAACAAAGTAGACTTACATTATACACGATTTGTTTTTTTTTGCAAGGAGGGGCGGAAAACTTTTCCTCACCCTCCAGGTTCTCATGAAAATGCGATCCGGATCTCCCGGAACTCATTCGCAAAAATATCGAATGAGACCTGATCTCCGTCGATCGCGTACGTATTGATCCGCTCCCCGCGAAAATCGACCTGTTCCGCCGACACCAAAGGACGCATGGCCCGATACGTTACGCGAACATTCCGGCCTTCCGTTTCCACAAAACGAAGGCGTGCACCTTTTTCATCGGCTTCCCAGTGCGAAATCATGACATTCCGGTGGGAAATATGTCCCAGCCAGCCTGAAAGCGCATGCTTTTCCGCATCTCGGAATGCTCCGGGGACCTGAACTGCCGGAGCCATGAACTCATGAGCCGTCCGCATCGGGTAGGGCGTATTCACCGCAATACCGAAACGGAAACGCCGCCCCGTTTCTCCGCGGACCATCAGGAGCGTATCCAGACGCCGATGCGCACAATTCCGATGCCAGGGATGCCCATTCGCAAGAAGCGTCAGCCGACGATCCGAGTACTCCGTATCTGCCCCGCGTTCCGGAAGGAAATTCTCCCGCCGGATCTCATGTCCGCGAACGCGCTGCGCTAATTCCTGAGTCACCGAAGACATGATCCGCGACGCTGCCGTGTACTGGATCGGCCGAATATCCACAAAATACGGCGACTCGACCCGAAACGCCGTCGTTCGGCTGGTCTGGAAACCGACATTTCGGAAAAGATCCACCACTCCGTCTCCCCACGCAAGCCGGCTCGCGATGTACGACTGCCATGGATTCCGGCCAAACTCGCACAACGGCTCAAGATAGACATCAAACTCAACGACAGAACTCCCGCGGCGAAGGATCGTCGTCTGCGTAAACCGCGCCAGGATCTCCCCCTCCCGGCTCATCAGACGTCCGGACACTTCCAGCTCACTTCGATCCGCAAAGATCGCGGGTTTGAAGGAATCCGCCGCCATGATCGAATACTCTTCCGGAGCTTCTCCCGCAAGAGAATCCAGCGGCGCAGATTTTATACGCATCGCCAGAAGCTGCGAAAACCGGTTCCCGCGGTGCACATTATCGAAAACGGAACGCAGATGCCCGGTGTACGGGTCAAACCGAAGCGTCAGATGCTCATTCGCCAGGAGCCACATTCCGGATCCCTGATCCCGATAAACCGGCGGGGGCAGCGGTTCTGATTTGCGTTTTCCGCCGAAGAACCAGCGTTTGGTGCCCTTTTCTTCTTCAGGCGCACCCGGAAGTTCCGGAGAATCACACAGCAGAGCGAAACCATGCGCCGGTACTTCCGTCCGTGCAGCATGGACCGGAACGCGCCCTTCTGTGGGATTTTTTTCCCAGAAATGACGCTTCACGCACCCGCTTTCTTCCGGAATGAGACGGGAAACGGAAAGCATCTTTTCCGCTTCGCTGAGATCCGTCACCTTCGAGACCGGGAAACTGGACGGATTCAGGAGGATCAGCGCATTTTTGCGGGTTCCGTCCGAAAGGATCTCCGAGATCTGCTCCGCCGTTTTTCGTTCCGCCCGCAGCATTTCCTGCCATGCCGTCGTGAAGAATGTCTTCTCTCCCGCAGACTGTTTTTCCAGCTGATCCAAAAGCGTTTCCCCCGCAGAAACGGAAGACTCCGGATCATTTCCCTTTTTCCCTGCGCCAAACCAGACCGCAAGGCTTTCCAGACTGCAAAGTGCCTCAAGCCGGACACGAAGCTGATGGTAGCGCGTCCATCGGGAGATCGGATCCGCCTCTTTCTGAGAGACCATCTGCTGAAGATACGGCGAAACGTAGCGTTCCGCGCCGTAACGTTCATCTGCGCTGGAATACCGCGTCGATTCCAAACAGGTACTGAACGTCACCAGGTCGCCGAACAGCGGGATCCAGCGGCTCGACCGCTTCAGAAGCTCATACCAGCAGGACGTCATTCCCTCACCGGCCCAGTGCGTAAAGATCGCACCGAACGCATTGTCGATATTGACCGAGGACGCCAGCGTCTCCGGAAGCCCGGCCACCGAATCGGCATTGCGTGCATCCAGAGGGATCTTCGAAAAGGCCTCCACGACCTGCGCATCCATCCCTTTCCACGCGATCCTGGACTGCTCCGAAACCGGGAATTTCCCGTCATCCAGCGTGAAATGCAGCGCCCCGCTGAAACCAAGACGCTTCAGGATCCCCGGCAGGACCGGCGTCAGACCAAATCGCCGGCGTGCGTAGATCTCCGGAGTCCGGCCGAGATGTTTCCGGTAGACTTCCAGACCAGACTGCAAACGGCGAAGGATCCCTTCCTGCGTCAGAAGCGGGAATTCCGTCTCTGTTTCCTCGCCCCCCACCAGACAGACTTCACTGGAAGCCAGTTTCTTTTTCAGCTCCTCAAACATTTCCGGAAACTCCGACGCCATCTTTTCGATCACGGCACCGTCGGCGTGCAGATTCATCGCGGACGCCTTTTTCAGTTCCTCAGTAAACGTTTCCGGAAGATAGGATCGATCCAGCAGCGTCATGTCGAAAAGGTAGCCGTCCTGCGGAGCATAGTACTGCCGCGACTGGACCAGCTGGTCCCATACGTTCTGCATTTCCCGTTTCGCTTTGGCAGGATCTCCCTCATCGCACGCCTTCAGGACATCCAGCACGCTTGACGAAAAAGAAAAGGAATCCAGGTAGCTCATGTACTGCAATTTATGCGCCATGATCTCCGAAAGCAGATGCATCATCCCCAACGCCATGAAATCGCACGTCTGCGGCATTTCAGGATCGGTGATCCGTTCATCTTCCGTAAAAAGATACTCGATGACCGGAAGCGGCTTTTCCTC
>JAGBAA010000089.1 GCA_017939795.1 Thermoguttaceae bacterium
AATATACTGAAACACGATGTCCGACGCTGCCGGCAAAAAAGGTTTTCCGCTTGAAGTGTACATTTCGTCTCCTGCTTTGCTGGATCTTCTTTCCGCATTCAATTATATCCAAACCGACAGCAAAAGTCAAGACGCTCCCCCGTTTTTCAGACGGATTTCCAGAAAATACAGAGTTCCAGCATTACGGCCAGCCGCTGAACAGGGGGGAAGAAAAAGTACCCGGATGCGAATTTCGTGGATCTCGCATCAAAAAATTCATTTTCTGTTTCATATTTACGTCAGTGTGTTCTCTGACGAAGTGCTTCGTAAAACAGAATCGCGGCCGTCGTCGAGACGTTCAGGCTGTCTGCGATACCAAGCATCGGCAGAAAGATCGGCTGGATCCCCTCACCGCGAAATTTTTCAGAGAGTCCCCATGCTTCACTTCCAAGCGCAATGGCACATGGACGAGTAAAGTCGGCTTTGGTATAGTGGATCGCTCCGTCCACGATCGCCGCATAGGTCAAGAATTCATGCTTTCGGAGCCACGCAAGCACATTTTCGCTCGAATCTGCACAAATGGGCATCGAAAAAATCGTTCCGAGGCTCGCACGGATCGTATTCGGATTGAAAAGGTCCGTCTGAGGATCCGCGACGATCAGTGCAGAAAGTCCGGCACCGTCGGCACTTCGGAGGATCGCACCGATATTTCCAGGTTTTTCGACCCCTTCAATGACTCCGATCAGCGGAACGCGATCCTTCGGAAGCCGATCGAAAACGTCCTCCAGCGTCAAACCGGGATCTTTCGCAACAGCCAGAACACCATCTTCCCGCTCGCCATACGCGATCCGGCTGAAGACCTGCTCCGTGACCTCATGAACTCCAATGCGCGTTCCGTACTCTTCGGTGAATTCCTTCATCCAGGCATACGTTTCATCATCCGCGAAATCCGGCGCAAAGTAGACCTCAAGGATCGGAAACCCGCTCGCGACGGCCCGAAACACTTCACGGCGTCCGTCGATGAGAAATTTTCCGCCCTGACGCCGCTTGCGTCCCTGACGAAGATGAACGAGTTCCTTGATCCTCGGATTCTGTGTGCTTGAAATGAACATGACGCACCAACATCAAACAGGAAGCGGCCGAAGGCAGTACACTCCGGCCGATCTCCAAAACTCAAAATTTCCAAATCTCAAATTTAAAATTCAAGATCCCAAATTCAAAACACTTTCCGCAGCCCTACGGGATCATTCCATGTCCGGGAAGAAACACTGGACCGTATGTTCCGCATTGATCTGCACGACCGGAGGAACTTCTTTCCGACAAATATCCTGCGCACGGGAGCAGCGCGGACAGAATCGGCAGCATTTCGGAGGATTCACCGGACTCGGCACGTCGCCGGTCAAGAGGATCCGCTTTCTTCGGCGTGTCTCATCGACCGTTGGGATCGAAGAAAGGAGTGCCTGCGTGTACGGATGCGCCGGACGTGCATAAAGCTCCGCGCTCGGCGCCATTTCGATGATCTGCCCCAGATACATGACGGCCACACGGTCCGAAATGTACTGAACGACCGAGAGGTCATGGGAAATGAAAAGATACGTCAGACTGCATTCTTCGCGCAATTTCACGAGAAGATTAATGATCTGGGACTGGATCGAAACGTCCAGAGCCGAGATCGGCTCATCCAAGACCAGGAATTTCGGCTGAAGGATCAGAGCACGCGCAATGCAGACACGCTGACGCTGACCGCCGGAAAATTCGTGCGGATAGCGATTCAGGCACGACGGTTCAAGTCCGACCTGCCCGAGCACCTGAAAGACCCGCTCCTCCCGTTCTTTCGGAGAACCGATCCCCTGAACGATCAGTCCCTCTTCAATGATGGCACGGATCGTCATTCGCGGATTCATCGAACCGAACGGATCCTGAAAAACGATCTGCATATCGCGGCGCAGGGACTTCAATGCCTCAGCATCCGCCCGCAAAACATCTCGTCCTTCAAAAAAAACATTTCCGCCGGTCGGTTCTACAAGACGCAAAATGGAGCGGCCAGTCGTCGTTTTTCCACAGCCGCTTTCGCCGACGAGTCCCAATGTCTCGCCTTTGCGCAGCTGAAACGAAACCCCGTCCACTGCCTGCACATGACCAACGACGCTCTGCAAAAGGCCGCGATGAATAGGAAAATAGGTCTTCAGATTTTGAACATCAAGCAACATGGCACACACTGTTTCCGGGAAAACCCGGGTCAAATAAAAGGTCTCCCGGATCTTTTTCTGACCCGGGAAATCCGGCATTTCAAAAGTTTCTGCACTTCAGAAAACAGCCGTTTCGCAAAACAGACCTGCCGCACAGAAACCGTTCATCCCTGGATCCGCTCTTGGATCCTCTCCTGGATCCTCTCCTGAATCACCTTCCGGATCCACTCCCGGATTCAGCAAACTCCCGGATTCAGCAAACTCCCGGATCCAATGGATTGCCGGATCCACCCACTCGTGGATCCGGCAACGCAGGGATGAGACGCAAAAAAACTCACTCGCAAACCGCATTCACGACATTCTCGGCAGTGATTCCGTAGAATTCATAGAGCTGCTTGAACGGAGCAGAAGCACCGAAACCAGTCATGCCGATGAACTTGCCTTCAGAGCCAATGTAGCGGTCCCAGCCGAACTGAAGCGCAGCTTCGACCGCAACACGGCGAGTGCACGCCTTCGGAAGAACGCTTTCGCGGTACTCAGCATCCTGACGCTCAAAGAGCTCCATGGACGGAACGCTGACGACGCGGGCATAGATCCCCTTCGCTTCCAGCATTTTCTGGGCAGAGAGGCAAATGTGCACTTCACTGCCGCTGGCCATGAGGATAGCATCGCAGGTTCCGGTCGCCGGATTTTTCGCGTCGCGGATGACGTAGGCACCTTTGGAAACTCCGCAGGAGCACGCACACTGATCGCCCGTCGGTTCGACCGCACGCGGAAGCGTCGGCAGATCCTGGCGGGTCACTACCATACAGACCGGCGACGTTTTGTTTTCCGCATACCAGCGATACGCAAAGCGGACTTCATTTGCATCGCACGGACGCATGACGACGAGGTTCGGCATCGAACGCAGGGCGGCAAGCTGCTCGACCGGCTGATGCGTCGGACCGTCTTCACCAACACCGATGGAGTCGTGAGACAAAATGTAGAGGATCGGCAGATCCATCAGGCAGCTCAGACGCAGAGCACCGCGGAGGTAGTCGCAGAAGACAAAGAAAGTCGCACAGTAGCTCCTCAGACCGCAGGTCGCCATCCCGTTGCAGATCGCGGCCATGGCGAATTCGCGGATCCCGAAGTGGAAATTGCGTCCCGCGTAATTTTCCGGACCAAATTCACCGGCCCCCTCAAACGTGAGGTCCGATTTATTCGATGGTGCAAGGTCAGCAGAACCGCCGAGCATCCACGGAATGCCTGCCGCAAGCTGATTCAGCGATTTTCCGGAAGAATTGCGGCTCGCGGTTCCTTTTTCGTCCGCATCCCACATTTTGCGGAGTCCTTCGTCCCAGTTTTCCGGCAGTTCGCCGTTCTGGATCATCTGGAATTCCTTCGCAAGTTCCGGATATTTTGCCGCATAATCCGCGAAGTCTTTCTCCCACTGCGCATACACATTCGCGCCTTTGGTCTGGATGCCGTCGGCAAACAGTTTGGCGACTTCTTCCGGAACGGCAAATTTCTCGTAGGTCCAGCCGTAAAATTCCTTCGCAAGACGGATCTCTTCCTCACCCAGCGGGGCACCGTGAACTTTCGCCGTGCCCGCAAGATTCGGCGCGCCGTAACCGATGATGCTCTTCACCATGATGAGCGTCGGACGGTCATTTTCCGCACGGAACGCAGCAAACGCACGACGGAGGGCGTCCAGATCGTTGACGTCCTCTTCGACCCGCACAACATTCCAGCCGTAGGATTCAAAACGTTTTCCGACGTCTTCCGTAAAAGCGAGATCGGTGCTTCCCTCGATCGTGATTTTGTTCGCATCATAGATCCAGCAGAGATTTCCGAGTTTCAGATGACCGGCCAGCGACGCAGCTTCCGACGCGATGCCTTCCATCATGCAGCCGTCACCGCAGAGAGAGTAAACGTTGAATCCAAAAAGATCTTTTCCGTCTTTCGCATATTTCGCGCTGAACCATTTCGACGCGATCGCATGACCGACGCTCATCGCAAGTCCCTGGCCCAGCGGGCCGGTGGTGACTTCCACGCCGCTCGTGTGTCCGTATTCCGGATGACCGGGGCAGCGGGAATCAAGCTGACGGAAATTCTTCAGATCTTCGATCCGAACAGCTTTTTCGCCGGTCGGTTTTCCATCCTTGAACTGTTCAACACCGGCGAGATGAAGCACGCTGTACAGAAGCGTGGAACCGTGGCCTGACGAAAGAACGAAACGGTCGCGCTGCGCCCAGAGCGGATGAGCCGGATCGTAGTTCAGCAGTTCATTGAAGATCAGGTACGCGACCGGAGCCATCGACATCGGAGTGCCGGGGTGTCCGCTTTTCGCGGCCTGAATGGAATCCATCACCAACGTACGGATCGTATTGATCGCAAGATTTTCGACTGGGAGAGTCATGGGACCTGCCTTTTCTAAATTTCTAAAAAACGGTTTCAAAAACAAAATTTCTATCTCTTCGGATTTTACCCGTTTTTTTCAGGAATTTCAAGAGGGACCCGACGAAAATTTCCGAAATATTTTCCACTCAGCACGAAAAAGTGCTTCTAAAGGAATGATTTCTGAAAAAAATCCGATTTTGCCCCTTCCAAAACCGAAAGAGTGCGGATGGAAAAATAAAAGAAAAGCCGCAGACTTTTTCGGACTGCGGCTTTTTCTGATCCCATTTTTCAGCTGACAAAATCGGTCAGGCGAAACGCACGCTATTTCGTTTCCCCTTTCATGGCATCTCCAGACGGCTCGGAAACCGGGGATGCCGGAGCATTTTCTTCCGGGATCGGATCGACCGGCCGGTCAAGACGCACACGGAGCAGATTGTCGCGGACGATGCGTTCGTCTTTTGCGAGACCTTTCCGGATCACACGCATATTGTCCTCCTGGAGCGGACCGGGTTCGACGGTGCGCATCTCCGGCATATTTTTCTCGTCAAGGACGTAAACGAATCGGGTCGACTGGTTCGTTCCAAGCGTTTCTTCCGGCACGAGGATCGCATCATATTCTTCCGTGATCCGGATCCGAATGTGTGCAGTCATTCCAGGCTGGAAAAGTCGGGCACCGCTGGCAGTCTTCGGGTTTTTGCAGACCGCACGGATGAAGCGGGTTCCAGACCCCTGCTCGAGCGTCGGCGTCATGTAGTCGATACGCGCACGGTGCACGAAACTGTCGTCGTCCGAAAGCCGGAACTCGATCTCCGGCACGATCATGGCATCCGGATTGGCCGCTTTGCGTTCATCAGCGATCTTCTTCAGACGCTGGACCGTCGCCTCGTCAATGTTGATGAAAATAAAGATCGGATCCACTTTCACGATGCGGACCAGCGGCGTTCCGTTAGCCTGCACGAGGTTTCCGATCGAGATTTCTGAATCGCAGAGGTAACCGTCGATCGGTGCGTAGATCTTCGTGTAGTCCACGTTGATCTGCGCTTTCTGGATCTCAGCCTTTGCGATGGCGATCTCAGCCTCGCATTCCTGAAGCTCAAAGAGAGCCTCATCGTAGTCTTCATCCGAGATCGCGCCGCTGGGACGGAGTTTCTCGGCACGTGCCTTCACGTTCTCCAGACGCTTTTTGCGGGCTTCAAGGACTTCAAGCTCCCCTTTCGCGCTGGCCAGTGCGGCTTCATAGACGTCGGAATCCAGCTCGAAAAGCAGCTGACCTTCCTTCACTTCATCCCCTTCACGAAGCGTCAGGTCCGCAGTCTGCGTCTCTGCGGCATCTGCGGCATCGGCGGCTTCTGCGATCGGCCGGCCTGTCTGCGGGTCAGTCTTCATCTGCGCCTGCTCCTTGAAGAGGCACTTCAGCAGCGTACCGCTGACCTGCGCCTGAACATCCACTTCATCAAACGCCATGATGCGCCCGGTGAACTCTTCGTAGTCCACGACACTGCGCTCGATCGGCGTCATGATGTGCGCACGGACTGCCTGCACTTTCGGCGCAGCCGCGGCCGCCTTCACCTCACCGCCGTCTTCCGCGCCGGCTTCCCCATCCGACTTCACACAGCCGGAAAGAGACAGAAGTCCCAAACTCAAAAAAAACACAAAAAATGAAAGTTTCGTCGTATTCATGAAAGTTTTCCTTTAATTGACCTGATTGATCCGTTCATTGCCTCTTTTACCGGACTTCCGTTTCAGGAACCGCAGTTTCAGGAACCGCAGTTTCAGGAACCGCAGCCTCCAGGACATTTCCCTGTTTTGCGGCACCCGAAATTCCCGCATTCTTCTCCTCCCGCGATTTTCGCCCGAAAATCATCATGATGACCGAGTAAAATACCGGGGTAAGGAAGATCCCGAAGACCGTCACGCCGAGCATTCCGGAGAAGACGGCGACGCCGAGCGTAAAGCGCATTTCATGGCCTGCGCCGGTCGAGAAAAGGAGCGGAACGACACCGAGAATGAACGCCAGCGACGTCATGAGGATCGGACGCAGACGCAGACGGCTCGCTTCAACGGCGGCTTCCACGCGGGAGAGACCGGAGTCCTGAAGTTCCTTGGCGAACTCCACGATCAGGATCGCGTTTTTGCACGCAAGCCCCACCAGAACGAGGAAACCGATCTGTGTGAAGATGTTCATGTCGAGTCCCTGCATCCGGACGCCGGTAAGCGAACAGAGCAGACACATCGGCACGACGAGAATGATGGCCAGCGGCAGAACGAGTGACTCATACTGTGCCGCAAGGACCAGGAAGACGAACAAAACGGCAAAGAAGAAGACGTAGATCGCCGAGTTTCCTGCCGTGCGTTCCAGAAGCGACATTTCGGACCACTCGTACCACATACCCTGCGGGAGGATCTCGGCGCAGAGACGCTCCATCTCCAGAAGCGCTTCGCCGGAACTGTATCCGTCGGCAGCTTCACCCGTAACGGCGGCGGCCGGGAACATATTGTAGCGCGGAACGGTCAGCGGGCCGGTCATGTCCTTGATCTTGCAGATCGAACCAAGCGGGACCATCTCACCGCGCGTGTTCCGCACGTGAATGCGGTTTAGATTCTGCACTTCAGAACGGAAGATGGAATCAGCCTGGACCTTCACCTGGAAGTTGCGTCCAAGGAACGTCAGGTCATTCACGTACTTTGAGCCGAGGAAGACCTGGAGAGCCGTGAAGATCTCATCCATTTCGACGCCCATGTCCAGTGCTTTTTCGCGGTCCACGTCCACAAATTTCATCGGCGTGGAGGAACGGAACTGCGTGTTCAGGTTTTTCAGTTTCGGATTGGCGGAAGCCGCATCGATCAGGTCGTTCGTGACCTGCTCCAGAGCCGCAAGTCCCAGATTTCCGCGGTCCTGGACCTGAAGTTTAAATCCGGAAGAAGCACCTTTTCCCATCCCGTCTACCGGAGCGGGACGGCTGATATTGATGACCGCCTCGGGGATCTCTTCCGCACAGCGTTTCATGAGAATATCGCGCACCATGAGGTCCGTGACCCCCGTTTCTTTGCGTTCTTCAAACGGATCGAGCAGAATGGTGACCGACCCCATGTTCGAAATGATGCCCGACACGAGGAACGAAACGCCGTCAACTGCCGATGTCGCGCGGATCCCCGGGATCGGCTGACTGCGCGGATCTTCTTTCGGAAGCGACGGATCGCCGGCACAGATCTTCTGAAACCGATTGCAGACGTCCACCGTACGGTCAAGCGACGCGGAGTCGGGGAGCTGTACAAAGGCGCGAAGGTATCCGCGGTCCTGCGGCGTCACGAAACCGGTCGGCGTTTTCTGGAATGTGTCGTACGTGAGGTAAAGGAGTCCCGCGTAGATCAAAATCACGATGAAGCTCAGCCGCAGGAAGATCCGCACGAACCGGACGTAAACACTCGTCGCGAGGTCGAACGAAGCGTTGAAAAGCCGGAAGAACCAGCCGATCGTGATGTCCATCAGCCACGTGAGCGGGTCGCGTTTGCTTCCCTTCGGTTTCAGGAGGAGTGCGGAAAGCGCGGGAGAAAGCGTCAGTGAGTTGAAGGCGGAAATGATCGTCGAAATGGCGATCGTGAGCGCGAACTGCTTGAAGAACTCGCCCGTCACGCCGGTCAGGAACGCACACGGCACAAACACGCAGCTGAGCACCAGAGCAATGGCCACGAGTGCGCCGGAAACTTCATCCATCGCCTTTCGGGCGGCCTCTTTTGCAGAAAGACCGTGTTCCATGTGGCGTTCGACGTTCTCCACCACGACGATGGCGTCGTCCACCACGATACCGATCGCCAGCACGAGACCGAAAAGCGACAGGTTGTTGAGCGAGAATCCCATTCCGGCCATGACTGCAAACGTACCAATGAGCGAGACCGGGACAGCCAGAAGCGGAATGATGGCGGCGCGCCAGGACTGGAGGAAAAGAACGACGACAAGAGCTACGAGGATGACCGCATCGCGCAATGCGTGCTTCACTTCTCCGACCGATTCCTGAATAAACGGCGTCGTGTCGTACACGATCGTGTATTTGAGTCCCGGCGGGAACGATTTCTCAAGTTCGATCATGCGCTCGCGGACCGCCTCGGCCGTCTTCAGGGCGTTGGCGCCCGGAAGCTGGGAGACCTGAAGCGTACACATTTCCGTATTTCGGTAGATCTCGCGCCGGAACGTGCCGTCAGCCTGACGGTGTTCTTCATCCTTAAAGCCAAGGTCTCCTTCAAGATAGTCCACAACGTCAAGCATCTTTGAGTGCAGTTCCAGCCGCGCGATGTCCTTCATGCGGACCGTCGAACCGTCTTCTTCCACACGAACGACGATCCGGCCGAACTCTTCCTCGCTGACCAGACGCCCTTGCGCCTGCAGCATGTACTGGAACGCCATCGGCTGCGGGACCGGCTGCTGTCCGAGCTGACCAGCCGCGACCTGAATGTTCTGTTTTTGGATCGCCGCCACGACGTCTTTTGCTGAAACATGACGGACCATCATTTTGTCCGGATCGAGCCAGATGCGCATGGCATATTCGCGCTCGCCGTTGATCGTCGCGTCGCCGACCCCTTCCGTACGTGAGATGACGTCGCGGATGAAGAGGCGCAGATAGTTGCTCAGGTAGAGCATCTTATAGTACGGTTCATTATCTTCGGGATCCTCAAAATCCTTTTCGTGCCAGTACTCGCGTCCGCGTTCATCCACTGACTTGACCAGCTCGCCGCCCTCGCGGACCGTCCCTTTTTTCAGGGAGTAGAGACTGATGCTCAAAATCGTGGTGGGACTCTGCTTCTTTGTCGTGACGCCGAGCGAACGCACTTCTTCCGGCAGTTTCGGCGTCGCGATGGACACGCGGTTCTGCACGAGGACCTGCGCCATGTCGAGGTCCGTTCCGACCTTGAAGGTCACGGCGATCGCGGCCTGACCGTTCGTGCAGTTCGTCGTCATGTAGAGCATATTTTCAACGCCGTTGATCTGCTCTTCAAGAGGGACGGCGACCGTGTCGGCTACCGTTTCGGGAGATGCGCCGGGATACTGCGCACGCACGTAGACAGTCGGCGGAGAAACGTTGGGGAAAAGAGTCATTGGGAGCTGGATGTACGCCAACAGCCCCAAAATCACGATAACGACCGAGATCACGCTCGCAAAAATCGGCCGGTCAATAAAAAATCGCGCAAACATGAAACCAAAATCCGAATTTTGAAACTCTGAAGGAGGGAAAAAACAAAAAATCAGGCGGGTACTGAACCGTTCAGGCACCGAAAACCAGACTGATGCGGAAATTTCAGAAAGACTCTGAAACTCTCAGGCAGGCATCCGTCCTCCAGCTGAACAATCAAAACTCCTTAACTATGATAGTTAAAGATAGATACTATTTATTCAGCATAGCACATGAATGCCGGAAAGTCAAGAGGCCGGGAGCTTTTTTGAATAAAAAAATCCCAAAAAATTCCTGTTTTGGTCTGGTATTTCTTGCGGAATCAGGTATAATCGGAACAGATTTCCTGACTATCCCCGATCATCCAGACCGTTCCAGACCGGAAGTGATCTCCGGCGCAAGAAAAAATGTCCGACGAACCCATCAAAAACAAATTGCTCAAACCTGCCGAAGAAGCGTTTCTGAAACTCTTTAAGGTCATGGACTATCGCCGCACCAAGACCCGTCCGCAAATTCTTGGGCAGGAAAACATGGAGATCATCAACTCGCTGACCTGTCGGCAGGAACGAACGATCCTCTTTATCAGTGCAGGAGAAGAAGAAACAGAGCTGGGGATCCATCCGCACGATCTCGCAAAGTCGCTGAACTGCTCGATCCAGTCGGTCTCCACGACGCTGGAGATCCTCGTGAACAAAAATCTCATTCTGCGCACTCCGAATCCGCACGACAGGCGGAGCTGCTGTCTTCAGCTGACGCCTCTCGGACACCAGATCTGCCGAGCGATCCAAAACGGCCTCCGGACGGTCTCGCTGGACCTTCTGGAAGGCCTCACGCACGAAGACCGGGATGCATTTATCCGCATCGTAGACCACTTCCACCGCCACATGGGACTCGAGGACTGAGGATCCGTTCCTGCCGTTGGATCCTCCTGCCATTCTCTTTTTGAGATTTTCGGAAAATTTACTTTTTTTTGTTTTTTTTGGTCTGAAATCGCCAGGCGTCGCTGGAAAAAAATCGCACGCATGATATAATGTAAGGGAAACGACTTTTCTCAGCAGTCGGCTGACGGTATCCTGTCTGGGACCGGCAGTTGCCGACACAATGCCCAAGATCCGAAAACCAGAAAGCCAAACGAAAGGTGAAAGAGAGGTTTCCATGAATATCCTGTTTGCGTCGAGTGAAGCGGCTCCGCTGGCCAAAACCGGCGGTCTGGCAGACGTTTGCGGAGCACTTCCGAAAGCACTTGCGCAGCTTGGACACGACGTAACGCTCATCATGCCGGCGTACCGTTCGACGAAAAAGTATCCTTCCGAGGCGACCGGAGTGGAACTTCGCGTCTGGATCGGCGGCCGGGAAGTACGCGGGACTTACCGAAAATGCACGGTTCCGGAAATCGGCGTCCCGATCTATCTCGTCGAGCATGATTCTTATTTCGACCGTGACGGTCTGTATAATACGAACAATGAGGACTACCGCGACAACTGCGAACGGTTCGTCTTTTTTTCCTATGCGGTCCTGGAAGCAGTCCGGCTTCTGGATCTCAAGGTGGACATCCTGCACGTAAACGACTGGCAGACCGGTCTCATCCCTGCGCTTCAGTCGATCTACTATCGGGATTTCCCCGGCTACGAAAAGATCTCGACGCTCTTCACGATCCACAATATCGCCTACCAGGGAGCCTTCCCTGCCGCAGCGATGTCGCTGACCGGCCTGCACTGGAAGTACTTCAACTGGCTGCAGATGGAGTGCTACGATCACCTGAATCTTCTGAAAACCGGCATCGTTTTCTCGGACGGGATCACGACGGTCAGTCCCAACTACGTCCATGAGATCACCGCCACTCCCGGCGGATGCGGTCTGGAAGGTGTTCTGCGGAATCGGCGCGATGTCCTGTGGGGGATCACCAACGGGATCGACACAGACGAATGGAACCCGGAGTCGGACCCGTTCGTCGAGCATCATTTCTCCCGTGAGACCCGTGCAGAAGGCAAACTTCAGGCGAAATTGGCTCTCCAAAACCAAATGAATCTCCCGCAGCGCGCCGACGTCCCGGTCGTGGGGATGGTAGGGCGTCTGACGGAACAGAAGGGATTTGATCTCGTCGTCGAAATGATCTGCCAGAAGGCGTTTGCCGGTGAAGATGTACAGTGGGTCCTTCTCGGTTCCGGGGATCCGATCCTCGAAAACCGCCTGCGCGAACTCGCCGCCATGCACACGCAGAATGTCGCCGTTTCGATCCGGTACTCCAATGAACTGGCGCACCGCATCATCGCGGGAAGCGATATTTTCCTCATGCCGAGCCGTTTTGAACCGTGCGGTTTGACGCAGCTCTACAGTATGCGCTACGGAACGGTCCCGGTCGTTCACTCTACCGGCGGGCTGGTCGATACCGTCACGGACCTCACGCCGGAAACAGAAGCCGACGGGACCGCGACGGGGGTCCGGTTCAGCAACGCGGACCTTCAGGGGATCACGTGGGGGGTGGATCATGCGCTTGACATTTACCGGAACCGTCCAGAACTCTGGAACCAGCTTCAGGACACGGGGATGAGCCTCGACATGTCCTGGCGTCAGAGTGCGGAAAAATACGTGGAACTCTACCGTAAGATCCGCAGAAACCGTCCGCGGCAGAAATAGTCTGCGAAAAAACCAGCTGCGGCTGAGATCTTCCGCGCCGGAAGGTGGATGCCCTCCTGGCCAAACCGGCAGAAAATGCTTTTTTTGAAGTCTTCAGGAGCTTTCATGTTTCTGAGGACTTTTTTCATCATTTTTCATTTCCACCCCTTGACTTTTTCAAAGATCTGGTTTAAGATAAAATTTAAGATCAAAAATGAAAATGAATTTGGGGGCAAATTCCAAAGGGGGACCAAAATGAAAAAAACAAAACCCGGCACGCTCGTCCGCCCGGCATTCACGCTGGTGGAACTGCTCGTCGTCATCGCGATCATCGGCATGCTCGTCGGTCTGCTGCTTCCTGCCGTTCAGCAGGCACGTGAAGCGGCACGCACGATGCAGTGTTCCAATCACCTGAAACAGATGGGTCTTGCTGCGCTGAACCACGAAAGTACCGTCAAGACCCTCCCTTCCGGAGGCTGGCTCTACTCTGTTGACGGCGATCCGGATTTCGGTTTCGGCCGAAAACAGCCGGGGTCCTGGCACTATAATCTCCTGCCGTTCCTCGAAGCCAACTCCCTCTGGCAGCTTGGTCAGGACGGGAATCAGACCGCAGACCAAAACATCAAAAATGCGAACGAGACGCGCTCCAAAATGTCTCTTCCACTTTTCAACTGTCCCTCTCGCCGCGCGGCAGTTCCCTACTATGCTGTCGGCGGAGACGGCGTCAACAGCACGACCTACGTCGATAAGATGGCCGTGAAGGGAGACTATGGCGGATGCACGGGAACGCAGTGGCTTTACGATTCAGGCGTCAACTCGTACAGTAAAGGGCTTTCGCTCGATCCTCAAAAACTCGGATACAAAGCGTCGGAATCCGGCGTCGCGTACGTCGCCAGTGCCATTACGTTCGGCGAGATCCGCGATGGAACGAGCAACACGTTCCTCTGCGGCGAAAAGTATCTGCGCGCCGACAGATACACGCCCTCCTCGGCAGCCGATTCCTACGGCGGCGGGGATGACCGGTGCATCTGGCAGGGGTTCGACAATGACACGCTCCGCCGTGCCGGAAGGGACTACCGCCCCTTCCAGGACCGTCAGGGTGCAGACTACGACTACCTTTTCGGAAGTCCCCACGCTGGTGCACTGGGAATGACGATGGCGGATGGTTCGACACACCGTATCTCGTACAGTATTGACGACGAGACCTGGCAGGATCTCGCGAACCGCTCCGACGGCAATGCCGTCACGATTCCGTAAAATGATTCCGTAAAATGATTCCATAAATTTCCCAAAATTTCCAGCCCGGCCCGTTTACAAAAAATCGTTTTTTGGTAAAATAGGACTCAGAAGAGAACGTCAGGATCTCATGCTGCTTTTCCTGCCGTTCTTTCGGATCGGATAAAATGGCACAAAAGGGGTTTATGCAGGAAGGAAGACCCATGCAGGATGCAGATTTTTTTCAGATGATTCAGAGTATTCCCACCTCCGAGGCGGATCTTCCGATCGCGCCGCTTCTTCTTCAGGGGATCCGGAAATTGGAACTTGGCGAGGAACTCCAGGCGATGGAGATCTTTGCCTCCGCAGTAAAACAGTCTCCCGGATCCTTCAAGGCGGGCTACCTTCTCGGACGGACGGCTCTTTCGCTCGAAAAATTCTCTGAGGCAGCCGAGGCTCTGGGACATACGCTCGAACTTGACCCGGAAAATATCGAAGTCCAGTACCTTATCGCGCACACACACGCTCAGCAGGACATGGTGGAGGAGGCGGCCGGTGAACTACTCGCGATCCTGGAAAAATATCCGGATTTTGTCGATGCGTACTACGACTGCGGCGTCGCGCTCCAGCTGCTGGGACGCTATGATGAAGCGATCCGGATCTTCGAAAAACGGCTGGAATTCTCTCCGGATTTTGACACAGCGATCATGTGTGCCATGACGTACGAGATCCTCCGCGACTTCGAAAAGGCAGCCGACCTCTACACGCAGGCCCTCATTCTGGATCCCGAAAATGCAATGCTCATCGAAAACCGGGGAAAAACATTCCTCGAAATGAACCGGTGCGAAGAAGCTCTTCAGGATTTCCAGCACGCACTGACGCTCGATCCGGAAAGTTCCGATGCGCTGTGCGGTAGAGGTCAGGCTCTTTTCCATCTCGGAAATATCGAGGCGTCCAAAAAGGATTTCCGTCTTACCGTGGAACTCGATCCGGAAAACATGATCGCATGGAGCATGCTCGGTCAGGTCCTCCTTTACGAAGGTGCGTACCAGGAGGCGCTCGACGCACTGGAAAAGGCGCTTGAGCTGGATCCGGAACTGCTCGTTTACGATTTCCGCGCGAATGCGAAACGCGGGCTCGGCGACCTGGAAGGTGCGCTGGCGGACATCGTGCTTGCGCTGGAATATGAGCCGGAAAATTCGGACTACCTCATCGACAAAGGGGCGATCCTCGTCGAAATGGAACGTCTCGATGATGCCATGAAAGTCTTCAATGCACTTCTGAAACAGGAAAAAACGGCAGAAGCGTACCGTTTTCGCGGACTCGCATGGATGGAAATGCTCGAATACGAAAAAGCGATCGACGATTTCAATGCGGCAGAACGGCTCGGCGCAGAAAATGCGGACGTTTTCCTTCGCCGCGGGGAAGCATACTATCAGCTCGGAGAAAACGAGGACGCTTTTGCCGATTTTCAGAAAGCGCAGGAACTCGCAGAAGCGGAAGGCGATGAAGAATTCGTCGCAAAATGCTCGCAGCTCGTGGAAAAACTCCGTGCTTTTGGCGATTGAACCCAAACAGTTCCATGAGTGGAAGTTCATGCGTCAGGGAGAAAGAGGCTCTTTCTGACGCGAATTTTACGAAACGCACTGAACCCACAAAAAGATTTTCTGAATTTAAAATCGCAAGGTCCATCCGAAAAACAGACACCGGATGGACCTTTTTTATTTCATTCCGCTTCGTCTGGTACGTGCCCCCTTCCGAGCGAAACTGGGAAGGAAGCACGGCGGATCAGAAATGCGGCATACTTTTAGTGGCGGAAATGGCGATAGCCGGTGAAGATCATCGCGATGCCGTATTTATTGCACGCGTCGATGACTTCCTGGTCACGCTTCGAGCCGCCGGGCTGGATGAGTGCCGTGATTCCGTTTTCGTGCGCGAGGTCAATACTGTCGGCAAACGGGAAGAACGCGTCGCTGGCAAGCACGGCACCGTCGATGCGGTCGCCTGCTTTTTCGATCGAGATCTTCACAGAGTCCACGCGGCTCATCTGGCCCGCACCTGCTCCGAGGAGCATTCCGTCCTTGCACAGAACGATGGCGTTGGACTTCACGAAACGGCAGAGGTTCCACGCAAAGCGCAGATCTTCGACCTGTTTCGCGGTCGGCTGCTTTTCGGTCACGACTTTCCATTCATCTTCCGGATCGTCCTGAATGTCGGCATTCTGCACGAGAAGACCGCCTTCGATACAGCGCCAGGTCCACTCCGACTGCGCACGGCTCAGGTCGCCCGCCGCCATGAGACGCACATTGTTGCGCCATTTCGGAACGGTCGTGAGGAGTTCCAGAGCTTTCGGCTCAAAATCTTCCGCGACGATCGCTTCGACGAAGAGCCCCGGTTCACAGAGGACTTTAGCGGTCGCTTCATCACACACACGGTTCATTCCAAGGATGGAACCGAACGCGGAGAGCGGGTCGCCGGCCATGGCGCGTTCGCAGGCTTCGGAAAGCGTCGCAGCTTCCGCGGCCCCGCACGGATTATTGTGCTTGATGACCGAACAGGCCGGATTCTTGCTGCGCAGTACGATACCGAGGGCCGCGTCGAGGTCCATCAGGTTATTGTATGAGAGTTCTTTCCCATTGAGCTGTTTCGCGCGGATGATGTTCGGGACCTGATCCACATTCGGACCGGCATAAACGGCAGCCTTCTGGTGCGGGTTTTCGCCGTAGCGGAGCGTCGCGGAACGTTCAAAAGTGACGCCGAGCGTCTGCGGGAAATCGCCTTCACCGACTTCCTTGGAGAACCAGTTCGCGATGGCGCGGTCGTATTTCGCGGTGTGATTGAACGCATCCGCAGCAAGCTGACGGCGCAGCTCGAACGTCGTGGCTCCGCCGTTTTCCTTCATGGAATCAAGGACGGCCTGGAACTGGTCTTTGCTCGTCACGATGCTGGTGAAGAGGTGATTCTTCGCCGCGGCGCGAACGAGAGACGGACCGCCAATGTCGATCTTTTCGATCGCCTGGGCAGCCGTGACGTCCGGTTTCGCGATGGTGGCTTCGAATGGATAGAGATTCACGCAGACGAGTTCAAACGTAAGGATACCGTGCTCCTGAAGGCCGGCCATGTCGTCTTCGCGGTCGTGACGGCAAAGGATCCCGCCAAACACGTAGGGATGGAGGGTCTTCAGACGGCCGTCCATCATTTCCGGAAATCCGGTGTACGCCGAGATGTCTTTGCACGGAATGCCGTTCGCTTCGAGGAAAGTGCGGGTTCCGCCCGTACTGTAGATCTCGACGCCCATTTCTGCGAGACCTTTCGCAAAAACATCCAGATCGGTCTTATCGCTGACGCTGATGATCGCGCGTTTGATTTTCGGTGAATCCATTTTAAACTGCCCCTTTTCCGGTCAACCGGTAAATGCAAATGAACATAAAAATTCGAGAAAACAAAAATTCCTTTTTTTTATTTTACCCGACTCAGCATTTTTTTCAAGGAGGGAAAGCGCGTTTTTCTGGATTTTTTTCCACTTCTTTTCATCTTCTGCAAGAAACTTCCGAAGAATTGCCCCAATCCAACCGCCCCGCTCTCATTTTGCTCTCAAGCAGCAGAGACTGCCGCCGCGGAAATACGGAGAACATGGAGAGATCGGAAGGAACGCAGAATGGCAAAAGAATGGGGAGGAGAAACTTTTTTCTGAAAAATCGGAAATTTTGAGGAATTTCGTTCCCGGGACTGATTGCATTTTTGCGCGATCGAGTGTACAATGAAAGGGAAATTTTATCCTCACCGATCACGGAGGGCACTCCTGCCTTTTTTCCCGCCTTTTTCCCAAATTTTCACGAAAGGATCCAGTCCATGAAAAAGATTTTGTCTTTCGCTGTTTTCGCGTGTGCCGTATTTTTGAGTCTCACGACACTTTCCGCGCAGGAAGTTTACGAGCTTTGGCCGGGGACGGCTCCGGGAGAAACGGTGCGTGAGGCTGATGTCGGGAAAAGACACGCAGACGGTCTCTACCGGATCAGCCGAGTCACGGTGCCGACGCTTCGGCTTTACCGTCCCGCGGAAAAATCAACAGACGCGCTCATGCTCATTTTTCCGGGCGGCGGATACCATGGTCTGGCCGCGGAGCATGAAGGAACGCAGGTCGCCGCGTACCTCAACTCGAAAGGCGTGACGGCTGCCGTCGTGCATTACCGCGTGCCCCGGCGTCAGGGACACGAAAAACACTGGGCGGCGTGGATGGACGCACAGCGTGCGGTACGGCTGGCGCGCGCCAATGCGGAGAAATTCGGCATCGATCCGGAAAAGATCGGCTGCATGGGTTTCTCAGCCGGCGGACACCTGACGCTCATGACCTCCACGACGAGCCAGACGCCCGCTTACGAGCCGGTCGATGAACTGGATGCAGTACCGTGCCACGTGAATTTCGCCGCTCCGATCTACCCTGCGTATGTTCTGGAGGATGGAAAAGACGGAGCCAATCGCCAGAAAGGGCACGATTCGCCAATGGTCGCCGACTTTGCCTTCGACGCCAAAACGCCCCCGATGTGCTTCATTCACGGCGACAGTGACGGCATTTCGGCCATGGGATCTGCTGCGGTCTACCATAAACTCCGCACGATGAACATTCCGGCGGAAATGCACATTTACGCCAAAGTCGGTCACGGTTTCGGAATGAAACCCTCCGGAGACCACGTCGGTGCCTGGATGGACCGCGTTTACGCATGGATGAAAGTCATGGGATTCTGAACCGGCTCAGACTGCGGATCTCCAACGGATCCCAAGCATGACCAGCGCACAGCTCAAGACGCCAGCGCGAACTTGTAGAGCCGTCCGCCATTCCTCAAATCCCATCCAATTCCCTTCCCTCCCAAGGAGTTTTCGATGAAAAAATTTCTTCTTTTGGTTTGCGTATTTTCGTTTTTTGCCGAACTGTTTTCGGCTGGTACGTGCTTCGCGGAAGGAAAGCGGCCGTACGAGATGGACTGGGCCGGACGGTTTGAGGACGACGTTCCGCCGCTCGCCGATTTTGAGTCCGCGTCAGGAACTTGGAAAGTCGAGACTTCAGGCACGATCGCGAGTTTTGAGCTCACGAATGAACAGAAGATCTGGGGCGATTCGGTCGGGAAACTGACGTACCGGATGGATCCGAATGCGGAAGGGGTCGGGAAATCGGATCCGACCCTCACGATCCGTCCGCCGCAGCCGATGGTGCTCGACAGTGTGTTCGATGCGGTCTCAGTCTGGATCTACGGAAACAACTGGGCGTGGGAAAATGACCCGACGACTCCGCGCGTCCAGGTTCAGGCACTTTTCACGGACGCAAACGGCCATGAACTCGGAGTCACGTTTGGGCAGGTCAACTGGAAGGAATGGTTTCTGATGTTCCGCCGGCTTTCGGAAAACGCGATGGAACGCCTTCACGCTCCCAACGCGCGGTTCACCGGATTCCGGATCACGAACTGCCGGAATGCGGAAGACCGGGTCCTCTTTTTCGATAATTTCGCCATTCGGAAGGAAGTCTTCAAAGAATTGACGTTCAAGCCGCGCCCGAAACGCGGAGTCATCCTTCCGCAGCAGGATCAGGGACTCAATACCGGGGCGGGAATGCTTCCGTTCCCGAATCGTCCGGAAACGATCCTTCCGGAAAACAAACGGAAAGACTACCGGAACAGTCTCGTGAAACTTTCGACCGGCGCAAATGAGCCGGAACAGTACGTTCTTTCCTACAGCGGACCAGACGGACAACTGAAGTACCGGATCCCGATCGTGAAGTCAGGCGAAAAGTCACCGTGGGACGGGATCTCCGTCTCGTGGGATGGTTCGGCATTTTTCCGACCGATCGCCAACGGCGGAGTGACCCAGCTCGCCGACCCGCAAAAACCGCTTTCCAACGGCTGGAACGTGAATCGGCATGAACTCGTTTCTGTGCGTCTTCTGGGGAAAAATACTCCGGCTCCCAAACTGGAGACCGTCTGGAACGTGACGGCCGAAGCACCCCAAACGCCCGCGCAGACCGAAACGAAAAAACCAGCAGACACCGTCTCGGCAGTCGTGAAGTACACGTTCTCGATCCAGGGCAAAACACTCATTCTTGAGACTGAAAGTGCGGACCTCACTGTCGCGGACGTCGCGTACGGCCACTTCGCGCTGGAGGGCATTCAGGATCCGAAAGTCTTCACGATCCCGTACTATTCGTACGCCTACGCCGGCCCCAACCGACCGGCAGCAGTCTGTTTTCGTGCGCCGCTGAATACAGTGTCTGCACAGGGTGAAAAGAACGCGTTTTCCGTCCCGCTTTTCCTCATGGGCAACACAGACTGGTACCTGAACAATGGAAGCCAGATCTACGGCAGTTTCGGTCTCGAAAAAGTCGGAGGCGTCCCGAAACGCGCACGATTCAACGGCGGAGTCCGCTACCGCCCGAAGACCGACGGGAAACGCAATCCGTGCTATGAGCGTTTCCTGCTGACGGTCAGTCCGGATTTCGAGGAGATCTTGCCTACACTTCCAAATCCGCAGTCTCCGTGGAAGCACATTACGGGGACGCGGCACTGGCACGCGCATTTTGCGGGAGACCGCGACGCAGACCGCAGAAAGTGGTTCAACATTCACCGGCACGGCATCACCGAAGTCGTGGTGAATGACCATGAAGTCTGTTTCCGCGATGGAGGCGAGAGCTTCACGTTCCGCACGAAAGCGGCTCCTGGAAAAGGGGGCGATGCCGGAATGCGCGAACGCTCCGACTTCATGAATGAAGAGCTTGGGTTCTTCTATGGTCCGTACAATAATTTCACGGATTTTGCGCCGGTGAACGAATACTGGAGCACAGATATGCCGTCACGGACCTCGGAAAATCAGTTTCTGGGTGCGTGGGCGCGCTGCTATGCGCCGAAACCTTCCCGCGCGGTAGAGTACTGCGAGAAACTCTCGCCGATCAATCAGGAAAAGTTCCATTTCCGCACCGCATACTGCGACGTACACACCGCAGTCTCGTCATCCGAGCGCGTCGACTACGATTCCCGCGTTCCAGGTGCAGGTACGCAGGCCGCAACGTACTACGCATTCGGCGAAATCATGCTTTTGCAGAAACGCGCATGGAACGGTCCCGTTTATTCCGAAGGAAACTACCATTTCCCGTACTGCGGACTGACCGACGGGAACTACGCACAGGACCAGGGATACCGTCCGGCTGAAAATCCGTGGCTGGTGAATCTCGATCTGCGCAAAATACACGACCTGTGCTGCAATTTCGGCATGGGGAATCCCGGAATGTTCTACCCGGGCGACACAGCCCCCAAAGGCGATACGCCGGAAACGCGCGACATCGCAACAGACCGTTTCGTATGCGCGACAGCCGCTTTCGGGCATCCAGGTTTCCTCATGCTCGACAGAGGGATCCGGATCGCAATGCGCGGATACTTCACGACCCAGCAGCTTCAGAGCAGATTTACGCAGGCCAGCGCGGAAGAGATCCTCTACTGCGGTCCCGACGACCAGCTCGTTGAGGTCTCCGAAGCGATCGCATCCGGGATCCTGGAACGCTCGCAGCTCATCGTGAAGTACTCTGACGGGACAGTCGTCTGCGCAAACGGAAGCATGAGCGAAACGATGAAGACGCAATTTGACGGCCGTACGGTCATGCTTCCGCCAAACGGATTCACTGGATGGACCTCCGACGGGAAAATCTTCACTTTCTCCGGTCTGAAAGCGGGTAAACGGTGCGATTATGCCGAATCGCCGGCGTACATTTACCTCGATGGGCGCGGTTCCCTCCAGAGGTTTGACCGTGCGTGCGGCAGCGGGTACGGCGTCTGCCGAAAGATGGACGACTCACACTGGGAGATCATCGTCCCAGAAAATGGAGACGTCGGTTTCCGCATCCCCGCAGTCTCCGCGACCGCATTGGCTCACGACCGGAAAGAACTTGGTCCTGCGGAACTCTTCACCTCGAACGGGTTCACGTACGTGAAGCCGGTAGACGGCGCGTTTTCCTACGTCGTGAAACTCGATGATTCCGCCGATGGACCGAACAGTCGGGCGGAAAAACTTCGCTCGGACCGCTGGGAAGTCTGCGCAGGCGAGACAGTCACGGTCGAAACACTGGACGGACCGCAGAAATTCACGATTCCAGCAGACGCGAAACTTCATGAGCGGATCTGGTTTACGCACGGTCAGGAACGGCTCGATTTCTGCGTTCGTCCTCTCGTTTCCTTCCGGGCGTCCTGCACTCCGGGAGAACTGACGCTTGACGTCCTGCCGACGCTGAAAAACCACCCGAACGTAACGGTCCAGCTCGGCACGCTCTCCAAAACGCCGGAAAATGGCCGGGTGACTTTCCCGCTGGATCTTCCTGCCGAACGATCCTCGCCGGAATCGCCGACCATGCAGGAATTCACGGTGACGTTCACCGCAGACGGACTCACGCAGACGGAAACGGTCCGGACGCAGTTCTTCTACGATCTCGAGGAATTCACGTTCCCCAACGATGACGGGACACCCTGGCTTTTGATCCCGGGAAAAGACCAGCGCCTCTTTGCCGGATCTTCTCTCGGAGCGAACTGGCACTGGGACAAAATGAACTCCTGCGGAGGCGTGAAGAAAGCAGGTTTCGCTGCTCATCCGCCGTATCTGGATGGTCAGGGAAGTCTCGTGACGGAATGGCATCTGGATCTCGCGAAGATCAGCTCCAAGCCGATCCGTCTGGAAGCCTTCGTCGGAAAGAGAGACGAGAGCCATCTGGGAGACGGAATTTTCTACCAGATCACCGCGTGCGATGCGTCCGGAAACGAGACCGTTTTGGGAGAAGTGCACGTTCAGAAACATGAATGGTTCCCCATTTCCGCGGACCTCGCTCCCTGGCAGGGGAAGAGCGTGATCCTGCGGCTGAAAACGCTCCCGAGTCCCGATGGAGGCCTCGACACGGCAGGCGACTGGGGAGTCTGGGCAGAGATGCGCTTCACCACCAAAGAGGAGGTTCCCGTCCGCGAAATTTTACCTTAACCGTTCTGTTGATTCAAAATGGCCCGCTGGAAACCGCAGTAAAACGAACTCCCCTGCGGTTTCCGCCCCGAAGATCCACAAATCCACACCCATTTTCATTTTTTCAGGAGTCAAACATGAGATCAACTTTTTTGAATAAAACGTTCCGCGCGTTTCTTCTTCTGCTGCTGGTTTCCGCGGGATCCGCACAGGCGGCGGACTTCGACTACTACGTGAACTTCCATCGCGGCGGCGGAGCGGAACGGCCCGAAAATACGCTGGAGACGTTTCTCTGGGCATGGAATATGGACGTGATCCCGGAAGGAGACGTCCAGTACACAAAAGACGGCGTCGCCGTCATGTTTCATGATGCGAACGTGAACCGGATGGTCTGGGATCTTCCGGAAGAATTGAAGGGGAAGCGGATCCGCGATCTGACGTGGGAGGAAGTCCGAAAATTTGACGTCGGCACGCACGCGGGGACGGAATTCGCGCTTCAGCGGATCCCGACGATGGAATCCGTTTTCTGCGCGATGGCGAATTTTCCGGAACGAATGTTCTACCTGGACGAAAAAGGGCTGACGGAGGAGAATCTGCGCCAGATCGCCGAGCGTGTCCAGCACTACGGGATCCAGAAGCAGATGTTCTTCACGTCCGGAAACTACGACAAAATGCTGAAATGGAACGAGATCTGCCCGAACGGCGTCGGGATGCTCTGGCTGGGATACGTCTGGACGAAAGACAAAACGGCGAACATGGAGGGCCTGAATGCCGTGCTGAAACGTCTGCGCGAAAACGATTTCCGCGGCGTTGACCATCTCGTGCTTCACATTCAGGCCGACCTGAGCAAAGAAGACCCGTTTGAGCCGAAAAGCGATTTCATCCGCGCATTTGCGAAAGAAATGAAGGACCGCGGCATCCCGATGGAGACCATCACGTGGTCCAACGGAAAAGATCCGGAAGTTTACCGCCGGCTGCTTGACCTTGGCGTGACGGGGATCGCGACGGACTTTCCGAGCGTCGTGATGCCGATCATCGAAGAAGCCCGACAAAAAAACGCCGTGAAAGAATGACGTTTCGGAGCGTTAAAGAAAAACGCCGGAAACTCGGATCCCCGGCGTCCTGATTCAAAATCCTTCCCGCTCTCCATTCCTCCCGGAAAGCGGGAATTTTTATTTCCGGCTCCGTTCAGGCTCCGGTTCCAGCGCGGTTCACCCCCCGGATTCATGCGGTTCACGCCCGGTTTCAGCACAATTCAGGCCCCAATCTCCTGCGAGTTCACTCTGCACTATCCAGTTGGATGAAGACCGGCGTTAGAGACGGAAGCTCCGCGCTGAGCACATTACCGCGGACGGAGACGCCAGCCTCTTTCAGTTCCTCAGGATTCAGGATCGAAAGCGTCTTTCCTTCCGAAGAGCAGAATGTGCATTTCTGCGTCTCTTCCGTCGTGTTCACGAGCAAAAGCCACGTCTTTCCCTCGAAAGCATAGAGTCGGTGCACGATCGCTTTTGAGGAGTTTTCCTCCGGCATGATCTCCATCGGTTTTTCGATCGAAAGAAGGATCGGAACGCGGCGTTCTACTTCACGCATGACTTTCACGACTTCCGCCCAATGTTTTTCCCGTTCCGTTTTGTTTTCCTCCGCAGAACGCACGGGATACGGCGGATCCCGGTGCACGATGTCGAAGAAACTGTAGCCGACGATGCCGTTTCCGCCCCCGGCGATGCACATCCAGACCATCGCACGCATTTCATCAAAAGTCGGACGGCGGAACGTTTCCGGCGGAATATCCAGTTTATTGTAGATGCCCCAGTTGAAAAGCTGCGGGACCTGCCAAAGTGCGCGAGTGCCCCAGACGGCCTCGTGCGTCGCTTTCGTCCATTCGTATGCCTGTCCCGGCTTAAGCGTCAGATCCCACGGGCGCGTGATCGGGTACGGGTCGGTCCCAATCACGTCGTAGCTCGGCAAAAGTCCCCGGATCTGCTGCGGCTGGTCCGTCACGGCGATCGTCGGTCGGGAAGGATCAGCATTTCGGACGGCATCCTGGTGTCTTTTCAGATTTGGAAGGAATGAAAGCGGAGCCTCATCGAAAACGTACCAGGCGAGGATCCCCGGATGGTCTTTCAAAGATCCGATCTGCTTCACGGCCCCCGCGATCCCTTCATCCGGACGTTCTCTCCAAAAACGGGTCGAGTAAATCGTCCGGATCCCGTTTGCGTACATCTTGTCCATCGTTTCCCGCGAGAGCCGATGGTACGAAATGACGCAGTTGAACGGCGAATCCGCCAAGCGAGCAATGTCTTCGTCCGTCAGGTCCAGCGTGTAAAGCCCCATAGGGAAAAACGGCTTTCCGTCGAGGATCAGACGCTGGTGTGCGTCGATCCACGCTTTGCGCTCCGGCATTTTTTCGAATCGGGTCATCGGGAGCGTCTCAACGTCCGGCTCGTCGGAATCGGTACGCGGAACGGTGACTTTCAGCATGTACTCCCCCGGCTTGAGCGGCTTCGTGTCGACGTCAAAGACGAGCGTTTCCGGTGAGTCTTCCTTCCACGCAGCTTCAGGATCCGACACGATGAGCTTTCCAGAGGCATCCAGAACATCCAGGCGGCACTGCGTCCGGATCGCTTCCGGGATGCCGTGTTTTTTGAGTCCGACGTAGACTTTCAGGGGACCGCCGGCCGTCTGATTCCGGTAGCAGTCTGTCGTGACGGCTTCGATGCTGGAAAGCCGGACCCGCTCGATCTGAATGTCGTCGAACCAAACTGTCCCGGTCGCTCCGGAGGAACCAAAGCAGCAGATCGTGGCTTTCGCGCAATTTTCCGGAACCTCGCAGAGGATAGCGACCCGGTGCCAGTCTGAGGTACCGGACGCTCCGGAAAAATAGTCGCCGGAAAGGTACTTTTCGTCAGAGTCCCAGTACTCCACGCAGAACGCACCGCCGTTTCCCGTCACGTCCTGCGTTTTGATGTTCACGGAAACTCGCGCACCGGAACCGGCAGGCATCCCGGAAAGTACCGCTTTGGAAAGCGCGTAGAAATTCTCGTCGGTATTCTGCCATCGAAGCGAACGTTTACCGGAACTGGAGACCGACTCATCGACCGCATAGACTTTTTGGGAATAAAACGTCCACTCCGCAGCCGTTCCGTCCGCGTTCACGTTCTCGAAAGACGCATTCGGCACGCCCGGCATCTCCTCAAGCGTTCCGGAAACCTCTACAGATGCCGATCCGGAAACACTTGCGGAAACCTGCGATACTCCCAGCCCGACGGAGAGTCCCACCGCGGCTGAAAGACTCAAAAAGAAGGAAGAAAATCTGCTCATGGAGACCTCCTTGAATAAAAATCAGAGTTTGGCGGGCAATCAAAATGACGGTCCATCCGGGAACTGTGTACCGAATGAACCAGAATGAAATGACCGGGAATCGGCACAATTCCGGTTCCCGGCAAAGTCGAGCAAACGCCGATCTACGGCAGATTCCCGGAGAAACGGACCTCGATCTCCTGCGGGGTATCCATGACGGGGAAAGTCACGGTGAGACGGCGGATCCCGCTGTTCTGATTTTCATCCGGTCCCTGCGTCGTGGCGAGATCCTCGAAACGGGCATTGACTGCCGTGCATTTCTCCAGCGAAACGCACAGTTTCTTCTCTTCTTTTCCGGCATTCTGCGTCAGGACAGCCGTCTTTCCGTCCGGGGAGATCTCGATCTTCGCGCGCGTATGGAACTGCCAGACGAGCGGCTTCCCGATGGTACTTTCCGTGCCGGGGCCGATCTCGTCGCGGAAAGTCACGCACGATTTTTCGCGGTCAAGGCAGACCTTTCGGCGAGCGTAGGCCAACTGTCCCGCGTACGCTTGCGTAAGATCCGTCCACGCGCTTCCCGCAGCGGGCGTTGAGGTGAAGTCCTCGATTCTGCAGGCCGCTTTCGGGTCCTGATTCATTCCGTCGACGCAGAGCGTGTTCTGTCCGCGGGTCGCGAGCCGATAGTAAGTCCAGCGCTTTTTCCCGAAATACCCGGGCAGATTGTAGTTGTCTGCCCCAAGATCGACGGCCCAGCGTACGGAATCGTGATTCAGAATGAATGCCCCAAGCTCAAGATGACTGTGGTTGACGGCATTTCCGCCTGCCTTGAAACCAACAAACCACGCGTTCGGGTCCGTCCAGGAGCTTCGGAACGTCGCGATTTCCGCGTCCCGGAACGAGAAATCGAGCGGAACTTTCGTCATGTCCGCTTTTGCCGGGCGGTAGTACCAAACCGCCGTCGGGTAAATGTCTTTTCGATAATTCAGGTAAAACTGCGTCCATTCGGGCCGTCCATACCGATTCGCGAACCACATGAGCTGGGAGTGCGCGATGATCCCGGAGCCTGCATCGGCGAAATTGAAGGAACGTCCCTGCGGGTCCGCCAGCGCGATGAGCGAATCGCCCGTTTTGTCGAAACCTTCAAAGTCGGCGACTCCAAAGTCGGAACCGAGCGCGGATTCCAGCGCCTCAATGTAGAAAAGCGTGTAGAGCGTCGTGTAGCACCAGTAGGCCGGTCCTTCCGCCCACGCACCGTCCGGCGCGAAAGACTTCATGGCGATCCCGACCGACTTTACGCCGTCTTGGACTGTTTTTTCGATGACTTCTTTCTTTTTCGGGTCCGTCACAGCATCCGCAATGGCGAGTGCGCCCATCGTGAGGCCCCCATTGCAGACCTGATTCCAATTATACTCAGACTGTTTCCACCAACGTTTTCCAGTGCGGCCGGGCACGAGTCCCTTTTCGTAAATGGCGTCCTCGATCATTTTCCGCTCATCCTGCGTCAGATCCGCGTAGAACCAGTCGTATGCGATAGCAAAAGCCGCAGCCATCTCGGCAGTATCGAGGAAATGCGAGGGATTCCAGTCCGGGAAAGCGGCAGCAGCGCGAATTTCCGCCATCGCGCGTTCCCGGCACGCGGTCCGTTTCTCGGCATCTTCCGAGAGACGGTAAACCGTTCCCAGCGCGAGGACACGGCGCAGACACTTTCGGCTCTGCGTCAAAAGGCGCGGTCCGACGATAATGTAGCCGACTGTTTCAGGATTTTTCAGGTACTTTTCCGCCTCCTTTTCCACGGAAGCGTAAAGTGCCTGAAGGTTCGCGTCAGTCTTCAGAAGTGCAGCAGTCTCCGCGCACTGTGCGTCCGTCATGTAGATGCGCGGATGTTTCGGATTCAGATCCGCCAGCGACGGGATCTCCTCAGCCGAGACCTGCGCAGCCAGCACAAACTGCAAAACGACCAAAATTGCCCAAAATGCCAGAAATACCGGAACAGCAAAAAACGCGACACCGGTAGAATGGATGGATCTCGATTTCATTTTTTCTCCTTTGAGGCGGGGAATATCAGGAATTTTGAATTACGGCAGGGAAAGGTATGGTTAGGGATGCGGGAAACGAAATGAAGCAGGCTCATTGAGTTTCCCGCACAAAAGGCTTTTTTCAGGAGCACGTTTTCAGGTGCACAGCCTCGTTTTACCCGCGGCGGCGTGCGTAGGAGACGACGTTTCGGAAGAATTTCGCGTAGTCTCCGCCGACATCGACAAAATCACCGCCGGGAACGTCCTGCACGACACGCGGTTTCCCCCAGTCGACGAAACCGCCGACCCAGTGCGGGGCAACGTCCGTGCCGAGCGCCAGCGTGCGGCCTTTTCCGTAGGTTCCTTCGACCAGAAGCGGCGTTTTTTCCTGGATCTCGAAGCGGAAATCTCCACTTTCATGCGTAACGGCGAACCGGACGGCCTCGAGGAGCACGGAAGCGTCTTTCTTCGGCCGGAATTCATTGAATCCGCCCACTCCCGGCGGCGTTTCCCACGGAAGGCCCGCGAGAACGGGGGAATTTTCCTTCCCGGCAGCCGGCACGACGAGCACAGGCTGCGCGTAGTTTCGGCGATCGTCTTCATCGAGCATCTCAACCGGAAGGATCTCCTTCAGCGGCGTGGAATCGTACTCGCCAAGCCGTCCGCGGTAGCTCTCCCAACCTCCGAACATGATGAGGCCCGCGCCGTTCGCGACGCATTTTTCAATGTGCGCGAAGTGGGCGTCCGAGAGATTTTTCGCCGGATAGTCACTCAGAATGTACGCGGAATACTCCGTTTCAAGAAAATCTTCTCCGGGAGCGTCCGGACTGTCCACGCGGTCAAACGGGATCCCGAAATGCGCCATGATCCCGGCAAGGTACGCAGCTGCGCCCAAAACGGAATCATCGCCAAGATAGCAAACTTTTTCGCTTTTCATTTTTTCGTTTCTTTCCTTCTTTTTTTCTTTAAAAAACCATTTCCAAATGGCTCTTTCCGAGTTCACATAAAATTGGCATTTTCCTTTAGGATACCTGATTTTTCAGACTTTTCAAGGGTCACGTTCCCATTTTTCTCAAAAGAAAAGAAAAAAAAGCCAAAGAAGAATAAAAAAACGATCTCCGGTGCTTGCGGAAAACCGCGAAATGAGGTAAAATAAAATCTGCGGGGCCATATTCTGTCCACAGCTCCGCCGAATGACCTACCTGTTTTCCCCACAAAAATAAGGAGAATTTTCATGAAACGATTTTTGGCTTTTTTCCTTTCCGCCCTCTTTCTGACCACTGCCGCAGTGCAGGCCCAGCTTCCGGAGATCGCGGGCAGGATCCGCACCATGGCACATCGCGGAGACTACCATAACGCGCCCGACAACACGATCCCGAGCCTCAAAATGGCCATCGCGACCGGCGTGGATTCCTGCGAATTTGACGTCCGCCGCACGAAAGACGGCGTTCTGGTCCTCTCGCATGACGCAACGTTCGCGCACGCCTCCAAAGGTGCCTGTACGCGGGCCGTCTCCGACATGACGTTTGAAGAGACCCAGACCGTGGACGTCGGCGCCTACAAAGGGGAAGCCTGGAAAGGGACAAAATGCCCGACTCTCGAAGAAACGCTCCTCCTCTTCAAAGGTTCCGGCTGCATTCCGGTCATCGAGATCAAACAGCCCGGCACGGAAGAAGACATTGCGGCGATGCTCAAAAAGCACGACATGGTGAAAGAGTGCGCCATCGTCTCGTTCGATCATGAATCGATCCGGAAAATGTGGACTCTTTGCCCCGGCATCTACGCTTACCGGAACGGCGGCGACCGGAAAGGAATGAGCGATGAAGAGTACGTTCAGTGGTTCATCGACAGCCAGAAAGACTGCCCGTACAAGGTGGCGAATCCGCACGTCGGAAACATGAATCCGAATACCGTGAAACTCCTGAAGAAAGCCGGATTTACCGTCAGCACGTGGATCGTCGATGCTCCGGAAAAGCTCAACGAGTTCCTCGACGCCGGGATCGACACCATGACGACGAACCGCCCCGCTGTTTTCGTAGAAGTCATGAAAGAACGCGAAAAAGCGGGAAAAAAATGAAACGGCGTGAAAACGAAAACGTCCGATGACGGCCATGAATTCAAGTCTTTCCGGCTCGTTGGCCGCTTCGTTTTTAAAGTGCGCTTCCGCGCGTTCGGGAGTGGGAGTTTTTTATTCCACTCCGTTGGAGGGGTACCCCGCAGGGGCGGGGTGGTCCAAAACGCCGAGTATCCCAAACCACCCCGTCTCGCTGCGCTCGCCAGGTAAACCGAGGAGAGGGAGTTACTCTTTCTCCTCCTCTTTCGCTTTTTCCTCTTCCTTCAGCTTCTTTTCAATATGTTCCGGCCATTTGGTCATCGAGAGACGGCCGGTTTGGTAATTCCACGTTGTCTCGAATTGCGAAAAGGTCATGAACGCTTCGGACAGATCGCAGTTGATGAAAGCCGTATTCGTCAGGTCGATCCCGGCCAGGTCCGCGGCAACGCGGCAGCCGAGAAACACGGAACGGGAAAGGTCTTTCGGCGCACGGAAGCGACGCGTCCAGTTTTCCAGCCGGCAGCGGACGAAAAGCCCTTTCTGAACGTTGACGGTCCGGTCGAAATGTTTCAGCTCAAGCCCGCTCAGGTCCGCGTCCTCAAAATAGCAGTTCGTGCCGTCCTCTTCCAGCTCTTTCGCCGCGCGGATATGGACATCGCCGGTGAAGACCGTTAAGGTTTCCAGCCTCTCGCGAAGCTCCATCTGCGGGTCCTTCACGACGTTTTTTTCCTGGATCGGGTCGCCCCAGTGCGAGACATTCAGCTCTTCCTCGATATTTTTCGGCCACTTGGCAAGATCCATCCTCTGATTCCGCCAGTTCCACGTTTTCATGACCTGCTCAGCCTCCATCCAGACTTCGGAAAGATCCGCCTGCACGAAGACCGCGTTCTCAAAAGACTGGTCCGGCCAAAAATTAAGTTTCGCGAGCTTCCCCCAGCTGTCACGTTTCCCGCCAAACGCGAAACCGAAGTAATCATCGTGTTCCATGAGCGTTTCACCCGGCACGATAAGCCCCGTGAGGTCGCCGATACGGAAGTTTTTCAATTCCGTGAACTGCTCCCGCGTGAGATCAGGAAGGGAACAGTCCTGAAAACAGGTATTTTCCAGACAGCATCCCGCCAGGCTCGCGTTCGAAAAGTCTCCCCCCTGAATGACCGCGCCGGAAAGGTCGAGATCTTCCAGCTTGCCGCGCACGATAAGCGAATGAAACGTCTTTTCCCGGAAATTTCTGGTCTGGAGCCACTCTTCCCGCGAAAGCCAGACTTCGCCGCTCTGAAAAAAACAGTCGGTAAAATCACAGTCTTGCGTCTCACCGGTAAGGTAAGCATCCTTAAAAACCGTGCGGATAAATTTGCAGCCGAGAAACTTGCCGAGAGACAGGTACCCGGAATCGATGATACTGTCTGAAAAATTGAACCCCTCAAAAACATCCGGTTCTTCGCCAGCCAAAAGCCCATTCAGCTTTTCACCGTGAAAGTCCGATCGGCCGAGGATCCACGTTCCGTCCGGGGAAACGACCTGGGCCGACACGCCGGAGGCAAGCAGAAAAAAAACGGTGACACTTAAAAATAAACGCGGCATAAATCACTCTCCTTTACTGAATCCTGGCCTTTTTGCCGATTTCTCCGCGCGAAATACCGCACGCTGTCCAGTATAGCACGGAACTGAAAAAGTTCAAGCGGGGGAAGACGTTTTTTTCAGCCCCCGCTTGACACTCTCCCAGACTCGCAGAGCAAATCGGAAATTCAGCGCAGGAACAGTGCGTATGCCAGCATGACCGCCGCGAGGATGAACATTCCTGGGGTCGTTTCCTTCACGCGGCCGGTGAGGAGTTTGAGGAACGGGTAGACGATGACTCCACAGAGGATGCCGCTTGCGATACTGCAGAAAAACGGGATCCCCGCAAGGATCAGGAACGCCGGGAGCGCTTCCGTTTTGTCCTGCCAGTCAATGTGCGCCAGACTTCCGGCCATCAGCACACCGACGATCACCAGCGCGGGAGCCGTCACGGGGGGACAGCTGGCGATGGAGAGGATCAGCGGCGCGAAAAAGATGCTCACGAGGAAAAGCACTCCGACCGTCACGGCCGTCAGACCGGTTCGGCCTCCCGATTCCACGCCGGACGCGCTTTCGACGTACGTCGTGACCGTCGAGTGTCCGCAAAACGCCCCGAACATCGTCCCCAGTGCGTCCGCAAGAAAGATCCGGTCCATGCGCGGGATCGTTCCGTCTTCTTTCATGAATCCCGCCTGATGGCTCACGCCAATGACCGTCCCGAACGTGTCGAAAACGTCCATGAAAAGCAGAATGAAAATAAACGGCACCAGGTGTTTCAGATTTGCCCAGACGCCCGCAAGATCCATCTTTCCCGCGACTTCCATCGGATCAGCCGGTATTCCGAAAACTCCGGCGATCTCCACACTTCCAAATCCCAGCGCAGCGAGCGTCGAGACGGCCATGCCGATCAGGATCGCACCGGGGACTTTCCGGATCATCAGGACGGCCGAGACGAACAGTCCGGACCAGAAAATGGCAGAATCCGGCGTCATGAAAGCCCCCATCGACGGCTGGTCGTTCTCGATGACGAGGATCCCGGCGTTTTTCAGTCCAAGATACGCAATGAAGAGTCCGATCCCTGCACAGATCCCCATTTTCGAGGAACGGCTCATCAGCACGAGAAGGTGATTCCGGACCTTCAGGAGCGAAATGATCAGAAAAAGGCATCCGGCGATGAAGACCGTCCCAATGGCCAATTGCCAGACAGCCGCTTCACCGACATTCATTCCAAGGGCCAGCGCACAGGCGGGAAAAAGCTCGCAGACGACGAAGAAATTGTTTCCCATTCCCGGCGCGAGCGCGAGAGGATAGTTCGCGTAAAATCCCATCAGAAAACACGCGAACGCACTGGCGATGCACGTCGTGACCAAAAGCGCCTCAGCCGGCATCCCGGTATCCGTTCCGATCATGGCTCCGGACATCAGCGCGGGCTGAATGCACAAAATATACGCCATCGTCACGAACGTCACGCACCCCGCGAGCACCTCCCGCGTCAGAGTCGTTCCGTTTTCCTGAAATTTAAAAAATCGTTCCATGGGAATCAAACCAAAAAAGCGGACCCGGTCAATGAGGGGATGAACATTTCACCCCGAATTCCCATATTCTACCTGAAATCGAACAAAAGTCAAGCAGGTACCGAAAGTTAAGCTCTTCCGGTCCTGCAAATTTGTGAGGCTTTCACTTCTTCTCATTCCGAAAACAGTATCGTTCTTTTCCTGGAAAATGATCCATCCGTAAGTTCTTCAGAACCAGACATGGACGAGTGAAAAATAGATCCCACACAGAATACAGATTCCCCCGACTCCATTTCGGATCCAACGGTCTGCCTCCCGAGTACACCCAAAAATACGCTCAAGCCGATGGACTTGAAATGCCAGGATCCAGCTAAAAAACAGAACGGGCAAAGCGGTTCCGATTCCGAAGATGCATGGAATCACAAATCGTGACTCTATCTGTGCAGACAATCCCAGCATCGCCAAAAAAGCAGCCGCCGAAGTTGGGCAAAATGCGAAAGCCAAAATCACGCCGAGCGGAAATGCGCTCCAAATTCCCAACTTTTCCGAAAACGACCCCGCTTTTTTCAAATTAAAGTTTCCAAACGAAAATACGATCATTCCCGTAAACATCATCCCGAACAGGATCATTGCCGGCCCCAGCCAATCGTGAACCGTGACGGCCAAAAATCGTGTCAGGCTTTCCGCAGATCCCAATGCCGTCTTCAGTACACAAAACGAAAGCAGTACATATGCGGTCATTCGTCCCAAAGCGTAAAGACAGCCTGCTGTCAGCGTTTTTCGGGAACGTCCAGCCTGTCCAGCCAAAAAAGACACTGCTGCCAGATTGCCTGCAAGCGGACAGGGACTAAGGGAAGTAAGGAGTCCTGACAAAAATGCTGCTCCCGCGCAAAAGAAGGCCCCGGTTTCCATACAGTTTATCTCTCCTTTCTCCCGGTTCTCATTTCTTCCAGAAAGTTTCTCAGTTCTCCGGAAACATATGCCCGGAAAACGGTTTCATTTCCTGAATTCGACCAGATCTTTTCAAGCTGAATGGCCCGAACATCTTTCCGTCCGCGTACTTCTACTAGAAAAAGCGAGGGAGAATGCACACCAAGTTCATACACCGTCCGCGCAAATTTGGGATCTTCCATATCCACATAGCGCAAAAGGATCCGCTGCTTTCGGAGGTCTTCCGAAAATCCATCTCTCAATGTTCGAAAAAGCATCGCCGCCATTTTCCGACACACTGCACATCCGGGATCCCGATGAAAGTAAACGACCCGGCATAGATCCTCTGGACACTCTGCGTTCGGCGCCACTCCCAGTTCCGCATTCAGCCGATCCGGACTCCAATAGTAGGGAACAGACTCCAAAGATTCGGCATTCTGCTTTTTCTTTTCCTGGGCTTTTCGGTAGGCATTGGGGTAACGTGCCTCTGCCCTATCTCCAAAACTTCCTGTTAGCCCCAAAACACTAACGTAAAAGAACCAAAGTCTTCTCGACATTTTTCTCATTTTGACTCTCCTTTATACGATAAACCACATTTTATTCCCAAACCAAACCTTCCGAAAGCCGGATATTCTGTGCGTTTGGGTCTTCATTAGGAACCTTCTTTGGGACTTCAATTCGGTCTGTCTGTTCCCATTTCTCCGGAATTTCCCGCCGTTTCACTCCCAGAGATCGTTCTCTGCAAAACGCTTCTATCTCATCGCGCAGCATTTCAACAAATACCGTCCGATCTCCAACAGTTTTCCATGCAGGATCCGTTAAATTTTTTGCAGCCTCCGTTCCATTTTCCCGAAACACAAGAAAAACACCAGCCGTCGCAATTCGAAATCGCTCTGCAAGCTGTGCATTTTCCGGAGCTTCATAGTTCCGTGTCAAAAATCGGATCTCATTTTCAGGGAAAAAATTTTCCAGACATTCCCGACTTCCCTCTTCCATGCTTCGGCACGTGAGACAGCGTTTTTCGGCGTGCCAGACGACGAGTGAAAGCCCTTCCGGCAATTCATTCTGTTTCTGGACGGGACCCCAATACGAAACGGCGATCCGTCCAATCGTTGCGCAGATAAATATCAGCAGCCCGACCCGAAGCCATTTTTTCAGTATTTCACGCTTCATCGTGAAGGATCCTCCTCATTTCTTCCAGAGACGGCACACGTCCCATAACTTTCACCTTTCCATCCAGAAGCATCGCCGGCGTGAGCATAACGCCCAGCGCAAGGATCTCTGTAATGGATTCCACCTTTTCCAACTCAAACTCGATCCCAAGTTCACGAGCAGTAACTTCTGCCCTTTCTGCCAAGATCCGACATTTTCCACAGCCGGTCCCCAAAATCTGGATCTTCATTTGAAATCTCTCCTTTCCGGGAAACTTCCTTTTGAAAGTTCCCCGATTCTGAAAATATGGTTTTGAAAATAGGATTCCGAAACAGCGGCAATTTGCAATACAATAGCCATTCAAAAAAATATTCCGAAAATCATTCCGCACAGAGTGGAAAAAATAACAGTCAGACCGGAAAAGGTGAGTGTTTTTTTCCATCCCATGATCCGCGCCAGGACGAAGATGCTCGGCAGTGAAAGCGTGGGACCGGCCAGCAGCAAAGCAAGCGCAGGACCTTTCCCCATTCCAAGTGCAAGAAGGGATTCGACCATCGGAATCTCAGTCAGCGTGGAAAAATACCAAAACATTCCAAGCGTTGAAGCGGTCAGGTTTGCCGTGATGGAATTTCCGCCAACATACTGCGCTACGATCTCCTGCGGAAGCAGCGACGTAAGAAACCCCGTCACGAAAACCCCTCCAAACAACAGCGGAACGATCGATTTTGCAAAGCTCCAGGTCTGCGACATCCATTCCCTGCGTTCCTCACCGTTAAACCACCGAAACGCCATCCAGACGACGGACAAAAAAAGGATCAGACATCCCAAGGGACGCATTTCATGGATCTTTACCGACCACGCATACGCTTCTGAGGGGACCCAGTCGCTGAGGATCAAAAACAAAAGCATCGCCGCAAAAAACAGGAACATCTGCCGCAAACTGCGTCGGTTCGAGCTGGATTCCGGGATCTGCATGACGTTTCGGATCCGCTTCTGCTCACTCTTCCGAAAGATCCACGCCATCCCTAACCCCGCAAAAATACTCATCCCGATCGCAAGCACGGTTCGCGCCGCTCCCAATTCCAACCCAAGGACTCGAGCGGAAAGGAAGATGGCCATCAGATTCAGTCCAGGACCTGCCGCCAGAAACGTGCTTGCCGGACCAAGACCTGCACCCGTCTGAAAGATTCCCGCAAACATTGGAAGGACACTGCACGAACAGACGGCAAGCACGACACCTGAAACCGATGCCGTCCCATACGCAAGGATCCGATTGGAACCTGGACCGAGAAAACGCAATACAGACTCACGTGACGCGAATGTACTGATCGCGCCGGCAATAAACATCGCGGGGACGACACACCCCAGCGTATGATAAACCGCATACCATTGAAGCATCTCAAAACCTTTCAGGAGTGCTTGCCGGACCGATTCTTCACCAACCGGAATAAAATATGCCGCGAGAAAAACTCCCAGCAATGCCAAAAATTTTCCGATCTCTTTTTTCATTGGCTCTCCTTTCTCTATTTTGATTTCTTATTTTGCCAAATGTGCAAATATTTAATCATAAAAAAGAAACGTTTATCCGCGTTTCTTTTTAGAATTTCGACATGGCAAGAATATCATTCTGCATTTCCGCACCTGCAATCTCCATCATTCTCCAGGCAGGCGCACATTTCCAGAACGCACGGGCGAACGAGGCGATAGAAAACATTCTTTCCCCGTTTTTCATCACTCACGATACCCGCGTTTCGCAAAACACTCAAATGACGCGAAACGGTCGAAAAATCGATCCCAAATGCCTCCTGAAAAACACAAACGCACAGTTCTCCTTCAGAAAGCATCTGGACCATCTGCAAACGCGTTGGATGTGCCAATGCCTTGAAGATCTCGACCTGTTTTCGGATGATTTTTTCATCTGTTCGTTTCACATTCATTACTTTTACCTCCATAACATTTGCTATTTTAGCCAAATATTATTTTCTGTCAAGAGTAAAAGAAAGAAAAAATAAAAAAAACAACAAAAAAAAACGGACGGACCGCCCGCCGCGTATCCGGGGTATTCAAAAAACTCCGCGTCTCCCATTACTCGGTCTTCTGGAATTCTATTCCCTCTTTCTTCGCATATCGTTCCGCCTCCGACCCCGTTTTCCCATGGATCGTCAGGTTTTCGATGCCGCGGAACGCGCCGCAGTCTATGTTCGTCATGCTGTCAGGGATCGTCACGGAATCCAGGCTGGAGCAACCGTAAAACGAACCTGCTCCAATATTCGTCATGCCTTCGGAAATCGTCACCGACCTGAGTTTGGAACAGCCCCAGAAGGCGCAGTCTCCAATGCTCGTCACACCGTTAGGAAACATTACCGTCTCAAGGCTGGTACAACCGACAAATGCGTGTATTCCAATATTCGTGACTCCTTCGGGAATCGTGTAGTCAACAAGCCCTTTGCCTGCCGGAGCCTGAATGAGTGTTTTTTCATCCGCGGTAAAGAGGATTCCTTCCATACTCTTGAAATGTACGTTTTCAGGGGAAACAAGAATTTTCTCAAGCAGCCTGCACTCGGAAAATGGACTGCTGCCAATGTTCGTTACGCTGTCTGGGATCGTCACGGAGCTGAGACTGGCACAACAGGAAAAGGCGTAAGCTCCAATGCTCTTCACACTTGCGGGAATCGTCACGGATTTAAGGCTGGAACAGTCAGAGAACGCGTAATCCTCAATGTCCGTCACACTGTTGGGGATCGTTACGGATCCAAGACTTTCGCAGTAGGCAAACGCGCCATATCCAATATATATCACGCTGTCGGGAATATCTATGGACTCAAGATTGGAACAGCGGGAGAAAGCCCCTTCTTCAATACTCGTCACGCCGTCGGGGATCGTCACGGATTTAAGTCTGGAACATTTGGAGAATGCATACGCTTCAATACACGTCACGCCGTCAGGGATCCTGTACTCACAAGCAAAGTATTTCGTGTACCATGAAGCTTCCGCAAATTTTCCGTCGCAAATATCGGGCTTCTTTGCCAAATATCCACATGGAAGCAAGGCAAGCAGGTAAATGATCGTGAAGATTTGGGAGAAACATTTTTCAAACCTGCCGACAACAGGCGGAGTCAGTCCTGCCGAAAACCACAAATTCTCCTGAATTGCTTCGGCCGTTCTCGCCATCCGGAAAAACGAACCTGCCATCATGAAAAACGCTCCCATGATTATGAAAAGCCAAGCGGGCAGATATTTCGCAATGGAGGAAAAACTGGCCATGAAAGCAATACTGAGTCCTGCCGCGAAAGTACAGATACCTGCCAAAAGAACAAAGACCAGTTTTGCCCAAATGATCCTCTCGGAAATGTACGGTACATTCAGCCGGTTTCGTTTGGCACAGGCATTCAGATCCATGGCAAGACCATAAATCGCGACGAATACCCAGTAAATATTAAAGAAGGGAACAAAGATAAAACCGACTGCCTTTCCCGGCGTCGTACGTGCATGGCCGTCCTGAATCAGATGCCAGCAGCGATAAAGGAATTGGCAGACGGAAATTCCGATCATGAGAAAAAAGAAGAGCAGCGAAAGCGATCCTATGAGCAGAATCGACACGATCAAAACCGCATTCTCCCATCTTAGAGAAAGCAGCAGGATCGGAACAAGAAAACTAAGAAGCCAAAATTGAAAATAAATCATCATCCGCACCACATTGGCACGGTAAGCTCCTTTGGAAAGCATGGGTCTGGGAGTTGCCGTCTGTCCCGGATACGGAACTTTCTGGTCTTGCTCCGTGCAGGACTTCCGAATACCTTGGCCGTTGGAATCAGCTGGTTTCGAAGTGTCGTCTGACATGGGTACTCTCCTCAAAAATGGACTCTTTTTCGGATCTTTCAGATAAAATTTCAATCTTCCACCGCTGGCGGAACGAGCGCGATGCCGACGCCTTCGGGAAGGACGGCGAAACGGGTCTGCGGCGAAAATTCCATCGGCGGAAGGTCGATCCTGTTCGGGAACTTTGCGAGCCAATCCGGAGACGGCACGTTTTCTTCCGTGTAAAAGAAGTCTAGGTTTGAAAAATTCTGAATCGACCGACATTTCCCATTTACCGGAAGCTGCCAGAGAAGGACGCCGCCTTTCTTCCGAAACTCCTCGTCCGTCATCCAGAGGGGACTGTACACATCCGGGCGGCTCTTTCCGTAAAGCGAGACGGCCATGCACGGCCAATCGTCTCCTCGGACGTATTCCAGCGGCTCGTCAAAATGTGACTCCCAGACCTTCGTGACTTCCGCAGCGATCGCGGGTCCCGGATAGTGGATCCTTGAGCCTCTTCCGTTGATCATGGGTGAAAAATGGATCACAGAGACTGAAATCGCCGCCATCAGGACCATTTCTGCAGCTGTAATGCTCAGAACACGACGCAGGGCTTTCGGCGTGTCTTTCACGTACTCCAGACCGCAAAGAAGCCAAACCGGGAAAAACAGCCAGATCACGTCTCCCAAAGCGGTTCGGATCATGGAGCCGTTCACCATGGAAATGACGATGATCGCAAACAGCGGGAAAAAGAGCATAAAACGCAAAAAACGATATTTCATTTCCAACTCAGAACGTTTTTTTCTCTGCCATTTCCACGGCATTCCCGTCATTGGAAGAAGCGCGATAAAGATCGGCAGCAGCGGTCCGAGCTGAGAAAATGCAAACCGTAACGGATACGTAATGTGCGTATACCACGGTGCTGGCGAACCGACTGCTCGGTTCATTGCGTATTTATACGGCGCGAAATCATTCTGGAAAAGCCAGAGAATGAACGGCAAAAACAGAAGCGCACAGATCCCCGTCGTGACCCATGGTCCCGGCGTACGCCAGTATTTTCGCGCTTCCGGATCGACCACCATGAAGGAAACGATCCCGATAATCAGCAAAAACGCCATCAGTTTACAGTACAGCGCCGCGCCGAGGATCACACCCGTCAGGATCCAGTACCGTATCCGGTTCGTTTTGAACGCGCAATAGACCCACCATATCGCGAGCATCTCGAATGCCCGCAAAAAAGTCCGATTATTGTAGAGAAGGCTTTCATAATTAAAATAAATGAACGTCAGCATCGACACCGCCGCCGCGAGTGCCGCGGTTGGGGAGAGAAACTCCCGCGCAAACTTCCAAAGCCCCCACACGCCGATCGCCACCGCGAGCTGGGCCGCGATGTAGGGCGCAATGGTAACTTCACCGGTAATCTGTGAAATGATCTCTACGATCCACCCCTGCATTCCAGGATGTTTCCAGGTGGAAAGGAGCCAATGCTTTCCGACCATGATCATCTCGGGAGTGTCGAGAAGATAGTACGGAAGAAAAAACCATGGTCCCAGTGCCCAGAAACAGCAGTGGACGGCCAAAAACGCCCCCAAAATCCAACTCAGCCTTCCAGCACTCCCCGATTCCCCAAATTTCCCATTCATGAATCTGATTCTTTCTAAAAAACCTCAGAGGCAGAAAACAGAACGCCTGCTTTCTGCCTCTGAGTCTCCATCATTTCAGCGCAAGTTCACGCGAACTTACGGAAGCACGATCGGCATGTCTTCCTCGATGCGGAGGTCATGGATCTTGCCGTCGGCGGTGCGGACCTTGAGACGAAGGTGCTTGATCACGCCATACTGAACGTCGCCGAACACGTCGTTGAACTTGCGGACCGGGACGAGACATTTGCCGTTCATCAGGCCTTTCAGCTCTTTCAGAACGTCTGCGCGCGTCGTGTCGGAACCATACGTCGCTTCGAGCACTTCGCCCGTGAAGTCCTTTTCCGCGTTCTTCATCAGCTCTTCACGCGCCTTTTTCTCCGCGTCTTCCTTCACCTTCAGCTCAAGCGCGGACGGTGCGAGCGTCAGCGGACCGGAGACCTTTTCCGAGTCGCCGTCCTGGCGGATGTCGAATCGGTTGATCACCGGCGCGGACTTGATGCGCGGACGGATCGGCGGGATCGTATTCACGGCCTTCGAGTACGGGTCGTACATCGCGCGCACTTCCTGATCGCCAAGGTACGGACCATTGCAGTCCACCCACGCAATGAGGAGTTCCGCGTCTTCCTTACTGACTTTCACGCCGTGATGCTGTCCGCTGGTCGCGTTCTGGATCAGCTTGCTCGTGGGACTCCACGCGGTGTACGGCGGGAGAGTTTTCAGGTTTTCCGGGTCATTCTGATGGTAGCCTTCCACGACGAACACACCGGCGAGGTTGATCGGAACGCCTTTTTCGTTCTTCGGCTTACTTCCGCCCCAGCCGCAGTCGCCGGAGACGAGCGTCAGGTACGGTTCACAGAACGGAGACTGGTCGCCCGGTCGGGAATGAACGTTGGCCCACCAGCCTTTTTTCGACGGACGGCACGTCATGTTCAGTTTCGCATAGGCGGGAGATTCCGGATCCTGATGGCATTTCGCGCAGTTCCGGTCCAGAACGGGCTGGACGAAGCGCATGTAGCTGATGCTCTCGGTCCCCCACGGAGTCGGAGTCAGATCGACCGGCGGTTTACGGAGTGCCGACCCCATCTGTCCACCGCCCATCAGCTTGTTCGAGCGCGTGCTCATGTTCGATTCATGGCATCCGAAGCAGCCGCGGTTCTCGCCCGGCATGACGTACGTGAAGGAACGCATCACGTGGATCGCCTGACCGTTTTCGTCAAGCATCTGGAAGAAAACTGCCTGTCCCGGCGGGATCTTGAAGTTGACCGAGCCGTCCGGTTCGATCGGGACCGTACCGAGGATGCGTTTCACACCGTCCGCCTGGAAAACGGAAACTGCCGGACCGTCATGCTGGACCGTTTTGTTCCACGTCGTGTAGGTCTTGGGGTCCATCTGAATGACGCGCAGATACTTGCCCTTTTCGCGCAGGATCGGATCCGCACCTTCAAACACGTTGTTGCTGTACAGAACGCCGTCAGCCGGTTTTTCGCCGGAACCGATCTTCGGCCACTGCACAAGGTCGGGCTTTTCGACCGGAACGGGACGCGCACGCAGCGGAGACGCATAGTAGGCGTTGAAGTCGCCTTCGTAAACGAGTTCCTTGTTGCCCCAGACATCCTGGAAGTAAAGGTTGAAGAACCAGCCGTGGTCGTCCCCATTGTACAGACAGCCGCGGCGGACCCAGTCGCGCCAGACCATCTCATGACGCCCCGTCGCATCGCGCGCGGAGACCAGCATGTACTCTTCAGAAAGCGGATACGGCGATTTGTACGCAAAATAGTCGCCCGCTTTATGGTAGTCGTAGCTCGGCGGCGGGTCATTCGGTCCGCCGCGGTCGACCGGCCAGCTTGCTTCCGCCCAGTTGCACTCACGCGTGATCAGCTCAAGACCGTCCGGGTAGTTCAGACCTTCATCCGGGTTGATGTAGCCGATCGTACCGTCAAACCACGCATGGTGTCCCACGGCGGTGAAGACGACTTTCTTGCTTCCGGGGATCTGACGCGCTTCCGTCAGCACGTCCGGCCAGACGGACTGATTTCCCCAGAACGTCTGCGGATTCGTGCCGTCCGGGTTGATCGTCCAGAGGGACTGCACACGCCAAAGCGCTTTGTCGGTGTACTCCCAGCGCGTGAAGATGACTCGGCCGTCCTGCATCATGCTGGGCAGGTATTCCGGCTCGCCGTTCGCGGAGATGACGTAAATATTCTTTCCGTCCGCGTCGCATCGGGCCACGGCGAAGGCGTGCGTCATCGGCATGCATCGGACGTAGGAGTGCTGACGGCTCGTGCAGAAGACGATCTTGCCCTGCGGCGTGTAGATCGGATCCAAATCGTCGTAGTCGCCAACCGTAAGCTGTTTCAGACCGCTGCCGTCGGCGTTCATTTCAAAGAGATGGAAGGATTTCTCTCCCGGAAGACGGTGGGAGAAGAGGATCTTCTTTCCGTCGAACGAAACGTCCGGACGCCAGAACGACCCGCCATTATCCAGCAGTGTGCGTTTGACTTCGCCCGGATTCAGCCCCACGACGAGGAGTTTTCCGCCGTCGGTCGCCATGAACCCGTTGCGGTGACGCGCTTCGTGCCCCCATTCATCGCACGCATCGCCCGGTTTCCCGCGCGGGTACGGATTGTCGATGACCACGATCTCATTGAAGTTCAGGAGCGGATTGCGCATCACGATCTCGCGCTTCGCACGGCGGACGGCAAGATAGAATTCCTTCGCTGTTTCCGGCGTTTCCTGCGTTCCGGAGAATTTCTTCTCCACGTCGGCCAGAGCCGCAAGCTGCGGGGCCAGATCCGGCGCACCGTCGAGCTTCGCGATACGCGCAGCCGCTTCACGTGCGTAGACGATTTCCTGTTTTGCCTTCTCGAAAGTCGGCTGATTGTCGCACTGGAAGAGATAGTCGGCTTCCAGCTGCCGGATCCCTTTTTCCGTCGTGGGCTGATACTGCGCGAAAGCCGGAGAGACGAGGCTCACCAGACAGACCGAGATCAGCGCAAGGACGGCGAGAACTGTTTTTCTCATGATTTGATCTCCCTAAACGATAAAACGTAAAATTATTGGACTCTGTTTTTCATTTTACTCCAAAACCGGCACGGTGCAAGTACCCCGCCGGAAAAATTTCACGATTTCAGAATTTTTTCTGAAACGATCACTCATTCGGATCATTTCCGGTTCGCTGGACCTTTTTCTCATCGCGCAGGAACCAATCCTCTCCATTTTCCGACAGTTTATTGTCTCGAAAGATCCCGCTTGCGCCGTCGATCACCGCGATCCCGGAGGCGGGATTGCTTTCCATGATACAGTCTACCGCCAGAACGGACGCCCCGGACTCTGCCGTGAGGCCGCTGTTGCCGCATTTTCGGAAAATGCAGCCCCGGAACGTTCCGCGTGCGTTCTCCGAGACCACCGCACCCATCTCATTCTGGTCGGTGAAATCGCAGTTTTCGGCCTGGAGCCGCGTACTTTGCTTCGTGATGTAGAGACCACAGGACTGATTCTGGATGAAACGGCAATCCCGGATCTTTCCTGTTGCGCCGCCGGAGTGGATCATTCCGAACATTTCCTGATTTTGAAAGAAACAAAAGAGCACCTCGACTTTGGCGTTCTGCATGGCATTCAGACCGGCGGTTTTGTTTCTCTCAAATCGGCATTGCGTCAGAGTTGCGGAGGATCTGTCGAGCAGTTTCACGCCGACGCCGCACTCCGTGAACCGCGAATCAAAGATCTTCACGTTCGACTCTTTTCCGGAGAGGGCTGTGCCGGACGAACACCGCTGGAAATCGCAGTTTCGGATCTCCGCTTCCCCCGAATCACGCAGGATCAGACCTTCCGTCGTACTGTCGGAGAAGAGGCAGCCTTTTAAAATGCTCCGGCTTCCCTCACTGATCTGCAGGTCGATCAGCGTATTGCTCCAGAACGTACAGGCGTTGAACTCTCCCTGGATCCCGCCTTTCAGAACGATGCCGATCCGCGATTTCTCAATGATGGTCTCATCGAAATTCAGCCGAATATCCTCACCGTGCGCCAGAACGCAGCATCCGTCTGAGGAGCCAAGGACACATTTCTCGAAAAAAGTGCGTTCCGCCGTCACTCGGACTGCCGCGCTGCGGGCATTGAACAGAAGGCGCGACTTTTTTTCCTTTTTGCTTTCCGGTTCTGGGGGGATCGTACGGACTCCGCCTTCGTTTCGGATCGAAAGATTCTGCACGCGCACGATACCGGACTTTACATAAAGAACGTTCCTTTCTCTTCCCGCAAGCAGCACATCTTCCGGTTTCTCTCCCAGTCCGCGAATCGTCAGATTTTTCCCGATCGTCAGCGGCTCCTCCACCTCATGGATCCCGGCACGGATCTCGATCGTTCCGCCTTCCGCCGCCATCGCGTACGCCTCTGCGAGCGTCCGGGCATCATCCGGCACCGTGATGGTCCGAAGTTCCGGTTTCCGTTCCGATTTCGGAAGCTCCGTTTTCCGCGTCTCCGTTTTCCGGGTCTCCGTTTTCGCGCCAGCCTTCGGCACTTCGCCGACCTGGGCAAAGAGTCGTCCCGTACCAACGCCAGCGTTCAGACTAACTGCCAGTAAAAGCAGCAAACACATCATTCCGCAATCAAGCTGATTTTTCATCGCAGGTCTCTCCCATATTTCAGACTTAAACAGAAAATTTACACGATGCACCATTCTGAATATCCAGTTTACCCCATCCTGTTCCGCATGTCAAGCGGGGACTGAAAAAAATATGATCTTCCCCGCTTGAACGATTCCCGATCCTGTGCGATACTTAAAAATGTGCGGACGTACTGCCCATTACATGAATTCAGGTCGTTTAACGTGAAGATCTCAATGACTCCCGAAAATCAGGACAGAACGAACGGCAATATGGTGCGAAAAGAAAACCATTTGGCGCAAATTTCACAAAAAACAGAACTTCTTTTTTTCGCATGGAGGCGCAAAGGTTCCGCAAAGGACACAGAGAGGATCTTCGGGAAAATTCTCTTTGCGTCCTTCCGGATAAGCCTCGCTTACGGCTGCGTGAGTACCGAGCGATTCGCTTTTGCGTCTTTCAGAAACGTCTCAAGTGCCTCTGTTTCGCCGTTTTTCAGGAATTCGCGGACCTGCTCAAGCTGCTCGGTGAACGTTTCCAGCGCAGCAAGTACATTCTGCCGATTATCCGTCAGAATATCGCGCCAAATGTCCGGACTTCCCGCCGCCAGCCGCGTCATGGAGAGGTAGCCGGTCCCCGAGAACGGATAGAGGGACGGATCCGTTGATGCAGAAAGCAGGCAGGAGATCAGGTGCGGCAAATGGCTCGTTCGGGCCAGAACGGCATCGTGTTCCAGCGGAGGCATGAAGACGACGTTTGCGCCCGCGTTTCGCCACATCTGCGCGATCTTTTCGTATGCGTCCTCAGGTTTCGGATTCGTCAGGACGGTCGTCTTGCCGACGAAGAGATTTTCGTCTGCCGCAGCGGCTCCGGAAGTCTCTTTTCCCGCGATCGGATGCCCTCCGATGAAAACACAGCCGAACTTCTCGCAGAGTTCATGGAAATCGTCAAAGATCGAGGCTTTCGTACTCCCAACGTCCGTGAATATCGTGCCGGGCTGAACGTGCGGGAGGGCAGCGCGAATGGTCTGTGCGATCGTCTCGACCGGCGTGCAGACCACGACGATCTCTGCGTCCCGGACGGCAGCTTCGACCGTACCGGCGATCTGGGTGATGCACTGCATTTCAAGTGCCGTTTCCAGATTGCTCCGTCTGCGTCCAAAACCGGAAATGGAATCGACCGCTCCGCGCGAGAGGAGGGCTTTTCCCAGGGATGCGCCGATGAGTCCGACGCCGAGAATTGCGATTTTTTTCATGTTCGTTCCGTAGAAAAACGGGGTTTCCGGCCGTTTTCCGAAAACCCCATAAAAGTAACTCAGTTCTTTTTCTGCTCTTTGGCCCACGTGTCCTTCAGCGTGACCGTGCTGTTGAAGACGAGCTTTTCGGGGGCGGAGTCTTTATCGCAGCAGAAGTACCCGAGACGCTCGAACTGGCACCGGAAACCCGGTTCTGCATCCGCGAGCGATGGTTCCGCCTTGCAGCCGGTCAGCGTAACTTCGGAACCCGGATTGAAGTCCGTGACGCCCGTTTCCGGATCCTTCACGAGAAGCGGTTCCGGGAAGAGGCGGACTTCCGTTTCCACCGCATGAGAGGCCGAGACCCAGTGAATGGTCCCCTTGACCTTGCGTCCGTCAGGAGCCTGACCGCCGCGCGTTTCGGGATCGTACGTGCATTTCAGTTCCACGACGTTTCCGTCGGCATCCTTCACGACTTCCTCACACTTGATGAAATACCCCCAGCGCAGACGCACTTCCTTGCCCGGTGCGAGACGGAAGTACTTCTTCGGCGGCTCTTCCATGAAGTCGTCCTGTTCGATGAACAGTTCGCCGGTGAATGGGATCTGGCGTGTGCCGTCTTCCGGGCGTTCCGGATTGTTCACGGCATCAAGGTAGTCCACTTTGCCCGGTTCCCAGTTCGTGATGGTGACTTTCAGGGGACGCAGGACCGCCATGACGCGCGGAGCGACGGCGTTGAGGTGTTCGCGGACATGGAATTCCAGCAGGCCCATGTCGACGCAGGAGTCCACTTTGCTCACGCCGATGGTCTTACAGAACTTCCGGATCGCTTCCGGTGTGTACCCGCGGCGGCGGATCCCGCAGATGGTCGGCATTCTCGGATCGTCCCACCCGCGGACCACGCCCGTATTCACGAGCTTCAAAAGCAGACGCTTGCTCATGACCGTGCCGCTGAGGTTCAGCCGGGCAAATTCGATCTGGCGCGGATTGTAGATGCCGAGGTTCTGGCAGAACCAGTTGTAGAGCGGACGGTGATTTTCAAACTCCAGCGTACAGATGGAGTGCGTGATGTGCTCGATCGAGTCGCTCTGACCGTGCGTGAAGTCGTACATCGGGTAAATGCACCATTTGTCGCCCGTGCGGTGGTGCGTGGCGCGCAGAATGCGGTACATGACCGGGTCGCGCATATTCAGGTTGGGACTCGCCATGTCGATCTTGGCGCGGAGCGTTTTGGAGCCGTCCGGAAACTCGCCGTTCTTCATGCGGGTGAAGAGGTCAAGGTTCTCTTCCACACTGCGGTTCCGGTAGGGACTTTCCGTACCGGGTTTCGTCAGATCCCCGCGCGTCTGGCTGATCTCTTCGCCCGTCAGATCGCAGACGTACGCCTTCCCGTCCCTGATGAGCTGGACCGCCCAGTCGTAGAGCTGATCGAAATAGTCGGACGCAAAGAACTTTTTGTCCCACTGGAAACCGAGCCACTGAATGTCTTCCTGGATCGATTCGACGTACTCGTCTTCCTCTTTCGATGGGTTGGTATCATCGAAACGAAGATTGCATTTTCCGCCGTATTCCTGCGCGATGCCGAAGTTCAGACAGATCGACTTTGCGTGTCCAATGTGCAGATAGCCGTTCGGTTCCGGGGGAAAACGGGTCTGGATCTCGGTATGCTTCCCGGACGCGAGATCCTCTTCAACGATCTTTCGGATGAAGTCTTTGGAACCTCCGTTTTCATTGCGAACTTCTGCTTCTGCCATTTTTTCGCTCCTGCGTAAAACTGAAATGAGTCATGAAAATCAGGTAAATTTCCCCTCATTTTAACCGAAAGAAAAAATAAAAAAAGGGGGAGAGAAAACAAAAAGAGAAAAAAGCCTGCATATTCTGAAAGATTTTGCCCGCTGCCTCAAAACAAAGAAAGCTCAAGGGCCGCTTTCTCTAAAATCGTCGCCCGAAGTATGAGATTCGGGTTGACAGTTTTTCATTTCTGAGATATCATGGATCCTGACATTATTTCAATACGAAATACGGCAAAAAAGAAGGAGAAAAACACGATGAAGGGCGGAAATATAAATTTCATCGATTGCGTAAATGATCTTCAGCGATTTGCGATCCCGGTATATCAGCGCAACTATAATTGGAAAACAGAACATTGCAAACGGCTTTACGATGATCTCGTCAAGATTGTCAGGGCAAACAAAACCAGTCATTTTTTTGGGAGTCTTGTCGTTGTCAACTCAACAGACTGTGACATGAAGACGGTACATTTGCTCATTGACGGCCAGCAGCGGCTGACGACGGTCTCTCTTCTGTTTCTGGCGATACACGATCTCATTTCCAAAGGGGAACTTGTTCCTGAAGATAGCTCTCTGGCCGGCAATGTCCGTAATTTCCTTATTGCGGACGAAGAGGCGGAAAAAAGAAGAATACGGCTGAAACACATTCAAAGGGACCAGGAGGCTTTTGAGTGTCTGTTTTCAAACGAAAATGAATACATCCGGGAGTCGTCTATTACCATGAATTATACGTATTTTCGCGAACGGCTCCAAAAACGGGAAGTGTCGCCGGAACAACTTTACGACGCGGTCAAAAAACTGGAGATCATCTGCATCAAGCTCGAAAGCAGTGATGAACCGCAGCTCGTTTTCGAGTGTCTGAACTCCACGGGGCTGGAGTTGAGCGAAGGGGACAAAATACGCAATTTCATCCTTATGGGGCAGAAGCCGGAGAAGCAGGAACAGCTCTATGACAAATACTGGAAGCAGATCGAGAAATGCACGAATTGCGATGTCAGCTCCTTCGTTCGGGATTATCTGAGCGTCAAACAGCACGTCAAGCCGTCATCAAAGCGCATCTACACACAATTCAGAGAGTACTGCGAACAGACCGGAATTTCTGCGGAAGAACTTCTGAAAGACCTGTTTGATTACGCGAAACGGTATGAGATTCTGCTCAAAGGCAAGCCGCACAGCAAAACGGACTGCAAGATGAACAGCGAGACGCTCATTAATTGTATTTATCGGCTGAATAATCTGGAATCGACCATCACGAGACCGTTTTTTCTCGAAGTCCTGCGTCTGTTTGACGAGAATAAAGTGAGTATTTTCGATGTCGAAAAGATCTTCGAGCTGACTGAAAGCTATCTTTTCAGGCGTTTCATTTGCGAGGTCCCGACGAATTCTTTGGACAAGGTGTTTTTGGCGCTTCACCGTGAGATCATGCGTTACGACGGCAGTGAAGCAGATTACGCTGCCAAGTTTCAATACGCTCTGATGGCCAAAAAAGAGAAAACACGCTTCCCAGATAATGACGAGTTTTGTACGGCTTTCGGAAATCGTCCGGTCTATCAGCAGATGAACAGCAAAAATAAAGTCTATATCCTGGAACGGTTCGAGAATCACGGCACGAAAGAGACGAAAAACATTTACGATCTCTGCCGAAAACAAACGTATTCCATCGAGCATATCATGCCCCAGACACTTCGTCAGGATTGGAAAAGCGAACTGGGAGAAAATCATGACGAGATACACAAAACGTGGCTGCACCGCCTCGCAAATCTTACGCTGACAGCCTACAATTCAGAATACAGTAATCGTTCCTTTACCGAAAAGAAAACGATGAAAAACGGTTTCCAGAGCAGCGGGATCCGGATGAATGCGTATATTGCCCAATATGAAAAATGGGGTGAGGAGGAACTCAAAAAACGCAATGAACATCTCATGGAGCAGGCACAAAAAATCTGGAAATTCCCGCAAACGGATTACCAGCCGCCGCAGAAACAGATGGATTCGTGTACTCTTGCCAATTACGAGACTGTTACGGGAAAAGAAATCGTGTATTTCCGATTTGGAGACATGGAACAGCCGGTCAGCAGCTGGAAGGAAATGTATCAGAGTGTATTGCAGATACTTTACGAAAAGGACAAAAGCATCCTCATCCATGCTGTGCATTCCGATAATAAAAAATTTAGCAAAAATCCGGACGAATCTTCAAAGTATGTAGAGATCCGCGATGGGATCTATGCTATTATTCAGACAAGTACACGCGAAAAACTGTCCACTCTGGAGAAAATCTTCCAAATTTATGGAGTTCCAATGGATGAACTTGTTTTTTATCTGCGTGAGGGCAGTGAAACACCCATGATACCCAGACACGAACGCCAGCTGAATTATTGGAAAGCTGCACTCGAAGAAATCCATAAAGCACATGGCAACGGCGGGCCTTACACGAATGTTCACGCCGGTTCAAGACATTGGATCAATGGCTTTATCGGAGTACGCAATATACATATAAATTGTGTTGTTTTAGAAAACGGCGCACGAGTGGAATTATATATCGAGAGAGGCGAAAAGGATAAAAATAAAGAAATATTCGATAAACTCAAGCAGAAAAGAGTGGAAATAGAATCCGCATTGGGAATTGAATTAAAATGGGCACGCCTTGACAACAAAAAGGCCTCAAGGATCTACCATCAGCTTGATAATGTCAATATCAAAAATGAAGCCGATTGGCCGCAAATGATAAAATTCCACGCAGAGTGGAGTAAAAAGTTTTACGAAGTCTTGGTTCCGTATTTGTCAAATGGGCTGGAAGGTAGTGGACAGTAAATTCTACTACTGATTTTAGACAGGAAATACACCCAAAACGCGAAATACACGAAGTGATTTAAAATCTTTTCGTGTATTTTCGCATTTTCGTGTCAGGAAACTTTCATTTCCTTATGTTTTTGTGTTTTCAGTGGTAAAAATTACGCGTCAAACGGTCCGAAAACGGCCTTAACGGTCATGGATTCGTCGTTGGCGGTGAGATAGTAGACCTTAAATCTACGGCCTTCCTCGTACGCTTTCACCACCACGTGGCCGCCGAGTTTCACGAGGTCTTTCTGCCATGCTTCGTCTGCCATTTTCTTCATCTTTTCCGGGTCGCAGTACGTCGGGCAGATGAGACGTTCTCCGGGGTAAAGTTCCCGTGAGCACATCGTTTTCATCGTGTGTTCGTTGACGTGTCCCGGAGTCCACACATTATTGACGTAGACCCGTGCCTGGACCGCCTGCACGAATTCCGGGCGCATGGCGTCTCTGGAAGCGTGATGATTTGCTTTGCACACGCTGACTTTTCCGACCGTACGCCCGACGATCGCTTCGATCCCGATGTCTTTTCCGTTTTCATCGAGGACCACTCCGCTGATGTCTCCGCCCGTGAAGAATCGGAACGGACCGTAGGAGAGGCGGAAACCGATGCTCAGCGGGTTTTCGTTGACTCTGCCGGTCTTGTTGTTCGGGTATTTCAGGTAAAGATTTTCTGTCGGAAGCGTCACGGTCGGATCGAATTCATGCTCCGGTTTCGGCGCCTCCAGACAGACAGTCCCGCTTCCGCAAACGTTCAGGATCTGGAACCGGCCCGCATATTTTTGAGGGTCTTTCTTCAAAACAAGCTGGTCCGCGCGTCCCACGGTGAACGGCATGCGCTTCAGACCGTTCGTTTTCTCCTGATACTCCACGAATTTGAGCCAGTTGAGCGTCTCGCGCTGTTTCATGGCCGTCACGGGAGCCTCGTAATCCGGATACGACCGGTCAAACGCCTCGCCAAAACGGAGAAACTCGCCGACCTGCGCCAATCCGCCAAGATCATAGTCGTTTCCGCGTCCTTCGGTCTTCCCCGCAAAGAAGTTTCCGCCGCCGCAATGGTCGCTGTGGAAGTGGGAGCACATCAGGTAATCGACCTTTTTCCCGGACGGATTGACCCGCTCCACATACCTTGCGATCCACTCTCCCGAACGGCGCGAATCGTCGGGAAGCTGGATCGTGCTGTCCTTTCGGCGATAGTCTCCTGCATCCAGAAGCATCGACGTACCGTCCGGATAGATATGGAAACACGATTCCGCGTTCCCGGTGTAGATGAAATGCAGATCCAGCTCGCCTTCCTTCCAGCCTGCATACGGTTTCCCGACTTCCAGAGATTCCGAAGGTACCGGAGCCGGGATCTCCCGAACTTCTTCGGCATTGCAGGCAAGCACGTTTCCAAACTGTACCGCTGCGATGGACGAAACAGCACACTGACTCAAAAACAGACGACGATCGATCGAATTCTTCTTAGGCATGGCAGGTCCTGATGGATCAAAGGATGGATATTTCACGCAAAACGGCAACCATTCCGCTTCGCATCACCCTTCCAGTTTACCCGACTTTCCACTCTCTGTCAAGCAGGGGGACCGATTTTCGAAAGAAAACTGGAAATGCCTGCGATCCGGCTTGACACAGACTTTGGGGAAAAGTATACTTTACCGGTTGAAGATCCCGGTTTGGATACAGAACAAACGAAAGGAAAAACACCTCGGATGCCTGACGAAAAAGAAATTTACTCCCAGCTGCTGCGGCAATTACTGGTCTTCACCGTTACCGCTCTCATACTGGATTTCGGACAGACCATGCGGCTGTTCGCCCTGAGTATGGCACTGTACTGGACCGCCGTATTTCTGGGGATCTGCCTGCATCGAAACTCCCGTTTTTTCTTCCGTTACGGCATCTGGATGATCTTTGCTGTCCTCATGATTTTTAAGATCTGTGTACATTGAAATTCGGTCTGTAAACCCCAAACGGTGCGTTCAGAAAAAAACAGGAGGGCCTTCCGTTAAGAAAGCACTCCTGCTCAAACTCATGTCCTGCCCGCCGGAGTGACGGACAGGAACGGAACGTTTACGTCAAACTTACTTCATGCGGAAGTTGACCTTGACGACACGCGAGCTCAGGAAGTCGCGCGGATTCGTCGAGATCGCCGTCAGCTCGAGGAAGATCTGGTCGCCTGCTTCGAAGCCAAGGCTGGTCCACGTTTCACCTGTGATGGAGAGGATCTCCTCTTCCGTCGTGAAGTTCAGCGTCACATACTGGCCGTTACGCGCATCACTGTACATCAGCTGGTACGTGTAGTTCTCGGCCGTCGTGTTGGAGACGCCCTTGAAGGTCTTCACGCTGCCCGTCGCGTCCATACGGAGCTGCGGGTTGCTCAGCGCCTTCGGTTTCGCGAGACGCACGCTCTTGGAGACCGACTGGGAATCCAGATACAGCGTGTTGGTCGTCAGATCCATGAAGCCTTCCGCAAACGCCTTGAACTGAACGTTACCGCCGGCGAACTGGTCAGAGACCGTGACCGTGCAGGAACCGTCCGCGTTTTCGACGACCGTCGCGCCATTCTGCTTCAGTTCGTCAAGCGACGTTTCATACCAGTTGGACCACTTGCCGCCGACCGCCTGCACCTTGTAGCGGATGTTGATCGACGTGCCGGCTGGGTAGGCTTTACGCTGTTTCGCGCTGACCGTGAAGGTGACCGTGCCGGTGGTCTTCGTCTGGTAGTTCGGACGTTCCAGCGTCGTGACCGTAATCTCGCTTTCATAGGCGATCGCACCGTCCGCCTTGAGGCGATAGTCGTACTTCTTGCCGTCACGGAAGGTCCGCGTACCCGCTTCAATGATGACTTCACCTTCGCTGGAGATCAGGACCTCGATCTCCTTCCACCGATTGTCGCCGTCCGAATCGAGTTTGTACTCGAACGTGTAGCTGACTCCGGCAGTTGCCTTGCCAAGATTGAAGATCAGGTTGCTGCCTTCCTGGTAGATGAAGTCGATCTGCTCGCCGGCTGCGTTGATCGTCAGTTCCACCGACGCCTTCGTCGTGACGCCGTTGCGGGTGATCGTATCGTTCGTGCCGGGGGTGATCGTCAGCTCGCCGGTCACGGAGTCGATCGTAACGACCGTGTCACCGTTGCCGGAGGTGTAGATCATGTCGCCGACCGCCAGCGTGCCGCCTTCGGAGAAGGAAACACTTTCGGCATCTTCCAAATTCTGGATGAGGTTGCCTTCCACTTCCAGCTCGTTCATGCCGTAGGTGACGCCGTTGAAGGTGACTTCATTGTCGTCCGCCGCCGACGTGATCGTGCCGGTGTAGGAATTCTCGCCGGTCTGGAGCGCGACGCCTTCCGGAAGCGTGACGTCTTCCACGACATCCTGGGTCAGGACGACCGTATTGCCGTCTTCCTGAGCCGCGAAGAAATCAAGTGCTTCCTGGAGACTGCTGAAGCTGTAGGACGTGTTGCCTTCCGCATCAACGATGACCGCGACGGCCGGGGCGACATCTTCGACGATCGTATTGCCTTCGCTGCTGTTCGTCTGTACGAGACCGACCGCCTGGACCGGGATGTCCGTGACGGAACCATCTTCGTTCGTGATCTTCACAGTGACGTTCTTGATCGTGTTGCCGGCTTCCTGGATGTAGTTGCCGTTTTCGTCTTCAAGCACAGCATCGGACCAGCCAAGGATCGCACCCGGAGCAGAGAAACCGGGGAATTCGGCATACGTGGAACCGATGCTCGTGATCGTGACGTTTTCGACCGTGTTGCCGTAGAACAGTTCAGAGAACTTGTTCGTCGCCGAGGTAACGTCGGTACTTCCCGCGATACCGCCGACCAGAACGGAACCAAAGATCTCGACGTCCTTGACCGTGCAGCCGATGATGCGGTCCGGATACGTGCCGCCTTCCATGAATTGCCCCACGATACCGCCGCAGTGGCCGTCGGCTTTCTCGTTCTGACGGATCGTACCATTTTCGACCGTGCAGTTCTGGATCGTATCCGCGTACCAGCAGTAAGCCGCACCAAGGACACCGCCGACCTGCTGATTACCGACGATCTCGAAGTTCCGGACCGTGATGTCATGGATCTCGAACTCCATATTCTTCACGACCGTATCCCACCAGACTTTACCGACGGCGGCACCGACGTAAGTATCACCGGAGACCTTCACGTTTTCGAGCGTAAAGTTACCGACCTTGTATCCGATGCATCCGAACAGACCGGCATAGTCCGTGTCGCCCGTGATCGTCAGATTGCTGATCGTTTTTCCCTGACCGTCAAACGTGCCAAGGAACGGATTCTCATCATAGTCGCCATCCGGCATGAAGCTCTGTCCGATCGGCGTCCAGTTGGCGTACTCGGAGAGATCGATGTCGGCAGCCAGCTTGACGGTCTTGCCCGCGAAATTATCGACGCCGGTGTTGACCAGCTGAGCGAGGTAGGCGAGGCCTTTCGCGCTGTCGAT
>JAGBAA010000090.1 GCA_017939795.1 Thermoguttaceae bacterium
GACGGACGCTCAGACGGACGCTCAGACGGACGCTCAGACGGACGCTCAGACGGACGCTCAGACGGACGCTCAGACGGACGCTCAGACGGACGCTCAGACGAGAATGTCTGGTTGGTTCGTCTGACTGAGAGAAATGTACGGTGTGGAGATCCGCGTGATCCGAATGCCGTTTGGACGCATAAAAGATCGGAATTGGAAACGGAGCGTGCCGTAGATCGGCGGACTCCGTTTTTTTTGTATGGAGAAAAGGAGGGCGTGCAGATGCTTTCGGACATTTTTCTGAAGAGTGTGGAACCATGGACAGAACATTTTTCGTACCGTTTTCCGATGCAGTTCGGCGGGCGAGTCGTTTCGGACGTGCAGATCCTGAACGTCAAGGTGGAAGTTGAGTCCCGATCCGGTCTTCACGGTGTTGGATACGGCGCCATGACGATGGGAAATGCCTGGGCGTGGATCTCTCCGACGCTGGAAAATGAGCAGACGCTGGACTGCATGATCTCCCTGGGGCGGAAACTATGCGCGATCGCGTCAGACTATCGGGAAGCGGGCCATCCGATGGAGATCTGCCGTGCGTTGGCGCAGTCGTACGATGCGGCCGCGCAGTCCGTTCTGGAAGAAAAGGGACTGGCGGAGTTTGACCGGTTCCCAAAGCTGGCTCAGATGGTGTCGGCCAGTCCGCTGGAGGCTGCGATTTTTGACGCATTCGGCAAGATGCTCGGACGCGATTCCTTTCAGCTGCTTTCGGGCGAGTTCATGAATCAGGACCTCTCGCACTACCTGAACGACGATTTTCGCGGAGAATTTCTGGACCGCTACGTCCTTCCGAAGCCGAAAGAGTCGCTTTCGCTCTACCATTCCGTCGGCGGGCTGGATCCGCTGACGGATGCGGACATTTCGGAGCGGGTGGGTGACGGACTTCCCGAAACGCTCGCGGAGTGGATCGAAGCAGACGGACTGACGCACCTGAAGATCAAGCTCAACGGAAGCGATCTGGACTGGGACGTGGACCGAATGGTCTCGATCGAGTCAACGGCCGCGGAAGTGCAGGCAAAACGCGGATGCACGCAGTGGGCCTACTCGGCAGACTTTAACGAGAAGTGCCCCAATGAGGAGTACGTTTTTGAGTGGCTGCGCCGCGTCGAAGAACGTACACCGCTTGCGGTCGGGAGGCTCCAGTACGTCGAGCAGCCGACGTGTCGGGATCTGAAACGTGAACCGGTCATCGAAATGTTTCGGGTGGCGCAGATCCGGCCGGTGGTCATCGATGAGTCGCTCACGGATTTTGAGGCGTTCCTTTTGAGTCGGGAACGCGGATATTCCGGCGTCGCGCTCAAAGCGTGCAAGGGGCACCATGAGGCACTTTTAATGGCCGCCGCCGCGCAGAAATACGGAATGTTTCTCTGCGTGCAGGACCTCACCTGTCCCGGAGCCGCGTTCCTCCACAGTGCCTCGATCGCCGCGCACATTCCGACCGTCGAGGCGATCGAAGGCAACGGACGGCAGTACTGTCCGTCCGCCAGTGCGGCACTCGCGCCGAAGTACCCGCATCTTTTCAAGGTACGGGACGGCCGCATCCGCACCGACGTGCTGAACGGCCCCGGATTGGGATTCTCGGCATTTGAGTAGAGCAGGCCTTTTCCGCTTACCGCGAGCCGCGGCGGGCAATAGCGCTTCCGCGCGATGGCGTAGAAAACGCGGCTCGCTGGCCGCTCCATTCTGGGAGTGCGCGTCCGCGATCTTCCGAGAGTTCGCGTGAGATTCAGGAAAAGCGATTTTCAAAACTCCCCGCACTTCAAACCACCCCGTCTCGCTGCGCGAGCCACTCCTCCGAGGGAGGGGAATTTGGAGTGCGTGTCCACGCATTCAGCCTCCCCTTTTGGGGAAGGGGGACCGCCGCAGGCGGTGGATGGCGAGGACGTAGAAAACGCGGCTCGCTGGCCGCTCCATTCTGGGAGTGCGCGTCCGCGATTTTCCGAGAGTTCGCGTGAGATTCAGGAAAAGCGATTTTCAAAACTCCCCGCACTTCAAACCACCCCGTCTCGCTGCGCGAGCCACCCCTCCGAGGGAGGGGCTTCTTGAATGCGTGTCCGCGCTTTCATCCGGAGGACCGTCGAAGACGATGGAAGGGTTTCGCGGCGTTTTTTTATGGACTTGAGGTTTCCGAAGAGTTCTCCCAAACCACCCCGTCTCGCTGCGCGAGCCACCCCTCCGAGGGAAGGGAATTTGGAGTGCGTGTCCACGCATTCAGCCTCCCCTTTGGGGAAGGGGGACCGCCGCAGGCGGTGGAAGGGGGCCGCGGCGTTTTTTTACGGACTTCAGATTTTCGAAAATTTCCCCAAACTATTCCGCAATACCGAGTACAAAAACCATGAGATTTCGATCGATTTTCATTTTGATGTGGGCCGTTCTGGTTTCGGCTTTCCCTGCGGCGGACGAGTGCCGTTCGGAATCGCGGACGGACCGGCTGACGGGCGGGAGAGCATCCGGAAGTTCCGAGAGCCGGCCGACGGTGCGTCAGATGGCAGCCGAGGTCATGGGCGTGACTCCGCAGATGGTCCAGAACGCGATCGCGGGCGGTGCGGAATATCTGAAAGCGACTCAAAGCCGAAACGGAAGCTGGGAGGAACAGGACATTCACATCGGGGGGATCTCGGCACTCTGTACGCTTGCGCTTCTGAATGCGGGCGTGCCTGCGGACGATCCGAAAATGGTGCGTGCGCTGGATTACCTTCGGAGTATCGACCCGACGTCCGGAAACCTTCAGAGCAACTACGTCGCGGCACTTCAGACGATGGTATTCTGTATGGCGGATCCCAAACGCGACGCGGGTCTGATCCGGCGGAACGTGCTGTGGTTCATCCAGACGCAGAAAGAGAAAGGGCTGAAGCCCGGTTCGTGGGGGTATCCGTACGGCGACGGTGACCCGTCAAATTCGCAGTTCACGCTCCTTGCGCTCTATGAAGCATCGCAGCTTGGGCTGAATATTCCGCCGAAAGTCTGGGAGAATGCGCAAAAGTACTGGGAAAAGATCCAGAATATGGACGGCTCGTGGTCCTACTATTATTTTCCTCCGGAGCTGGAACGGCAGACCGCCGGGACGGGATCCATGACGTGTGCGGGAATCGTTTCGCTCCTGATCGCGGCAGAAAAGTCCCAGTTGGCGGACGCGCGGATCGAGGGGGAGGAGTTCCTTCCGTGCCAGCGTCAGGAAAATCGCCTCACGAAGCGTCTGAGTCACGCACGGACCTGGATGGAAAAGCATTTCAGCGTCGCGCGCAATCCGGGGAACAAAGACTGGCTCCTCTACTATCTGTACGGGCTGGAGCGCATGGGGCGCATGACGGAGCAGAGATTCATCGGCGGGCACGACTGGTACCGGGAAGGGACGGCGCATCTTCTGCGTCTCTCGAAGACGGTGGACCGCGAGGATAAACTGCTCGTTTACTGGGAAGGCGCGACTTCCAGCGAGAAGATCAAGCCGATCGCGACGTCGCTGGCGCTTCTTTTTCTCTCGAAGGGACGCTACCCGGTCCTCATGACGAAAGTGCAGTTCACGAAGGAAACGGAGGACTGGAATCAGCATCGGCACGACGTGAGCCATTTGGCCCGTTTTGTGGAGCGGAAGTGGAAAAAGCACCTCACGACGCAGAGCGTGGATCTTGAAGAAGCGGCGGTCGAAGACCTTCTGCTCTCGCCGGTCCTCTTCATTTCCGGGAAGGATTCGCCGTGCCCAAAGGATCCGGTACTGCGGGCGGAATTCGGCCGGAAACTGCGGGACTATGTGGATCGGGGCGGATTCATCGTCGCGGAGGGGGTCTGTCCGGGAGGGACTTTCGATGACGGGATGCGTCAGCTTCTCAAGGAGATCTTTCCGGAGGAGGAAGAGCATCTCTACCCCATGCCGCCCGAACATCCGATCTGGAGTGCCGAGGCTGCCGTACCGCCGCAGTATGTGCGTCCGATCTACTGTCTGGACTACGGGTGCCGCACGTGCCTGCTTTTCCTGCCGGCGGAAAAAAATCCGCGTCCGTCGCTCTCATGTCTGTGGGAGCTGGCTCCGGAAATGCGTGCGGAGGCGCTTCATTCCGCGAACGTGAAGCGGGAGATCCTCGCCGGGATGAATCTCGGGCTGAATATACTGGCGTACGTGACGGAACGGAAACTGCGCGGGAAAGAGGAGAGTTTCGCGAATTTCACGGAGACTCCGGAGGACGAAACGGAGCGTCCGGAGGGATCTTCGGCCCGCGGGAAGCTGAGTATGGCGAATCTGCGTCACGGCGGCGGGTGCGAGGCTGCGCCGGAGGCTTTGCGGAATCTTCTGCGTCAGGCGCAGACCACGCTGGGAAATACGTCGGGGATCCTGGAGGAAACGCTCCCGCTTTCCTCGCCAGGGATCTTCGAGTACCCGGTCCTTTTCATGCAGGGACGCTACGCATTTCGGTTCACGCCGACGGAACGGAAAGCTCTCGCGGAGTATCTGGAGCGGGGAGGGATCCTGCTGGTGAATTCCATCTGCGGTGCGGAGGCTTTCGACTCGGCGTTTCGCTCTGAGATGCGTGAAATCGTCCGGAATGCCGGACTGGCAGGGACGGGTGAGTCCGAGCGGATCGGCGAGCTGGAAGAGATCCCGCTTTCCGACCCGCTCTGTACGGACCGGCTTGGCGGGTTTGCGCTTTCAGAGATCCGGTCACGTGCGGAGAAAAATGCGGATCCTGTCCCCGTTCAGCTTTGGGGAATTCGAAAAAACGGACGCTGGGCCGTAGTCTACTCGCCGCTGGATCTGAGCTGCGCACTGGAAGGTCATCCTTCGGCAGGCTGCGTCGGCTACAGTCCGGAAGATGCCGCGAAGATCGGGATCAACGTCATTCTGTACTCGATGCAGTGACTTTTCGGAAAAAAAGACACAAAATGGAGTAAATTTGGGAAATTTTGTGTCTTTTAGCGAAAAGGATAGTTGACATTTTGGCGATTTTAGGCTAAGATAGAAGAAAAGCAAATTGGGGGATTTTTTTATTTACCGCCACTCACCATAGAGGAGGACTCCGAGTATGATGGAAGTCAAGCTGATCGTAGCCAACGGCTCACACAAGGGGAAGGAAATCAAGATCGCGCGCGATGTTTTTGAGATCGGGAAATCGCCCCGATGCCAGCTTTCTCCGGGAGGCGAAGGCGTGGCGCGCCACCACTGTGCCATTTTCCGCAAGGAAGGGTACGCGGCAGTCAAGCCGATCGATGCAGCAGAACCGACTTTCATCAACGGTAAGCGGATCGAAAAGCCGCAGAAACTCCGAAACGGCGACATCCTGAAAGTGGGCGGTCTGGAGCTTGAAGTCCAGCTCACGGTGGGAGTCAGCGGGCAGAAACTGTCCAAGGTGCAGTCCGTGACGGAAGCGGCGGCGCGAGTCGTGGAAAAACGCCAGATCCGTGAAAGCAAAGCCAAGGCTGCCGGCGGGAAAGACGATGACGATCTGGATCTTTTCGCGATTTTTGGCGAAGAGGCGCCGACTGAAGAGGATCTTCCGTCTTTCATTACGCGGAAGCATCGCGAAACGAACACCGAAGCGGCGCAGGTCAGTCAGGAAGACGATGCACTGGCCAAAGAAAAGAAAATGCAGGAATCGACGCGAAATGCTGCCGGTGACGCCATCAAAGCGATGCTTCGCCAGGCCCGTTAAAGTGCGTGTGCGCCGGATGCGGCAGCTCCGGGAGGTCTGAGAGGCGCATTTCGCGGCAGACCTGGGATGCCGTTTCGGGAGGCGGATCTCGCGGTGGATCTCGCAGTAGATCTCGCAGTAGATCTCGCGGTGGATCTCGCGGTGGATCTCGCGGTGGATCTCGCGGTGGATCTCGCGAAGGATCTCGCGGTGGATCTCGCGAAGGATCTCGCGGTGGATTTAGGAGGCAGACATGAATTCCGACGAAAATGAAGAAAAAATGACGTCCCTGCTGGGAATTGGTCTGGATGCGCCGGATGAGGAGGTGCGTTTGACGCGCGGACGGAATTTTGCGCTCGTTGGCGGAAGTCAGGAGACGCACGAAATCATGCAGGAGACCGTCTGCAAGGTGAACGAAAATCTGGAACGCCGCGGGAAGGTCTTTGAAGAGACGACGCGCCGGGAGTTCCTTGACGTTCTCCATGAAGTCGTTGAGTCGATGAATTACCGGAGGGATTGAGTTTTTTCCGGACAGTGTGAATGAATGGTCTGTGGGCGGAGTGCCTGATGGCTGAGTATTTGGAACGGGACTTGAAAGGAAACCGGATGAGAACGTTTGGATCGCATTTGACGTGCCTCGTTTTCGTGATTTTACTTGGCGCTGCTCTGGGTCGGATGCTTGGAAATGGACAGTATGCCCAGTGGACGCAGCTCTATGCGGAGATCGAGCAGGCGGAGGAGAGCCTGAAGGTTTTGGCGAACGTTCCTCTCGTAAAATATGAAGGGAATTTTGATTTCGGGATCCTGACGGGAGAACCGGAAACACTGACGCATACTTTTTCCGTGACGAATACCGGACGGGGAGTACTTCGGCTGGGAACTCCTATTTTCGAACAGGAAGGCGTTTCCTGCATCCTTTCGAAGACAGAGGCCGCTCCTGACGAGAGCATTGAGATCTCGGTGTCGTGTACTCCCTCCAAAGAGGAGACTGATTTCGGATTCTCGGTCTCGATCCCGACCAATGCTCCGACGGAACCTGAGCTGGAATTTTTCCTTGGCGGGTCGGTTTATCCGGAGGTCTGGGTGAAAGAAAAGACTCTGGAGGTCGCGGGTGTGCCGACGGCGAATGAATTCCGCGTCAGTAATCCGGTCTACTCCATTGCGGAGGGAGGATCGCTGCGTCTTTCCGAGCTTCGGGTCACGAATGAAGAGTATGCGAAATTCTTCCGTTTTGAGCAGACGGAAATGTACTCCTACGATTTTCAGGGAGTGACGCCGGCTCCGAATTCCGGTCAGATCGTGCTGATCTCCATCCTGCCGGGACTGCCGAACAAAGTCTTCACGGTAAACGTAGAAGGGAAGACCAATTCGGAAAAAATGCCGACGATCCGTTTTGCCATCGATTTTAAAATGCCGAAGGCCGACACGATGTTCGGAACGCCGGAAACCGGATTCGTGCCGCTTCTGCCGCCAGTTGAGAGTTCGAGCGTACAGAAAACTCCGGACGCTCAGGACGCTCAGGAAGTTCCAGATACACAGAAAACTCCGGACGCTCAGGAGACGCCAAAGGATCCTTCCGGGGGTGCGGACGTGCCGGATTCCATTCAGCTGGACGCTGAAGATCCGTGAATTCCGGAATTTGCTGCGCGGAACACGAAACGCAGAGAGACTCCGACGTTGGGGTTGGATCCTGCTGACGCGAAACGCAGGGAGACTGTTTTCCATGCGTCTGGAGTCGCAGAATGTTCGTTTCCTTCGTTTTTTGGGGGAAACCGGTTTGCCGGGGCGTGTAGAGTTGACTGAACCGAATATTTGGACGGAGACAAAACGGCGCAATGCCGGGCAGGGATCCGCCGCGGAGACAGAAGCGGTTTCCGCACTTTTAGTATTTTAGTGAATGAAGTTTGACGGCTGAAGGATTCAGCCTTTTTCGGGGCAACAGGAAATCCCATGAAAAATTCAACGACTCTTTCTTTGTTTAGCGTATTCCTTTGCGCGCTGGTGATCGCGGGCGGATCGTGGAGCATGTTGTTTTCGACTTCATCTCCGGATGCCGATTCCGTACTCTTTCAGCCTGTGGACTTTTCGTCAGCAGATGGTTCTTTTATGGAAGGAGAGGCGGAAAGCGTACCGTTTTCTGCTCCTTCTGCGACGGTCGGCCGATCGATCGCGCAGGGGGGAAGTCCTGTTTTGGAGGTCGTCGAGCCGCGGAGTCCCTTTGGTGTGCCGGCGGTCTCAGCCATTCGGCGGGCCGCCATGAAGCCGAAGACAGAAACTGCCGAAGCGGGCGTTCAGAGAGGAACTGTTGGATCGGGCAGAGCGCAACTTTTGACGGAAGCGGATGGTTCGGAATCTCTGATCCCCGTTCCTGAAGTATCCGGCGGAGACGGGATCCGGGAGAAAGGGATCCGGGAGAAAGGGATCCGGGAGAACGCTTCCTCCGAAGTACGGCCTGCTTTGGGCACGGAACCGGTTTCAGGAGATCCCGGAGTGCGTCTTGTTTCCGGAACGGAAGCCGCGCCGGTTCCTGGTGCACTCGGCACTGCGAAGATCCCGGGGCTGGATCGTCCTTCCCGCTACGGGATCGACCCAACGAAACCGTTTGATCCGGTCAAGGAAAACGGCGAGATCTTCGTCGGCTGGAAGAAACCGGAAGTCTCTCTGGTGCTTACCGGGCGTCTGAATGGGTACATGGAGCCGTGCGGATGCGCTGGTCTGGAACGGATGACGGGCGGTCTGTCGCGTCAGGCGTCTTTCATTCAGCAGCTGAAGGAAGAAGGATGGAATCCGCTGGTCCTGGACGTTGGCGGATTGAGTCCCGGCGTGACGAAACAGGCGCAGATGAAGTTCCTCGCGACGGTGAATATGCTGCGCGAGATGGAATACGATGCCATCACGCTCGGTACGATCGACCTGGCGTTCCCCTGTGCGGATGTGCTTGCGGAAGTCGCGAATCCCGGCTATGCGGGTCAGCTTTTCACCAGCGCGAGCGTCGGGCTTTTTGAATTCGACAATAAAATGCTTCCTCCAGCCAAGATCGTGAGCCGAAACGGATTCAAGATCGGCATCATCGGCATTTTGGGCGAAAAGGAACGCGAGCAGGTCCAGAACGACGAGATCGTTTACCGTGCCCCGCGTCTGGCTCTGGCGAAACTCGTGCCGCAGCTTAAGGCGCAGTGCCAGTTCATCGTTCTGCTTTCTCATGCATCGATGGAAGAATCGAAGGCGCTTGCGCGGGAATTTCCTGACCTGGACATTATCGTGACGCCGGACGGTCCGCCGGTTTCTCCGTCGGTGCCGGAAGTGCTTCCCGAAACGGGGCAGTACGTCATTTCGATCGGCGAAAAGGGAATGAACGTCATCGTACTCGGCCTCTACGACGACGACAGAAAGCCGCTTCTTTACCAGAGGGTCCCGATGGATTCCCGATTCCCGTCCTCGAAGAAGATCCTGGACCTCATGGGACTCTACCAGGAACAGCTGAAGCTCCAGGGGCTGGAAGGACTGGGAGTGCGTCCGGCACGCAATCCGTTCATGAAGACAAATGGGATCTACGTCGGCTCGAAACGGTGCGAGTCGTGCCATAAGGAATCATACGACGTCTGGAAAAAGTCGCGTCATGCGATGGCCTGGAAGTCTCTTGAAGAAGCGACTCCGCCGCGTACATTCGACCCCGAGTGTATTGCGTGCCATGTCGTTGGCTGGAGTGCAGAGCATCGTCTTCCGTTCCAGTCTGGTTTCCTGAGCATGATGGAGACGCCGCAGCTGAAAGACGTCGGCTGCGAGTCGTGCCATGGTCCCGGCTCGCTTCACATGAATGCCGAGATCGGAAGCGATACGAAACTTCAGGCCCGGTATCGGAAGGCTCTGCATCTGGAAGCGCGGGAATCGAAAGCGATCTGCATCCAGTGCCATGACCTGGATAATAGTCCGAATTTCAATTTTGAACGCTACTATCCGTACATCGAGCACCATGAAGCGTCTTCTGACGACGAGGACGATACGGAAACCGAAGACGGTGAAGAGTAGGTTTTGCGGACGTCCGAGCATCTTCCGTTCCGGAGCGGCTGTCTGGCGGATCGTCCGGCAGACAGTTCGCCAGGCCTTCGGCAGACAGTTCGCCAGGCCTTCGGCAGACAGTTCAGCCGACAGATCGGTCGATCGTTCAACAGACAGATCGACGGACGATTCTGGAAATGTCGGCAGATCGGAGCGTCGAAGATCCATTTTGAAATTTTTTTGAAAGTCAGGACTGCCTGTGCAGTTCCCTGACTTTCGTATTTTTTCCTCATTTCCCCCATTTGGAAGGAGCCGCAAGATCATGCGTCGGCGTCCCAGTTTTATTCGGACTTTGCTTTGGAATCAGATCCTCTGGCTGATTCCCATGCTGACGGCCATGATGTCTCCGGTCCTTTTTATGGCTGGGATCGGCATTTGGGGGCTTTTCTCGGAACATGAACGGTTTTTCTGGTTTTGGGACTGGTTTTGGCTGCACTCATTGGGTGCGTTTCTGGCAGTTTGGCTGATTTGTCTTGGCGTGCGTCAATGGCGTCTTCCCCGCCGTGCGACGGCAGAACGGGAGGCGGCTGCCCGAAGAGAAGTCGAGAGTTTCGTTCAGGACTTTCCCTACGATAAACTGACTTTTTCCAACTGGCAGAATATTCTGGACGCGATCCTGGAGCTGAATGCACGGGTCGCCCGGGTCTATGGGATCCGCAGCCGGAATCCGGAACTGGACATTCCGTTAAGCTGCGCGCTTCTTTTGATCGACCGGATCTCGGCAGACCTGACGCAGAAGCTGGCGGAATTCCGGACGGGAGATCTGACGCAGAAGCTGGCGGGAGTGCGCATCGGCGATCAGCCGCTTTTGGACTGGGTGAAACTCTCGCATCTTCTCTGGTTTATGCCGTCTGCTTCCAGGAAGAAAGTGGATCAAAATGCATCGGGAGGCTGGTTCGGAATGGGCAAAAAAAGCACCTCCGTTCCGGCTGCAGAGGGGCAGCCGCTGAATTCCAGAGTGGACGGCGGGGCAGGAGAGGAAGTGCCGGACGCGAATTCCGCCCGATCATCCAGAGGACTCCGAGCCCAGGGAATGCGCTACGCAGTGCGCAAGATATTCCCGGTCCTTTTCCAGATCGTTGGGGACTATTCGGTCCTGCTTTACGGAGGGAAATTTCAGGCGGAGCCTCAAGAGACAGATCCCCCCCCAATGACGGCATCGTCCCGGGTCGTGAAGCCATTTGTCTCCGAAACCGGCTTCTTTCATTCACGCCTGGCGACTCCGCAATGGATGGCGGTTCTTTACGCCTGCGCACTTGGCGTCTGTCTGGTCGTCGGCGGCGTTCTTTTCCCGTTGGAGAAAACGTCCAGTCCAGTTTCCCAAACGTCGGAAATCGAGGCAGGAGAGAGCATTTCCGGAGAGCTGAATGCGATTGGAGAGCGAAATGCCAGTGCGCTGGATCCTGCTGAACTGGCTTTTTCTGTGCCGGAGATGATTTCAGAGGAGAGCACTGTTTCGGACGCGGAATCCATGCCGTCTTTGGAACGCCTGGAAACGAAACCGTTCACGCGGGCGTGGACGCTGCAGATCGTACAGAAACACGGTCTCGTGATCCTCGCGGCACTTGCGGCTCTGGGAGTCATTTTTTTCTGGCTGAAGGACCGGGCCTGCCTTCCGATCCTGAATGTGGAACCGGATGCCCGCTGGATGAAAAAGGAGCGGAATGCTTTTCTGCAGGTCCAGAAAATGGTCGATTCCCTTCATGTGGAGGAGCTTGAGGGGATCCTGCCGCTCTTTCGGGCCGTTCGGCGTATCGTCGAACTGGTGGATCAGGAATACTCCGGAAAAACGAAGCCGGCCTATTCCATTTCGCTTGCGGAACTGCTTCAGGCTCAGCGCATCCTCGTGGGACGGCTCCAGAAAATGCTGGCTCGAGAACTTCCCGGGATGGAGTATCTGAGGCTCCGGGATCTGCGTTTCGGTCTGAAGGTCTACGGATTCTACGTCTGGACATTCGGGGTCTATCGCAAGGTCCTCTGGTTTGATCCTGTCGCGGCCGGTGTTTTGGAGATCCGCCGTACCATCAATCAAAGTATCCTGAAATTCTATTCGCGGCAGCTGGGAGTCGGAGCGGCACTCTATGCGCTTGAACTGGCGGGATTCTATGCCGTAGAGATCTACTCCGGGCATCTTTTCTGGAAAGGAGAACAGGCCGGGCCGATTCGGATCGGGGTTTGGGAACTGACTTCCGGATGCCTGCGAAAGCGTGAATTCCAGGAAACTGGAGAATTCGGGCTGACGGAACCTTCGGCATTTCCGGCTGAGACGGAAATATTTTCAGACTTCATTCCGAAAACGGATGCCGACGGCTGGAATGTGGAACCGTTTCGTGTCGCGAAAAACAGCTGGACGAATTTCGTGCCTTTTCGAAATTTGCTCCGGGAGACGGAATCCGGATCGGAGCCGTCCCATGCCGATGTTCTCGTTCTGCTTTCCCAAAGTACCGTGACTCCGGCAGAGAAGGTCTCGGAAGAGAAAAGCCTCTCGGTGTTCCGGGAGTTTTGGGAAAATCAGGAAGCGAAACCGCTCGTCGTCCGCATCCAGTACGGCAGATCCGCAGCAGAAAATGCGGGAGCGGCGCGGGGAAAATTTGAGTCCGGGCCTGCTTTGCCGTCCCAGCCTGAGGAGTCCCAGCCTAAGGAGTTCCGGTCTAAGGAGTCTCAGCCTGAGGAGTTCCGGTCTAAGGAGTCTCAGTCTGATGCGTCCCGGCCAGAAGAAGATGGAAAAGCACTGGCAGAGCAGAGGAATGCGCCATTGCCTGTCGAAAAAAAAGAAAGCGGCCTGCCCGCAGAACGTCAGTCCAGCCGCTGGGGACTCGGCTTTTTCAGCACGATGGCGAATTGGCTGAATCGCTCTCAGGGATCCAAGATCAGTGCCTCCGAAGAGCCGGAGCGTCTCCCGTCTGCACTTTCCGACTCAGACTGGCTGAAGGATGCCGGACCGCTTTGGAATTGGGAGCCGGATCCAGATGCCGCACGGGGACTGCGTGAAATTTTTGAGCGTTTTCTTTTGGAAAATCGCGAAAAGATCCAACTTTCCCAGGAACGGCGTTTTCTGACGGCTTACCGATCCCGCCATCGCCGCTGACCCGTTTCCTAAGCAGACTCATGCAGTACGGTTTTCTACTGAATGGGGACGTTTTCGTAAAATTCAAATTTGGAGGACCATGTTTGGATCCAGCCGAAATGGAAGGAGTTTTTCATGAAGAAATTGTTTCGGAGTTTGGGGAGATCTTCCGTTTGGATGGGGAACTCTCTGTTTTTTTCAGCGTGTGTGCTGGGAGCTGGTTTTCTATTGGCGGCAGAGGTCTCTTTTGCGGCAGAGGTCGGCTCGACTTCCAGTGTACTGGATCCGCAGAGTCCCAGTACCAATGGGACGGATGCGGAGCTGATGGCGACCGCAGAGCGAAATGGAGCTGAAGAGCAAAATGGAGCTGAAGAGCAAAATGGAGCTGAAGAGCAAAATGGGGCTGAAGAGCGAAATGGGGCGGAAGATCCGCGTGGAGCCGCTGGGCGATATTTCGGTCAGCTGGACCTTTTTGAAAGCAGCGCACCGCATTTCCCAGTCCCGCTCGGGAAGGATGATTTTGCGGGTGCTCGATTTCGGATCGATCGAGAGTTCAGCATGATTTCCGTCCAATGTCCGAGCTATGGGAATGGGATCGGGAGCCTGACGCTTTCTCTCTATCGCTGGAATGGTTCGGTCGAGGCGACGCGGACGCAGAAACCAGAGGTCCGGGCAACCTTTACGGATTTCCCGGACAATGCGGCCCTTCAGCTGGAATTTGAGCCGCTTTCCGGCGGAGAATTCTATTGGGAACTGAACGGAGCAGAGGAACGGGTCGGCGTCTGGATGGTCCCAGCGGCACACGACGGCGTCGTTTCTTTTCTGAATGGCGAGGAAAAACCGGGAGCATACGAGATGCGTGTGGGATCCGCCTGTTTTCCGATCCCGTTTTCCGGTTCTTCGGTACTTTACTCCAAACTGTCAGCTCCGCCGCTTTCTCCGTCCGAAACGGATCGTGTTTCTGCGGAAGACGGCACGCTTTCCGAGTCGCGTTTTGCCGAGCGGGATCTTTTCGCCGACACGTGGGATGCGATCGATGGTCTGGGACGCATCCTTGGGAATTCCGAGACTCTCGGCACTCCTCGCACGAAACAGGTCGGTATCTTTTACTGGACCTGGCATGAAGGGCCCGGCGTCGATATCGTGCCGAGCAATAATGCGGAGATCCTGGCAAAAAATCCCGGAATCGCAGACCGGCCGTTCGATCCAGCCTGGGGAAAATGCGGACCACGGCACCACTGGGATAAACCGCTTTTCGGATTCTACCGAACGACGGATGCGTGGGTCTCGCGCCGCCATGCCCAAATGCTCAGTGCAGCCGGAGTTGATGCGGTGATTTTCGACGCAACGAACGGCACGCTCACGTGGATGGATTCGACCTGGACGCTTCTGGAAACGTGGGCCTCCATGCGCCGAGATGGTTTCCGGACGCCGAAATGCGCCTTCATGCTTCCATTTTGGAGGCAGAAGCATCTGCGCGACAGTCTCCTTCAGCTCTACCGCGATATTTACCGCCCCGGAAAATTCAGGGACCTTTGGTTCTACTGGGAAGGCCGTCCGCTGGTCCACGCGGATCCGTGGGTCATCGAGCAGGCACTTCAAGACGAGACAGCGTCTCCGGAAGACCGGAAGGATTGGGAGGAGATCCTCCGTTTCTTCACCTTCCGCCCTCTTCAGCCCGCGTATGCCCGGGGCCCGGGAGCTCCGGATCAATGGTGCTGGCTGGAAGTTTTTCCACAGCATGGATACGTTCAGCGAAACGACGGATCCCTGGAAATGTGCGTGGCCGGCGTCGCGCAGAATCATTCCTGGGGAGCGGGTGACGGACACACGGGACTGGCGGCGATGAATGACCAAAACATTTTCGGACGCGCGTACGTCGGTCCTTCCGAGGAGGAACTGCTTCCCGGAGAACGTCTCCATTTTGCGCCGGACCGAAACCCTAAAAAAGACGAGCCGAACCGCTTTCTTTGGGGAGAGAATTTTGCGCAGCAGCTCGATCGGGCACAGGAACTCGACCCGGACTACCTCTTCATTACCGGGTGGAATGAATGGACCGCCGGTTTTTTTGAAGAATGGATGGGAAAAAAACGTGCGTTTCCGGACCAGTACTCTCCGGAATTCAGCCGCGATCTGGAACCCTCTTCCGGGATCCTTCAGGACCATTTCTATTTTCAGCTCGTTCAGGGGATCCGGCGTTTTCGGGGAGTTCGCCCTCAGCGTGCGGCAGACGAGGAGCCGATCTACCGGGATGCCATCCGGGACACTCTGCCGCGCAATGCCGCTGGCTACGGCTCGATCCGCTGCGAAAACGCGACCGGACGAAACGACATTGCGGACTGTTCCGTCTCACATGATTCGGAAACCCTCACGTTTCGTGTCTCGTGTACGGAATCGCTGACGCCGTTCACCGACCCCGGATGGATGCGCCTTTTCCTTTCAGTCTCCCTCGACGGAAAGATGCCGCACTGGAACCATTTTCAGTACATCGTGAATCGGGTCTCTCCGGATGGAAAGTCTGCCGTTCTGGAGATCTGCCTGCAGAATGGATGGAATTGGCGGGAAGTTGGCCGAGTCCCCATGCGAGTAGATGGAAAGACGCTGGAAGTGAAGATCCCGCGGCATATGTTGGGGCTGAATGACCGAAAGATCGATCTGCGATTCAAGTGGGCAGACAATTCGGCAGGAAATGGGGAAGACGGAGAGATCCTGGATTTCTATCTCAACGGCGACGCCGCTCCGGATGGACGGTTTCTTTACCGGTACTTTGAACGTTAGCCTGCGTTCTGTTCCCTGATTCCAGAGAATGCCGGGCCGTAGAAAAGTCCATCGAGGAATAAAAAAAGGAAGCGCATGGAATTCCGTGTGCTTCCTTTCTTTTTCAGTACTGAAGAGAGTTTTTCGCGGCCGTTTTGCCGCCCGGTCTCATTTCAGGTCAATGATTTTTTTCGAATCAAGCGGAATGTCGCCGGCTCCTTCATTTTCGGCGTCATCCGCTGCCGTGATGTCGTCCGATTTTTTGGATGCGGCTTTTTTCTTTCCCTTCTTCTTTTCAGACTTGACTTTCTGGTCGGCTTTTTTGCCGTCGTCCGTCACCGCATCCGCATTTTCAGCGGCATTTTCAGCGGCTTCCTGAGGCGGAGCCAGCGGCTGAGTCGAGAGCCCGTCCGTGTGGATCTGAATAGAACCGGAACCCAGGAGAGATCTCACATGATCCTGGATCTCTTCCGGAAGCGAATCCAGCTCTTCTTCCGTAATTTCGTAGGATTCCTCACCCCACTCAATGAGGAGTTCCGCCGGATCTTCCCCTTCCTTTTTGGAAAGGACGGTCAACGGTTCTCCATCGACTTCCGTTTCCATTTTGCGGGTCACGCGCGTGCCGTTCGGCGTGACTTCGATCTGCATGTGGGATTTCTGTCCGCCGTGGAACTGGAACTGGGGAATTCCGCCGGGAACGCCGCCAGGATTGGGCAGACGAAACATTTTTTTCTGATTCTTGAGCATCTCGCGGATCTCATCCGGGATCGGAAGGTCTTCCGGGAGCAGCTCGCCGCCAAACATTTCCGGCATTTCTTCCAGCTCCATCCCCTCAGGGAGCAGTTTTTTCATCTCTTCCGGCATTACCGGGATCTCAATGTTCGGCTGGGCCTGAGGATTGCCCGGCATGCGGAAAATACGCGGCTGCAGATGGAATCCCTGCTGCTGAGCCGGACGAACTTCCGGAGTCAGGTCGAGCGTCTGGAGCTTTCCGGTACGCAGAACTTCGCAGACGAGCTTTTCGCCTTTGCTTTCACGGACTTTTTCAATGAAAGATTCCGGATCGACCGGCTCGCCGCCGACTTTCGCGACGATGTCGAATTGCTTCAGCCCCGCTTTTTCTGCCGGGGAACCTTCGACGACCTCATTCAGGAAGACGCCCTTTCCCTCTGCGAGAAGGTCTTCCGAAATATGCACGAGGATCGGTTCCGGAACCGGGCCGATCAAAGCGCCGACCCAGTAGTCGTCTTCCTGCACGTTTTTCTTCGCTTGTTTTTTTGCGCCGCGGTCTGCCTTTTTAGCGGCGTCGGCATTCGAGTCGGCAGCCGCCTCCTGCTCTTCTGCGCCATCGACCAGACGGATGGCTTTCGAGTCCAGGATCTCCATTTCTCCGGACACTTCCCGCGCAAAACTCTGCATCATTCCGGCCGTCCCTGCAAGAACACCGGAGGTAAAAATCAAACCAAAAACCAGTTTTTTCATCTGAATTCTCCTTCAAAAATGAACACTCAAACGAAAATTTTTCTTTCGCGAACGAGAGTACTTTACGGCACACTGTGTGGACCGTAGCCGCTCTCAGGTATTTTTCAGGACCAGCCAGTCGCCGAGTTTCGGGCAGATTTGGCTGATGGTGAAGAGAAGGCGAGCTTTTTTCGGAAGGATCAGCTCGACTTTTCCTTTTTCTGAAGCATCAAGGATCGCGGAAACCAACATCTGCGGCGAGATCCGGCTCACCTTCACTCCTGCTCCGGGACGTCGTGCACTTTCCGGGAGATCTTCCAGACCTTCCAGCGGGTAAAGACGTTCCGTTTCGCGCTGGATCGGACCGGGACAGACCAGGAGGACCTTCAGACCGTCTTCCTTATGCTCGAGCCGCAGCTGCTGCGAGTATGCCGCGACCGCGTGTTTGCTGGCCGGGTAGGCTCCGGTCCAGCGTGAAGCCGACTTGGAGGCAAGCGACCCAATGTTGATGATGTGCCCGCGGGATTCCAGAAGCATCGGAAGGAATGCGTGCGTCACGCGGACCAGTGCAATGAAATTCAGGTCCATCGTTTTGGCAAAATGGCCGGCATCGCACTGGATCATCTTTCCCCGATCCGTTCTGCCCGCAACGTTCGCGAGAACGTCCAGCCTGCCGAAACGCGCCATGATCTCCGACTTCAGCCGTTCCACGTCTTCGTCAAGGCAGACATTTACCTGAAAGCCCATGACGTCCAGAGACTTCTCCTGAAATGTTCGGACTGCGGCTTCCACGGCGTCTTTTTCAAGGGCGGCGATGATGACGCGTGCGCCTTTTTCCGCAAAGGCCGACGCGATCTCTAGGCCGAGGCCGCTGGAACCGCCGGTCACCAGCACGACTTTTTGCTGCCAGTACGATTTTTTCATTGGATCTGATCTCCTCGTGAATTCCCTTTTCTGATTTTATGCGCAGTTTGGAGGGGTGGTTTCAGATTTTCTCTCTTTTTTAATTTTTTTTGGGGAATTTTTCCGGAATCTTCCGGGATCTTTCAATATTCTCCCAATTCTGGAGAAAATCCTGCGAAAATACCATCTTTCACATTTTAGCGAAATTTTCCGGAAAGTCAAGGGCATTTTCCGGAAAGAAACACCGACTCCAACAAAAAAAGACCGCAGAAACTCCGAGTTCGGTATATTCTGCGGCCTTGAGTGCACAGTCTGTGGATGGTGGAAGCGTCAGCGGAGAAACTATTTCTCCGACCCGGACGCGTCCATCTCAGCTTTCCACGCCTCGTAGAGTGCATCTGCCGAAGCGGGAGCTTCCTGGATGTCCTGGGACTGCGGCTCCAAAACCTGGGGATCCCGAGGCGGAATTTCTTGGACCAAATCGTCTTTCCCTGCCTCTGGAGAAACCGCATTTTCTGCCGGTTCCTCTTTGGAGATCCGCGCTTTTTTCGGTTTCTTTTGGACCTTCTGCGTTTTGGGGGCTTTTTCTTCTTTCGCGTCTTTCGTTTTGGAAGCCGCCGTTTCCGAAGAAGCAAGCAGAGACGTCCGATTTTCGGTCAGGCCGACCAGCTTTTTCAGACTGCGCACTTCCTGCGCCGTCAGCGGACGGTACGCTCCGAGCGGGAGTTTTCCGAGCTTCACGTCGCCGATCGAAACACGGACCAGATCCAGCACATTGTGTCCGATCTTGGCCAAAATGCGGCGGATCTCGCGATTTCGGCCTTCGCGCAGAGTCAGTTCCAAAACCGACGTCCCATCATAGTAGGAGTGGCGCAGACGCACTTCTTCCGCTTTCGCCAAACCTTCCGCAAGGTAAACACCGCGGCAGATCTGCGCGATCTCCGAACGGGTCGGAGTTCCGGAAACGCGGACCCGGTAAACTTTCGGCACCGCGTAACTCGGATGGGTCAGGCGGTTTGCCAGTTCTCCGTCGTTGGTGATCAGCAGAAGTCCTTCACTATGCAGGTCCAGGCGTCCAACCGCAAACAGTCCCGGAACATTTTCGTGAATGAAGTCCAGCGCACGTCGACGGCCGTCCGGATCGTCGTTCGAGCAGATGACGTTTCCCGGTTTGTTGAGCGCATAGTAGACGAATTTTTTCGGACGGCGGACCAGCTCACCGTCCAGATGGATCGTCTGGTGCGGGAGCACGCGCGTTCCGAGTTCCGTCACGACTTCACGATCGACCATGACTCGCCCCGTCACGATAAATTCCTCGCAGTCCCGCCGACTTCCAAAACCAGCCGCCGCCAGAACTTTCTGGAGCCGTTCCCCCTCGGAAAGGGCATCTTTACGCGGTGCGCTCTTCTTCGGACGGGCTTTCTGTTTCTGGATCGCAGCAAACGCAGAGTCCGTCAGCGTACGGCCGCGTTCCTTTCCGGAATTTCCTCCGGAAGTCCGAAGACCATCCCGCCTGCCGTTCACGGGTTTGCGAGCTGATTTCGCATCCCGGAAATCTTTCATGAATTTCCCGGATGCCGCTCTTCCGCGCTCGATCGCGTTGAAATCGTCCTCCTGTCCGCGTGTTTTTCTGCCGTCTGTACCTTCAGAACGGGCGGAAAGACCGCGTCCGGATCTTTTCCCGCCGCGGTCACGCAGTCTGGCAAAATCCCGGTCGTTCATTTCGACGTAGTCCATCGCAGGAAGATTCACGACGCCGTCTTCTTCATCCGCACGCAGGAAATTCAAAGGATTGAAGTGTTTCGAGGCTCTCTCTTTCCCTCTGCGTGCCGGAGCTTCCATGCGCACATAGTCATCCGCCTCCATGAAATTCATGGAATTTGAAAAGGTGCGGCGCTTCAGATCTCCGGAACGCTGCGTACTTCCGGCATCGCCCTGACGGGAGGCGGCCGAACGGCTTCTGCCCCCGGAACGGGTTTTCGACTGATTGAATGTCTTGACCCGTCCGACCGGTCCGGGATTGCGGGCAGATTTGCTGCGGGATGAATTGAATTTGGCCATGGGACCTCCGATGTCGGGTACTGGGCGCGAAAGAAAAGTTGGGGAAAATCCTAAAAAACAGAGTGCCCGAAGACACTCTGTTTCCTGTTTTTCAGAATTTCGTCAAATTAAAGGCAGACGAGATCCTGGTTCATTTTCAAAAATCAGCCGTTTTTCTGCATGAAGTCTTTCATGAATTCAGCCAGCTTCTGAACGCCTTCGACCGGCATCGCATTGTAGATCGAAGCACGGAAACCGCCGACGCTGCGGTGTCCCTTAAGGGATTCCAGCCCCAGAGCTTTCGCTTCGGCCAGGAATTTGTCGTTGAGTTCGTCGGTGGCCATTTTGAACGGAACGTTCATCAGCGAACGGCATTCCGGCTTGGCGTGGCCGAGGTAGAAGCCGTTGGAGCTGTCGATGACGTCGTAGAGCAGCTGGGCTTTCATCTTGTTGATCTCGTACAGTTTGTCGACGCCGCCGATCGTGTTCATGATCCATTCGGTGACGAGCTTCACGACGTAGATCGAGAAACAGGGCGGGGTGTTCAGCATGGAGCCGTTTTCCGCCATTTTTTTGTAGGAGAGGACGCCGAGCAGACCGTCTGCGCTGTTTTCGACAAGATCTTCACGAATGATGACGATCGTGACGCCGGCCGGACCGCAGTTTTTCTGGGCGCAGGCGTAAATGCAGCCGTACTTGCTGATGTCGAGCGGCTTGTACATGAATTCGCTCGAAGCGTCGCAGATGAGCGGAACGTTCCCAACGTTCGGTTCCGTTTTGAACTGAACGCCCTGGATCGTTTCGTTCGACGTATAGTAGACGTACGCGGCATTCGGATCGAGATCGAGTTCAGAATCATCCGGAGTGTGGTTGAAATTGTCGGCAGAACCGTCCCACGCGCAGCGGACCGTTCCCTGGGTCTTTCCTTCGGAAAGCGCTTTTTTGCTCCACGTTCCCGTGCAGATATAGTCGGCAGAACCGCCTTTCAGAAGGTTCATCGGAACCATCCCGAACTGCAGATAGGCACCGCCCTGCAGGAAGAGCACTTTGTAGTTGTCCGGGACATTCATGACTTTGCGAATGTTCGCTTCCGTCGCGTCAATGATCGCCTGGAACGGCTTGGAACGGTGACTCATTTCGAGAATGGACATTCCGGCACCCGGCATGGCGAGCAAATCGCGCTGAGCTTCTTCAAGGACCTGAAGCGGTAAAACGGCTGGACCGGCCGAAAAATTGAAAACGCGTTCCATGAAATTCTCCTTTGAGTTTTTGGGGTTCTGCTGTCGACACCTACGCTGGAATCTGGTTCCGTGTCGATTTTGAATCCACATTTTACCATATTTTGTGATTTTGTCCAGTAGGGGAGCACTAGCTGTGCGGAATTTTTTCCAAAAAAAGTGAATTTGGGAAGAGTTTTCCGGGGGGAGATCGAAAGATGCCGGGAACTGTGAGCGGGCGGAAAAAAGGAATGGCGCGGATCCGGAGTGCATTCTGATCCCCATTTGCAGAAACGAAGAAAGTTGGCCCTTCCCAAAATGTCGATGCGGCAATTGCGTCGGCATGGAGGCCCGATACGTCACGATGAAAGCTCCGGCAGATGGCGAGAAGGGCAGTTTGGGGACTTTTGTGCCGAAAAAAGCGGGATTTTTTGGATTTTTTGTGAAAAAATGAGGATTTTGCAGGATGGGAGGTATGGAAATTTTTCGCGCTTTGTGGTATAATTTGGGTGAATTGGGCAAATCCTGCGGGCCAGTACATCCAAAATACTGAGTTAAGATCCCCCTTTTGCCGTTGGTCATGACGAAACGAGCCGGACGTGAAAATCATCAAATTCCTCCACGCATCAAATTTTCAGCTTCACCTTCCCGTAACCTGCTGGACGCCGCCGGAACCGGCGCATCCTTTTTCGGCAGCGGAACGTGAGTTGGCGGATGCTCTGTCTGGAGAGGAAAGGGGCGTTTCATTCCCTTCCAGTCTCGGCGAACAGACTGCGGAGGCTGATCTGGCGGCTCCTGCTCCTGTTTTGGATGGCGAGAGGGCGGTCTCTTCGGGAGCGGAGCTTTCAAACCCGGAATTTTTGAATACAGAACTTTCAGACGCAGGAATTTCGGAGGAAAAACTCCTGCTTGAGGCGCCAGACGGCTGGCTTTTCGGCGGAAGGTTTCCGAAATTGCCTGCGCCGGTGCGTGAGGAGTGCCTTCAGGCTGCCTGGCAGAGTGCGGAACGGGTCTTTGACCTTGCGGTCGCGCAGAATGTAGATTTTGTGCTCCTGACGGGCGATATTCTTCAGCCAGATCTCTGCGGGGCCAGAGGATTTGCGTTCCTTGCCGGACAGTTTCGGCGGCTTCAGGAACGCGGGATCCCGGTTTACTGGAAACTGGAACGGCCGATCGAGGATCGGATGCTTCCGGATCTTCGTTTCCCGGAGAATGTTTTTCTTTTTCCGTCCCATCAGGCGCACATCAAAAAGTTCCGTCTTCCCGATTCGCCAAAAAATATTTTCATCGCGAGCTGGGAAGATCTCTGTCCTGATTTTTCGCACTACGATTTTTCGCGTCTTCCAGACGGAAAACTGCCGCCGTACCAGACGATCGCAGTCTGTCCGAATGCCCGGATCTTTTTCGGAACCGATGAGGAATCGGCTGACTCTGCCGAGCCGGACCATCGGCTTGCGGAAAATGGAGCCGAACACCAAGCCGGCGGATCGGGAGAGAACTCGAAGGCTTCCGAAGGCGGAATGCGCGGAAGTACCGCGGAGAACTTTGGAAAACTTGGGGAAGAGCTCGGAACACGCTCCGCTTTTTCTCCACAGGTCGGCGAGGTGCCGTATGCTGCATTGACGGCATTGGAGGAACGTTTTACCCTGCGCCGTTCCTATGCTTCCGGGGAGAGCGTTCTGCTTCATTCCCCCGGTCCGATCCAGCATCATGGACCGACCGGCAGGACTACGGACAGCGCACCGGCTCCTGCGGGCGTGACGGTCGTGCAGATGGATCTGGACGGCGACGTGCCGGTCTCGCTCCAGTTCTTCCCGACCGAAACGATCGGATGGAGATTCCTTGAAAAACGGATCCCCGGGGAAGCCGCCGACTGGGAATCGCTTTCCCGCTGGATGGTCCAGACGCTGCGTCGGGAATTTGTTCGGAAGGAGCAGCCCCCCCAGACCGGAGATCGATCTGGAGCACGATCCGGAAATCAAGCCGAAACTGCGGCTGAGACGCAGGCGGGAACGCAGACGGCTCCCCGTTCCGGTCAGGAAGCGGCCCCAGATCGTCCGGAAGCGTATTTGGAAACTGCCGAACCGAAAAATTTGGAAGCTGCGGAATCGCAGAGAGACGGAAACGGGCAGACGAACGGAACGGAAATTTCGGATTGCGGGCGTTTTTTTGTTTTTTGGAAATTGACGGCCGGAAAACCTGTGCACGGTGAAATGCTTCGGTGCCTTCTCGAAGAAAACTTTCTGGATGAAGAGCGTGCAGAGAAAGGGACGGCCCTGCTTTCGGAATTGCGGAAGGCCGGTGCCTCCCTTCCTGGAAGACCCTGGACGGTCAGTATCGTACCGGAACGATCCGGCCTGATTCCGTTTGCCTGGGGTCAGGCAGACACGATGCTCGGGGATCTTCTTCGGCTGGCGCAATTCCACCAGATGAATCCGACTGGGAAAACACGGCATCCGGATTTCGCGCCGCATTCTCTGGATCTGTCGGATATGCTTTCAAAGGAACAGCGGGCGACCCTTTTGCGGGAAATGGCCTACCTGAGCCCCGGTGAGGAATGCAGTGTCCTTGAGGCGGCATCCATTCTTGGCGCCAGTGCACTGGCGGATGCGCAGGAGGAACGGAACCGATGATCATTCGCGCACTCCATATCGAGAAATTCGGAAAATGGAACGGTCTGCGTCTTCAAAATCTTGAAGGCGGCATCAATCTTTTCTATGGTCCGAACGAAACCGGAAAAACGACGTTGATGCAGTTCATCCGCTCGGTCTTCTATGGATTTCCGGCGGAACGGCTCGTCTATGCATTTCGTGAAGTCCCGGAAAAAACGGGAGGGAGTCTCTGTGTGCAGACTCCAATGGGAGAACTGACGGTCTGCCGGCATCTTGTCCCGCATCCGTTTCCAGACTCGGTTTCTGAAGAGCAGGACACTGCGGAATCCCTTTCTTCCCGGAATGGTTCCCTCCCGGCTTCGGAAAATGACCGCGGGTCGAAAGCCGGTTTCGGAACTGCGGAGGGGGGAGTTCTGTTTTCCGAAACGCAAAACAGTCTTTCTTTTCAGGGATCGGAGCTGCCGTTTTTTGCCAGAGACGCTTTTCGGACCCGGTACCAGACTCGGAATATCGCGGATGGCCTGAGCATCACGGACGCAGCCGGTGTGCATCAGGATTCCTTCCACTGGCGAAATCTTCTGGAACTTTCTGCCGACCCGCACAGCGGCGAAAACGGCGGAACGCTGGAGCTTGACGAAAAGCTCTTCAACAGTATTTTTGCGCTGGGACTTCAGGAACTTCAGCAGCTTGCGGTCCTGGATTCAACGGAAGCTGCCCGGCGGCTCTACGATCTGAGCACAGGGATCACGCGGTACTCGGCAGTGAGTATCCTGGCGAAACTGGCAAATATCCGCCAGAAACTCCTTTCGCCGGACGGGATCCCGGAGACACTGCGTCCCGAGGAGATCCAGTGGTGCGATGAATTCTTTGCGTCCGCCCATTTTCGTGAGTCCGGAACTCCCGGACGCCGTCAGCCGACGGAGATCCTCGGCCTCTGGAACTATCGTCAGCTCCTTCTCCGCCAAAAGGAAAATCTTCAGACGCAGAACCGAAAGTACGGAAAGATCCACTCGGAACTGACGGTCCTGGAAGCGAAAGTGAGTGAACTTCAGGAAACGATCCGTCAAAAAAAGCATCGGATCCATGTTTTGGAGATCGCGCAGGAGATCCGGGACGAATGGGATCAAAGAGCGCAGATCGATGCGGAGATCGTGGAATTCAATGCGGAAAATCCAGGACTTGGCGATGTTTCCGAGCTCGGTATCGGACAGCTTGGAGAGGATCGGAAACGGTTGGCGCAGATCCGGCAGGAAATGGCGCAGATCCGACAGGAACGCGATGGAATGAATGAGAAGATCCGCGAGATCCAGGCTCAAAAGGAGCAGATCGCGTTCAATGCCGACCTGCTTCAGAAAGCTCCCGTTCTGGAGACCTTTTTCCCGCAGCAGGAATGGATCGAAACATTACGCGGCCGCCTGGCGAATCTTTACCGTCAGCAGATGGATTCAGAAGCACAGCTCGCGATCGACTATCGCCGCCTGGGAATCGTCCTTCCGGATCTGGACTCCTGCGGTTCCGTTGAGGAAGCGTTTCCATACGATGCCCGGGCACTGCGTCCGCTGCGCGGGCCGGTGCGTGAAATGTTCACTCTTCGGAAGAAGATCCGGGAGATCAAAAAATTGCGTGCAGAACTTCTGGTTCAGGCCGAGGAATCGGCAGAAAAGGTCCGCGACTATGCCCGTCAGTGTGCAGAACGGACGGCTCGTCTTCCCGGCATTCGCCAGCTTCCCGGTTTGAGTGCGTTTCCGCAAAACTTCATTTTCCCGGAAAATGCAGAAGAAAAACTCCTGAGTGCAGAAGCCGCAGACGAAACTTCACGTATTTTGCGTGCCGTGAATTCCAGAGTCGTGAGCGAGATCCCGGAAGCGATCCTGAATTCCGTACCCGAAAACATTTCCCAGCGAAAGGGAGAGGGGCCCCCGGGTTTCGGAGAATTTGGGCGTGCGGAAAAGGAAGATGCGCAACGTACCGGCGGCGGGGACCGTGAAGATGTTTCCGGCCAACTGGAAGCAGGAACCGTCTCCGGTCTGATGGATGCGGAAGATCGCTCCGGTCTGATGGACGTAAATGCGGCTGCGCGTGTTTTGGGGGAACTTTTGGCGTCATTGCGCCGTACGGAACTCCACCATCAGCAGCTTGCACAGTCGGTCCGGACGCTGGAGGATGCTCGGAATGCCCAGAAAGAGCTGGTCCGCAGGCAGTTCATGACGCCTCGGGAACTGGGACTTTTCGGCGGGATCTTTTCTCTGGGGCTGGGATTGGCTCTTTTTGAGCTTTTCTATCTCCTGGGAGCTTTCGGCGGAGAAGGTTCTGCCGTTCATTTTTTCTTTTTCCTCATCGGAATGGCCTCGTTTTTGGGGATCCTGGTCTGGCGGTTTACGTTTACCCGGAAACTGGAAGACGAATTGGAGACCGGGCGCGAAAGGATCGAGAGTGCCCTCCGGCAGAAAGAGCGTTTCCTGCGCCTCTGTTTTGCGGAACGGGAAGCCGACGCCGCTGAACTCGCGGAACCGGAATTTGAGGAACTTTGCCGGCAGGAGCGTACCGCACTGGAGACCCGAAGCGCCTTCCTTGAAAAGGAATTGACGGAATCCGAGAAAGCGGCGAAAGCACTGGCGCAGCGGACCGCTCTGCTTGCGGAAGCCGGACAGTATGCCGCCCGGCTGAAAAAACTGAATCGAAACCTGGCAGAAGCAAAGTCAAGATGGCGCAATGGTCTTCGGTCGCTTGGATTGCCGGAAGAATGGCGTCCGGAAAATGTGCGTCAGCTTGTGGATGCCTCAGACCGGATCCGGGAAATGTGGCGGCGTCGGAATCGGGATCAGGAAGATTTCCAGCTTTACTCGCAGGAACTTCAGCTCCTGGTCAACCGGCTGGAGACGCTTTTGCCGTATTTTGGAGAAGATTTTGCGAAAGCATTACGCGGCGGTGAAGAACGTTTCCCGTTCGCGGAAAATGTGTTCAGCGAAATGCAGACAAAATTGCGTGAAGAGCAGGAACGGGAACGCCGCGCCGGCGAACTGGAAGCGGAGATCTCGGAGATCCAGGCTCAGATCCGAAAATTGCGTCAGGAATACGAAAAACGAAGCCGCACAAAAGCGAGGATCCTTGAGGAAGCAGGATCGTCGGATGAAAAAATGTTCGACGCACGGCTCGAGAAACTTGAGATCCTTCAGGAACTGCGTACCAGACGACGGGCGTGCCAGAAGACCATTGATTCCGCAGTCGGTTTTGCGTGCACTGAGTCGATGCTCTGGGAAGTTTACGAGACGCATACGCCGGAACTGCTTGCGGAAAAGCAGAATGTTTTGGAAAACGCATTGTCTGAGGAGGAATTCCAGCTCGCGTCGGCTCAGAAACGGGCTGCGGAATGCCGGATCCTGCTCGAGAAAATGGCGGCGGATGATTCCCCGGTCCGGATCCAGTTTGAGCTTGCGGAAACGGAAGCCCGGATCGCGCACGCCGTCAATGCCTGGCGGGTCTGCGCCATGAGTGAACGTCTCATTGAGACGATCCGCAAAACCTACCAGCAGAAACGGCAGCCGAGGACGCTTGAGCTGGCTTCCGGCTATCTCGAGGAAATGACGGAAGGAAAGTACGTGCGTGTCTGGACGCCGGTCGATGAAGATCTTCTCTTCGTTCAGCAGAAAAACGGGAACGTTTTCTCGACGGAGCAGCTTTCCATGGGAACGCGTGAACTCCTCTACCTCGCGATCCGGCTGGCTCTCATTGAGGAGTACCGTCAGCGAAATGTTCGTCTCCCGATCATTCTGGACGATATTCTCGTGAATTTCGACCGGCGCAGAGCCTCTGCCGCAGCCAGGCTCCTCACGAAATTTGCCGGAGACCAGACTCAGATCTTTTTCTTCACCAGCCATGAGCACATCCGCGAGATCTTCATTCAGGAAGATGCACTCATCTGCGACATGGAGAAACGGAAGTGAACGGCAAATGAATGGTCGGAAGATGGTCGATCGATGGTTGATCGATGGTTGCTCGATGGTTGATCGATGGTTGATCGATGGTTGATCGACGGCTGATCGCCGGTTGATCGACGGTCCGCGAACAGAAAATGAAAAGAGGCTCCCGATCCTTCAGGAGCCTCCTTTTTTCTATCTGCTTTACGGATGCCGAACTTACCGTTCGTCGATCGGAACGTAATCCGAGATCGTGTTCCCGGTGTAGATCTGCCGCGGACGGATAATGCGGCCGTTGACCTGATGCTGCTCTCTCCACTGCGCGATCCAGCCCGGAAGACGCCCCATCGCAAACATGACCGTGAACATATTGGTCGGGATCCCCATCGCACGCAGAAGCAGCCCCGAATAGAAGTCCACGTTCGGGTAAAGTTTCCGGTCAATGAAATACGAATCGGAAAGCGCAAGTTCTTCCAGACCGCGCGCAATGTTCAGAAGCGGGTCGTTCTGGTGTTTCAGCGTCGCGAAAACACGGTCGCACGCAGCGCGAAGGATCTTGGCGCGCGGATCGTAGTTTTTGTAGACTCGGTGTCCAAAACCAAAGAGCTTGAACGGATCGTTTTTGTCTTTCGCCATCTCGATGCACTTTTCCGGGGAAAGACCGCCGCGATGGATCCGGTCAAGCATTTCCATGACCGCCACGTTGGCTCCGCCGTGCAGAGATCCCCAAAGTGCGCAGATGCCTGCCGCGCAGGATGCGAAAAGATTGGCGCGGGATGACGCCACGACACGCACCGTCGCGGCCGAGCAGTTCTGCTCGTGGTCCGCATGAAGGATCAGGACCAGGTTCAGCGCATCTTCGATCTCCGGAGAAACTTCGTATTGCGAGTACGGCAGCGAAAACATCATGTGCAGGAAGTTTGCCGCATAGCGAAGATTCGGATTCGGGTACATGAAGGGAAGGCAGTGCGTCCGGCGGTAAATGTACGCCGCAATCGTGCGGATCTTGCTGATCAGACGGGCAGAGATCTCCATGAATTCGTCGTCATTGTCCAGCTCCATGAACTCCGGATGATAGCACGCCAGCTGGTTCATCGCCGCAGAAAGGATCGCCATCGGAGGCGCAGTAGTCGGGATCTCGGAGAAATGAAGACGCATCGGTTCCGGAAGCAGTTCGTTTTCCGTCAGACGGCGGCGGAATGCGGCTCCTTCTTCTTTTGTCGGCAGATTGCCGGCCAAAAGGAGATGAGCGACCTCGATGAAGTTCGGCTGTTCGGTGACGAACTGCTCGATCGGAATACCGCGGTAGCGCAGGATCCCCTTTTCGCCGTCAATGTACGTCACGGTACTCTGGCAGACTGCGGTGCTGGCGAGCGACGGATCGTACGTCATCAGACGGTGTGCCGGGTAAAGATTGGAAATGTCGACCGCGACATCTCCCTCCGTTCCTTCATAGACCGGGAATTCAATGGTTTTTCCACGAATGGAAAGGATCGCTTTTTCTTCAGCCATGAATCATTCCTCCAAATCTGACTCTGCACTAAAACACGCGGTCCAGTGCGAATACATTGCTTAACGTTTTTCATTTTACCCGATTTTTTTCGGAAAAGAAGGGGGGGGAGTCCGTTTTTCCGAAAATCCGTCTAAAAAATCCCCCAAACGGCGGAATTTCAGAGCCGTTCTCCCCATCATTTCGCATTTTCCCATGACTTTCTGCGTAAAAAAACGCACGAAAACTGCTGCGTATGCCGTCTTCGTGCATTTTTTCGCCAAATTTTGGAATTCCAGCCGGATCTTCGTGAATTTCTCCTTCCTCAAATTCACGGTTCGTTCTCAAAACGCCGCGGCTCCTTTCCCGCCTCAGCGGCATTCACCGATCTGCTCCGCAGATCGAAACCGGAGATCCGGCGGTTCCGCTACTTCATCATCATGAGCTGGCGTTCCAGATCGCGTACCCGCTGGTTTTGGACACCAGAGGCGGAACGTTTCGCCGTGTTGAGCATCTGGTTCGCGTCGATCTTCTTTTTGCGCTGGACGGCATCCAGCCCCATTCGAAGTGCACAATCCGTCAGCTCGCTCGCGGAAGATTTGCCGCGGGCATCCGGTTTCGCTTCCTCGATCATCTTCATGCGGTCCTGATACGTATCGCGGCCGAAACGATTTTCCTGCACGAGATACGCATCGTAGGCCGTCTCAAAGAATGAGTGCGCCAGTGCCATGCGAACGGCCTCTTCCGTCATCGCGTATGCTTCGTCTGCCGGACGCTTGGCCATCTGCGACATCTTGAGGAATTTGTCCGCGAGGACTTTCTGGCTCCGCATGTCTTCCTTCGCGTAGTCTTTCGCGAATTCTTTCTTCAGTTTCGCCAGCGCATTCTCGTAGTCTTCGCCGCGCGGGATCGTCTGCGGCTCGGCAGACTGCTGAGCACGGGCACGCGGATTCCGTACATTCGTCTGCGTCGGTGCACGGCCTGCATCCGGAAGCGGAACTTCCAGTTCCTTCATCAGAAGGTCGATCGTTTCCTTGTCGAAACCTTCTTTCACAGCCGACGTCCAGTGCGATTTCGCCTTCGCGCGGTCCCCGTCAGGATCCATCGCCAGGTAGGTGCCGTACAGGACGAAATCGTCCGCCGTCTTCGGTTTGCCCATGAGCCATTCCGCGAGTTTCGGATTCAGATTCTCCGTCGTGTAGACCCGGTTCACCCCCTGGTCACGCACGATCAGGCGGCCCGGCACTGACTCCACGATCCCGATCTCGATCCCGTCGACCGTGACGGTACTCATCGGAGTAAATTCACCCATTCTTCCCGCAATGCCGGTCACGAAAAGGCTCATGTTGTCTGCCAGCGCAGAAAGCCGCTCGCATTCTTCTTTTTCTTCATCCGTTTCCGCCAGTTTTTCCAGCTGAAGCAGATTCGATTTTGCCGAGGAGATCCGACGCCAGCTGATGTCCTGACGGATCGACGTGGTCATCTGCTTCCACTCGGTGGCATGACGGGCTTTTTTGCGCTCCTGCTCCTTCGCGGCTTCTTCTGCGTCGGCTTTTTCTTTAGCTGCTTTGGCGGCTGCGTCTTCCGGATCGGCTCCGGTTTCAGCTCCCTCCGCAGATTTTTTGTCCTTTTTGCTCTTCTTCTTTTTCGATTTTTTGTCCGCGTCCGCATCCGATTCGGCATCCGCCGTCTTTTCTGGAGCTTTTTCTGCTTCCGCTTCCTTTTCCGCGGCCGCAGCATCCGCTTCCTCCGTCTTGCCGGCTTCCGCGTTTTCCGGAGCCTTCGCATCCGCGTCCGCTTCCAGTGCCTGGTTCGTCATCGCACCAAGACCATTGATCCCGAATTCGTCGCCAATATGGCGGGCGCTCGTGTGCGTTGCTTCATCCGGACTCTTCAGTGCCTGGGCGATCAGGGAGGTCGCTTTCTCCATGCTGTCATCCCGCGTCGTGAGGAGGAATGCCGCATAGCGCAGCGACGGATTCATGTCGCCGCGTTCCGCTGCCTGCGCATAAAAATGCCGGTAGAAAATGTCGAAAAGGTCGTGATTCCTGCGGCGGGATTCCGTAAGCGTGAAATGCTGCGGATGTCCTTCGATCTGGATCGTGGCGGAACCGTTTTTCGTTTCGACCAGATAGTATTCGCCATTGCAGAGCTCCACCTGATTCAGTCCGCTGTTGAGTTTCTTCCCGATGTCCGAGTAGAACTCTTCCGCAAACTTCGTGATGGTCTGAAGCCGGGTGAGGCGTTCCTGATCTTCTTTCGTGAGCTTCATCTTTTCCGCGTTTCCAAGACTGGCCCTGGCCCGATCGTAGTCGCTGCTCTGAAGCGCATGACGGACGCTTTCAAAATCGGGAGCCTGGAAGTTTTCATTCATGGCCGCCATCTGTTCGGCAAATACGTCTTCCTCACCGGCCGGTTTCCTGACATTTTCAAGCGGATTATGGAAATTGACGTCAAAACCGCCGTCTTCCGTGACGCTGACCTGAATGGGTGCATCCGCCGGATCTTTCCCTTTTTTCTGGACGAGAAGCCAGCCAAGGCCCGCGACGACAACAAGACCGCCAATCGCAATGAGATTCCGGGCGGCAGGACTGACGTCATTCGACTTCTTTTTCGAGCTTTTGCTTCCAGCACGGGAACCTGAACGCGAGGAGGCACCATTCATTCCTGAACTGCCGTTTCCGCCAGACGCGAAAATCGGAGACGCATTCTGCGGCGCAGCTCCGCCTGCCGGCTGACCTGCAGGAATTCCCTGCTGGATCGGCTGAGCGGGAACTGGCTGGGCGGGAATTCCCTGCGGCGGAACGGCCTGCGCTGCGGGCTGGACCGGCATTCCCTGTGCCGGAACGGCCTGTGCAGGCATCCCCTGAGGCATCATTCCCGGCTGCTGATAGACGACTCCGCCGTAGACGTTCATCCCAGGCTGGACACCCTGCATCGGCATCATTCCCGGCTGGACACCCTGCATCGGCATCATTCCCGGCTGAACACCCTGCATCGGCATCATTCCGGGCTGGACACCCTGCATCGGCATCATTCCGGGCTGAACTCCCTGCATCGGCATCATCCCGGGCTGCATTCCCTGCATCGGCATCATTCCGGGCTGCATTCCCTGCATCGGCATCATTCCAGGCTGCATTCCCTGCATCGGCATCATCCCAGGCTGTCCGCCCTGCATCGGCATCATTCCGGGCTGTGCGTTCTGCGGCATTCCCTGCTGTCCGGCCGAAACCCCATTGCCGAACGGAGACGCCATTCCCTGCGGAACGGCAGCCGGCTGTGCGGGGGCAGGGTGTTTCGCATCGTAGTCCGCTTTGTATTTCGGATTGCAGAGACAGTTCCGCGCGATCTGCAGTTCTGTCCGCATCTGATTCCATTCCGGAAAATGGTCGCCAGGGCCGATCTGGTCCAGTTTCGAGACCATCTGCTCGATACGCTCCGTGATGCGGGAAACGTTTTTTTCGCCGTGCGGCAAACCAAGCAGTTCATAGTACGTGTCCGGCTTCTCTTTGCCTGCCAGACCAAACCAATGCGAGTAAGGATTGAATGCGCTCACTGTTCTGTCTCGGAATGAATGAAGTGAATGTGTTGACTGGGAATTTTGAGGAAGGGGAAAAAGAATCGGGATCCTCTTTCACTTTCTTCCTTTCATTATATCGTGTGCCGGATTTTGTGCAAGCGGTTTTTGCATGATTTTTCCATCTTTTTCAAACTTTTCCGAAATTTTCCAGAAAAGTCAGGATTTTTTCGACAATATGGTCCGGAGTGATCCCCTGAGCATCAGCGGAAAACCGGGTTTGGATCCTGTGGCGCAGTACCGGAGGAGCCAGCGACCGAATGTCTTCGCGTTCCACGGAAAAACGTCCGTGAAGGACCGCTCTTGCCCGAGCCCCCAGAAGAAGTGCCTGACCGGCACGGGGACCGGCTCCCCACGCTGCGTATTCCCGAATGTAGGCGTTCAGATCCGTCTCCATTTTACGGTCTGCTGCTCCGCGGTCTGCCGAACTGCGGACTGGCGCATTTTCCCCGCGGTCCGGACGGGTCGCCCGGCAAACATCCAGCGCAAATTCGGCAGCCGGGCCGGAAACGGGGACGCGGCGGACCAGTTCCATGGCGTCAAGGAGTTCCTCCCGCGTCAGGACCGGCTCGATCTGTGCACTGCGCGTTCCGGTCGTCTGAAGCAGAATGTCCAGCTCGTCCTGCCGCGTCGGGTACGTCACCCGGCTTTTGAACATGAATCGGTCAAGCTGGGCTTCCGGAAGCGGGTACGTACCTTCCTGCTCAATGGGATTTTGCGTCGCGAGAACGAAAAAGGGAGCCGGAAGCGGAAAACGATGACGCCCCGCCGTGACCTGATGTTCCTGCATCGCTTCCAGAAGGGCCGACTGGGTTCGCGGCGGCGTGCGGTTGATCTCATCCGCAAGCAAGATGTTCGTGAAGACCGGACCTTTCAGGAAGTGCATCGCCCCAGGGGCCGTACTGGAGACGAAGTTTCCGTTTCCGTGTTTGAGTGTATTTCCGAGTCCGTTTCTATTTCCGTCTCCGTCTTCATTTTCGTGTACGTTCACCCGATCCTGAAAAGGACGAAAGATCTCGCTCCCCGTGATGTCGCCCGGCATCAGGTCCGGCGTGCACTGGATCCGCTGAAATTCCAGAGAGAGCGTCTCCGCCAGAGTGCGCACCATCAGCGTTTTCCCCAGGCCCGGAGCACCTTCAAGGAGGCAGTGTCCGCCGGAAAGCAGTGCGATGAAAAGTTCCTCAAGGACCGCCGTCTGTCCCACGATGATCCGGGAGGCCTGATCCAGGAAGCGGACGTAGAGATTGTGGATCTTTTCGATGGATTCAACATCATTCATGGGAAACTCCATTGGGAAACGCGGATCTTTAAGGAACGCGAATCTTTTCAGAAAACGCGGATTTCGGAAAATCTGGGAACTGGAACGGAACGGGACCGCAGAAAATTTCCAGGGAACTCCGGAAAGGTACTCTCCGGAAATGCGGTCTCAGGGAAACGGACGGTACGGAAAGTCAGCGGCATTCTCTGTGGGAAAGTTCCGGAGCAAACGCCGGCAGGCAGACCGCGACATAGTCCGCTCCCGGTTCTTCCGGCGACGAGTACTGGACCTGCTCGCCTGCGGGGACGAAGACCCCCTGATTTTCCCGAACGATGGTGACGGAACCGTCTTCCGACGTAAGGTAAAGTGCTCCCCGGATGACGAGCGTGAACTCATCAAATTCCGGACGCTGCGGCGGTTCGCTCCATCCTGCGGCACTCGTCAGGCGCGCAATGCTCACGCTGGAGTCTCCGGTACTGATCCGACCGAAAAATTCGGAAATGGTCATGGTATCGTCGGGGAAACGAGTCGGTTCGGCAATGAGTTTGGGCATTTTTTCGGCTTTCTTTTCTGGTTCATCCGGTACGTTCCGGTCGAATGAGCTTTTTCTTTAAGGACTTGGAAAGGACTGAGAGCGCAGGCGCATCGTCTGTTTTTCAAAAGTTTTCTGTTTGGCCGGCGTCTGCCTCTCAAGTCTTCCATTTTATCCGAAATCGCAGATTTCTGCAAGTACCCGACCGAAAATTTTTTCAAAATGCCAGCGGATCTTCGTGTGTCTGCTCCATCCGAACTGACGGACCGCTTGACAGAAAAATTTTTGCGGTTAAAATAAAAGGAAAGTGTCGATTCGCGTTTTCTTTCCCCAACCTCAACCCTACCCATGCCCATGAAACGCTGGCTCCTGAAAATCGTCGTTTTGGCGTGCTTCCTTTCCCTTTTCCATCTCGGAAATCGGCATCATGAAGCGCGAGAGGCTGCTTTGGCACTCGATCCGTTTCTCTTTCTCGCAAACTACTGGACGGGCGTCGTTTCGCTTGCCGGACCGGCTGTTTTGGCTGCGGGACTGATCTCGCTCCACCTCTGCCTCGTGAAACGCCGTCTTTTCTGCCGCTTTCTCTGTCCGCTCGGATTTCTGCAGGATATTTTGCGTGCCGTCCGCAGCGCATCTCTGAAGCGTCTGGGGGGCAGACCGGGCAGGGGAGGGGCGAGGATGCGCATTTTTCAGCCGATCGGCATGGTGCTGGCTTTGGCGGCATTCGGCGGGATCTTCTGGGGCGGATTCACGTTTCTCTGGCTCGATCCGCTCGTGATCGTGGACGGTGCACACTACGTTTCCTGGTGCCGATACCTTCTCGCCGGGATCCTGCTGAGCGTCCTCTTTTTTCCGCGTCTCTGGTGCTTTTTTCTCTGCCCGTGCGGCGGAATGCAGGAACTGCTCTGGCTGGCGGCCGCTCCGATCCGCCAACTCGTGAAGTTCCTGAAGTCCGCCCGAGATCCAAGGGGAGCCGGCTCACCCGGTGCGCAGACGAACGCCCCCGATGCGCAGACGGACTCACCCGGTACGCAGACGGATCCACCCGGTACGCAGACGAACGCACCCGATGCGCAGACGAACGCACCCGATGCGCAGACGAACGCACCCGATGCGCAGACGAACGTACCCGATGCGCAGACGGACTCACCCGGCGTGCAGACGGACGCACCCGGCGTGCAGACGGACGCACCCGGTGCGCAGACGAACGCACCCGATGCGCAGACGGACTCACCCGGTACGCAGACGAACGCACCCGGCGTGCAGTGCGGGAGGACGGGCGCATTCAGAGTTTCGGCCCGACGGCGTTTTTTTCAGACTGCGGGAGTTCTGGCACTTACCGCGCTGGCGGTCGGCAGTCTGAGAAAGGCTCTGCAGGATACGCTGGCGAAAGCGTCGGACTTTTTCGTCCGTTTTCGTCCTCCGGGAGCCGTCGGAGAGCGCGATCTTCTGATCCGCTGTACCCGCTGTGGAAAATGCGCCGGCGTCTGTCCCACGCACCTCATCGAAACGGTCAGCGACCTGGCGAAACCGCAGATATACGGTACTCCCACACTGAATTTTGGATCCGAAACGGTGGGGGAAGGGCGTTTCTGCGAGGAAAACTGCGTGCGGTGTACGGAGGTCTGCCCGACCGGTGCGCTTCTGCGGGTTCCGCTTGAGAAGAAAAGTACGCTCCGGATCGCGGAATGCCGATTCCAGTACGATCTGTGCCGCCGTTTCTTTCAGATGGAATGCTCGATCTGTCTCCAGGCATGCCCATACGGGGCGCTGGAAGAGGTCTGGTCGGAGGATGCGTACGCAAAGATCCCGTCCGTGAATGCCGATCTGTGCATCGGATGCGGAAAATGCGCAGCCGTCTGCCCGGGCGAGCCGCTCCTTCAGATCGATCCGGCAACAGGATCTCCGGTCGGTTGGGGAGCGGGGATCCAGACAGAAGACGGTGTCTGCGAAACGACCGGGAAAAAAGCACTGACGATGCACTCCCTGCGCGGGCTCGCAGAGGTTTCCCCAAAACCAGGTTCGGAGGAAAGCTGAGTTCAGAGAATGCAGCGTGTTTCCGGCAGGTGATTTGGAGACCGCCATTTCGTGAAACCTGGAGAAAATGCGCAAGATAAAACGGCAAGGTATCGATTTCCTTTCCGGAATTTTCAAAATTTCCTCCCGGATTCTTGACAAAAGAAGGGATCTGCATTAAAATGGAAGAAATTCAGGATCAGGATCCGATATGCAGAAAACAGAAGGAGGAATTGGCATGAAGACGGCGATCGTGACGGGCGGTGCGCGCGGGATCGGACGCGGAATTGCGGAACATCTGCTCGCGGAAGGATGGAGTCTCGCTCTTTGCGGCTCAAAATCACTCGAAGATCCTGCGGTCGCTCAGGCCGTTGAAGAGATCTCGGCTCTTGGGACTTCGCAGGAAGAACCGCCCAAAGTCCGTTACTTTCAGTGCGATGTTTCGGACCCGCAGGCTCGCGAATCGATGCTCTCTGCCGTGGATTCCGAATTCGGGACGGTCCATCTCCTCGTGAATAATGCGGGGGTCGGTGCCCGAGTACGTGCGGATGTGCTCGACATGACGGAGGAAAACTACGAGTGGCTCATGAAGATCAATCTTCAGGGACCGTTTTTTCTCACGCAGGCCGTCGCCCGGCGAATGATCGCAGCTCGAGAGGCCGGAGAAAAGGCTCCGTTTGCGGTCATCAACACGTCGTCGATCAGCTCAACAGCCGCTTCGATCAGCCGGGGAGAATACTGCATTTCCAAAGCGGGGATCTCCATGGCGACGAAACTCTGGGCAGTACGTCTGGCGGAGCACGACATTCAGGTCTACGAAATCAGGCCGGGAATCATCAAGACCGACATGACGGCGGCCGTGACGGAAAAATACGACCGCCTCATCGCTGACGGACTGGTGATCCAGAACCGCTGGGGATTTCCGGACGACATCGGACGCGCCGCGGCGATGCTTGCCCGCGGAGATCTGCGATACAGTACAGGCCAGGTCCTGATGGTGGACGGCGGAATGCTCATCGAGCGTCTTTGAGAAAGACAGAAAAGTTCAGGATGCGAGACAGAAAATGACGAATGAACGAAACGAAAACCTTCCGGAACCGTTTGCGCAGGATCAGGCCGCGGCTTTTTCCGATGCTTTGGCGGATGATTTTGCGGAGACCGTCGCGCAGGACCTGATCCAGAGTCTTGCTGCGGATCTAACAGAAACAGAAACAGAAACAGA
>JAGBAA010000091.1 GCA_017939795.1 Thermoguttaceae bacterium
TAAGAACTCCGAAACTTTCATGGGTGGTAACTGTATAGTCTCCCGCGCTATGTGAACGATGGTAAAACAGAGTGATAACCGTTCTTGTTTTTACGCAGAAAAGTAGACTTGTCACCTTTTTTACCGCTCACGTTTCCATTTTCGCGCAGAGGCGCGGAGGTTGCGCAGAGAACGCGGAGAGAATCAAAGGGGAGTTGCACTTTTTAAGGAGTGATAACGCTATTTCTTCCACACACCGCGCGGGATGCAGAAAACAGACTTGTCACTTTCTAAGAACTCCGAAACTTTCATGAGTGGTAACTGTATAGTCTCCCGCGCTATGTGAACGATGGTAAAACAGGGTGATAACCGTTCTTGCTTTCACGCAGAAAAGTAGACTTGTCACCTCTTTTTTACAGCCTGCGTATTCATTTTCTCGCAGAGGTTTCGCAGAGAACGCGGAGAGGATCAAAGGGGAGTTGTTACTTTTTTGAGAGTGATGACCCTATTTCTTCCTACACTGCGTGGAATATTGAAAAAAAAGACTTGTCACGTCTAAAAATCCGAGCTTGAATGGGTAATAACCGTATTTCCTCTCACTCCGTCAAGCGATGGAATACAGGGAGATAACCTCTTTTGAAAACATGCCATTCTTGTTTTCACGCAGAAAAGCAGGCTTGTTACCTCCGCGTCCTCTGCGAGACCTTTGCGCCTCTGCGCGAAAAAATGGGGATGTCACTGCCTGACAAACGATACCTTTACAGAGTGACAACCCTATTTTTCCCACACGGTACGGGATGCTGAAAAATAGACTTGTCACCTCCGCGCTTCTGCGAGAAAAAACAGGGACGTTACTTCCTGCAAAACGATACCTTTACCGAGTAACAACGCTATTTCTCCCACATACCGCACGAGACGCAGAAAAACAGACTTATCACCTCCGCGCTCTCTGCGAGAAAAAACAGGGATGTCACTGCCTGACAAACGATAATCTTTACAGAATGACAACTCTATTTCTTCCACACTGCACGAGATGCTGAAAATAGGCTTGTCACCTTCGCGCTTCTGCGAAAAAAAATGGGGACGTTACTTCCTGCAAAACGATACCTTTACCGAGTGACAACGCTATTTCTTCCCGTACTGCGCGGGACGCTGAAAATAGGCTTATCACCTCTTTTTACCACTTGCGTTTCAATTTTCGCGCAGAGTTGTAAAGGGTGTTGTTACGTTCTAAAAAGTGATGACCCTATTTCTTCCGCACCGCGCGGGATACCGTTTGATACTGGCCCTCACACTGATACGGGAGGGATTTCTTCCCACACGGTGCGGGATACCGAAAACAGACTTGTCACTTTCTAAGAACTCCGAAACTTTCATGGGTGGTAACTGTATAGTTTCCCGCGCTATGTGAACGATGGTAAAACAGGGTGATAACCGTTCTTGCTTTCACGCAGAAAAGTAGACCTATCACCTTCCGCGCCCACTGCGAGAAAAAACAGGGATGTCACTGCCTGACAAACGATACCTTTACAGAGTAATAACGCTATTTCTTCCCGTACTGCGCGGGACGCTGAAAATAGGCTTATCACCTCTTTTTACCACTTGCGTTTCAATTTTCGCGCAGAGTTGTAAAGGGGGGCGTTCTAAAGAGTGATGCTCCTGTTTCTCCCGCACAGTGCGGGATACTGAAGATAGATTGTCACGTCTAAGGAATCTGAGTCTTGAATGGGTAATAACCGTATTTCCTCTCACTCCGTCAAGCGATGGAATACAGGGTGATAACCTCTTTTGAAAACATGCTGTTCTTGTTTTCACGCAGAAAAGCAGACCTATTACCTTCCGCGCCCACTGCGAGAAAAAACAGGGACGTTACTTTCTGAAAAACGATAACCTTTACAGAGTGATAACTCTAATTTTCTCCCGCACCGCACGGGATGCTGAAAACAGACTTGTCACTTTCTAAGAACTCCGAAATTTTAACGGGTGGTAACTGTATTGTTTCCCGCGCTATATGAGCGATGGTAAAACAGAGTGATAACCGTTCTTGTTTTCACACAGAAAGCAGACCTATCACCTTCGCGCCCACTGCGAGACCTTTGCGCCTCTGCGCGAAAAAACAGGGACGTCGCTTCCTGAAAAACGATACCTTTACAGAGTAATAACACTATTTCTTCCCGCACTGCGCGGGATATTGAAAAAACAGACTTGTCACCTTTTTTTACAGCCTGCGTATTTATTTTCTCGCAGAGGTTACGCAGAGAACGCGGAGAGGATCAAAGGGGAATTGGCACTTTTTTAAGAATGATAACCCTATTTCTTTCCACTCGGTGCGGGATACTGAAAACAGACTTATCACCTCTTGTTTACTACCCGCGTCTCCATTTTCGTGCAGAGGCGCGGAGGTTTCGCAGAGAACGCGGAGGGGATCAAAGGGGAGTTGTTACTTTTTTTAAGGAGTGACAACGCTATTTCTCCCACACACCACACGGGATGCTGAAAACAGACTTGTCACGTCTAAGGAATCCGAGTCTTGAATGAGGTAATAACCGTATTTCCTCTCACTCCGTCAAGCGATGGAATACAGGGTGATAACTTCTTTTGAAAACACGCTGTTCTTGTTTTCACGCAGAAAAGCAGGCTTGTTACCTCCGCGTCCTCTGCGTGAAAAAACAGGGATGTTACTTCCTGAAAAACGATACCCTTACCGAGTGACAACGCTATTTCTTCCCACACGGTGCGGGATGCTGAAAACAGGCTTGTCACCTCCGCGCCCACTGCGAGACCTTTGCGCCTCTGCGTGAAAAAATGGGGATGTCACTTCCTGAAAAACGATACCTTTACAGAGTGATACTCCTATTTCTCCCGTACTGCACGAGATACTGAAAACAGACTTGTCACCTTTTTTTTACAGCCTGCGTATTTATTTTCTCGCAGAGGTTACGCAGAGAACGCGGAGCGGAACAAAGGGAAGTTGTCACTTTTTTAAGAATGATAATCCTATTTCTTTCCACTCGGTGCGGGAGGCTGAAAAACAGGCTTGTCACCTTCGCGCCCACTGCGAGACCTCCGCGCTCTCTGTGAGAAAAAATAGGGATCTCACTTCCTGACAAACGATAATCTTTACAGAGTGACGACCCTATTTTTCCCACACGGTGCGAGACGCAAAAAACAGACTTATTACCTCTTTTTACAATCCACGTTTCAATTTTCGTGCAGAGGCGCAGTGGTTGCGCAGAAAACGCGGAGCGGAACAAAGGGGAGTTGTCACTTTTTTAAGAGTGATGACTCTATTTCCTCTCACACGGTGCGGGATGCAGAAAAACAGACTTATCACGTTTTTTTACTACCCGCGTTTAAATTTTCGTACAGAGGCACAGAGGTTGCGCAGAAAACGCGGAGCGGAACAAAGGGGAGTTGTTACTTTTTTTAAGGAGTGACAACGCTATTTCTCCCACACACCGCGCGGGATGCAGAAAACAGACTTGTCACTTCTTAAGAACTCCGAAATTTTAACGGGTGGTAACTGTATTGTTTCCCGCGCTATATGGCGATGGTAAAACAGGGTGATAACCTCTTTTGAAAACATGCTGTTCTTGTTTTCGCGCAGAAAAGCAGGCTTATCACCTCCGCGTTCTCTGCGTGAAAAAATAGGGACGTCACTATCTGAAAAACGATACCTTTACAGAGTGATACTCCTATTTCTCCCGCACTGCGCGGGATGCAGAAAAACAGACTTATCACCTTACGCGCCCTCTGCGTGAAAAAATGGGGATGTCACTTCCTGACAAACGATAATCTTTACCGAGTGACAACGCTATTTCTCCCACACACCGCACGAGATGCTGAAAAATAGACTTATCACCTCTTTTTTACAGCCTGCGTATCTATTTTCGCGCAGAGGTGCGGAGGTTGCGCAAAGAACGCGGAGAGGGGGAAAGGGGAGTTGTTACTTTTTAGGGAGTGATAACCCTGATTGTCTCCCGCTCGGTGCACGCGATGGAAAACAGGGTGAGAACCTCTTTGGGAAACACTCTGTTTCGATTTTCGCGCAGAGGGGGGGGATGAACGTACGGAAAAGATGAAACAAAAAGTGTCTCGTGGGTGAGAGACACTTTTTATTCCTAAAATCCCCGAATACGGGAGCAGGGCACTAGCCCCAGATCTCTTTCTTCAGCGATTCGATCAGTTCCATCGCCTGCGAGATCTCCGCCTTCTGGCGTTCCGGTTCCGCCGGGATCTCACGTTCGATCGTCAGCGGACCTTCGTATCCGATCTCTTTCAGCGTCTCAAGGAACAGCTTCGCATTCACGTCGCCCGTGCCGAACGGAACTTCCGCGCCCCACGTTTCGCCAGGCTGATCCGACCATTTGGCATCTTTGCAGTGGCAGCTGCGGACGTACTTCCCGAGCTTCTTCAGTGCCGGGATCGGTTCGCCGGAACCGTAGAGGATCATGTTTGCCGGGTCAAAGTTAATGAACACATTATCGCGTCCCACATCCGTCAGGAACTGAAGCAGACCATCTGCCTTTTCCTGTCCGGTTTCCAGATGGAACGCCTGTCCCTGCGCCTTGAGATAGTCCGCCAGTTCCTGGAGCGACGCGACCAGGTCACGGTAGTCGTCCGAATCCGTTTCGTGCGGAATGAATCCGATGTGGATCCCGATCCGATCGCAGCCGAGCACCTTCGCGAAATCGGCGATCTCGCGGATCTCCTGTTTTCTCTCATTCCGAAGCGTCGGCGGAACAAGACCGATGGTCTCTTTCGTCTTCTGGATCGTGGCGTAGCTTTCGCCTTTGAAATCGCAGAACACGACGGAGATCTTCACGCCGATCTTCTCCAGTTTCTGAATGAACTCACGCGCATTCTCTTCCGTCCGGTCTTCCTTGTGCGGGCAGCAGAGCTGAACGGAATGGATACCGAGTTCTTCCACCACTTCCAGACGCACGCCAAGTCCCGCTCCAATGCTCGCGAAAACGCCGATCGGATACTTATCCATAAATTCTCCTTTTCTCAAATTCTTAAAATTTCGGAAAAAATTCCCTATACGATCCAAGATCTCCTTTCATGATACCATAAAGCTCGTTTTTATGAAAGGTCCCCCCCGGAAAAAGAAAGAAAAAAGTCGGCATCTTCTCCAAAATTTCCCAGTCTCCGCCCTTAAGATCTGCTGGATCCGGGATTTTTGGGGGATTCGCCGACCACGGAAGATACAGAAACTCCCGGAAAGATCAGGGGGAACACGAAAAACACCAAAAGAAGGCTCATCCATCAAGCACGGTACGCACTTGTTGGATGAGCCTTTTTTTTCCTCTGAGGGGGGAATATCCTACCCCCACTCCCTGTACACGCCGAAAGGCCGGAACGTTTCAACGGACCGCCTTTCCCTATGCGCTCCACGGCGCGCGCCTTTAGAACCGCTACCGCGCCGAACCTGCCCAAGTTCGGCTTCCGTTGGTCGCCTGCTTCGCTGTCAGGCCGTGGAACCAAAAGCACAAAACGCGCTCGTTGGCGCGAGACCGTTTACTCGCGTTCCTTGACAGGCCGACGCTCTTTCTCGTTACGCTTCCGAATCCGTTCGTCATACGCAGAGCTTGCCCGCATCGCATACGCAACCGCACGCCGCCAATCTTCCGAATACGTCCGCTTCAAGGAATCCACGCCGATAAGCTCCGGGGTGGTGTTCAAAACGTTGCTCTCGATATTCCGCCTGCACACCTCGATTTGCTCAATCGAAATCAGAATGTGCTGTAACAAAGGCATAAGGGAGACCGGTACCCGAATTGTGACAGTGTCCTCGCCATATTTCCCGCCAGAATTGCCGGAAACGTTCTCGACCGGCACGAGCCGTCCCTCTTCGTCAACCTCGAACCGCTTCCCGCAGAAGAAGACATTCTCCGGTTTTTTACGCATTCTGCACCGCCTTTCCGAAATCCTGAAAAACTGACGTAACACCCAAATCCAACAATGACGACATTATACAACACATAAGAAACATTATCGGACGTTTGTGCGGTGGAATTTTATTTACGGAGGAAACGGTACGCTGCGGGAATTTATGATGATGGGACGTGATATGGAATGCGGTAACGATTGATGCTTGACGGTTAAGGGGTGAGTAAACGGGTCGGTGACGTGTTTGTTGAAATTATTAGAAGCCAAACAAAATATTTTAAGTTCGCTTGCGAAAATAGTTAAAATTTTCCTTTTTTGTAAACTTTTACTAATCTGCAAAATATTCTATGCCGAAATCTATATCTAAGTAATAATGGCAGTTTTCTGCTCTGGTTTAATTTGGAGGCGTCATGATGAAAAACCGATCCTTCGCATTTCACGCAATTTTCCTGCTTTCCCCAATTTTTATCCTGACCGGGATTTATGGGATCGGCATTTTTTTCGGTGCCATTTTTGATCCATCCAATCATATTGGGGATCCAGCATCTGTTTCGTCAGCTCATCCTGAGATTTCTGATGAGGCGAAGATCGAGGAGCTTTTTTTGGAGCCTCACCTTTTTTCTGATGAAGATGTTGCCTCCGGGATCGCGGCGTATGCGTCCTCGCTTCCCGGCATTTCCAGCCGGATCGGGGCAAGCGTTTCCGTCGTTTCGGACCCTGCGAACGTGGTCCCAGGTACAGATCCGGCCCTCATTGCCGACGCGAATTCAGTCTCCCGATGCACACCGGACACCGAGACTCTTCTTGCCCCGCTCCCGACGGTTCAGGACCCTTCCCAGGCGGACATCTGGCGCATCGATACGATTTATGCTTCCCAGCAGAATCCGAATCTTGCCCAGCTTCGCAAGTTTATTTTTTACCAGTGGAACGGCAAAGTGTGGGAGCGCAGGGATGATGATGCATTTTTCGGAACTCAGGCCCCTGCTCAGCCTGTCGTTTTCTACGTTCACGGAAATCGTACCGAGCTGAACACTGCCGTCCTGCAGGGATTGGCGATCCTCCGTCATTTCGAGACAGAGTATCCCGCCCGTCTCGTAATCTGGCGCTGGGATGCATCCCGAGTGGCGCACCGCCCGCGGATCGAGTTCTCCACGAAAGCCCATTTTGCGGACTATCAGGGATTTTATCTCGCGAAGATCCTTGACTCCCTGAGACCGAATTCACGTGTACTCCTTTCGGCTCACAGTTTTGGAGCCAGAACGGTCCTTAACGCGCTTCATTTGCGTGCCGGCGGTTCATTTGGCGGGAAATTTCTGAGCGACGCGTTCCCAGGCAGCTCCTACGTTCAGGAGATCTCGTGGAAAAATGATCCTCCCGCGGCGCAGACGAATGGGAAAACGGCCCCGGACGCAGGATCCGAAGCGAAACCGACGCTGTCCGTTACTCCGCTGGAGATCAATGCCCTGCTCGTCGCGCCGGCGGTTGGATGCACGGCCATGAGTCCAGAAGGACTTTTCCCAAAGGCTTTGGAATCCGTTTCGGCACTGCGCATGACACAGAACACGTCGGACCCGGCACTGAAATTCTACCCGCTGATGAACGGCCCTGCCCGTCGGCTTCCTGAGGCACTTGGATACGTTGGTCCTTCATGGTCGGGAACCGATCAGGAACTCCAGAGCAAGGTTTCCGTCATTCGGCTGGACTATCCGACGCACCAGCTCATTGAATACATGACGATGCGTTCTGTACAGAATGCGCTTCATTTCTGACGAAAACAAACACAGAAGCAAATAAGCATCAAAAAGTTCTTGAAGAGGGAGTCTGAGGGAGAAACGACTTTCAAGATGTTTCTCCCTCACGAGCGTGGAAATTCCAGCACTCAGCCTTCCCGCGAGATCCGGTAAAGTTTCCAAAGACTGGCCGCAACCACACCTCCGCCAACAAGCAAAAATGCAGCCGAGATGCAAATGCCTTCAAAAAGCAGGTCGTAGACCCCATTTCGGTAATCCGCGATCGACATAAGAAGTCCCGCGAAACCGCAGAGCAAAATCGGCATTCCGCAGCCGCACCCGTATCCCAAGTGACCTTCCCGCCGCGCTTTTTTTCCGCCTTCCACGATCATTCCGCCCTGCAGATGATGCATGACTTCCGATTCCGTAAAAGTCTCTCGAAAACGCGTCAGCTGCTTGATGTCTCCAAGCACACTTTTGACATCGGGGGCAGATTCCAGCATTCCCATGGCGAGGAGTTCTTCGTGCCGTTTTTTCGCAGAGTCCAAAATCACACTGACCTGCCGATACGCCGCGGCACCGGCTTCCAGGACCTCCTGCCTACCCTGCTCTGCCCGCGAACTTAGAGGACCAAAATTAATGCAGTCCTTCCTGAATTTCGTGAGTTCGTTCTGGTACGCAAGCCGGATCGTTTCCAGACGCGGTTTCGAAATGCCGGAAAAAAAGCCTGCATTTGATTCGAGCGGTTCATCGCCAGACGTAGAAAAACGGATCTGCGGCCCTGTGGCCGAGGAAGTGTCCAGAATGATCTTCGGATCCGCAGGATCTCCCGACCATACCGTCGTTTGCGTATTCCCCGACGACCACGACCAGCTGAACGTTTTGGGATCTTCTGCGCCAGTACTGCCCGCTTTTTGAGTCGACCGGACTTTTCCCGCTCTTTCCCGGGTTTCAGACCGGGTTTCAGATCGGGTTCCTGTCCGGGTTTCGTCGTCGTTTTCTTTCGTTGGAGTTTCCAGCGCACGAATGAATTCCTGGCAGGTGAGGAAACGCTGTTCCGGATCTTTGGCCAAGGCTCGCAGGAGGGCGGAGTTTGCGGAGTCGGGAAGTCCGTCGATGGGGTCCGGCTGAACGTTCAGAATACAGTTGGTGAGGATCTGAGGATCGTCCGAAACGAACGGCAAATGCCCGGCAAGCAGCTCGTAGGCAGTCACGGCAAGCGCGTACTGGTCGCACTGTGCGTCCTGCGGCTTTCCCTGAAACTGTTCCGGACTCATGAAAGGTACCGTCCCGCTGGTTCCGGGAGGGGGAGGCGTTCCCTCACTCATCGAAATACGCGAGAGTCCCGACCGAAACGCAGCCTGGCCAAAATCGATGAGCTGGACGCTCCGGATCCTGGAAAAATCGAGACTCCCATCCTTCAAGCGCCCCATTTCGAGCATGATGTTTCCCGGCTTCACGTCCCGGTGAATGAGGCCCTTTCCGTGCGCATAGTCCAACGCCTCCGCGACCGGACGCAGGATGGAGACGGCCAGCTTCAGCGGCATGGTTTTCCCGCAGTTCAGGAATTTCTGAATGAAGAGCAGATTCAGCGTCAGACCGTCAAGAAATCGAAACACGAGGTACGGCCCAAGCTCCGGATGACGGCGCATTCCGTAAAGCGGGCAAATGTTTTCGTGGTGGAGCGATTCGATCTTTCGGAAAGTTCCCTCCACGCGCAAAAGTTCCTCCTCGTAGAGCAGAAGATCCCGCGGTACGAATTTCAGCGCAACGAACCGTTTTTCATCCGCCCGGTACGCTTTCCAAACCTCCCCCAGCCCGCCTCGGCCAAGACGCTCCGTCAGCTCGAATCCGTCAAACGTGACCCCGGGCCGTAATGGATCTTCGGCCTCCGACGGCATGGAAAAAGTCGCCTGACTGTCCATCGAAAACGAATTTTCAGACTGCATGGGATCCTCCTCTTCCTGTTGAAATTCTATTGAAATTCTGCCTGGCTTCTCAGCTGCACTACGCTGTCTGCTCCATCGCACTCATTCGGTCTGCTCCATTGGAGTCATTCGGTCTGCTACATTGGACTCATTCGGTCTGCTTCATCGCACTCATTCGGTCTGCTCCATTGGAGTCATTCGGTCTGCTCCATTGGAGTCATTCGGTCTGCTCTGCCGTACTCTGCCGTCAGTTTCTGCGCTCCGATTCACCGAGATCCTTCTTTCGGCAGGACTCCCGACATCCTTTCGTCCAGCCTATCCAGAATTTCGGGGATCGCCGAGCTTTTTCCATCACTCTGCGGCGGTGCTTCCTGTTTCGGAATGGCTGCGTCTTCCTGAACACGCTCAATGAAGGTCTCCGGAATCGTGGCGGATTCCGGCTCATCCTTCTTCTTTTCAAAACCGGAGAAGAAACCTTTCCGCCCGTCCTTTTTTTCTTCCGCCCCGCTTCCGGAACCATCCGGAGACGCCGCCGATGCTTTTCGCGCCTCCCGGGCCTCCCATGCTTCCTGACTGAACTCCGCAAGCACGACGAGATACCGGGCACTTCGGGAATGCGTGACCGCGAGACGAGTCTGCGGGAATTCCGTCAGAAACCAGGCGGCGATCCAGCAGACGACCAGGCTGAATCCCGTTCCGTAGATCAGGCCCAAAACACGGTTCCAGCCCATGAGCCGCCGCTTCTCTACCATTCGTTCCAGAATGTTCATGAGCTGATGCACGACCATGGAAATGAGCGCGAAAAGGACGAAAAAAGCCGCTCCGCGTATGATTCCGGAAGGTTCCAGACCGCAGAATTCCAGCGCACTTTCCTGAAAATGGCGAGCTCCCCAGATCCCAATGAGCGTCGCGAGCAAAAACGCAAATGAGGAGAGAAATCCGCGCAGGAATCCCCATCCCATGCCGACGAGCAGCAAAAGGAGGACCGCAAGATCAAACCAGTCCCTGGCCGTCATTTCCGCACCAGTTCCCGGCTGTCCAGCCAAATGGTCACGGGACCGTCATTCGTGAGCGAAACGTCCATCATCGCACGAAATCTCCCCGTCTCGACATGAAAGCCCTTTCCCCGAAGGTACTCGACGAAAGCAAGGTAGTCCCGTTCCGCTTTTTCAGGTGGAGCGGCTTCCGTGAAGCTGGGACGGCGTCCTTTTCGACAGTCCGCATAAAGCGTGAACTGACTCACGACGAGAATTTCGCCCCCAACGTCTGCGAGCGAAAGATTCATTCGTTCTTCCGGGTCTTCAAAAATACGCAGTCCTGCCATTTTATCGGCCAGTGCCGTCAGATCCGCCTCGGTATCGTCTCCCGCGACGCCAAGGAGGACCAGGATCCCCGTCCCGATCTCCCCGACCAGCTCGCCGGCGACCCGAACGCTGGCGGAAGAAACCCGCTGAATACACGCTCTCATGGAATACTCACTTTCTCTTTAGGCTCAACTTTCGGTCTGGATCCCGTCAACGGCCGGTCTGAGACCAGGGAAGGACGGACTCCGGGACCGACCGGATCCTGCACACACTTCACGGCAAAACACGGTCCCGCCTGCTCTTCGATCCAGGCCCCCTGCCCTGCTCCGTCTCCTGCCCTGCTCCGGAAAACTACTTTTTCTTTCTCTCCGGCTCCTGAACATCCATCGTCTTCTCTGACGGGTCCAGAGCCTGAATGTCCTCTTCCGCTTTCCGGAATTCTTTCTCCAGATACGCGACCCCCTGGAAAATCTCAACGTGACTCCACGGAAGACGCATTTCCGGCGTGCGCGGCGTATGGAGGAAAAGTTCCAGATCGATGCCGCACTCTTCCAGCGACTCCCACCAGATGTCCGGCTGGAACTGGTCGCTCCATGAATCGAAACGCGCACCTTTTTCCCACGCTCGCAAGATCGCACGTCCAAGCGTTCGGTCTCCGCGGCAGAAGACGCCCTCAAGGAGACTTCCGTTCACTTCATGGTACTTGAGCTGGATCCATCCCGGAAGTTTTCGGAAACGGAGGTAGCGCTGCGCCTGAATGATGTAGTCGCGCCGGGCCATCGGGAACCACTGGAGCGGCGTCTGCGGTTTCGGAACCAGATTCGAAACGCTCACGACGACCGTGGGAAAACGACCGCTCACTTCTTTTCCAAGGTTTCCGATCTTCCGCGCCAGCTCGATCATGCCGTCAATGTCCTCGGCACGTTCGCCGGGAAGACCGACCATGAAGTAGAGTTTTACGCGCTGGAATCCATTTTCGAACGCGATGCGGCACCCGGCCATAAGGTCCTCGTTCGTGACCCGCTTTCCGATGACCCGACGCATATCGTCGCGGGCAGCTTCCGGCGCGATGGTCAGTCCGCTGTGGCGTTCCGTCGAAAGCGTCTCGCCCACTTCCGCCAAATGCTCATTCACGCGCAGACTCGGCACAGAAACGGAAACGTTTTTCGGAAGCATTTCCGCACGAAGCTGCGTCGCCAACTGCTCAAACCACGGGTAGTCGCTCGTCGAAAGCGAGAGGAGCGAGATCTCGCAGTGTCCCGTGTTCGCGACTGCCGCACGCGCACTGGCGAGCAGATTTTCCGGCTTGCGGGAACGCACAGGACGGCGGATCGGATTGCTCTGGCAGAATCGGCACTGCCAGGGGCATCCGCGCATGATCTCCAGCGCAATGCGGTCCTGAACTGCCGAGACGTTCGGCACGATCGGTTTTTCCGGAAGCGGGAAATCATCCAGTTTCTGCACGACGGCCTGCGTGATCTTTGCCGGGATCTCCTCCAACTCCGGATACGGAATTTCCAGCCCATTCTCGACCCGGTGCGTAAAGCAGTCCGGCACGTAGAGCCACGGAAATTTCTTGGCGATCTTACGCAGATTCTCTTTTCGCGAACTCCCAGGTTCCGACTGCAGCGCGAGCCATTCTTTCGCCAGCGCAAGGTCAGCCTCTTCCCCGTCTCCCATGACGAACGCATCAATGAAATCGCTCATCGGCTCCGGATTCTGCACACACGGACCGCCCGCGATGATGAGCGGATCCTTTTCGCGCCGTTCCGAACGCAGAAGCGGGATCCGTCCGGACTTCAGGACCGTCAGGACATTCGAGTACGCCAGCTCGTGCTGAAGCGAAAATCCCAGAACGTCAAACTCAAAAAGCGGCGTCGTCGTTTCGAGAGAGCAAAGCGGAAGGCCGTGCTCCTCCAGCAGTTTCTCCATATCGCGCATCGGCGCAAAAACGCGCTCGCAGTACCAGTCCGGGTCCTGATTGATTGCCGAGTAAAGGACCTGGATCCCATGGCAGCTCATGCCGATCGCGTACGTATCGGGGAAGCAGAGGCAAAATCGGCCCTTGACCTGAGCGGGGTCCTTGACCGTCATGTTCAGCTCACCGCCGACGTACTGACCGGGAGTCTGGACCTGCGGAAAAATCGTATGGCGAAGGATTTCAGAATAATTCATGGGATTCTTTTTTCTTTGAGGAAAAGTCTCTGAATTTCTGGCATCGGGAGAAATTCAGACAGGAAAAACACAAAATCTGTTTCAGTATACCAGATTTCCATGGTTTTGCCTACCCCCCCGGCACACCATTCACCGAAAAAAATTCTGGAACTCAGCCAAAAAATCAGATTTTTCCAAAAAACAGACCGTGCACTGTGCCGCGCAGATTTTTCAAACACGGAAAGGCAAAACAGACGAACACAAAATTAGACTTCAGGGAGATCGCGGTTCCGTTCCCATGGAACGCATCCCCCTGAAAGGAAGGCCTGACCGTGCCTCACTCAAGCTGTCGATGGATCCAGAGATCATTTTCCCGTACCTCCGGTCCCCATTCGGCATGAAAGAAAAGCTCGGGAAACATGACCGCGTAGTGGCGTTCCATTGGAGAGACGTTTGAGCGGAAAGCGGCAGAGGGAAAATGGATCCGCGAATCATAAAACGTCCAATGAACGCTCTGGGCCTCATGGTCGAGAAGGACCTCGCCATTCTGGTAGAAAAGCTGCGTCGATTTGAAATTGACTCCCTGCTCCCAATCCGTCCGAATGATGCCGAAGAGCTGACGCGCCGGGTCGAAATACTCGCACACGGACGCAGTATCGACCTGCGGCACGACACGTTCCTCATTTCGGTCAATGAGATCCGGGACCTGGCGGGAGATCCGGTCCTGTATCTGAAGTCCTTCCAGACTCATGCACCTCGAAATGACGCTCAACGCATTCACGCCGCTGCTCAGCCAGCTTCCTCCCTGCTTTCGGGGTGAAATGACCAGCCGGTTTCCGGAGACTGCCGCATCGAGAAAGTCGCAGACGAACGCTCGCAGCGGACCAAGCGTCTCGGCCCACTTCGGGAAAAGCTGCGCAAAATGAAAAACTTCCGGCGAGTAGGCGTAGTGGAACATCGTGCGGAAATGTGTGCCGTTTGCGTCCGCCAGTGCGTAAAGTTCTTCTAGCTCACGCACCGTCGGAGTCGCCGGCTTCTCCAGAAAAACGCACACACCACGCCGCAAGACACGTTCCGCCAGGAAAAAATGAGAAGAAAGCGGCGTCGCGACCACGACCGAATCGACTTTTACCCCCGCGTCAAAAATTTTGTCCGTCGAGTCCGTCTGAAGCGCATTTTTCAGAAGCTCCGGAAACGCATGAACGGCCTTCGTCATCTGCTCGGGCACGATGTCGCAGAGAAAGACCACCTCAACGGTCTTCATTTTCTGAAAGACGGAAAAGTAGGTCTGCGCGATCTTTCCGACCCCAACGATCCCAACACGATACTTTTTCATGCGCTCCTCCATTTCCAGTCAACGCTTTCGAAACCGCCGATCATGTCCGGTGTGTTCCGAAAAACTCGCATTTTCAAAGAACCACCGCACACCCTCAGGCACCGTACTCCCGCCGGACACTGTACTCCCGCCGGACACTGTACTCCCGCCGGACACTGTACTCCCGCCGGATACCGTACTCCCGCCGGACACTGTACTCCCGCCGAATACTGTACTCCCGCCGAATACTGTACTCCCGCCGGACACTGTACTCCCGCCGGACACTGTACTCCCGCCGGATACCGTACTCCCGCCGGATACCGTACTCCCGCCGGACACTGTACTCCCGCCGGACACTGTGCTCCCGCCGGACACTGTGCTCCCGCCGGACACTGTGCTCCCGCCGGATACCGTACTCCCGCCGGATACCGTACTTCCGCCGGATACCGTACTTCCGCCGGATACCGTACTTCCGCCGGATACCGTACTTCCGCAAAACCGCACTTTTCCGCAGGACTCCGCGTTCCATTCACTGCAGGTAGACTGCATTGATGGCATCCTGCACGGACTTGAATTCCTGCCCGGAAGCCGCAAGTTTTTCGATCTTCTTTCGGGCTTCGTTCTCGGAATGCCCCAGAACGAGCAGAGCCTGAAAGACGTCCGCAAGGACTCCGGAGATCGTCGGCGAAATAGTTCCGCCGCCATCCGCAGACGGTGCGAGAAGCGCGAATTTCGCGACTTTTCGACGCAGTTTGGCGATGATGCGCTCCGCAGTCGCATTTCCGATCCCCGGCAGCGTCGCAAGAAACTTCGCGTCCTGCTCTTTAATGGCGAACGCGACCTCCTCGACAGGCTGGACCATCGCACGAAGTGCCTTTTTGGCCCCCACACCGTCGACGCTGCAGAAAAGCTCGAAAAATTCCCGTTCCAGTTCCGTCTGGAACCCCACCAGACGCGGCGTAAGGCGTCCCTGCGCAGGATTTCCATCCAGATAGAAAATCGTGCAGAGAGAGATCTCCTCGCCGGTATGGAGCTGAAGTTTCCGCCTCGTGTACTCGGGGATCAGGACCTGGATGTCCAGGAAACCGGCCTCAAGGACCGCGAATTCTTCAAAAACTGCTTTCAGTTTACCGGTGATTGCGGAAATCATTTTTTCTCCAATTTTTCTTTGCGGGACCAGACCGCAGGGGACTCTCAAAAAAAACACGAAAAAGGCCCCTGCCCATCCCTCATCTTAGCACAAATCGGCCATTTTTTCAAGAGGAAGTACCTTCATTCTCTCCGATTTCTTCCATCTTTTCCCGAAAATTCCTCCCAAAAGAGACTTCAGGCAGGTGTGTGGCGGTATTTCACTGCGAAAAAACGGCACATGCACAGAGACTGACAGAAAAAGGGAGAAATGAGCGAACGATGAGAGAACGGCGGGAAGAGAAAAAGAATGGAAAGGAGAAATGAAAGGAAAAGGACGCAGCCTGACGCGAAATTCACGAAAAACACGAAAAAACGCAAACGGATTTTTTAGAATTCCGTCGGAAATTCCGCATTTTTCGTGGATCTCGGGTTTCTCTTTCTGCTTGCGTCAGGCTTTCTCCAGACTTTCAGCGAAGGAGGAAGAGGCTCCGTCGGTCATTCCCAAACCAGCGGGATCGGCTGGAGACAGAATGGAGCGGGAAGTTTCTTTTTCGGGTCGATCGGCTTCAGCGGCTGAGGGCCGTCGAGCGGTTCGACCGGATGTTCCGGATCCGCCAATTCCCCTTTGATCCACTGGTAGGTAAAGATCAGCTCCCGGTTTCGTTTCGCTTTTTCCGGATCCGTGACCCGCACCGTCAGTTTCAGGAACTGTCCGAAAAAATTCTGGGACGTCAATTCCACCCCCTCACATTCCGGGAGCAGAGTAAACCAGTAGTTCGGGACCCGCCATTTTCCAGGCTTGAGCTCATTCAGCGGTTTCCCTTTTTCTTCCGCCTGTTTCTTGAACCAGTCGGAGATGAAAAGCAGTTCGGTCTCCCCTTCAAGCGAGAGTTTCACCGGCTCGTTTGAGATCCGCACCATCCCGTTCCTTCGGCATTTTCCCACGAACGCACAGGTGAGCGGCCGGGTCGGGATCTGATGAAAGTAGATGAACGCCTGCTCTCGCGTCATGGATCCCCAGATCCTCTGCTCCGCGGGGCCGCAGACTGACGTTTCCGGCGTGTTCTCCGCTCTGTCTGTCCCATTCGTCTCATCCGCTCCATCCCTCCTTTCTGCTTCATCCAAGACAGCGCGGACTTTCAGAGGAAGCGGCTGGTCCCAGTGGGCCGGATCGCCGTCTGTTTGCAGTGAGGCCGGCCAGACCTTCGGATCAACGCTCAGGACGCAGAGTGCCTCGGACGCACCAGCCGGGATCTGACCGGCATCTACGGCGAAATCGGGGCTTTCCGAAAAGACTTCCAGCGGTCCGTCGAAACCATGGAATCGATGGACGCGCAGACGAAGGATCCGCGAAATGTGCGAAAAAGTGAACATTTCGTCCTCTGCGAGGACCAAAAAATCGGGTTCCGGCCGTGAAAAACGGATCCGGTAGATATTTGCGGGATCTCCCTGACTCAGCACACTGGAGAGCCGGACCGTGAACGTTCCGTCCTGCGGGAGCGTGACGTTCAGGAACGGATCCGCATGGTGAGTCCGACGCCCAAGATTCGGTCCTTCAGCTCCGGCGCGGTCATCGCACTCGGCCGCGAGATTTCCGGACCCGTCCCGTAATTCCAGCCGGGCGTCCAGCGGAGAATCCAGCGCACAGGCCGTCACGTCAACGACGACGCGATCTCCTGCCTTTCCGGAAAACCGGAAATCCGCAGTCTGCCCGTTCTTTTCAAGTTTCCCGTAAAAAACCGACGGAAACGCAGCGTCCTGCACGGAACCAGCTTCGACCGGAGTCTCTTTTTCGACGCAAAGACTCAGTGGTCGGATCAGCGGTCTGCCGTTCAACTCGCGGATCTCCGCCATTGGGATGCCGTCCTGGTTTGGAAATGCCGTCAGTTTTGAGAGATCCAGTTCTGCATCTGGAAGATTTACGCCGAAAAGCTGGATCTTTCCCGCATCGCCCTCTTTCACACAGGGAGGATAAACGGCCTCAAGCCACGGAAATGCTCCGATCGCCAGGCGGTACACGAAATCGTCGCGGCCTCGGAAAAGAGAATCCTGGACCTCAACACAGTACACACCGTCCGTCGGGGCCTCAAAAACGAGGGCGGGATCCGGATCATTCCGCCAACAGCACGCCGAGGCAGTTTTTGTGCCGTTCGGTCCGTAAACCGTCAGGATCGGCTGAAACCATCCCGGGACCGCATCCGCAAGATACGGATCCAAATAGCGTCCCAGCAGAAACAGAACGATACGTTCTCCGGCTTTCGCCTCAAACTGGAATCGATCGACGTCTCCCGGCCGAACCTGCCCATTCACCATCACCGGCAGCGAAAGTGTCGGAAGTTCCGCCCGGACCCAATGGATCGTTTTTTTGCGCACATTGTCCCAGTAGCTCGGAGGATTCGGCGTGTCGTTCGGTTCAAGCTCGCGCACTTCCGGCAGGTCGCCGACCTGAAAAACGGCAGGAAACGACGACGAATTTTTCGTACGCAGCCAAAGCAGCCGGTCCCCGCATGGAGCATCCGGAGCGATAGTGACTTCAAGAAGGACCCCCTGTGCGAGCGTTTCCTTCGGTTTCCGTTCCGGCCGCTGGAAAAAGTACTCCCAGAAGACCCGCTGAATATCCTCCGGCTCATGCCGATCCAGGAGTTCATCAAAGTACGGCAGTTCCTCTGCGAGCATTTCCGGCGTCAGGTCCGCTTTTTCATCCTCCGTCCGATTCGGATCCGCATACCGGGCAGCTCGGGCACGAAGCATTTCCTCGCGTTTTGCCGCACGTTCCGATTCCGGGACCTCCAAAAGCGCAAATTCTTCCTCGTAGAGCCGTCGTGCAGGCCGGCTGACTTCCGGATTCGTGATCGCGACCTTCCGAAACCGTTTCAGGACTCGAGCCGAAACTCCTTCCCCCGAAAAAAAGACGCTTTCAATGCCGTCCAGTTTTCGACCGCCGATCAAGACGCGAAACGTCGTCCCTCGCTGACCGCCCGCCGGATAAACATACCCGATGGAAGGAGCCTGGGACTGCGCCTGCGCTGAGGTATTTTCCGGGAAGATCAGCCACGCACAAATGCCGCAGAAGATCCCCAATGCCGTCAGGCTTCCCCGCTGAAAGTTTCCCGATCGAAAAAATTTTTGAGTCCAGTTCATTTTAAAGTCCATGAAATGAGAGCCGCAAAAAACAGTCCGTCAACCAGTCCGTCAACCAGTCCGTCAACCAGTCCGTCAAACAGTCCGTCAAACAGTCCGTCAAACAGTCCGTCAAACAGTCCGTCAAACAGTCCGTCAAACAGTCCGTCAAACAGTCCGTCAAACAGTCCGTCAAACAGTCCGTCAAACA